>NWQT01000005.1 GCA_002798295.1 Lysobacteraceae bacterium NML07-0707 | reverse complement strand
GTGCGCATCAAGCGCGTGCTGACCGACAACGGCTCGGTGTTTCGCTTCAAGCTCTTCCGCGCTGTTTGCACCCGGCATGGCATCGTACAGAAGTTCACCAGAACCTACCGGCTCCAGGCCAACGGCAGGGCCGAGCGCTTCATCCAGTCGTCCCCGCGCGAGTGGGCATACGGCTGGACCTACCAGAACTCAGCCCAACGCACACAGGCGCTGCTCAGCTGGCAACACCACTACAACTGGCACCGACCGCACCATGGCATCGCCCCCCTACCTCCCATGAGCCGACTGCCTACTCCGAGAAACAACCTCATTGATACTTTACAGCTAGCAGCTCGGAGTTGCCTGCTGCGGAGAGTTTTCAAGGTAGCATCATCCATGTTCAAGACAGCCGATAGGTAGCGGCGCATCGGTTGGATGCTTGCGTTGTTATTTGCCGCGCGTATCACCAACGGGTAGTTATTTCGCCTCACTCCAGTGACCACGGCCATCGCGGCGCATGCGGACCTGTTTTTTCACCGTGGGGCAGCAGTTGGCATCGCGTGGGCCGTGCTCCAGGGTTTCCACGGTGATGCTGTCGCGGCTGTTGCGCAGTACCCGGGAAAAGCGGGCAGGCAGATAGAACGGCACCATCGGTGAAGACTCCTGCACGTCCACCATATAGGTATCGCCCATGCCGATTTTCACAGTCAGGATATTGTCGTTGCCAGTGCCCGAGCCTTCGCCGCAGCCGATATCGCCCTGCCAGATGACGGCGTACAGCGCCTCAAAGCGGTTATCCATATGGGTATAGGGCACCAGCGGCACGATGTTCTGCGGATTCACTTGTGCATCACAGGCGATGGCGCTGGCATAGGCAGTGGCCGCGCGCGCCACTTTTTGCCGGATTTCTGCCGCAGCGGGCTGCTGGGCATGGGCAAGCAGCGGGAATGTCAATAGACCAAACAGCATCAGGGAACGCATTTTCATGGAACCTCCAGTGTTGTTAGTGGTGGGTCAGCATACCGAGTGTACTTGCATCCGGGACAGGGGGTGTGATGTGGTTCACGGCTGTGCGGCGAGCCACGCCAGCAGTGCTTCGGGCTGTTGTGGGCAGTCGAAATGCCAGCGGCTTTGTGCGCCCATGGCAATGCCAAATCCCGTGCCGCTGGGGTGGAAGACAATCGTGTTTGCCGCCTGTCCGCTCGGTAGTTTGAGTCTTCCCAGCGGCTGTAAGCCATCACGGCTGAAAAAGGCGATATGTGCATCCGAATGGCCGTGCTCGGAGTGGTATTCGCCACAGCAGCTGACTGCCACTACTTGCGCCCCCAGAGCGCAATTTCTGGCCTCAAGCTGCGGAGCCTCGGCCACGATGCTGAATGCCTGAGGCTGGAAGTGTTGCCCATCTAGCAATACAAGATCGTGGCTTTGCGTGGTTTGGTGGCCGGGACGGAGCAAGATGGCGATGTCGCCATCGGCGGCGACGCTGAAGGTGTTGATGTTTTTCCATCGCCCGGTACCGGGGAAATGCGCCGGCATGGCAGCCTGCGGTGGTGGCGGGATATCGGTGAAGTCGGCGGTGAGTAGATTGCCGCTCCAATGGCAAAGCGCAAACGAGGCCACATGTGTGGCCGGATCGAGTGCCACGCCTACGGGATAGGCCAGCAGATAGCGTCCACGCGGGTAGTCCGGGTAGATATCCCCGACCAGTGGCAGGGACAATTCGCGCTCGCCTTGCACGATGCCGTCGGGCCAATGCCAGAGCGTGGCCTGATATGTCTGCTGCCATTGCGGCGGGCGGGCTGTTGCATCGAGCAGGTGGAATTGGCGGCTGGTCACGAACAGACCACTGCTATCGGGCAGGAACAGTGGTGCGCTGCCGCTTTGAGTGGCTGGTGCCTGTCCCTGCGCGAGTACTTCGCCCGAAGGTACCGCAAGCACGCACCAGTGCCGGGTATCGTTGATCAATGCGAGATAGCGGCTGCATGGCGAAAAATTCACTGTCACGATATTTTTCAGCGGTTTGCTGGCCAGTATTTCGCTTTGTGCCAACAGGTCATAAAGGATGACCTTGCCGCCGATCCTGGTGCCGGCAAGATATTGGCCATCCGGGCTTAATTGCAGTGCATCGGCGCTTTTGAGCTTCATGCTCCGGTTGACTTTGCGGGAAGACATGCAGATTGGCTTGCTAGATCAAGGTGCCTGCCATTATCGCGATTTCGCAGCCTTGTGCCGGGACTGCCTTGCTGCGGTTCAGCTCGACCGCAACAAGGCCGCACCGGGCGGCCTTGTCAGGGGGCTTATTTCAACGCCTTGAAGCGCAGGCGTTTGGGGGCGGCGTCATCACCCATGCGGCGTTTCTTGTCTTCCTCGTATTCGCGGTAATTGCCCTGGAAGAACTCCACATGGCTGTCACCTTCGAAGGCGAGGATATGGGTGGCGATGCGGTCGAGGAACCAGCGGTCGTGGCTGATCACGAAGGTATTGCCGGGGAATTCCAAGAGGGCATCTTCCAGCGCGCGCAGGGTTTCGATGTCGAGGTCGTTGGACGGCTCGTCCAGCAGCAGCACATTGCCGCCCTGCAGCAGGGTCTTGGCCATGTGCAGGCGGCCGCGTTCACCCCCGGAGAGGGTGCCGACCAGTTTCTGCTGGTCCTGACCCTTGAAGTTGAAGCGGCCAATGTAAGCACGCGACTGGATTTCCACGCCATTGATATTGAGGATGTCGAGGCCGCCGGAGATTTCCTGGAACACGTTGTGGTTGCCTTCGAGCTTGTCGCGGCTCTGATCCACATAGGAGAGCTTCACCGTCGGGCCGATGATGATTTCGCCGGAATCGGGTTTTTCCTGGCCGGTAATCATCTTGAACAGCGTGGATTTGCCCGCGCCGTTGGGGCCGATGATGCCGACGATGGCGCCGGGCGGGACAATCATCGACAGATTGTCGATCAGCAGGC
Source organism: Lysobacteraceae bacterium NML07-0707 (assembly GCA_002798295.1). Taxonomy (GTDB): domain Bacteria; phylum Pseudomonadota; class Gammaproteobacteria; order Xanthomonadales; family Xanthomonadaceae; genus Solilutibacter. The sequence continues at coordinate 54,222 of NWQT01000005.1, read as the reverse complement.
GGTCGCCGAATTTCTTGCTGACGTTTTTGAATTCGATGACCGAGTTGCCCAGGCGCTCACCCGGCGGGATGAAGATTTCGTTGGTTTCGTTGCGCTTTTGGTATTCCTGCGATTGCAGCTCCTCCAGTCGCGCCAGACGTGCCTTGCCCTTGCTGCGGCCGCCCTTGGCGTTTTGCCGCGACCACTCCAGTTCTTTCTGGATGGCTTTTTGGCGGGCTTTTTCCTGATTTTCTTCCTGCTTCAGGCGCTCGTCTTTTTGCACCAGCCATTCGGTGTAATTGCCCTTCCACGGGATGCCGCGGCCGCGGTCAAGCTCCAGAATCCACTCGGCAGCGTTGTCGAGGAAGTAGCGATCGTGGGTCACCGCCACCACGGTGCCGGGGTAGCGTTGCAGGAATTGCTCCAGCCACTCCACCGATTCGGCATCGAGGTGGTTGGTGGGTTCGTCCAGCAGCAGCATGTCCGGCTTTTGCAGCAGTAGCCGGCACAGCGCCACGCGGCGCTTTTCGCCACCGGAGAGGTTGCCGACCTTGGCATCCCAGGGCGGCAGGCGCAGCGCATCGGCGGCCACTTCCAGCTGCTGCTCCAGGGTGTGTGCATCGCCCGAGGCGAGGATGGCCTCAAGCCGTTCCTGTTCCTTGGCGAGCGCGTCGAAATCTGCGCCTTCTTCGGCATAGGCGGCGTACACCGCCTCCAGCGCGGCCTGGGCTTGCAGCACTTCGCCGACGCCTTCTTCCACCGCCTGGCGCACGGTGTGTTCCGGGTCGAGCTGTGGCTCCTGCGGCAGATAGCCGACCTTGATGCCGGGCTGCGGGCGGGCTTCGCCTTCAAAATCGGTATCCACTCCGGCCATGATTTTCAGCACGGTGGATTTGCCCGCACCGTTCAGGCCAAGCAGGCCGATTTTCGCGCCGGGAAAGAAGGAGAGCGAGATGTCCTTGATGATTTGCCGCTTGGGCGGCACCACCTTGGACACCCGGTTCATGGTGTAAATGTATTGCGAGGACATGGATGACCTGTAAAGCGTGAAGACCCCCGGCAGGGGGCGAAGCCGGCATTATAGGCGAGCGTTACCGGACTTACCCGGCGCGCAAGGCTTCGGTAATGGGCATGCGCGCAGCGCGCAGGGCGGGCAGCAGGCCACCGATGAGGCCGATGCCGATGGCCCAGTGCAGGCCGGTGAGCAGCAGTCCGGGCGTGACCTGGAACTGGAATACCACCTGGCTGAAGTTGCGCCCCAGCGTGTTGACGCTATAGCCATTGAATAGCCACCAGGCGATGAAGCCGCCCAGCAGCCCGCCAATGAGCGCCAGCAGCAGGGTTTCCAGCATCACCGCCGCCACCACCGGGAAGGGCGCAAAGCCCATGGCGCGCAGGGTGCCGATTTCCTGGCGGCGACCGGCCACCACGGCATACATCGAGTTCAGTGCGCCGAAGGCTGCGCCCACTGCCATGATCGCGCCGATGATGCGACCCAGGACATCCAGCAGGGTCTTGAGCTGTTCGGACTGCTTGCCGTAGTGGTGCAGGGTGGTTTCGGCATCGAGCTTCAGGCGCGGGTCGGCAGCCAGTGCCTGACGCAGTGGCGCCAGCATTTCCGGGTGCACAAGGCGCAACATCACCGCCTGCCAGATGCCGTAGCGGTTCAGCTCGCCCATCGCATCGGCATCGGCCCACAGTTCCGAGTCATGGGCATCATCACTGGCAAAATGCCCGACCACTGTCCAGGATTGCCCGGCGATGCGCAGGGTATCGCCGATGGCACTGTGCGCGAATTGCCGCGCTGCGCCCTGGCCGACCACCAGTTCCTGCTTGCCGGGGGTGAAGCTGCGCCCGGCGATGATGCGCAAGTGCGGGCGGATTTCCCAGCCTGCGGCGCTGATGCCGCGCAGCTGCACATTGGCATCGCCACTGCCATCGCGGCTGGGCAGGGCGATGACCTGGGTGATTTCCGGCGAAACCATGGGTCGCCCCTGGGCATTGCGGGCGATGCCCGGCAGCAGGGCGGCAAGCTGCGCCTGCTCGCGGGTGATGACCGAGTTGATTTCGGTCTGCGAGCCGCCACGCAGCAATATCACCGTGGTATCGCTGCCGGTGCGCTTGAGGGTGTTGGCAAAGCCCGCGCCCATCGCCAGCATCGCGGTCAGAACGCCGGTGACGCCGGCGATACCGATGACAATCACCAGCGCTGCGCCCCAGCGTTGCGGCAGTCCGGCAAGCCCCATGCGCAGCACGGCCAGTGCCAGTTGTCCGCTGCGGCTGATGCCAAGCCACAGGCCAACCAGCAGCGGCAGCACCAGCAACGCCTGCCAGGGCAGGACAATCCACAGGCCGGCCAGCAATCCGGTCAGCAGCCAGAAACCCAGGGTGAGGCTCAGCTTTTTAAGACGATTCATATCAACGTCCTGCCAGGGCATCGACGATACGGATACGCATGCCGCGCAGCGCCGGCAGCAAGCCGACCACCAGCGCAATCAGCAGCATCAGCCCAAGGCCGGTCAGCCAGGTGCGCGGCTGGAGTTGCCCCATCTGCACTATGCCCTGACTGGCGCGGCTGATGGCCTCGATGGAGAAATTGGCAAGGCCAAGCCCGAGCAGGCCGCCAAGGCCGATCAGCAGCAGCGCTTCGGTCAGCAGCAGCCACAGCAGGGTGTAGCGGGTAAAGCCCAGGGTTTTCATCACCGCAAGCTCCGGCGTGCGCTCGCGCACCGACTGGCTGATGGTATTGCCGGTGAGAATGACCAGGGTAAAGAACACTGCCGCCATGATGGCGCTGACGATCATGCCGACATCGGCGAATTGCTTGACGAATTCCTGATTGAAGGCCTGCTCGGTCTGGGTTTTGGTTTGGTGCGCGGAATTGGCGCTGAGCTGGTCGATGGCGCGCGCCACCTGGGTGGCATCGGCGCCGGGCGCCAGTTCCACCACATAGATGCCGACCTGGCCGTTGACGTACTGGTTGGCCTCATCGAAATATTCCCAATGCAGCCAGAGCTGGTTTTCTTCGTTGCGGCGTTTCTCGTCATTGATGCTGAAAATGCCAGAGAGCTTCAGCGGCCAGGCATTACTGCCGTCTTTTTGCGGAAAGATGGTGGCCTGGAGCGGAATCACATCGCCCACTTTCCAGCCATGACGCTCGGCCAGGGCGCGACCCACCAGGGCGCCATCGCGGCTGGCAAGCCAGCTTTCGCGCTCGGCGGCGGATAGCTGGAACTCCGGGTAGAGGTCGAGAAAATTGCGCTTGACCGAGAAGCTCGGGAAAAACCGGCGATTGTCCTGATACACGCCACCGAACCAGGTGGAATGGCTGAGCTTGCCCACCCCCGGCACTTGCGCGATGCGCGATTCCAGTGCCAGCGGCAGGAACTGGGTCATGGAAATTTTTGATAGCACCACCAGACGCTTGGCTCCGGCCACGCTATCACCCGCGGAGTTGAAAGCGATGCGTACCGAATCGAGCAGGCCAAACAGCAGGAAGGCGGTGGCGATGGAAAGCAGCGTCAGCCAGGTGCGCAGGCGGCTGCGGAACAGCGAGGCCCAGATGAGTGGCAGGTATTTCATCTCAGCTCCGTCAGCTCAGTTGACCAGTACGCCCTTGTCGAGGTGAATCACGCGCCGGGCGTATTCGGCGGCTTTCGGGTCATGGGTGACCATGATGATGGTCTTGCCATGCTCGCGGTTGAGCATCTGCAAAAGATTCAGCACATCCTCGGCGGACTGGCGGTCGAGGTCGCCGGTGGGCTCGTCACAAATCAGGAACATCGGGTCGGAAACGATGGCGCGGGCGATGGCCACGCGCTGCTGCTGGCCGCCGGAAAGCTCATTCGGCCGGTGCCGGGCGCGCTCGGCCAGCCCGACCAGTTGCAGGGCGATGCCGGCATTGCGCTGGCGTTGGCTGGCCGAAAGCCGGGTCAGGAGTAATGGCAGCTCGACATTTTTTTGTGCGCTGAGCGTGGGCATCAGGTTGTAGAACTGGAACACAAAGCCGACATGTTCACTGCGCCAGCGCGCAAGCTCGGACTCGCGCAGGGTTTCGATGCGCTGGCCGCGGATTTCGATGCTGCCGTGGCTGGGCGTATCCAGCCCACCAATCAGGTTCAGCAAGGTGCTCTTGCCCGAGCCCGATGGCCCCATCAATGCCACAAAGTCACCCTCGGCAATGTCGAGCGTAATGTCGTGCAATACCTCAAGCGTTTCCGCGCCGCGATGGTAGGACTTGGCCAGATTGCGGATGGATACCAGTGGGTTCATGGCGGCTCCTTGGCGAGGGTATCGGCGGGGAATTTCAGCGGGCAGGCTGGACTTTCATGCCGTCTTTGAGTGTGTCCGGGGCGTTCACCACCACGCTATCGCCAGCATTGAGTCCTTGCATCACGCGGATATATCCGGCTTCGGCCGTGGTCGCCGTTTGTACCGGCACACTGTGGACGCGCTGCTCGCCATCCACGCGGAAAACATAGGCGGCCTCGCCGTCCTTGCGTAGCGCTGCCTCTGGCAGCAACACGCCTTCACGGCGCGGGCTATCGGGGGCAGCGGGCTTTTCCAGAAAGCTCACCTTCACCCCCATATCCGGCACGATGCGTGCATCGCGGGCATTCAGGCGGATGCGTACCTTGACCGTGGCCTTGCTGCGGTCGGCGGTGGGAATGATGGCGATGACTTCTGCCGGGATGCGCCAGTCCGGGTAGGCATTGAGAATGGCCTCTACCGGCATGCCCGGTACAACCCGGCCGATATGCGCCTCGTTGACATCCACTTCCACTTCCAGCGAGTCCATATTGACGATGGTGCCGATGCCGGTACGGGTAAAGCCGCCGCCTGCGGCCATTGGCGAGACGATTTCGCCCGGCTGCGCGGCCTTGGCAATCACCACCCCGGCGAACGGCGCGCGCACCACGGTATTGTCCAGCCCCTGATTGGCGATGGCGAGCTGTCGCTGGCTGACCTCGTTCTGCCGCCGCTGACTGGCGATTTGCGCGCGCAAGGTGTCGCGCTGGGTCTGCGCGGCCTCGTATTGCGCCCTGGAAACCAGTTGTTGCCCGGCCAGCTCGCGGTAGCGGCGGGCATTGGCCTCGGCTTCGCGCAATTGCGTTTCCAGCCCGGCCAGCTGGCTCTGGCTGGCGGCCAGTTGCGCGCGTGCCAGCGCCTGATGCTGTACGGCATCCACCGGGTCAAGCCGTGCCAGTACCTGCCCTTCACTGACCTGCTGGCCTTCTTCAATCAGCACTTCCAGCACCCGCCCCGGCACCTTGGCCGAGACGGTGGCCATGCGCCGCGCCACCACATAGCCGGAGGCATCCAGTACCGAGGCCGAGCCAGCGCCGCCATTGGCCGGCAGGGCGATGGCGGTCTGCACCGCAATCGTCGCTGTGCGGGCGCGATAGGTGAAAAACCCGGCCACGGCAGCAAACAGCAAGACCAGCACGGCCACGACCCACGGCCAGCGCCTGGCAGGCGGCGGCGTGTTCTGGCGTTCAATGCGCAATTGCTTGAGGAGTTCGGCGGAGTGGCTCATGACGATAGGCGAAAAACCGAAGTGTGGAGATTAGCCGCTGGCGGCGGTGTACAGCAGTGACAGCTGTCATATCGTGTGCAGCGTATCTGGCCGCGGCCAGCCGGATGCATTGCACATTACAGTGGCGCCGGCACAGTCTCTCACAATGTCTGCGCGATGAATGCGAATGGGGCGGATGGCTTAAGATTACGGTTTTTCCTGCCCCGGAGTGTGTCATGTTCTGCCGCGATATCCGTATTGAAAACTTCGACCCTGAACTGGCGCGTGCGATAGCCGCCGAGGTGCGCCGGCAAGAGGATCATGTCGAGCTGATTGCTTCGGAGAACTATTGCAGCCCGTCAGTGATGGAGGCGCAGGGCAGCCAGCTCACCAATAAATATGCCGAAGGCTATCCGGGCAAGCGTTATTACGGCGGCTGCGAATTTGTCGATGTCGCCGAGCAGCTCGCCATCGACCGCCTGAAGGAACTCTACGACTGCGATTACGCCAATGTGCAGCCGCATTCGGGCAGCCAGGCCAATCAGGCCGTGTATCTGGCACTGCTTTCACCGGGCGACACCATCCTCGGCATGAGTCTGGCGCATGGCGGGCATCTGACCCACGGCGCCAAGGTCAATGCTTCGGGCAAGCTGTTCAATGCCGTGCAATACGGCGTCAATGATGATGGACTGATTGATTACGTTGAAGTCGAGCGGCTGGCGCTGGAGCACAAACCGAAAATGCTGGTGGCCGGCTTCTCTGCCTATTCGCAGGTAGTGGACTGGAAGCGCATGCGCGAAATCGCCGACAAGGTCGGCGCCTATCTGTTTGTGGACATGGCGCATGTGGCCGGTCTGGTGGCGGCAGGCGTGTATCCCAGCCCGCTGCCGCATGCGCATGTGGTGACCTCCACCACCCACAAGACCCTGCGCGGGCCGCGCGGCGGCATCATCCTTGCCAAGGGTGCAGATGAGGATCTCACCAAGAAGCTGCAGTCCATCGTCTTCCCCGGCATCCAGGGCGGCCCGTTGATGCACGTCATCGCCGCCAAGGCGGTGGCCTTCAAGGAGGCGCTCTCGCCCGAGTTCAAGGCTTACCAGCAACAAGTGGTGAAAAACGCCCAGGCGATGGCCGAAGTCATCATCCGCCGTGGCTACAAGATTGTCTCCGGCGGTACCGAGAATCACCTGATGCTGGTGGACATGATTGGCAAGGAGGTCAGCGGCAAGGAGGCTGAAGAAGCCCTGGGGCGTGCGCATATCACCGTCAACAAGAACTCGGTGCCGAACGACCCGCGCAAGCCGTTTGTCACCTCGGGCTTGCGCATCGGCACGCCTGCGGTCACCACCCGTGGCTACCGGGAAGCCGACTGCGCGGAGCTGGCCGAATGGATTTGCGATGTGCTCGATGCCCCGGCCGATGAGGCCGTGATTGCCGCCGTGCGTGCCAAGGTGGAAGCGCAGTGCGCACGCTTCCCGGTGTATGGCTGATCGCTGAAGGCTGCCCTCATGCACTGCCCGTTTTGCCAACATGCCGAAACCCGCGTGGTGGACTCGCGGGTCAGTGAGGACGGCGCCACCATCCGTCGCCGTCGTGAATGCGAGGCTTGTGGCGAGCGGTTCTCCACGCTGGAAACCATCGAACTGAAGCTGCCGACCATCGTCAAATCCGATGGTCGGCGGCAGCCCTTTGACGGCCTGAAGCTGCGGCAGAGCTTTGACCGCGCCCTGCAAAAGCGCCCGGTGTCCGAATCGCAGATAGAGGCGGCCGTGCGCGCAGTGGTGCATCAGGTGCGCATGACCGCCGAGCGTGAGCTGTCCACCCGCCGCGTGGGCGAATTTGTGCTGGCCGAGCTGCGCAAGCTCGATCAGGTGGCCTTTGTGCGCTTTGCCTCGGTGTATCGCTCGTTCGAGGATGTGGAAGATTTCCGTCAGGAGCTTGACCGTCTGGTGCGCGACCCGGTGGTGTCCGGTGCGCAGCAGGAACTGCCGATGGTTGAACCTGCCAAGACGCGGCGCAAATGACTGTGGACTTCAGCGCGTTTGACCAGGCGGCCATGCAGCGCGCCCTGGCGCTGGCCGAGCGCGGCGCTTACACCACCCGTCCCAACCCGATGGTCGGCTGTGTGTTGGCGCAGGGCGAAGTCATCGTTGGTGAAGGCTGGCATCAGCACAAGGGCGGGCCGCATGCCGAAGTGTTTGCCCTGCGCCAGGCCGGCGAGGCCGCGCGCGGCGCCACCGCCTATGTGACGCTGGAGCCGTGCGCGCATACCGGCAGCACCGGGCCCTGTGCCGATGCGCTGATTGCTGCAGGCGTGGGGCGTGTGGTGGCGGCGATGCGCGACCCGTTTCCCAAGGTCAATGGTGCCGGTTTCGACAAATTGCGTGCAGCCGGTATCGCGGTGCAGTCCGGGTTGATGGAAGCCCGGGCGCGCTGGCTCAATCGCGGTTTTCTCTCCGCCATCGAACGCGGCCGCCCGTGGCTGAGGGTCAAGATGGGGGCGAGCCTGGATGGCCGCACCGCGCTTGCCAATGGCCAGTCGCAATGGATTACCGGCGAGGCCGCGCGCGCCGATGTGCAGCGTTACCGCGCCCGCAGCAGCGCCATTCTGACCGGCAGTGGCACGGCGCTGGCCGATAATCCGCGGCTCACCGTGCGGCTGGAGGATGAGCGCGATTTCATCGCGCCGCTGCGTGTGGTGCTCGATAGCCGCCTGCAAACCCCGGCCGGTTCGCACCTTCTGGATGGCAGCGCGCCGACCGTGTTCCTGCATCGGGCGGGTATCACCCCGGATGCACGTTTTGCCCGTGTGCAATGTGAGGCTGTGGCTGGCGATGTGGCCGGGCTATCGCTATCGCAAGTGATGCAGGTGCTTGCCGCGCGCGGCGTGCAAGAAGTGCAAGTGGAAGCCGGTGCGCAATTGGCAGGCGCACTGCTGCGTGCCGGGCTGGTCGATGAATTGCTGCTGTATCTGGCGCCCTGCATGCTGGGCGATGACGCCCGCGGCCTGTTTGCCGGGCTGGGGCTTGAGCGACTTGCCGACGCCCCGCGCTTTGCCTTTCACGATGTCACGCGCTTGGGCGATGACCTGCGCCTGACGCTTCTTCCTAACGAGGTAAACCCATGTTCACCGGCCTGATACAAGGCGTTGGCCGCCTTGAAAAAACCGAAAACCTGCAAGGCGATGTGCGCCTGCATATCCATGTGGGCAACCTGCCATTTGCCGATGTTGCACTTGGCGAGAGCATTGCCGTCAACGGCGTATGCCTGACCGTGGTGGCCTTTGATGCGACCGGCTTTGCCGCCGATGTCTCCACCGAGACGCTGGCGCTGACGACGCTTGGGCAACTGACCGCAGGCGCGGCACTGAATCTGGAACGCGCCCTGCTGCCGACCGACCGCATGGGCGGGCATCTGGTCAGCGGCCATGTTGATGGGGTAGGAAAGGTGCTGGCGATTTGGCCCGATGCCCGCGCCGCACGCTGGCGCTTCTCGCTGCCCACGGCGCTGGCGCGCTATGTCGCCAAGAAAGGCTCGATTTGCGTTGATGGCGTCAGTCTCACTGTCAATGAAGCAGGCGAAGATTTTTTTGAAGTCGCCCTGATTCCGCATACTGTCGCGCATACCGCCTTTGCCGAAAAAGCCATCGGCGATACGGTGAATCTGGAAATCGACCTGGTGGCGCGCTATGTGGAGCGGCTGCTGGCCAGCATCCAGGATTGAACGCCATTGTTGCTGTATCTGCAGCAGAGTGTCATGAGCTCACCATTGCCCCGCCGTGCTCGGGGCTTCATCATGTGCGGCTGTTGATTTTGCCAATGCACAAGCGAGGTGAGCTTGAATGATGGTTAGGAAAAAATTGCTTGCCGGGGTGTTGCTGCTGTTGGCAGCGCCTGGGGCTTGGGCGCAGCGCGCCGTGGATGCGGCCGAATTCAGTGTATCCGGGGTGAAGCTCGGTATGGAGTGGGAGGCAGCACGGCGTGCAGCCAGTGGCTTCATGCAGCTGCCGGTCAGCGCCATCAAGCCGTTTGAGCTTAATAATCCAATCACCGGCAGGCGGCAGTCGATGGGCTTTCGGATTGCGGCATCTCATGGCTCGCTCCTGGTGCGTTTTTCCGCAGAGCCGGATTTGAATGGTGCTATCCGGGTCAGTGCGGTGGAGTATGAAATCCCTTGGTCGCAGGAGAACGCCGAGCGCCTGCGTCAGGCGGCGCTGGAAAAATATGGCTCACCCTCAAATGCGCCTGAAAGTGTGAATCTGCAATGGTGTGCCCATCCGAATGGGAACCTCGGGCTGGGCTGCGCCGACATGGGGCATCAAGGTCAGGCCGAGCAGGCAGTGCTGGAAGCGGTCGGCAATAAATTGTCACTGCAAGACAGAGGAGCGCATATTCGCATGCAGCGCTATCTGGACAGCAAGCGCAGTACGACACCCCGTTTTTGAGAGTAATCCATGTCTTTTGCTTCCATACCCGAATTGCTTGAAGAAATCCGTGCCGGGCGGATGGTGGTCATCGTCGATGATGAGGACCGCGAGAACGAGGGCGACCTGATCATGGCGGCGGAGCTGGTCAAGCCCTCCGACATCAATTTCATGGTCACCCATGCGCGCGGGCTGGTATGCCTGTCGCTGACCCGCGAGCGTTGCAAGCAGCTGGGCTTGCCGCCGATGGTGCGCGACAACACCTCGCCGCATCACACCAACTTCACCGTCTCCATCGAGGCAGCCGAAGGCGTGACTACCGGCATCAGTGCCTATGACCGTGCGCATACCATCCGCACGGCGGTGCGCCCGGATGCCAGTGCCCACGACCTTTCGCAGCCGGGGCATATCTTTCCGCTGATGGCGCAGCCCGGCGGGGTGCTGAACCGCGCCGGACATACCGAGGCGGCCAGCGACCTGTCCCTGCTGGCCGGACTGGAGCCTGCCGGAGTGCTGGTGGAGATTTTGAATGCCGATGGCACGATGGCACGCCGCCCGCAGTTGGAAGTCTTTGCCCGCGAGCATGGCCTGAAAATGGGCTCCATCGAGGCGCTGATTCGCTACCGGCTGGAGACCGAGCACACCATCGAGCGCATCGACAGCCGCGAAATCGACACCCCGCATGGCCGCTTCATGCTGCACAGCTACCGTGACCGCATCAGCCACGGCCTGCATTTTGCCCTGCAAAAAGGCGTGGCCGATGCTGCCGTGCCGACGCTGGCGCGCATCCAGATGCAGAACCTGCTGGCCGATGCGCTGCAATGGCAACGCGAAGACTTTGGTCCGCTGACCGGCGAGAGCCTGGCGGCCATCAACGAAGCCGGTCAGGGGGTGCTGCTGCTGCTGGCTGACAACCAAACTCCGGAGGCGTTGCTGGCGCGGCTGCGCAATGAAGTGGCGACAACCCCGGCTGCCCCCATGGCCGAATGGCGCCGCAATGGCGCGGGCAGCCAGATTCTGGCCGATCTTGGCTACGGCAAGCTGCGGGTGATTGGCACGCCGCGCAAGCAGGTGGGTCTGGGCGGTTTCGGGCTGGAAGTGGTGGAATACCTCTCGCTGGCCACGGGGCACTGAAGATGCGGCTGCTGGCACTGGAAACCTGTACCGAGGCCTGCTCGGTGGCGCTGGTCAATGAGGGGCTGGTGCATGAGCGCTACGAGCTGGCGCCGCGCCGTCATGCCGCATTGGTGCTGCCCTGGATAGACGCGCTGCTGGCAGAAAACGGTCTTGCGCGCAGCGACCTGGACGCCATTGCCGTGGGGCGGGGGCCGGGCGCGTTTACCGGCGTGCGGCTGGGTATTTCGCTGGCACAGGGCTTGGCGCTGGCGCTTGAGCGCCCGCTGATTGGCATTTCCACGCTGGCGGCGCTGGCCTTGCGTGCAGGCGCGGATGAGGGCGACAGGGTGCTGGCCGCGATAGATGCGCGCATGGGCGAGGTGTATTGGTGCAGCTACCAGATACGCGATGGCGAGCCGCTGGCGCTTGGTGATGAGCAAGTGAGTGCGCCACAGCAGGTACAGCTCGAAGGCGAGGGCTGGCTGGGGGTGGGCAGCGGCTTTGCGGCAGAAAAAAGCGCCCTGCCCAGGCAGTTGTATACGCAGCTGGCTAAAGTGGATGCGCTGGCCTTGCCGCATGCGGCGGATATTGCCCGGCTTGCCGTTCGCGCCCATGCCCGTGGCCAGGCGCTGGCGCCTGAGCAGGTGGAGCCGGCCTATCTGCGCAACAATGTCGCGTTGACGATTAAGGAGCAGCAGGCGTTGCGCGCCGCCAAAGCGGATTCCAGGGGCTGATTATTCGTCCGTGAACTGCCCGCCGGGGCGGAAATTCCAGGTGCGTACCACGTTCAACACATCCACCGGCTCATCGGTCTTGGGCAGTGGCGGATAAGGCTCGGCAAGGCGGGCGATGCGCAGCGCCGCCTGGTCGATGAGGTCGATGCCGCTGGAGCGCACGATGGAGACCGACTCCACCGAGCCATCGCGGCGGATGCCGATGCTGACCACCACTTGCCCATACAGGTTGCGGCTGCGCGCGGCCTCCGGGTAGTTCAGATTGCCGATGCGCTCCACCCGGTCCACCCAGCGGCGCAGATATTCGGCATAGACATATTCCTTGGTACTGGCAGAGACAAACTTGCGCTTGGGGCGCTGCGCATAGCGCTCGGAATTGAGGTGGATTTCTGCTGCCAGCCGCGCCATCGCCAGGTCATGATTGATTTTGCGCTGACCCTGCGGTGAGGGCGCGTCCGGGTTTTCCGGGGTATCACGCGCTTCGGGCAGGCGGCGGGTCTCATCGCCACCGCTGACCACGCGCGCCTCCGGCGGCGGCGAGACTTGCGGACTTTCCGCGCGCATCGGCTGCGGGGCCGTACCCGATTCGGGCAGTGGCAGCTCGCCGCTTTGCGGGTCGGTGGGGCGCGAGGATTTGTCATGCTCGCCGCCACCCTGGTTGCTGACCTGCGCCAGAAACTCGGCTTCCTTGGGGGTAAGCTCGGTGCGGGTTTCCGAAAGCATCACATCCAGCATCGGCGTGACCGGCGCCGATTCACTGGCCGCCCAGCCCACGCCCAGAATCAGCAGCGCATGCAGCAATGCCGAGAGCGCCAGGGTGGCGCCCAGACGGTCGTGTTCGCCGGGTTTTCGGGCTGTGCGCTCAGTCATTGCCCCTGGCCTGCCAGACGTTTTTCGATGGCATCAAACAAGCGTCCTGCGATATTGATGCCGAACTGTTTTTCCAGCTCGCGCACGCCGGTCGGGCTGGTGACGTTCAGCTCGGTCATCCATTCGCCAATCACGTCCAGACCCACGAACAACATGCCGCGGCGTTTCATTTCCGGCCCCACCCGTGCGGCGATGTGTTTTTCGCGTGCGGTCAGTGGCCGGCCTTCACCGCGTCCGCCGGCGGCCAGATTGCCGCGAAACTCATCGCCCTGCGGAATGCGTGCCAGCGCGTATTCCACCGGCTCGCCATCAACCAGCAGCACGCGCTTGTCGCCATCGGCAATCTCCGGCAAATAGCGCTGCGCCATCGCCAGATGCCGCCCGCCGCCGGTCAATGTTTCCAGAATCACGTTGAGATTGGCATCGCCGGCGCTGGTGCGGAAAATCGAGCGCCCGCCCATGCCGTCGAGCGGCTTGAGCACCGCATCCTGGTGCGCATGCACGAACGCCTTGAGCGCAGCGGCATCGCGGCTCACCAGGGTAGGCGGGCAGCAGTCCGGGAACAGCAGCGCGGCGAGCTTTTCGTTGAAGTCACGCAGCCCGCGCGGGTCGTTCACCACCAGCGCGCCCTGCTGGCGGGCAAAATCCAGCAGCTGGGTATCGTGCAGATAATCAGTATCCACCGGCGGGTCGGTGCGCATCAGCACCGCCTGGCCACTACCAAAGCGCAGCTCATAAGGCTCGCCCAGGCTGAACCAGTCGTGGTGCTGATCACGCACTTGCAGCGCAACAGCCCGTGCCAGCAGCATGCCATCGCGCAGAAACAGGCCGCCGGGCAATACATAATGCAGGCGATGGCCGCGCCGCTGGGCTTCCAGCAACATGGCGAAAGTGGTGTCCTTGGCGGGGTTGATGGCGGCAATCGGATCCATCACCACCACGATGTCATACGGCATGGGTCTTAAGTTCCTGCGGATTGGCCTGTTGGCGATGGTAGAGCCTTCATGCGCATATTTCGATCATTTTGCGTTGCCAGAACGCCAGATGGACGCCCAAGACTGCGCTGCCAGTCGCTGATTTGGAATTTCGGGCGCTTTTTGCTTGACAGTCTGCCGCAGTAATTGAAAGATGGATTTTTTGAAACACCAAGGTTCCAGCAAGCTCTGGGGACAATGTCTATGCAAGCAACAAGCAAAGAGGGGAATGGCCTCAAGGTGATGGTGATTGACGACTCCAAGACGATTCGTCGCACAGCCGAGACATTGCTCAAGCGGGAAGGCTACGAGGTGGTGACTGCCAACGACGGTTTCGAGGCGTTGGCGCTGATTGCCGATCAGCATCCGCACATCATTTTCGTGGACATCATGATGCCGCGTCTGGATGGCTATCAGACCTGCGCACTGATCAAGAACAACCAGACGTTCAAGTCCACGCCGGTCATCATGCTCTCCTCCAAGGATGGGCTGTTTGACAAGGCGCGGGGGCGGATTGTGGGCTCGGAGGAATATCTCACCAAGCCCTTTACCCGCGAGGAATTGCTGGATGCCATTCGTACTTATGTGAACGTTTGAGGACAAGACTTGGGCGTCGTGCCCAAGTTCACGCAGGGGAAGAGCCAATGAATGCCGTGTCGATGACACCCTTTGAGCGGTTGCAAGATTACGAACGCCGGAGTTTGACGCATGTGGCGGGCAATCCGCTGCAGGCAGGCGAGGGGGCGCAGTGGCGTGGCCTGGCCTATCGCATCGGCCAGCGGCGGCTGGTATCGGATCATACCCATGTAGTCGAGATTCTTGGCGTGCCCTCGGTGACGCCGGTGCCGGGTGCCCAGCCGTGGTTGCTGGGACTGGCCAATGTGCGCGGCAACCTGCTGCCGGTGGTGGATCTGCGACAGTTTCTGGAAGGGCAGCGCAGCGTCCAGCATGAGCGGCAGCGGATGCTGGTCATCCGCCAGCCCGGTGGCGATGTCGGTGTGCTGGTAGATGAGCTGTATGGCCAGCGTGGTTTCGATGCCGATCAGCAAATCCAGGCAGACGAGCTGGCGGAGGGGCGTTATGCCACGCTGGTTGAGCAAGTCTATTGTCAGCAGGATGAGCGCTGGGCAGTATTCAATCTGGAGCGCTTGGCGCGCATTCCGGAGTTTCGTCAGGCTGCGGCCTGATTTCTTCAACTTGCCTGGCGGACAGTTTCCGGCCGGCCAGGCGCATTATTGATTCAATCCAATCGAGGTCTTGAAAATGAGCGCAGCCAGTGGTTCGACGAATGGCAAAGCCCGTGAAGGCGGCAGTAATTTCTGGTTGATTTTGCTGGTTGTTTCCGTTTTGGTGTTTGCGGCCAATACCGTGGCTTCGGTCTGGCGCGCTACTCGCCTGGGCGGTGCCAGTACCGCTGTGGCAGAGTTGCAAGTACTCTCGCAGCAGCTGGCAAGTCAGGCGCTGGCCGCTACCGGTGGCGATGCCGATGCCTTTGCCGACTTCAAGGCAACGCATGGCAAGATCGAAGAAAACTTGAATCTGGTGAGCCGCGACTACGGTAACGATCTGTCTGTGGCCGCGCCCATCAACCAAATCAAGAAGACCTGGGCGCCGCTGGCGCAAAGCGCCAAGCAGATTATCGACAGCGAGCCGGTGGTCACCAGCCTGGGCAGTAATGCCGAGCGCTTCAATACCGCCGTGCCGCAGATTCAGGCGCATCTGGATGAAATGGTGCGTGTCATGTCCAGCGCGGGCGTGCCTTCCAGCCAGCAGTACATCGCCATGCGGCAGTCGATTCTGGTATCGTCGATGGCGCGCCGGATTGCGGAAATCCGTGCCGGAGGCAGCACCGCGCCGCTGGCAGGGCAGGGGCTGCGTCAAGACGTTCTGATGTTCGAACAAGTGATGGCCGGGCTTGCCGACGGCGCTGAAAACGCCCAGGGCGCCAAGAAGGTCACGGTAGGCGCCGCCGTGAGTGCGCTCAACAAGGCCAAAGAAATCTGGGCGAACATGAGCAAAGAGCTGGCCGCCGTGCAAAATGGTTCGGAGCCGCTGTTTCAGGCGCAGGCCGCCTCCAGCAAGATTGCCAACAATTCCGAGCAAATGCTGAAAGACTCCCGGCAGCTGTTCAGCGCATTCACCGCATCAGGCTCTTTGAAAGACACCAGCCTGCTTGGCAATATCTGGATTTCCATCATTTCCGGTGTTTTGACCCTGATGGCGATTGGCGGCTTGCTGCGCAGCCTGTACCGCGCCCAGGCGGCACGCCGGGTCTCGGCAGAAGAACTCACCACCCGCAACCAGGAGGCGATCATGCGCCTGCTGGATGAAATGGGCTCGCTCGCAGAAGGCGATCTCACCGTGAAGGCGACCGTGACCGAGGACATGACCGGCGCGATTGCCGACTCGATCAACTTCGCTATCGAGCAGCTGCGCACCCTGGTGGGAACCATCAACGATACTTCGGTGCGCGTGGCTTCTTCGGCGCAGGAAACCCAGGCCACCGCCATGCACCTGGCCGAGGCAGCCGAACATCAGGCTGCCGAAATCAGCTCCGCAACCGACCGTATCAACGAAATCGCCGGCAGCATTGACCAGGTG
Organism: Lysobacteraceae bacterium NML07-0707; assembly: GCA_002798295.1. GTDB lineage: Bacteria > Pseudomonadota > Gammaproteobacteria > Xanthomonadales > Xanthomonadaceae > Solilutibacter. The sequence continues at coordinate 38,010 of NWQT01000005.1, read as the reverse complement.
TCGCGCAGCTCCGCACAGTCGGCAGAAGTGGCGCAGCGCTCGGTGGAAATCGCTACCAACGGTGCAGACGTGGTACGCCAGACCATTCACGGCATGGACAATATCCGCGACCAGATTCAGGAAACCTCCAAGCGCATCAAGCGCCTGGGCGAGTCTTCGCAGGAAATCGGCGCCATCGTGGAACTGATTAACGACATTTCCGAGCAGACCAACATCCTGGCGCTCAATGCCTCGATTCAGGCGGCCTCGGCCGGCGAGGCCGGACGCGGTTTTGCGGTGGTGGCCGACGAAGTGCAGCGCCTGGCAGAACGCACCTCCGGTGCAACCAAGCGAATTGAAGGCCTGGTGTCCACCATTCAGTCCGATACCAATGAGGCGGTCAGCTCGATGGAAGAAACCACCAGCGAAGTGGTGCAAGGGGCGCGCCTGGCCGAAGACGCCGGTACGGCGCTGGGCGAAATCGAGCGCGTGTCCAATGACCTGGCGCAGCTGATTCAGGATATTTCCAAGTCGGCGGCACAGCAGTCGAATGCGGCTTCGCACATCACCGAAACCATGAGCACCATCCAGTCGATTACCTTGCAAACCTCGCAGGGCGCCGGGCAAACCGCGCAGTCGATTGGCAACCTGGCGCAGCTGGCGGCCGACCTGCGCCGCTCGGTCGCTGACTTCAAGCTGCCGGCCTGATAGCAAAACAAGGGGTTGCACCTGAAATGAGCCGTACTTCCTTCGCCAAGATTACCGGGGGGCAGTCATGAACATGCTGCGCGAAGCGATTGACCATGCCACATTGGGTTGGATTAAGCCCGAGCTTGACTCCAGCCTGTTGCAGGTGCGGCAGGAAGTGGAAGCCTATGTTGAAGACGGCGCCGATCCGGAACGGATGCGCAAGGCCGCGACCTTGCTGCATCAGGTGCAGGGCAGCTTGCGCATGATTGAACTGTATGCCCCGGCCATGGTGTCCGGGGAAATGCAGCAATTGGCCAGCGCCATTGGCCAGGGACAAGTGGCCTCGGTGGATGAGGCCTGTGCGGCGCTGATGCGCGGGGCGCTACAGCTGCCGGATTATCTGGAACGCTTGCAGGGCGGGCACCGTGATATTCCCATCGTACTGATGCCGCTTGCCAATGAGCTGCGCGAAGTGCGCGGGCTCAAGCCGGTCAGTGAAGGCGTGTTCTTCAGCCCGGATCTGGCTCTGCCTGCCACTACCATCCCCGATGCACGCCAGGCCATGGCCGATCCGCCCAGCACGGTGCAGTTGCAGCGACTTGGCAAGGCGCTGGCAGAGTGGAACGACGGGCAGGCCGACTTCGCCGCCATACACGGGGCTTTGAGTGCCCTCTCGGAAGAACCAGGCTCAGCAGAAGCACGCCGCCTGCTCTGGGTCGCCAGCCATGTGGCTGAAGCGGCAGCCGATGGCGCGCTTGAGGCCGATAGCGCATTGCGCACGGTATTTGCCAGTGTGGAGCGCGAGGCGCGGGGCTTGTTCAATGGCGCAGACGAGCATATCCGGCAATCGGCCTCCTCGCTTACGGAGCTGACCCGCCAATTGCTGTATCAGGTCGCCAACAGCAAGGTCGAGCATCCGGCGCTTGCGCTGCTTCGCAGCAGCTTCAACCTGGATGCGCAGGCGCAAGTGAGTGATAGCGAATATGCCAGCGCCAAGGGCAGTGTCACCGGCATCAACCGGGCGCTGATGGATACGGTTTCTGCGGCACTCAAAGAAGACGTGCTGCGCGTCAAGGATGCGCTGGATCTGTTCCTGCGCATGGGACGCAAGGATGCGGAGGCGCTGGCGCCACAGGCCGATGCCCTGGGACGGATTGCCGACACCCTGGGCATGCTGGATTTGGGGACGGCACGGGAAGTGGTGGCCGTGCAGCGCGATACCGTGGCGGAGCTTGCCAGCGGGCGCATCCCGATGGATGAGAATGTCCTGCTGGACGTGGCCGGCGCGCTGCTATACGTGGATGCCTCCTTGGATGACTTGCAAGAGCAGGTGAGCAGAGGCGGCAGCCTATCGGCAGATGCCCAGGATGCGCTGGGTGCCTCGGAATTGCGACAGCTGATGGAGGCCTTGAGCCGCGAAGCCATCGCCAACTTTGACAATGCCCGCCAGGCGTTCGTGGCCTTTGTGGAAACCGGCTGGGATCACACCCAGCTGATGGAGGTGCCGGCGCTGCTGGAGCAAGTGGTCGGGGCGCTGAAAATATTGGAGCTACCGGAAGCGGCGGACTATCTGACCGCCATTGGTCGCTATACCAGGATTGAGCTGCTAACGCGCAAGCGCATTCCGGGGAACCAGCAGCTCGACACGCTGGCCGATGCGCTTTCCAGTATCGAGTATTACCTTGAAGCCCTGCGCGATCAGCGCGGCGGGCGTGACAATATCCTGTCGATTACCCGGCAGAGCCTGGAGGCGCTGCATTACTGGCCGCTGCCGCCGGAAGATACCACCGCCACAGATTTTGCGCCGTTTGCCAACAGCCATGAGGACAGTTACGAGGACTGGCTGAATGAGGCCAGCAAGCCGCAGGTCGCAGAGCCGCCTGCAATGCTGGCAACGGATGCCGAGCCTGTTGCGCAGGCGCAGCCGGAAATCGAAGCTGCCGGGCAAGTTTCGGTCGCCCAGCTTCTGGAAGAAACCCCACAGGCTGAATGGGTCGAGCCGGCAGCCGCAGCCGGAGGCGATGAGCGGTCTGCTGGCGTGCTGCCAGTTGAAGCCGGTGGCTTTGACCTTGGCAGCGATGAAATCGATGATGAAATCCGGGAAATCTTCCTGGAAGAAGTTGAAGAAGAAATCCGCAATCTCGATGAGCTGTTGCCGCAGTGGCAGCAGGCGCCGGATGACTTGGAAAAGGCGCGCTCAATCCGGCGCGTGTTCCACACCCTCAAAGGCAGTGGCCGCCTGGTCGGCGCGCGTTTGCTGGGCGAGTTCAGCTGGAAAGTGGAAAACATGCTGAACCGGGTGCTGGATGGCTCGCGCCCGGCCACGCCTGCCGTGCTGGCGCTGGTTACCCATGCCCATGAGGCATTGCCCGCCTTGCTCGCTGCCCTGACCGGGACACCGATTGCCCGGGATTTGGCAGGTATCGAGGCCGCCGCCGACCGTCTGGCGGCAGGTGAAGAAGTCCATTACCAGCCTGAGCCTGTGGCCGCACATCCGCAGATGCAGGTGGCCGGGCAAGCCGCCGCCGAGACCGCTGCCGATACGGCCAGCGTGGCGGTGGAAGTCGATGCGGTATTGCTGGAAATTCTGGATGCCGAAGTCGCCGGCCATCTCAAGACCATCGACACCTGGCTGGCAGATCCGCAGGCGGCAGAGCATGTGCCATCGAGCGAATTGCTGCGTGCCGTACACACCATGAACGGCGCTTTTGCGATGGCTGAAGTGCCGGAAATCACCCGTGCGACCGGGCCGACCGAGAGCTGGCTGAAGCGCTCGCTGGCTGCCGGTGCCGTGGCCGGCGTTCAGGGCGTGGCGCTATTGGCCGAGCTGGCCAAGCAGATCCGCAGCACTGTGACCGGCTTGAGTGGGCAGACACAGCAGGTGCCACTGCAAGACTCTTTGGCGTCGCAGGCAGAAAGTCTGCGTGATGCCTTGCCGGAAGCGGCGCTGTCTGATGTGCATGAACAAGCGCACGAAGCGCAGCGGTTGGAAGCCGAACGCCTCGAAGCCGAACGCCTCGAAGCCGAACGCCTCGAAGCCGAACGCCTCGAAGCCGAACGCCTCGAAGCCGAACGCCTCGAAGCCGAACGCCTCGAAGCCGAACGCCTCGAAGCCGAACGCCTCGAAGCCGAACGCCTCGAAGCCGAACGCCTCGAAGCCGAACGCCTCGAAGCCGAACGCCTCGAAGCCGAACGCCTCGAAGCCGAACGCCTCGAAGCCGAACGTCTCGAAGCCGAACGTCTCGAAGCCGAACGCCTCGAAGCCGAACGCCTCGAAGCCGAACGCCTCGAAGCCGAACGCCTCGAAGCCGAACGCCTCGAAGCCGAACGTCTCGAAGCCGAACGTCTCGAAGCCGAACGTCTCGAAGCCGAACGTCTCGAAGCCGAACGCCTCGAAGCCGAACGCCTCGAAGCCGAACGCCTCGAAGCCGAACGTCTCGAAGCACAGCAGTTGGAAGCTGAGCAAGCCACGCTTGCGGACGATGTGCCTGCGGCGGAGGTGGATCTGCTGGCCGCCGTGCGCGAAGAAGAAGAAACCCGCTGGGCGGCTCATGCCGAACAGATGCAGGCCGAATCCGAGGCGCGGGCGCAACAGGCGCGACTGGCCGAAGTGCTGGCGCAAACCGAGGCGCGTGCCAATGCGCTGATTGCCGAGATCGAGCAGCGGATCAATATGCAGGAGTCCGATCCGGTCGAAGTCATGCGTCTGGCGGCGCTTGAATTCCGCGAGCAAGCCAAGGCGCTTGCACTGCGTACCCGGGAATTTGAAGACTTCATGCAGATGGAAGATGCGCGCTTGCAGGAAGCGCGCGTGGGCGATCCGGCGTATGAAGAAAGTCGTCGCCAGTCGCAGATGCAGATTGATGTTGCCCGCGAAGTGGTGGCGCGACTGGAGAAACAGGCCGATGTGGCGGCGCTGCGCGAGCGCGAGTTCCGTGACTTCATGGCGCTGGAGGAAGAGCGTCTTGCCAAATTGCAGGCGCCGCAATTCCATCACAGTGTGTATATCGAGCCGGAGGCGGCCGAGGCGGCTGCCCGTGCATCCCAGGCGGATTCAATCGGTCCGGATGGTCCGCTGGAAATCGAGGGGTTGGACGAGGACTTGCTGGAAATCTTCATCGAAGAAGGCAATGACCTTCTGGATGAGGCTGATGGCCTGACCGCCAGCTTGCGTGCAGTGCCCGATGATGCGGAGATATTGAAAGCCCTGCAGCGCAATCTGCATACGCTCAAGGGCGGTGCGCGCATGGCCGGCATCATGAGCATGGGCGACTTGGGGCATGCGCTGGAGTCGCTGCTGGAGTCGGCCGCTGAAGGCGATGCCGGCTTGCAGTCCGGGGATATTGCGCTGACCGAGAGTGCGCTCGACCGGCTGCATGCCATGCTGGAGCGGGTCAGTCAGCGCCGCGCCATTTACCCGGCGGACACCTTGGTACAGGCGCTCATGGCACGCGCCCGTGGCGAGGCGCTGAGCGCTGCCGATGCCAGTGAAGCGGCCCCGGTGGTGGTGGATATGCCGACCTTGTCAGCGCCCATCGATGTGGCGCAGAACGAGGCCGAAAGCACTGCCCGTAGCTCACAGGAACAGGTGCGTGTACGCGCCGACTTGCTTGAGCGGCTGGTGAACTACGCCGGTGAGGTGGCGATTTATCGTTCGCGTCTTGAGCAGCAGCTGGGCGCTTTCCGCAGCGCCATGGCGGAAATGGAGCAGACCAATACCCGTCTGCGCGACCAGGTGCGGCGTCTGGATATCGAAACCGAAGCGCAGATCGTTGCCCGCTACCAGCGTGAGCAGGATGCGGCCGATCCAACCTTCGACCCGCTGGAGCTGGACCGTTTCTCCACCTTGCAGCAGCTCTCGCGTGCGCTGGGCGAATCGGCCAATGACCTCAGCAGCCTGCAGGGTTCGCTGGAAGAATTGACCCGCCAGTACGAAACCCTGCTGCAACAGCAGTCCAAGGTCAGTACCGAGCTGCAGGAAGGCCTGATGCGGGCGCGCATGGTGTCGGTCGAAAGCGCCTTGCCGCGCCTGCGCCGCGTGGTGCGGCAGGCCGCCGGTGAGCTTGGCAAGGAAGTGCAGTTTGTGCTGGATGGCAGCCAGGGCGAACTTGACCGCAGCGTGCTTGAACGCATGTTGGGGCCGCTGGAACACTTGCTGCGCAATGCCGTGGCACATGGCATCGAGACTCCGGAAAAACGCAAGGCCGCGGGCAAGTCGGCCAATGGCGAAGTGCGCCTCAAGGTCAGCCCGGAAGGCTCGGAAGTGGTGTTGCAGGTACTCGACGATGGCGCCGGTATCGACCGCGATGCGGTGCGTCGTCGCGCCGAAGCCCGCGGCCTGATTGCGCCGGGAGCCGAGCTTTCCAATACCCAGCTCGACAACCTGATTCTGGTATCGGGCTTCAGCACCGCCGATAGCGTCAGCCAGGTGGCAGGCCGTGGCGTGGGCATGGATGTGGTCAATAACGAGGTGCGCCAGATTGGCGGTGGCCTGCAGATCAGCTCCACGCCCGGTCAGGGCAGCTGCTTCACCCTGCACTTGCCGCAGACGCTGGCCGTGACCCAGGCCGTATTCGTGCGTATTGGCGAAAACACGTTTGCCGTGCCGGTGGCATCGGTGCGTGCGGTTTCGCGCATTGAACGCAGCGAATACGAATCCCCCGGCGCGATACACAGCTACGGCGGCGAGGATTATCAAATCCATGACCTTGGCCTGCTGTTGGGACAGGCGCCGGTCAAGGCCGAAGGCCAGCTGCAAGTGCCACTGATTCTGGTGCGTTCGGGCGATTTGCGTGTGGCCGTGGGCGTGGACCAGATCATTGGCAACCGCGAAATCGTGGTCAAGCCAACCGGCCCGCAAATCAATTCGATTCCCGGCATCTTTGGTGCCACGGTGATGGGCGATGGCCGGGTGATGATCATCCTCGACATTGCCCCGCTGGCACGCCGTCATGCCGGTCGTGAAGCCTTGGCCGCCGTGCAGCAAGTGCCGGCCATCAAGGCGGCCAGTGTGCCGTTGGTGATGGTGGTGGACGACTCCATCACCATGCGCAAGGTCACCAGCCGCGTATTGATGCGTCAGGGCTTTGAGGTGCTCACGGCCAAAGACGGCGTGGATGCACTGGAGCGACTGGAGGAGCGCATCCCGGATGTCATGCTGCTGGATATCGAGATGCCGCGCATGGACGGCTACGAGCTGGCTTCGGAAATGAAGCGCCACACCCGCCTGCGGCATATCCCGATCATCATGATTACTTCCAGAAGCGGCGACAAGCACCGTCAGCGTGCCTTCGAGCTGGGCGTGAACCGTTATCTCGGCAAGCCCTATCAGGAGCCGGAGCTGTTGCGCAATGTGAACGAACTGCTGGGGCGTGCACGTGAACAGGACTGACACTCGCACCGTACTTCTGGCGCGCCCGGGTGAGGCGCGGGGGCAATTGCAGGCTGCACTGGAGCAGCTGGGGCTGGATTTGGTGCTGGTCGCCGATCCGCTGGAGACCGAACAAGCGCAAGTGCTGTCACTTCGGCCGAATAATCTGGTGATGGTGATGGATGCCGAAGTGGAGGCGGTGCTGGAGCGCTTCGACGACCTCCTGGCACTGGATGATTGCCGCATCCTGTTTGAAGAGTCCGAACTTATCGCAACGCGCGCGGGCTGGGATATGGCTCGCTGGTCACGGCATTTGTCGGCCAAACTATTGGGGCATGGCGATGTGCTGCCGGCCGGGCATGAAATGGATACCGTGACCATCAAGCCTGCGGTCAGCCAGCAGGATGATGCCAAGGCCATTGCGGAGGATAGGGGGGCGGTGGTCGAGGCTGAGCCTGCACCGGCAGCGTGGCTTGAAATCGAGCCAGCCATTGAGACTGTGACCGGGGAGCAGGTGCCAGCCGATTTGCCGCCGGTGTTGCAACCGATAGCCGATTCTGCGCCGCAAGCGGCCGTTGAGCATGCGGAGGCCGCCGAAACACCAGCAGTCATGGCGGCGACTTCGGCGTCTGCAGTATCGGACTACGCCGATTACGATGATCTGGATGCGTTCTCGTTTCTCGACCAGGAAGCGATTGCAGCTGCGCAGGCGCGTGATGCCGAGGCTGCGGCCATTCGTGAGGCTGAAGCCGAGGCTGAAACGGCGCTCAGGTCAGAGGTATTGGCCGAGGCTAGCCTTGAGCCTCAGGAGCAATCTCCGGCCGATGCAGATGTGCCATCCGTCGCTGCCGCCAATGCGACTTGGCTGGATGATTACGATGCAATCGATTCGCTTTCCTTCCTGGACGAAAACACGGTTTCGCAGGCAGCAACAGATCAAGCTGAGCCTGAATCGATACAAGACATGGTTGATACGCCCTCAGCAGACGCAGCCGTGCTTTTTGAGACGGTGGATTTGGGGGATTGGCAAATGCCTGCCGAGCTGCAAGCCATATCGCCGCAAACCGACACCCGGCTTGCACAAGATGCTGCCGTGGAAAGCGTCGAGCCCGTAGTTATTGATACCGCTGTGGCACCGGAATCAACGCAAGTGCTGCCTGACTGGAGCGTCTATCAGGACTTTGAAGCCATCAGCGAGCTGCCCAATGCGGCACATGCTGACAGCATTGATACTGGCTATCGTGAGGCATTGGCGCCGGTTGAGCCCAGTGACCTAGCGCCCGAAGAAGCCTATCAGCGTGTTGAAGAAGATCTGAGGCAGTTCGATGCTCCAGCTGCACAAGATGAGTGGCAGGATTTTGAGCCTCCGACTTTGGCGCCGGATATTGCACAGGGCGACCTGGCTGCCACGGCGCCCCAGACTGATGCGCCTGATACAGCCAAGTCCGTTGAGGGGCGGGTGCAGCAATTGTTTGAGACCGTATCGCAGTGGTCATTGAGCGATATTTCATTGAGCATTGATGAGGGCAGCAAGCGCCCGGCATTCGAGCGCAACAAGGATGGTCTAAGCCAACCTGACCCGCAGGAGCCGGAGTTGAGATTCTCCTCCCCGTCGATAGCGGCAATGAGTGGCGCAAAGGATGCCGACCCCGAACCTGCCGACTTCGGCCAACAGGAAGGGGCGGTGCTGCTGCTGGGCGGTATTGGTGGTCCAGATCCGCTGCGCCAGATTCTGCAAGCCTTGCCAAGGCTATTTCCGGTGCCGGTTCTGGTGCAGCAATGGCTTGAGGGCGGACATTACGACCGTCTGCAAAGACAGATGGAACGTGTCTGCCAGATGCCGGTATTGCTGGCACAACCGGGCATGATGGCTGAACACAGCAAGGTGTATATCGTGCCTTGCGGCGTGCGTGTATTGGCTGACAGTAGCTCGCAATTGCGTTTTGTTTCTGCCGAAGGTCGCGAGGAGTTTGCCAACCTGCTTGATGCCCTGCCCAGCATCAGCAGCGTAGCTGTTTTGCTTTCTGGCGCCAGTGATGCTTTTGTGGAGCCGCTGCTGCGCTTCCAGCAGGGCGGCGGAAAGCTCTTGGCGCAAAGTGAGGAAGGTTGCTATGACCACACCATGCCGGCCCTGATGGCCAGCCGTGGCGCGCAACTGGATACGCCTGCCGGTATTGCTGCGCGCATCAAGGCGCTTTGGTCAACCACGGAGTTGAAATGAACGAGAGTCTTGCCACTGCCGCCACCTTGCGTGGCGTGATGATTCAGATTCCTGGCAGCCAGCTGCTGCTGCCCAATGCGGTGATTGCCGAAGTGCTGACGCTGGCCGAATCCGAGCCGGTAGAAGGCGCACCGGACTGGCTGCTTGGCAAAATCCGCTGGCATGGCTGGCAAGTGCCGTTGATTGCTTTCTCGCGCCTGGCTCGGACGGGGACGCCCAGCGGCACCTTGCGTGGCCAGCGTGTATTGATTCTGAAGGCTTTGGGCGGCAATCCGCGCATGCCCTACATGGCCATCCTCGCGCAGGGCTTCCCGCGGCTGATTACCGTGCCCAAAACACTGGAAGACTTGGGCGCTGCAGGTGAGGATATCCCGGCACTCAAGGTGCGCTATCTGGATGAAGAAGCCATGATTCCAGACCTGGAGCAAATGGAAATCCTGTTGCAGGAAGTGCTGGGCGGCTGATTTCTGTAAGCCTTCCTGGTGCTGCAGTTGGCGCGGGTATTGAGCAAACCACTCAACCCATATCCCCAAACCGCAGTTGCAATGCGCTGATGGCGGCAAGTCCGGCGGTTTCGGTGCGCAGGATGCGCGGGCCAAGTCGCAGTCCGGCAAAGCCTGCGGCTTGCAACTCTTGCAAATCACGCGCTGACCAGCCGCCTTCGGGGCCTACGGCGATAACCAGCGCTTGCGCGTCGATATTGAGTGTGGCGATGCTTTGCCTGGCTTCGGGCTCAAGATAAAACCGCGCTGCCGGTAGCCCTGGGTGTTGCAGGGCAGTGGCGAGCGTTACAGGTGCGGTCACTTGCGGGCAAATCGCGCGCCCGGATTGCTCGCAGGCGGCAATCACCACGCCCTGCCAGTGCGCCAGACGTTTTTGCGCGCGCGCTGCATCCAGCCTCACTTCACTGCGCTGGCTGGATACCGGCATGAAGGCTGCGGCGCCCAGTTCGGTGGCTTTTTGCAAAATCAGATCCATCTTCTCGCCCCGGGCAATGCCTTGCAGCAAGGTGATGGCAAGCGGCGATTCGCGCTCGACTTTTTCGGCGCTGAGCACTTCCACTTCGCAGTCACGTTTGCCGGCTTGAGTGATGCGAGCCAGATAGTCATGGCCGTCACCGTTGAACAGTACGCACTCATCACCGCTTGCAAGGCGCAGTACGCGCAGCAAATGGTTGGCGGCGTTTTCCGGCAGGTGCAGGCGTTGGCCGATGTTGATTGGTGTCTCAATCCAGGTACGGGTCAGGCGCATGAAGTGGCGTTCTCGATGGCGTGGCAGGTGATTTCGGCAAGCCAGTCAAGCTCGGCCGGGGTGATGCAATACGGTGGCATCCAGTACAGCACATCCCCCAGCGGGCGCAGAATCACGCCGTGTGCCAGTGCGGCCTTGTAGGCTGCAAGCCCGACGCGCAATTCCGGCGCAAAGGGGGTGTGCTTGTTGCCATCGCGGGCAAGCTCGAAGGCGCAGACCATGCCGGTCTGGCGGGCATCGGCCACATGCGGCAGGCGGGCGATGTTCTGGCGGTGTTCGGCCATGCGCGCCATCAGTGGCTGGTTGCGTTCAATGACAGCATCGGCTGCAAAAATATCCAGTGATGCCAGGGCCGCTGCGCAAGCCAGCGGATTGCCGGTATAGCTATGCGAATGCAGGAAAGCGCGCTCGCGCGAATCGTCCAGAAAACCCTGGTAAACCGTTTGCGTGGTGAGCACCGCGGCCAGTGGCAAAAACCCGCCGGTCAAACCCTTGGACAAACAGAGAAAATCCGGCTGCACGCCCGCCGCCTCGCAGGCAAACATCGTGCCGGTGCGGCCAAAGCCGGTGGCGATTTCATCGGCAATGAAAAATGCGCCGTGGGTATCGCATAGCTCGCGTACCCGGCGCAAATAGGCCGGATGGTGCATGCGCATGCCGCCTGCGCATTGCAGCAGCGGCTCGATAATCACTGTACAGATTTCACCGGGGTAGCGCTCGAAAATATCGGCCAGCTGCTCGGCTGCTGCCAAGGCTTGTTGCTCGGCTTGCGCCTCGTTTTCACAGCCATAGGCATCGGGTGAGGGGGCGAAAATGCACTCCGACAGCAGCGGTGCATAGGTGCGACGGTAGAGCGGAATATCGCCCACCGACAGCGCGCCCAGGGTTTCACCGTGATAGCCATTTTCCAGGGCCACGAAGCGGCTGCGCTGCGTCTGGCCGGCGTTGCGGAACCAGTGAAACGCCATTTTCAGCGCCACCTCCACCCCGGCCGAGCCATTGTCGGCATAGAACACTTTGGCAAGCGGGGCGCGGCCGGCTTGGTGCGGGGCGATGGCCAGCAGCCGCTCGGCCAGCATGATGGCCGGGCGGTGCGAAAAGCCCGCCAGAATCACCTGCTCAAGCTGCGCGGCCTGGGCTGCGATGGCAGCGGCAATGCGCGGTTCGGCATGGCCGTGGATATTGGTCCACCAACTGGAAACCGCATCCAGATAGCGCCTGCCATCCAGGCCAGTCAGCCATGCGCCCTGACCGCTGGCAATCGGCACCAGCGGCAGGATATCGGGGTGCTCGCGCATCTGTGTGCAGGGGTGCCAAAGTACCGCCAAATCGCGTGCTTGCCAGTCGGCTGCCTCGGATAGAATTGCAGGAGAATGAATTGAACGCATAGACCGCCATTATCGCCGGTCAGAGGAGCCGTGATGCCGACTGAATTTCCCATCATCCATGAGGTTAGCAAGAAGCAGGAACCATCGCGCATGGTGGAGGAGCTGGAGCTTGAGTTCTCCAATGGCGAGCGCCGTCTGTACCGCCGTCTGCTGGCACAGGGTGAGGGCGCGGTGATTGTGGTGGCGATGCCCGACCCGGAGCATGTGCTTTTGGTGCGTGAATACGCTGCCGGGATGGCGCATTACGAGCTGGGGCCGGTGAAGGGCGCGATTGATGTTGGCGAGGATGTGCTTGCCGCTGCCAACCGCGAGCTGATGGAAGAAGCCGGTTTTGGCGCACGCAAGTTGCAAGTGCTGCGGCCGCTGGCGCTCTCGCCCTCTTATATGACCCATGTGGCGCAGGTAGTGCTGGCCGAAGACCTGTACGAGCAGCGCCTGCCGGGTGATGAGCCTGAGCCGATGGAAGTCATCCGCTGGCCGCTGGCCAATCTGGGGGAACTGGTGGCGCGTGATGACATCACCGATGGCCGCGGCATTGCCGCCCTGTTTATCGTGCGCGAATGGCTGCAAAGGCGGCCGCGCTGATGGAGGCCGCATTGCGCGAAGCGGTCATTGCCATCGCCCATGAAGCGGCGCTGCGCATCATGGCCGTATATACGCAGGACTTTGTGGTGACGTGGAAAGCCGATGCCTCGCCGGTGACGGCTGCCGACATGGCCGCACATGACTACATCAGCACCCGGCTGGCCGAGCTGACCCCGGATATTCCGGTACTGTCGGAAGAATCTGCCGATATTGCGGCTGCCGAGCGACAAGGCTGGCCGCGCCTGTGGCTGGTTGACCCGCTGGATGGTACCCGCGAGTTCATCAAGAAAAACGGCGAATTCAGCGTCAATATCGCCCTGGTTGAGAACCACATCGCCACTTGGGGCGTGATTGTCTCGCCAGTGCATGGCTTTATTTATTACGGTGGCTCGCAGCACGGTGCATGGCGGCGCGGCCATTTGGGCGGCATCAGTCAGCCGCTCCAGTCCCGTCGCCCGTATGCCCGGCCTTTGCAAGTGGCCGCCAGCCGCTCGCATGGCGATGCCAGAACCCAGGAGCTGATAGCAAGCTTGGGCGATGTCGAGGTCATTCGTCTGGGCTCATCGCTGAAATTTTGCCATCTGGCCGATGGCCGCCTTGACCTTTATGCCCGCTTTGGGCCGACCAGTGAATGGGATACTGCCGCAGGCCAGGCCATCCTGGAGGGCGCAGGCGGCGCGCTCATCGACTTGCAAGGCCGCCCGTTCCGTTACAACGCACGCGATACGCTTCTGAATGGCGATTTTCTTGCCGCGGGCGATTGCGCATTGCTGGAGGAGATACGCTCATGAAGCGCCTGCTGGACATCATGCGCGCCCTGCGCGACAAGCAAACCGGCTGTCCCTGGGATATTGGGCAAACCTTCGCCAGCATCGCCCCGTACACCATAGAAGAAGCGTATGAGGTAGCCGATGCCATCGACCGTGGCGCTATGGCCGACCTGCGCGAAGAACTGGGCGATTTGCTGCTGCAAGTGGTGTTTCATGCCCAGATGGCCAGCGAGCAAGGCGCGTTTGATTTCGATGATGTGGTGGACGCTATTTGCGAAAAAATGACCCGCCGCCACCCGCATGTTTTTGCCGATGCGCATATCGAAAACGCCGAGGCACAAACCGCTGCCTGGGAAGCACAAAAGCAGGCCGAGCGCCAGGCCAGGGGAGAGTTGGATGATTCGGCACTGGCCGGGATTGCCCGTGGCCTGCCGGAATGGCAGCGTGCCGTGAAATTGCAGAGTCGCGCTGCACGCTGCGGCTTTGACTGGCCGGATTACCGCCCGGTGCTGGCCAAGCTGCGTGAAGAACTGCACGAGGTGGAAGCCGAATTCATCGCCCGTGATGCGGGGCAAAGCGCCAGGCTGGAAGAAGAACTGGGCGATATGTTGTTTGTTGCCGCCAATCTGGCGCGTCATGCCGGCGTTGACCCCGGCAGCGCATTGCGCCAGGCCAACCACAAATTCGAGCGTCGCTTCCGTGCCATGGAAGCGGCCGCCAAAAAACGTGGAGAGGCTTTTTCGGCGCTGACACTGCAACAACAAGAGCAGCTCTGGCAGCAAGTCAAGCAGCAAGGGTGAGGAGCGCAGCCACGTCACTGAACGAATATATGCACGGAAGTGGAAGTACTGCGTGGAATTTTGTTAACCATATGTTTTTATTGAGTTTTTTGGTGGTTTTGGTTCGGCAAGGCTTGTCTGGCTGTGAAGTATCAATAATCAGGTTGTTTCTCGGCGTGGGCAGTCGGCTCATGGGCGGTAGGGGGTCGATGCCATGGTGTGGTCGGTGCCAGTTGTAGTGGTGTTGCCAGCTGAGCAACGTCTGGGTGCGTTGGACTGAGTTCTGATAGGTTTAGTCGTATACCCGCTCGCGCAAGGCCGACTGAATGAAGCGCTCGGCCTTGCCGTTGGTCTGGGGTCGGTAGGTTCTGGTGAGCTTCTGTACGATGCCATGCTGGGTGCAAGCAGCGCGGAAGAGCTTGAAGCGAAACGTCGAGCCGTTGTCGGTCAGCACGTGCTTGATGCGCATGTCCAGGCTTGCGTAAACTCTCAGTCAATGCCTTTGATTGAGTCGCGCCGGTGACCCGTCACCCGGTGACTGAGCCGCTCGATGCGCCCGAGCTTCTTGATGTCGATGTGCAGCAGATTGCCCATGGCTTCGTGCTCATAGCGCTGCACGGGCTCGCGCGGTTGCAGGCCCGACAACCGTGACAGTCCGGCACGGGTCAGCACGCGGCTGACCGTGGCAGTGGACACGCCCACCTGCTGGGCGATTCTCATTTACAGCCAATACTTGCGGCGCAGCTCCACGATCAGCAAGGCGGTGCCCGGTGAGATGGCCTTTTGGAGAACGCTTCGGGCGCGATGAGGCATCGACCAGCCCCGGCAGGCCTTCGTCCAGGTAGCGCCCCAAGCCATTTGCGTGCGGTGGACGCTGTCACGCCGTGGTCGGCGGCAGCCTGTGCGGCATTCAAACCACGCCCAGTCATGTCCTGAACCATTTCAAGGCGCCGGGCAAAGGTTAAGTCGGGCATCCTTAAATGCAAGAGCACCCGCCTTCCCGCGGCTGGGAAGCACTGGACAAGGATGGCAATGGCAGTCTGAGCAAGGCGGAAGCTGCCAGTGTGCCAAGCCTGTCGCAAATCTTTGAGCAGGCTGATGGCAATCAGGATGGAGAGCTTGATCCGGACGAATACAAGGCATTTCTCAATGCCGCTCAGGCTGAGCCTGTGCAGGGTGATGTCAAACAATAAGCACCGTTAATGATGATGTTGTGGCAGGCCGGGCAGTACATCGCCCGGCCTTTTCATTGCCACTGAAAGCGGCATCACTGAAAATAACCGGGATGCTGACCCGTAATCTTTGCGAATTTTTCGACTACGCCGCGCATCTGCCTGCCGATTTCGGGCCGGCGACGGCGCGGGCGGTGTTTTTGGTGGCGCCCGATGGTTTTGCGCGTGCGCTGGAGTCGGCCAGTGACAATCACTACATGGCCGAGGATGGCTTTGATGCGCAGCAAGCTTCGCAGCAGCATCGCCAGTTGCAGCGTGCCATCAGCCAGGTGGTGCCGGCCATTGGCTTCAGCGGCCACCCGGATACGCCCGATGCACTGTTTCCCAACAATGTATTTGGCACAGCTCATGGCCGGGTGGTGATTGGCCGGATGCGTCATCCGGTACGTCAGCGCGAGGCACAGCGCAGCGATATCCGCAGCTTTTTTACCGATATTCTGGGTTATCAGGAGATTGACCTTGACCGACAGCCGCATCCCTGCGAGCTGACCGGTGCCCTGGTGATTGACCGTGCCAGAGGGCTGGGCTTCATAGGCCTTTCCGAGCGCTGTGATGAGGAAGGTGCGCGGCTGATGCATGAGGCGTTCGGGCTGCGCGCTTCGCTGATGTTTGACCTGGCTGCCGGGGAGTATCACACCAATGTGGTGCTCTCCATTCTGGCTGGCCGCGCGGCGGTGGTTTGCCCGGCAGGTTTTGCCGAGCCTGAAGTCGCCGAGGCCATTGCCGGGTTTTATCCGCATGCGCTGCGCTGTGACGCTGCAGAACATGCCGGTTTTGTCGGCAACTGCATCGCGCTTTCGCCAGACAGTGTATGGATGAGTGGCCGCGCTGATGCTGCGCTGCGTGCAGAAAGTCGTGCAACGCTGGCCGCGGCCGGTTTTGAAGTGCGCTCGGTGGCGCTGGATGCGATTGAAGCCGGCGGTGGTTCGTTGCGTTGCTGTATTGGCGAAATCTATTAAATCAAGGACTGGATAACGCCTTGCTGGCGTTGCCAGTCCACATCAAGTCCGGCACATGTCCGGACTTGGCTCACAAGAGTCCATGACCAGCGGGAAGCCTTTGAAATATTCAGCGGCTCCTGAAAAACAAACGCCCCCGTATTTTTGCGGTGCAGCGTGCAGGCTGAATGCTTGTTAATTAACCTGAACCTGCTTCCGACGTGGGGGAGGGAGCACTAGCCCGTCAGCGTCCTCCTAGCTGGCGGGCTTTTTTATGTGCTGCCCGTAGCTGGTGACTGGAAAGGGCTTTGAACCTTCGATAAGCCCGTGCATGATGCGCAGCATGAATGCCCAAAGCCTTTTGACTGCCCTGGCCGAGCGCGCCCAAGCCCGCCTTGGCTGTGATGATGCGCGTATTGCGCCTGTTGCACGCATCAGTGATTTCGCCATCGATACTCTGGCGCGGCAGCCGCAATTGCTGGCTCAGCTACTGGCCGATGATGGTATGCAGCACGTCGCCTTGCCCGTGCTTGATGCCGGAAATCGCAACGACTGGAGCCTGTTGCTGCGCCGCTATCGCGCAGCAGAATCCACCCGGCTGATTTGGCGCGATGCCCTGGGACTGGCCTCGGTGGAAGAAGTGTTGCATGGCGCCACCGTGCTTGCCGAGAACTGCCTGCAACTGGCGCTGGGCGCATTGCAGGCGGAATTTTCAGCCCGGCATGGCCTGGTGCGCGATGCGCAAGGCCATGCGGTGCAGTTGGTGGTGTTTGGCCTTGGCAAGCTGGGCGGCGGCGAGCTTAATTTCAGCTCGGATATTGACCTGGTCTATGGCTATGCCGAGGAGGGCGAGAGTGACGGCGCCCGTAGCCTGCCTGCCGAAACCTACTTCATGCGCCTGGGGCAGCAGCTGGCCAAATTGCTGGATGAAGTGACAGCCGAAGGCTTTTGCCATCGTGTCGATCTGCGTCTGCGCCCATATGGCAATGCCGGGCGGCTGGCCTGGTCATTCAATGCGCTTGAGCAATATTTCCAGCGCGAAGGCCGCGACTGGGAGCGTTATGCCTGGCAAAAAGCACGCCCGGTGGCAGGTGATGTCGAGGCCGGTGAGGCCTTTCTGCAACAGATAAAACCGTTCATTTATCGCCGCTATCTGGACTTTGGCGCATTGCAGGGTTTGCGTGAAATGAAAGCCTTGATTCGCGCCGATGTCGCGCGCAAAGACCGCATTGATGACATCAAGCGCGGCGCCGGCGGCATCCGCGAAATCGAGTTTCTGGTGCAGGCATTGCAATTGATTCGCGCCGGGCGCGAGCCTAGCTTGCAGTGCCGTGGGCTGCTGCCTTCGCTGGCGGCGCTGATGCATGCCGGACAAATCCGCCGCGATACTGGCCAGCGTTTGCGCCAGCATTATCTTGAGCTGCGCCGGGTGGAGAACCGCCTGCAAATGCTGCGTGATGCGCAGACCCATGAGTTGCCGCAACAGGCTGATGAGCAAACCCGGCTGGCTGTGGGGCTGGGTTTTGAGAACTGGCCTGAATTTCTGGCCGCGCTGAATACATTGCGGGTAATGGTTTCTGCCGAGTTCGATGCGCTGCTGGCCGAAAAGAAAAAGCAGCCACAGCCTGATGCACTGAAAAACTACTGGCAGTGCCTGCCCGAAGCCGGGGATAAGGCAGCGCTGGCAGCGGCAGGTTTTACCGAGGTCGAGGAACTCGATGCCCGCCTGCGCGACTTGTTGCGTGGCGCGGCGGCCAGGCAAAGCTCGGATATTGGCCGCACCCGCCTGGACCGGGTGATGCCGGCGCTGATTGCCGCCTGTGCAAGCGCGTCGCAGCCCGATGCCGCCCTGCGCCGGGTACTGAGTCTGGTACACAACATCCTGCGGCGCAGCAGCTATCTGGTATTGCTTGATGAGCAGCCGCAGGCATTGAAGCGGCTGGTGGATGCACTTTCGCGTAGTGCCTTGCTTGGTGAGCGGTTGGCGCAATATCCGCTGCTGCTGGATGAGTTGCTGGATATGCGCACTGCCGAGCCGTTGCCCGATGCCGATGGCATGCACAAGGCCTGCCAGCTTGCGGTGCACGAGGCGGGCGATGATATTGAAAGCGCGCTGCGGCGGCTTAATGAAACCCGGCAGGCAATTAGCTTCCGCATTGCGCTGGCGACCCTCGATAGCCGGCAGAGCGCCAGTCATAGTGCCCGGCAACTGGCCTGGCTGGCCGATGCGGTGGTGACACAGGTGCTGGAGATGGCTCGCAAAGAGCTTGAGCAAGCGCATGGGCAGGTGCCCGGCGCGCAGTTTGCCGTCGTCGGCTATGGCAGCCTGGGCGGCTGTGAGCTGGGCTTTGGTTCCGACCTTGACCTGGTGTTTCTCTTTGACGCCGCGCCGGATGCCCAATCCAATGGGCGTCGCCCATTGGACGCACAGCGTTGGTTTGCGCGGCTTGCACAAAAAATCGTCGGCTATCTGCAAACGGCGACCGCTGCCGGGCGGCTGTTTGATGTGGATGTGCGCCTGCGCCCGGATGGCAGCAAGGCGATGCTGGTTTCAAGCCTGGAGAGCTTTGCCCGTTATCAGCATGAGCGCGCCTGGACCTGGGAGAAACAAGCCCTGGTGCGCGCCCGCTGTGTGGCCGGCGATAGCGCGCTTTGTGAAAAGTTTGAGGCAACGCGCGCCGGGGTTTTGCAGCAGGTACGCGATGCAGCAACCCTGCGCCAGGAGGTGCTGCAGATGCGTGAAAAAATGCGCGCCGAGCTTGACCGCAGCCACGCGGCACAACTGGATATCAAACAGGGCATCGGCGGCTTGGTGGATATCGAGTTTTTGCTGCAATACCTGGTATTGCTGCATGCCAGTCGCCTGCCAGCGCTCGTGGCATTGCGCGAAAGTTCGCAGCTGATTGCGCAACTGGGAGCAGCGATGGTGTTCTCGGCAGAGCAAACCTGCAGCCTGCAACAGGCGCACGAAGTTTTGCTGGAAACGGGGCTGCGCTGCACGCTGGATCGCAAAAAACGCATGGCCGCACGCGACGACAGCGCCGCGATGGGCGCTGCCGCTTATGTGACAAGACTATGGCAAATGCTGGTAGCGCCGATCAGCCCGGCGCCAGCCAGTTGAACGGCGGCCAGGGTAGATTGCGGGCGAGCCAATAGGCCGGAATTACAGCTGCCCACAGCATCGGCTGGGCGATAAAGCTGATGATGGGAGCCGCCCAGCGGGGTTGCCAACCGGCATTCCAGAGCAATGCCAAGCTGGCGAACGGCAGCAGGATGATCGCCAGCGGGTTCATGTCCAGTGCGCCGATCAAATCACCATGTACCAGTGCATGCAATGCGCGGGTGATGCCGCAGCCGGCACACCAAAAACCACTTATTGCCTGAAAGACACAGGGCAGAAATGGGCTGTCGGCAGCATTGGGGTCATGGCGGTGCAGCAGTACCGTTGCCACGATGGCTGCCACCACGGCGGCCGCCAAAAGCAGGCGGCCGTTGCGGAAAGAGCGGGCAGGTAGCTGGGCGCAGCCACTCATCATCACAGGCCGTTGGCATTCATCAATTCGGTATAAGCATCAAGTCCCCCCATGGTGGCAATGTAGCCAATATTGATGATCAAACCGATAGCCAATAGTACGGTAGCGATAATGCTCCACAGCTTGGCCGTTTCCGACGCTTTTTGGGCACCGGCCAAGTCGCCTGCTGCCAGCAGCTTGTCCACTTTGGTGCTGTTGACGATACCGATAATGCCAAGCAGGCCCAGCGGGCAGCAGCAGAGGGTGGCGAGGACGGTCGAAACCACCGACCAAGCCAAGTGATTCGGGATTTGCCCTTGCACAGTGTTCATCAGATTTTCCTTGAGCTTGAGTGGAAAGAAATTCAGCCAATGTTAGCAAATGTGAAAAATGGCCTATGGCTCAAACCGCATCGCCGCGCAACTGCCGCACAATGGCCTCAAGTTCGGCTGCATGGGTTGTAGCGCCATCCACGGCCGGACCTGCAATCACATCCACCCGGGCGCGCAGGCGGCGTGGCAGGCGCATCCGGCCAAGGCGGGAGTCACGGCGGCTCCACATGCTGGCCCACATGCCGCGCAGCGCCAGCGGAATGACTGGCACCGGGCGGCGGGCGAGGATTTTTTCAACGCCTGATTTGAACGGGGCGATTTCGCCATCACGGGTCAGTGCCCCTTCCGGGAAAATACATACCACTTCGCCCGCGGCCAATGCCGCGTCGATTTCATCAAAGGCGGCCAGCATCAATGCCCGATTCTCGCGTGCACCGGCAATCGGGATGGCGCGGGCAACGCGGAAAATCCAGTTCATGAAGGGAATCTGGAAAATTTTGTAATACATCACAAAGCGCACCGGGCGCTTGATGCTGGCCGAGAGAATCAGCGCATCCATATAGCTGACATGGTTGCAGACAACCAGCGCCGCGCCTTCTTCGGGGATATTGTCTTCGACCTTGTGGCTGCGGATACGGTAGAAAAAGCCAAGCATCAGCCAGACCACAAAGCGCATGGCAAATTCCGGCACGATGCTGAAAATCCACAGGCTCACCAGCAGGTTGGCGATGGCAAGCGCAAGAAAGACTTGCGGAATCGTCCAGCCCAGCACCTGTTGCACAAACAACCCGGTGCCCGCAGCGGCGACGATAAACAGCGAGTTCTGGATATTCAGCCCGGCAATCACCCGGGAAAGCTCATCGGCCGGGGTGCGGCTTTGAATCAGCGCAAACAGTGGCACCACGAAAAACCCTGTGAACATGCCGATGGCCAGCAGGTCGATGCTGATGCGCAGGCTGCCCGGCTGCGCTGCAAACTCACTGATGCCAAGGCCGCCGATGGGCGCAGCGCCGCTGCGGGCAAAATACAAGTCCAGCATGAAGGCGCTCACCCCCAGCGCGCCCAGTGGCACCAGCCCCAATTCCACCCGGCGGCCGGAGAGCTTTTCGCACAATATCGAACCCAACCCGGTGCCGACCGAAAACAGCCCCAGCGCCAGCAGATACAGCGATTGCGCGCCGCCCAGATTGAGTTCTGCATAGCCGGGCAGTTGCGAGGTAATGACCGTGCCGATAAACCAGAACCAGGACACGCCGAGGATGCTGTTGCGCACCGCCAGTTGCTTGCGGGTCAGGCGCATGATGGCCAGTGACTCGGATAGCGGGTTGGGATTGATGCGCAAGTCCGGTGCACCGGCGGCCACTTGCGGGATAAAACCGCTGACAAAGCGGCCGAGCACCGCCAGGCTAACCACCGCTGCGGCGGCAAGATAGGGCCCCTGATGATGGGCGATGAGGAAAATGCCGCCGCCTGCCAGCATCCCGGAGAGGATGGAAATACTGGTGCCCATTTCGACCAGGCCATTGCCGCCGGTAAGCTCCTCACGGCGCAGCACGCCGGGCAGGATGGAATACTTCACCGGGCCAAACAGCGTGGACTGCACCCCGGTCAGAAACAGCGCCGCCAGCAAGACCGGCATGTTGTGCAGCACAAAGCCCAGCGCCGCCAGCGACATGATGAAGATTTCCATGGTGGTGGTGATGCGCACCAGCCGGGATTTTTCCAGCTTTTCGGCAATCTGGCCTGCCAACGCGGAAAACAGAAAATACGGCAGGATGAAAATCGCCGGCGCCAGATTGGTGTACAGCGAGCGCTCTTCGGCCGATACGCCCATCCAGAACAGCAGCGCGATGATTGCCTGCCGGTACACATTGTCATTGAAGGCACCGAGGCACTGCACCAGAAAGAACGGCAAAAAACGCTTTTGCCCCAGCAGCGCAAATTGCGAGCGTGTGGGTTTGAAATCGGGGGAGTTGGACATGCACACCTCGCGGCTATGCGCGCTAGTGTAATGGAGGTGCAAGTGGAATCAGGCGAGCACTTCTGCCCTCCGCTCAATATTGTTTGCAACCGACCTCAAGCCTGACTGATTGATATGGCTTGGGAAGCGATCAGTGTGTTGGGCAACTCAGCGGTCGTCGCGGGTCCAGATGGCACCGTTCAGGCGTTTGACCGGGAATTTGGCGACTGGGCTATAGGCCGGCGGGCTGAGCGCTTCGCCGCTCTTGAGACAGAAACGGGCGCCATGCAGCACGCATTCAATCTGCCCGGTGGCCGCATCCACGGGGCCGGAGGACAGCTCGAAGTCTTCGTGAGTGCATTTGTCTTCCACGGCGTAATACTCGCCATCCAGGTTCACCACCAGAATCGGGGTGTCGTCATGCCAGATGGTGATTTTCTCGCCAGGCAGTAGCTCGCCTTCGGTGCAGACATATTCCCAGCCGCGCAGTTCTTCATCGCTCACAAGGGTTTCTCCAGAATCAAAAAACGCAGGTCTTTGCGCTTGGGGGTGCCAAAGCGGGTATCGCCATAGGGAAACGGGCTGTATTGGCCGGTGGGCTGATAGCCGCGACGCTGATAAAAGGCGATGAGTTCTTCGCGCAGGTCGATGACCTGCATGCGCATCAGCGACTGGGCAAAATCCTCGCGCACGATGCGCTCGGCCTCAAGCAGCATCTGCTTGCCAATGCCCTGGCCTTGCAGTTGGGGCCAGACTGAAAACATGCCGAAATAGCCGGCATCGTGCTGCACGGCTACATGCGCGCAGGCGATAAGTTTGCCTGCCTCTTCGCCCAGCAGAATCAGGCTGTTGGCAGCTGCAATATCAGCCGCCAGAAGTTCGGCATCGATGCGCTGGCCATCCAGAAAGTCAGCCTCGGTTGTCCAGCCCTGGCGGCTTGCATCGCCGCGATAGGCGGCTGTGACCAGCGCCAGCAGCTGGGGGATGTCGGCGTGCCCGGCATGGCGGAAATCCAGCCTCATGCCAGCAGCTTCCGCACCTTGGCAATGGCTGTAACCAAGGCATCAATTTCCGCGTGCGTGTTGTAGAACGCCAGCGAGGCGCGACAGGTGGCGGTGATGCCAAAGGCTTGCAGCAGCGGGTGGGCGCAGTGCTGGCCGGAGCGCACGGCGATACCTTCCAGGTCCAGCAAGGTGGCCAGGTCGTGGGCGTGGGTACCTTCAATCAGGAAGGAGATAATCGCGGCCTTGCCGGGTGCGGTGCCGATGACGCGCAGGCCGTCGATGTTTTGCATGGCTTCGGTGGCGTAGGCCAGCAGCTCGGCTTCACGCGCCTGGATGGCGCTCATGCCGATGCCTTGCAGATAGTCGGCGGCTGCGCCCAGGCCGACAAAACCGGCGATATTCGGCGTGCCAGCCTCGAATTTGTGCGGCGCGTCGTTGAACGTGCTGCCTTCAAAACGCACTTCACGAATCATCTCGCCACCGCCGATAAAGGGCGGCATTGCGGCCAGGTGTTCGCGCCGCCCCCACAAAAAGCCGGTGCCGGTCGGGCCGCACAATTTGTGGCCGGTAGCGGCATAGAAATCACAGCCAATGGCGGCAACGTCCACCGGCATATGCGGCACGGCTTGCGAGCCATCAATCACCGTGGTGATGCCGCGCTTCTTCGCTTCGTGGCAGATGTCGGCCACCGGGTTGACGGTGCCGAGCACATTGCTGACATGGGCAAGGCCGAGCAGTTTGACTTCGGGTGTCATCGCCTGCCACAGGGCTTCCAGATCCAGTGCGCCATCAGGGGTGAGTTCGGCGACGCGAATCGTGGCGCCGCTGCGCTCGGCAATGAGCTGCCAGGGCACGATATTGGCATGGTGCTCCATGCGCGAGAGCAGGATGACATCACCGGGCTTGAGCCGTGGCAGCGCCCAGGAATAGGCCACCAGATTGATGGCGAAAGTGGTGCCGGAGGTCAAAATCAGCTCGTCGGCGCGCGCATGGATCAAGCGTGCCAGTGTCTTGCGCGCGCCTTCATACAGGGCGGTGGCCTCGCTGCCCAGCTGGTGCACGGCGCGGCTGACATTGGCATTGTGCTGGCGGTAGAAATCATCCACCGCAGCAATCACCGGCGCAGGCTTCTGGCTGGTATTGGCCGAATCCAGATACACCAGCGGTTTGCCGTGTACCTGGCGCTCAAGCAACGGGAAATCCTGGCGGATAGTCGTCCAGTCAGGTGTGCTCATGCGGCTTCAATCCGTTCAAGGGCGGCAATCAGCCGGGTTTCCAGAAGCGCGTACAGGGCAGGGTCTTGCACCTGTCCCAGCAGGTCGCGGCAGAAGGCGGCCGTCAGGATGCGCCGCGCCTCGGCCTCGGGGATGCCGCGCGAGCGCAGATAGAACAGCGCCGTAGCATTGAGCTGGCCGACGGTGGCGCCGTGGGCGGCCTTGACTTCATCGGCATCAATCACCAGCACTGGCTGGGTATCCACTTCGGCCTGCGCGGATAGCAGGATATTGCGGTTTTGCAGGTCGGCCTCGGTGCCGTCGGCGCCGGCATGGATTTGAATGCCGCCATGAAATACCACGCGCGCGCGCCCGGCAGCCAGGCCGCGCCACGGCAATTCGCTGCGGGTATTGGCGGCGTGGTGATGGATGCCAAGCCGGGTATCCAGATGGCGACGGCCATCGCCCAGCAGCACGCCGGCGGCCTGTACCTGAGCTTCCTCACCCTGCAGGTGCACGTTCAGCTCATGCCGGGACAGGGCAGCGCCCAGCTCCAGATCCAGCCGCTGATAGTGGCTGCGGGTGGCGAGTTGCACATCGCTGCGCAAAAAGCGTTGCGCGCGCGGACTGTCGCATTGCAGGCGCAGATGTTGCAGGTGGGCATCATCGGCCAGGGTGATATGCATATGGCCGGTATCCAGGCCGCTATGCGCCTCATCGCCCAGCTGGTGCTCCACCAGCGTCAGGCGGCTGCCAGCGGCCAGCCGGATCTGGTGATGCAGATGCACGGCCTGGTCGTGCTCGCCTTTTTGTTGCAGGCTGACTAGATGCAGCGCCCCGGCATCGCCTGCGACTTCAAGACGCACCCCGGTGGCGCGCAAGCGGTTGATACGCACAAACCAGTGGTCGCTGTCCGACTGCCAGGCGTTGGATTTGCCGGACTGTGGCAGCACTGGGGTGCTTGCAGGTTCGACGTCCAGACGGATGTTGGCAGGCAGGCCGTCGAGCTGCGAGAGGCTGGCATCAAAGTGACCGTTGACGAATACGATGCGTGGTGAGGGGATGTCCGCAAGCTGTGCGGCGTCCGCTTGTGCAGGCGCGGCAGGCACAAAACGGCGCTGCGCCAGCGCCCGCAGCGAGGTGTATTTCCAGGCCTCCGAGCGCGCGCCGGGCAGGCCATCGGCAAGGATGGCCTGCGCCTCGGCGGAACTGTCCCCATCCAGCAGCGAATCAAGCAGGGCGCTCATCAGGCCGCCTCCGGGCCTTGACGGTCTTTCAGCCAGGCATAGCCATGTTCTTCAAGACGCAGCGCCAGTTCCGGGCCGCCGCTTTCGACGATGCGGCCATCGGCCAGTACATGCACCACGTCCGGCTTGATGTAGTCCAGCAGGCGCTGGTAGTGGGTGATGACGATAAAGGCGCGCTCCGGCGAGCGCAGCGCGTTGACGCCATCGGCCACGGCCTTGAGTGCGTCGATGTCGAGCCCGGAGTCGGTTTCATCCAGCACGGCGAGCTTCGGCTCCAGCACGGCCAGCTGGAAAATCTCGTTGCGCTTTTTCTCTCCGCCCGAGAAGCCTTCATTCACGCCACGGTTGAGCAGGGTGTCGGGCAGGTGCAGCACCTTGATTTTTTCGCGTACCAGTTTCAGGAATTCGACCGAATCCAGCTCAGCTTCGCCGCGCGCCTTGCGCTGCGCATTGAGCGCGCTGCGCAAAAAGTAAGTGTTGTTTACGCCCGGGATTTCCACCGGATACTGGAAGGCCAGGAACACGCCGAGGGCAGCGCGTTCCTCAGGCTCCAGCGCCAGCAAATCCTGGCCTTCGAACTGCACGCCACCGGCGGTGATCTCGTAGCCATCGCGCCCGGAGAGCACATTGCCGAGTGTGGATTTGCCTGCGCCGTTCGGCCCCATGATGGCGTGTACTTCGCCGGGCTTTACGTTGAGCGTCAGGCCTTTGAGGATGTCGCGCTCACCGGCGCGGGCGTGGAGGTTTTCGATATTGAGCATGGGGGGCAACCATCAGGGAGTGTCGAGGAAAGTGTCGCGTAGCCACTGGCTGCGGGCACGGGTGATTGCGGCCTTGGCGCCGGCATATTCCAGCGGATACATCGAGCCGTACTCAACGCGCGGATCTTCGCCATGGGCGACCGGGAACTGGGCAGCCAGGTCAGCGTCACGCAGCTGGATCCACAGTCGCTGGGCATCGCGCAGCCGCTCCAGTTTCAAAGGCTGATTGCTGTAGCGCTGGCGGATTTCACGGTAGATGCGGTTGAGCTCGGCATCGGCGGTGCGGAACTCATCTCTGGCGCAGGCGTTCATTTCCTGCTGATTGCCATTCGGGTTGCAGCGCGGTAGTGCAGGAGGCTGCGCCAGTGCCGGAAACATCGGCAGGCTTATGCCCAGAGAGAACAACAAGGACAGCGGTTTCATGGGGATTTTCCTTCAGGCGCAGGGGCCTTCCAGCGCAAGAAGGCGCGGGCGGCGGGTTTCGCCATCGGTATAACGAAGGCAGTGCAGATAGACGGAATTCTGGAAGCGCTCCAGTACCGGCACCGGGCAGTTGATTGATTCGGGGTTGCTGTCCGGGGCGCCTTTTTGATGAAACCTGCCTTGCTCATCCAGCCATAGCGGGGTGTTTTTGTCGGGCAGATTGATGGAGAGTAGCTTGCCCTTGATGGCGAGCACCTGCGTGTCTACCGGTATGCGCCAGTGTTGCAGCTCCTTGCCGCTGGCATCGAATTCAATCACGAAGTCACTTTCGACAGCCGCGTTGTCGGGGGGCATGTGCAGGGCATTGACGGTGATGGTGAGGCCGCAGGGATGGTCATGGACTTCCCCCTGGGGAAGTGCGTGCTCCTTGTGTCCCTCGTTGACCCATAGGGTGATGGGCACTGGGTGGGCGAGCGGCGCGGTGTGTGCCGTTTGGGGCTGGCGTGGGGCGGCGCAGCCAGAGAGTGCCAGCGCGAGGGCAAGAGATGACAAGACGGTTCTCATCCCACCGAGCCCTCCAGTGAGACATCCAGAAGTTTCTTGGCCTCCACGGCAAACTCCATCGGCAATTCGCGGAATACCGCCTTGCAGAAGCCATCGACAATCAGGCTGACGGCATCTTCTTCGCCGATGCCGCGCGCGCGGCAATAAAACAGTTGGTCATCGCTGATTTTGCTGGTGGTGGCCTCGTGCTCGACGGTGGCGCTGGGGTTTTTCACTTCCACATAGGGGAAGGTATGCGCGCCGCAGTGCTTGCCAATCAGCAATGAATCGCACTGGGTATGGTTGCGTGCGCCCTCTGCACCACGGTCGATTTTCACCAGGCCACGGTAGGTGTTCTGGCCGTGACCGGCGCTGATGCCCTTGCTGACAATCTTGCTCTTGCTGCGCTTGCCGATGTGAATCATCTTGGTGCCGGTATCGGCCTGCTGGCGGTGGTGGGTGAGCGCGACTGAGTGGAATTCGCCCACCGAATCATCGCCCAGCAGCACGCAGCTTGGGTATTTCCAGGTAATGGCGCTGCCGGTTTCCACCTGTGTCCACACTACCTTGCTGCGCGCGCCCCGGCATTCGGCGCGCTTGGTGACAAAGTTGTAAATGCCGCCGACGCCGTTCTCGTCGCCCGGATACCAGTTCTGCACCGTGGAATATTTGATTTCGGCGTTTTCCAGCGCCACCAGCTCTACCACGGCGGCATGCAGCTGGTTCTCGTCACGCATCGGCGCGGTGCAGCCCTCCAGATAGGAGACATAGGCATCGTCCTCGCAGATGATGAGCGTGCGCTCGAACTGCCCGGTATGCCCGGCATTGATGCGGAAGTAAGTGGACAGCTCCATCGGGCTGCGCACGCCCTTGGGGATGAACACGAAGCTGCCATCGGAAAACACCGCTGAATTGAGCGCCGCGAAGTAGTTGTCACCGACCGGTACCACCGTGCCCAGGTATTTCTTCACCAGCTCCGGATGCTCGCGGATGGCCTCGGACATCGAGCAGAAGATGATGCCCTTCTCGGCCAGCTCCTTGCGGAACGTGGTGCCGACCGACACCGAGTCGAATACCGCATCCACTGCCACGCCAGCGAGTTTTGCGCGCTCATGCAGCGGCACGCCGAGCTTGTCATAGGTGTCGATCAGCTCCTTGGGCACCTCGTCCAGCGACTTGTACTTTGGCCCTTTGGGGGCGCTGTAGTATGAGAGCGCCTGAAAGTCGATCGGGGCGATGTTCAGCTTGGCCCATTCCGGTACCGGCATGGTCAGCCAGTGGCGATAGGCCGCCAGCCGCCATTGGGTCATCCATTCGGGCTCTTCTTTTTTGGCCGAAAGCGCGCGGATGATGTCTTCATCCAGGCCGGGCGGCAGCGAATCGCTTTCAATCTCGGTAATGAAGCCGGCCTCGTATTTGCGGCCAAGCTGGGCATGGATTTCGGCGTTCTGTTGCAGATTGTCCGCATCGGCGGACAAGGGGGCAGAGGGTGCGTTCATGTCATTTCTCAGGCGGAAAGGCGCAGCGGGATGCGCTTTTCCGCAGTTGGGGGGGTGTTGCCGGGCAACATCGAATACAGGCTGACCGCAGCCAGCGCTTCGGCGACCACAGCATTGATGCGTTGCCAGTTGCTGCGCAGATGGCAGCTTGGCTCCAGCTCGCAATGGCCGTGGTCGATGCTGCATTCGGTCATTGCCAAAGGGCCTTCCATCGCGGTGACAATGTCCGCCAGCGAAATCTGGCGCGGGTCACGGGCAAGGCGATAGCCGCCATTGGCGCCGCGAAACCCCTGTACCAAACCTGCCGCCGCCAAAGGCTTCAACACTTTGGATGCAGTGGGCAGCTCAATCCCGGCACGCTCGGCCAGCTCCGCCGCACTGAGGACTGCATCCGCATCCGGCGCAGCCGCCAGTACGCTCATCACGAGCGTGGCGTAATCGGTGAGTTTGGTGACACGAAGCATGACGGCGTGGCGATGGCTGGCCGGTTAAACAGGACTGGAATTGTACTGATTAAGCCCGGGCAAGCCAAGCCTCCCGGGCTCTTGGCTTAGCTTCAGCAGCGATGGCATCTGAAAGCTCATCTCGCGCGGCGAATATCCCTCTGCCAGATGACCGCAAGTATTTTGGCAACACAGCCAATCTGGCTGATGCAAGCTGGCTTAACCTGTAACCGCCCGCAATGGAGATTGTGAACAGGCTATTTAGACAGCCTTGGGGGAAGAGCCACCCCTATATTGATTTTCAGGCACACTCACCCGTGCCGATTTGCCTTTCTGGGAAGGGCAGGGCAAATCAGGCATTTGCAAAATCACGCCAGAGGAGACAGTCATGCGCAAGTCGTTATTGCTGGTCATGCTGATGTGGTGCGGTACGCTGGCTGCCCAAGAGGAGGCACTGACCATCGCCGCGCCGGTAGAAATGGATCGGAGCAAGGATCGGGGGACAGCAAGGGCGGTAGCGCCGGTGACGATCAATGGTGTTTCCCTGCCGGCCTATGCCATTGAAGTGGCCGATGCGCTCACTGAGGAAGCGGGGGGCAGGATCAGTTTCGATGCGCAGAACGTGAGCGAGCCGCTACGCAGTTCGGCCAGCGCCGCGGAACTGCGCCAGCTTGCGGTTTACTACCATGCCCATGGCTGGCTGTTGGTGCCGCGCGACTGGCAGCTGGCGAGGGCGCGGCTGGGTGCCAATGGCTCGGAAGTGGTCGAGTTTTTGCCCAGAAACGGCCGCGGCCTGCTGAGCTACGTCAATACCAGTGCCTGTGTGGGCTGTGCGCAATCAGAAGCAGCGCCGTTCTTTGCCGAAGCCAGACGCGATGCCGAAAGCAATGATTTTCTCTTTTATCGGGGTACCGATGTGCCGGTGAAAACCGTGCGCCTGCGGCCAAATCTGGTGGCGTTTTCGGCAGAGAAAAACGGCCAGCGGGTGGACGGCGTGGTGTTTTACGACAACAGCGAGGAGATTGGGCACTGGCGGGTGGAAGTCAGCCTGCCAGCCGCGCAGCAATCGCTGGCACGACCGATCCTCAATCGCTTCGTGCCGCCGCGCAGGTCAAGGTGATTGCAGTCAAGCCAGCCAACAGCGACTGATCCGATTTTGTATTCGTCAGCCGCAGTGAGATTCCAAGTGTAACCGCTACTTGATATCTATCGACAATCATTGCAGAGCAGCATACTTCACTAAGCATCACTGTCGATGAGGTATGTTGAAAGACTAACATTGGTAGCGATTTTGCTGCGCTTTGCGGGTTGGATCTGCTATGCGCATCGTAGGCCTTGTCGGCAATCACCGTTTGCCTGGATTGCCCGGCAACAATGCGTCTGCGCCCTCCAAGTCGTGCGCCTGCCCAGGGGTGAGATGAAAGCCGGTGGGATTACCGAGCGCATCGGTGGTGGCGTGAATTTTGGTGCTCAACCCCCTCGGCTGCGACCGATCGCTTGGCCGCATTGGTTTTTTTAGCCCCGGCGCTGTGCTGGTGTGCACGCACAAGGGTGGCGTCAATCATTACCCACTCGTTGTCGGCATCCTGAGCCAATGCCGCAAAGACACGTTGCCAAACGCCTGAACGACTCCAGCGTGAATGCCGAAGATGAACCACGCGAAAAGTGTTCCAGTCCGTGTGAATTTTTCAGTTTCGGTTGGTCATGACTAAGGGGTGAGGATGTCAGATTGATGGGCTTTACTGGCTCAAATGGTATGGCTCATGGGGTAGGACAGAGGTGGAACGGGAGGGAAGTTCTGGCGAGCCAAATAACGGTTAACATGACGCCCTGCCCCATCACAGGAAATTTCTATGTCTGATCGTTATCTGCCGGTTTCCATTTTTGGCGTGCCTACCGATGTGGGCGCTGCGCATCGTGGCGCTTCAATGGGGCCGGAGGCACTGCGGGTAGCGCGATTGGCAGAGGCGATTGCGCGCCGGGGTGTGGATGTGCTCGATTTGGGCGATGTCAGCGGTCCACGCAACCCGGAGGCTGCGCCGGTGGACGGCTATCGGCATTTGCAAGAAGTCATTGCCTGGAATCAGGCGGTGTTCGAGATGAGCTCGCAGGCATTGGCCGAAGGAACCATGCCGATCATGCTGGGCGGGGATCACTGCCTTGCCATCGGATCGATTGCTGCGGTGGCTGCACATGCACGCAAGGCGGGCAAAAAACTGCGGGTGCTGTGGCTGGATGCTCATGCCGACTTCAATACCAGCGATGTCACGCCTTCGGGCAATATCCACGGCATGCCGGTGGCCTGCCTGTGTGGCTTGGGGCCTGAGGTGCTGGTCAATCTGGGTGCGCCAGGGCCTGCCATCCGTCCCGACGAAGTCCGCCAAATCGGCATACGCTCGGTGGACAGGGAGGAAAAGCGTTTGGTCAAGGAATATGCGCTGGATATCTATGACATGCGCTATATCGACGAAATCGGCATGCGTCGGGTGATGGAAGAAGCGCTGGAAGGTGTGGATGAAAACACGCATCTGCATGTGAGTTTTGATGTGGACATGCTCGACCCCACTATCGCCCCGGGTACCGGCACGCGCGTGCCGGGCGGTGTCAATTACCGCGAAGCGCAGCTGATGATGGAAATGATTGCCGACACTGGCCGCATGGCCTCGCTGGATCTGGTGGAAGTGAACCCGGCGCTGGACAAGCGCAATGCCACAGCGCGTCTTGCCGTGGAGCTGGTGGAAAGCTTGTTTGGCAAGTCCACGCTGATGCGTGATTGATACGCTTAATCTGAACGCTGCGTGGACAGTACACGGCAAGTTCACATGGTTTGCGCTTTCATGTTGCCACGCAGCTTGCGCTGCTTTTTCCCTCACTCAATAAGGAGAAATTTCATGAAGCGTTTGATGAGCATTGCCCTGCTGGCTCTGTTTGCCATGGGTCTGTCCGCTTGCAACACCATGGCCGGTGCCGGCAAAGATATCCAGAAGGCCGGCGAAAAAATCGAAGACAAGGCCGAGGGCAATTGATTCACGGCGTTGCTTGATTGGCCGCTGTTGGCTACAGCAAACCCCGCGTCGATATGAACTGCACCCCAAAAGTTGGACACCCATCCAACCTTTGGGGTGTTTTTGATGGCGAAGTACAGTGAGGCCTTCAAGCTGGACGTAGTGCAAAGCTACGCATCAGGAGTGTCAGGCTTTGGAACCATCGCGCAGCGTTACGGCCTTGACCATGCGACGGTCAGGCGCTGGGTCAAGGCTTATCAAGCGCATGGCGTGCAAGGGCTGCGCAGGAAGTTCAGTCGCTACAGTGCAGACTTCAAGTTGTCGGTGCTGCAACGGATAGCGCAACAGGGGCTGCCGGTGCGCGAGGCGATGGCGCTATTCAATATCCGGGGCAGTACCCGCATCATCTCCGGCTGGCAGCGCCAGTATCATGCGCAGGGTCTGGCGGGTTTACAGCCCAAGCCCCGAGGAAGGCCAAAGAAGATGTCGATGTCCCAATCTCCCAAGCCTGTCAATGCGCTGCCGGATGCGCAGCGCTCCCGTGAAGCGCTGCTGGAAGAGGTCAAGTACCTGCGCGCGGAGGTGGCTTACTTAAAAAATTGCAGGCCTTGCGTCAGGCCAAAGCCCAAGCTGCGCAGAAAAAGCGCAGGTAGTGCATGCACTGAGGCAAGGCCACACATTGGCACACCTGTTGAAGGTAGCAGGTCTGTCGCGCAGCACGTTCTACTATCAGGTGGGCGCGCATCCAGTCGCTGTACGCGCATCACCGCTGCGCTGCGTCAGATGGGACAGTGGGTCAACCACAAGACGGTGCAACGGCTGATGCAGGCACTGGGGCTGAAGTCATTGGTTCGCCCGAAGCGATATCACGCCTGGTGAGGCCAACAGGCCGAGGTGCCGAATGTACTGAACCGCCAGTTCCAGGCCACGCAACCCAACCAGAAATGGGTCACAGACGTCACCGAGTTCAACGTCCGCGGCCAGAAGCTCTACCTCTCACACGTGCTGGATCTTTATAACGGTGAAATCGTCGCTTACACGATGCAGCAGCGCCCCCACTTCTCGCTGGTCAAAGACATGCTGCAAAAGGCCATCGCCAAGCTGCCGGCCAAGGCCGCACCCCTGCTGCACCCGGATCAAGGCTGGCAGTATCAAATGCCTGCCTGGCGCCAACAGCTTGCCAGCGCGGCCTGACCCAGAGCATGTCACGCAAAGGCAATTGCCTGGACAATGCGGCCATGGAGCGCTTCTTTGCCACCTTGAAGTCGGAGCTCTTTTACTTGAGGCGCTTCGAGTGCATCGAGCAACTTCAACACGCTATCTGCCAATATATTGACTACTACAACCACGAACGCATCAGGACAAAACTCAAAGGCCTGAGCCCGGTGCAGTACCGGACTCAGGCCTCGAACACTTAACCCGTAACCGTCCAGATTTTGGGGGGCAGTTCAATACGGTGCGGGGTTTTTCAATGGCAGCTGAATACGACCGTTGCCTTAAGTGTGGCCTAAGTCTTGGCTGTGAAACTGCCCCTGTCACGAAAGACATCCATCCTAAAACTTGACAGGAGCACAATATGAAAATCCGCAACAAAGTTCTTTCCCTTTCTGCACTGGCACTCGGTTCCGCATTGACTCTAAGCGGCATTTCGATGGCGGCACCGCAGCGTGCGGCCAGTCATATGCAAGCGCTACAGCATGAAGCTGTCAGGGATCTTGCCAGTGCCAAAATCAGCCTGAGCCGTGCCATCGAGATTGCCGAGCGTCATGTCGGCGGACGCGCGACCTCTGCCGATCTTGATATCGAGCGTGGCCGTGCCGTGTTCGATGTGGAAGTCGTGGCGCGTGACAATACCGTGTGCGAGGTGAAGGTTGATGCTGTCAATGGCGAGGTGATTTCAAGCCGCGTCGATCACGACTAATATCCGCAAGTCACTTGTTGAAAGCGCGGCGTGCATGCCGCGCTTTCGGCATGTCGGGAGCTGGCCTGTCATCAATACGGAGCAGGAAAATGCGACTTTTGCTGGTAGAAGATGATCTGATGATTGGCCAGGTGCTGGTGCAATTGCTGGCGCGTGCGCACTATGTAGTGGACTGGGCAAAAGATGGCATTGAAGCTGATACTGCGCTTTGCACCACCGACTATGACCTGGTGCTGCTGGATCTTGGGCTGCCACGCATGGACGGGCTGGAGGTATTGCGTCGTTTGCGCGCAAAAGGCAGGGCCACGCCGGTGATTGTGGCAACCGCGCGCGATGCAGTTGCCGACCGGATTGCCGGGCTCGATGCCGGGGCGGATGACTATGTGCTCAAGCCGTTTGATTTCGATGAGCTGCTTGCGCGTTTGCGTGCAGTCAGAAGGCGATTGACGGACAGAGTCCAGCCGGGGTACCGGCATGGCGAGATCTGGCTGGATGTCCAGACACGCAAAGCGCAGCTGGCGGGCAGGGAAGTCATGCTCTCCGCCCGCGAATGGGCCGTGCTTGAGCCGTTGCTGCTGCGCCCCGGACAAGTGCTGAGTCGTGCCCAGCTGGAGGAGAAACTCTACGGCTGGGCGGATGAAATCAACAGCAATGCGGTAGAGGTCTATATCCATGGCATCCGTCGCAAGCTGGGGAGCGGCATCATCCAGAATGTGCGCGGGCTGGGCTATCGGGTGCCGGCAGACGAAGGCGAGAAATGAAAACCAAAGCGTATTCCCTGCGTGTGCGCCTGCTGATGTTTCTGGTGGCGCTGCTCACCATTGCCCTTGGGGTACAGGCAGTGCTGAGCTACAAAGTGTTGCTGGAGGAGTCTGAAGAAATCTTCGATTACCAGATGCGGCAAGTAGCGCAGATTCTGGCGCGCGGCGATGACCTGACCAGCACCCTGCCCAACACCGCAGACGCTGATGAGGACTTGCGGTTTTATCTGCAAATCTGGGATGAGGACGAGCTGGAATATGCTTCTGACCGCCGTCATCTGATGCCAAGACAGGCGCAGCCAGGCTTCACCAATATCTCCGTGGCCGGGCAGCGAGTGCGCATCTATACCGAAATACACGGCGAGCTGCAGGTGCAGGTGGGGCAGGCGCTTGGCGAGCGTTACGAAGTGGCGCAGGACGTGGCGCTGGAAACTGCCTGGCCGATGTTGTTCATGGCAGTGCTTATCGTGTTGGCAACAGCACTTATTGTCACGCTGGCCTTGCGCCCGCTGACGCGCTTGCAGCACGAGCTGACCCTGCGCACACCGGGCGAAATGATGCCGCTGGATATACGCGGCATGCCTTCGGAAATCGTGCCGCTGGCAGAAGAAACCAATGCCTTGATGGCGCGCATGGAACGCGCCTACCAGCAGCAACGGCAGTTTGTTTCCGACGCCGCACACGAGCTGCGTACGCCACTGACAGCCTTGCTGCTACAGAATGAGGCCATCCGTCAGCAACTTGATGAGCCAGCCGCCTTGCAAAAGGCAGTCGCCGAGCAACGCCAGGGAATACAGCGTGCTGCACGGCTGGTGGAGCAATTATTGTTGCTGGCAAGGCAGGAGGCCGATTGCGAAGACATGGCCGATTTTGATGCGGGCAAAGCGCTCAAGCCGCTGCTGGAAGAATACGCGCCGCTGGCTGGCAAGGCCGGTATCGGGCTGCAATTTGTCGAAAGGCAAGAATTGCGGGTGCACGGCAGGCCGGCGGCGTTTGCGGCAGTGATGCGCAATCTGCTCGACAATGCCATCAAGTACACCCCTGAAGGTGGCGTGGTAAAGGTCAGCATTGCCGATGATATCCGCGTCGAAGACAGTGGCCCGGGCATCCCGGCTGAGCAGCGTGAAAGAGTATTTGACCGCTTTTATCGAATCCCCGGCAGTCAAGGGCAGGGGAGCGGTCTTGGGCTTGCCATCGCCAGAACAGCCGCCAGCTCATTGGGCGCCCAACTACAGTTGCAGCCAAGTACGTTGGGCGGGTTGGCCGCCGTTTTGAAATGGTAGCTGGCGGCAATGCAATTGGCCGCCCTGAAGGCGGCCAATCATCCGAGTCAATGCGGATTAATCGTTTTCAATGGTCTTTTCAAAGGCATTGAGCTCGTCTTCGGCGCGTTCCTTGGCCCAGCCATATTTTTCCTGAAGCTTGCCGGCCAGGTATTCGCGGTTGCCTTCGGCAACATCGAATACGTCGTCAGTCAGGTCACCCCATTTGGCTTGTGCCTTACCCTTGAGCTGCTTCCACTTGCCGGCGATGATGTCTTTATTCATTGGTTTTTCTCCTGATTGAGGGGTGACGGTATGTGCCGTCACCAGCAAGAATGCCAGTAGGTGCGTCAAGGTCATGTGCTGGATTTGTGCAGATGGCGTGATGGCACGTCCGTGGGCAGGCGAGCAAACAAGCGTAAAATCTGCGCCCTCGTGTTTTTCGGAACCCCTTCATGTCCTCTGTTCGCACCCGAATCCTGACCGGTATCAAACCTTCGGGGATGCCGCATCTTGGCAATTATGCCGGTGCTATCCGTCCTGCACTTGCCAGCGCACAGGCAACAGATGCTGAAAATTTCTACTTCCTTGCCGACCTGCACAGCCTGATCAATACCCATGATCCGGCCAGAGTGCATCGCTCCACGCTGGAGATTGCCGCCACCTGGCTGGCCTGCGGGCTGGATGTGGAGAAAAACTGGTTCTACCGGCAAAGCGATATCCCAGAGATTACCGAGCTCACCTGGCTGCTGACCTGCATGGCAGGCAAGGGGCAGCTCAACCGCGCGCATGCCTACAAGGCCGCCGTGGACAAGAACCGAGCCGAAGGCGAGGACGATGATGCCGGGGTGAATGCCGGGCTGTACATGTACCCGGTGCTGATGGCGGCGGATATTCTTATTTTCGCTGCCGACAGAGTGCCGGTGGGGCGCGACCAGATCCAGCATATCGAGATGGCGCGCGATTTCGGCCAGCGCTTCAACCATGTGTATGGCGATGATTATTTCGTGCTGCCCGAGGCGGTGATTGACGAGAACGTCGCCACCTTGCCGGGGCTGGATGGCCGCAAGATGTCCAAGAGCTACGACAACACCATTCCGCTGTTCTGCCGCCCGGCCGAGCTTGAAAAGCGCATCATGTCCATCGTGACCGATTCGCGCGCACCAGGTGAGCCGAAAGATACCGAAGGCTCGGCATTGTTCCAGCTGTATCAGGCCTTCGCCACGGCGGATGAAACTGCTGCGATGCGTGTGGCATTTGCCCAAGGTATTGGCTGGGGCGATGCCAAAAAGCGCCTGTATCAGCGCATGGAGGCGGAAATCGCGCCCTTGCGCGAGCGATATGACGCATTGATTGCCCGCCCGGATGAGATTGAAGCCATCCTGCAGGACAATGCCCATCGTCTGCGCGAGCGTTATGCCAAGCCGTTGCTGGCCAAGCTGCGTGATGCCGTGGGACTGCGCAATTTGAATGCTGTGCCGCGCCCTGCGACTGAAAAAACGCGGGGAAAAACCAATGCTGCGCCGGCCTTCAAGCAATACCGCGAGCAGGACGGCAAGTTCTATTTCAAGCTGACCCTGGGCGATGTATTGCTGCTGCAAAGCCGTGGCTTTGATTCTCCCAAAGAGGCCGGGCAGTGTGTGGCAGCACTTAAAGCAGGCAACACGCAGGGCTTGGGCCAAGACTTCATGTTGGCGGATGAACAAAGCCACGAAGCGCTGGCTGGTGCGTTGGCGCAGTTTGCCCAAGACAAGTGATGCGATAAGCGCCCAACAAAAACGCCGTGTCTTTGTTGAACTGACCCCCAAAACTTGGACAGTTACGGGTTAAGTGTTCGAGGCCTGAGTCCGGTACTGCACCGGGCTCAGGCCTTTGAGTTTTGTCCTGATACGCTCGTGATTGTAGTAGTCCATATATTCG
>NWQT01000008.1 GCA_002798295.1 Lysobacteraceae bacterium NML07-0707 | reverse complement strand
ATTGCCATACCCGGCAATGGCTGGGCTGGCATCTCTCACGCAGCGGCAAGGCCAGTACCGCGGTGGCGTCATTGGAGCAGGCACTGATTGCCCGCTATGGCACGCTCGGGCGTGTGCCTGAGCCGTTTCTGCTGCGTTCGGACAACGGCCTGGTCTTCACCAGCCGCGATTACACGCGGCTGGTTCGCAGCTACGGACTGCAGCAGGAATTCATCACCCCGCATTGCCCGCAGCAAAACGGCATGGTGGAACGCCTCATCCGCACCCTCAAAGAGCAATGCGTACACCGTCATCGCTTTGAGAGCCAGCAGCATGCCATGCGTGTGCCGGGCGACTGGATCCAGTTCTACAATCACCGACGCCCGCATCAGGCGCTCGGCATGAAAACACCCGCTCAAGCGTATGCTTTAGCAGCCTGACCTGTGCAGAAAGGGGTGGGTCATTACACGGGTGGTCATGGCGTGCAGGCAGGACGGTGATCAACGGCCAGTGGTATGGCGGTATCCACTGCCACCCGCTGTTTGGTGGTGACGGGGCTGATATGGGCAGGTCGCGCCGGACTTGTGCGCGGCCGTTCTTGCGCATGCCCTGACTGGCTCAGCATAACGGAAATGGCTATCAGTTTCTGTCAGCAGTACCGACTGCCTCAGCAGCAAGCACTGCGGTGCTTCCGACTGCTGCTGTACATCAAGACCGCAGCGGCCACAAGCAAGTCTTGGTGCTATTGCAACGCCTTCGACATAGTCTTGGCCGCAGGTATGGCATGGGTATGCTGTAGGCACGCCCGGAGATAACGTTGAGAGGCCAATATCTGAGTTAAGCTACATCACGATGGCGCACTGAATCCTGCAGCGCAGTACAAAACACCATTGTTGTTGAAAGTGCAGTCCGAAGTTTCCAAGCCGGAATAGCTGGCTAATCTCGGTGGCTGAGCCCTGTCCGGAAACAGAAAGGAACAGAAACATTATCAGTACAAGCAAAGCCCTCAAAGGCCTGGATGCTTGTATGGGGTATCACGACGCAATCAGCAATTGCAATGAACGATTTAAATTGCTCAGCCTCATCATTAGCTGACTCACCACGAAAAACACCTCAAAGGTTGGAGGTGATGTCTAACCTTCGGGGTGTTTTTTGTGGCAGATTTTGTTTGTACCGATTTTACAGCCCCGTATCAGGCTTTCTTCAAAAATTCGGTGCGCAGTACCAGACCTTTGACCTTTTCGACATTGCATTCGATCAGGTCTTCGTCGTCGGTGAGGCGGATGTTCTTGCACAGGGTGCCGCGCTTGAGGGTCACCGAGGTGCCCTTGACCTTCAGGTCCTTGATCAGGGTCACGCTATCGCCGTCTTGCAGGCGGGTGCCGTTGCTGTCCTTGACGATGATTTCGTCTTCGTCGCTATCGTAATCGCTCATCTTGTGTCTCCTTGGGTTCAGTCGGCAAATTGGTCGGTGGCGCGCACCAGGGCGTCGATGTTTTCTGCTTCAAACGCCGAGTGACCCGCCGTCGGGGTGATGGTGAGTCCGGCCTTCGGCCAGACCTTGTGCAAGTCCCAGGCATTGGCGACCGGGCACACCACGTCATAGCGGCCATGCACGATCATGCCGGGAATGTCGGCGATGCGATGGGCATCGCGCAGCAGCTGGTCATCGTGCTCAAAGAAGCCTTTGTTCACGAAGTAATGGTTTTCGATGCGGGCAAAGGCCAGGGCGAAATGGGCATCGCCATGGCTGTCGGCATAGTCTTCGGGCACGCGCAGATAGCTGGTGCCGCCTTCCCAGATGCTCCAGCGGCGCGCCGCTTCCAGGCGTTCGGCCTCATCCTCCGAGGTCAGGCGTTTGTGATAGGCGGCCATCAGGTCGCCGCGCTCATCCGCCGGGATATATTCGCGGTAAGGCTCGAACTGATCCGGGAACAGGCGCGAGGCGCCTTCCTGATAGAACCATTCCAGCTCCCAGCGGCGCAGCATGAAGATGCCGCGCAGCACCAGTTCGGTGACGCGCTCGGGATGCTTTTGCGCATAGGCCAGCGCCAGGGTCGAGCCCCAGGAGCCGCCAAACACCTGCCATTTGTCGATGCCCAGATGCTCGCGCAGGCGTTCGATATCGGCCAC
Source organism: Lysobacteraceae bacterium NML07-0707 (assembly GCA_002798295.1). GTDB lineage: Bacteria > Pseudomonadota > Gammaproteobacteria > Xanthomonadales > Xanthomonadaceae > Solilutibacter. The sequence continues at coordinate 56,775 of NWQT01000008.1, read as the reverse complement.
CAAATCCCAGGTGGTGTTGTCCTGCAAATCCGCATGCGGGGTGCTGCGCCCGGCGCCGCGCTGGTCAAACAGCACGATGCGGTATTTGTCCGGGTTATGGAAGCGGCGCATCGCCGCATTGCAGCCGCCGCCGGGGCCGCCATGCAGCAGCACCACCGGCTTGCCCTCGGGATTGCCGCATTGCTCCCAATACAGGGTGTGGCGCGAATCGACCTTCAGGCTGCCGGTTTGATAGGGTTCGATGGCGGGATACAGCGTACGCATGGCTCAACTCCGGGCAGAAAACCGCGGATTTTACTGCTTTCGCTGCCATCTCCCCAAGCTCACCCGTTCACGATTTTCCAAATCCCGAACGCTGCAAACTTCGCTGAAACCTGCTGCATCCAGCAAGGCGCGCACCGCAGCGCCCTGCTGCCAGCCATGCTCCAGCAGCAACCAGCCACCGGCCTTGAGGTGCGCCGGTGCCAAGGCCACGATATGACGCAGGTCATCCAGACCATCCATCCCTGATGCCAGTGCCGTGCGCGGCTCAAAGCGCAAATCGCCCTGTGCCAGATGGGCATCGCCTTCTTCAATATATGGCGGGTTGCTGAGAATCAGGTCAAAGCGCTCGCCCGCCAGTGGCGCATACCAATGACCGTGGCGGAATTCGACATTGCCGATGGCGTGGTTCTGCGCATTGTGGCGGGCGACTTGCAGCGCGGCAGCGCTGGCATCGGTGGCGATGATGTGCGCGGCCGGACGCTCGCAGGCCACCGCCAGCGCAATCGCGCCACTGCCGGTACCAAGGTCAGCCACGCTGAAGTCAGCTTCGCGCGGCCAGCGCACCAGCGCCAGTTCGACCAAAAGCTCGGTTTCCGGGCGCGGAATCAAGGTCGCCGGGCTTACGCTCAGGTTCAGCGTCCAGAAGCCGCGCTGCCCGGTGATATAGGCCACCGGCTCGCCTGCCATCCGGCGTGCAAGCAGAGAATCGAAGCTTTCGGCAAGCCGCCTGTCCAACACCTCGTTATCGTGTGCAAACAACCAGCTGCGTGATTTGCCCAGCAAATGCAGCAGCAGGTGCTCGGCATCTTCGCGGCCAATCTGCGCTGCGGCGGTTCGCAATAGTTCGGCAATCTGCATCTGTCACACGGCTTCTAAGGTTGCAGCGCATGATGCCCGAAGCGCGCGGGTCATGCTGCAAGAATCGAATAATAGTAAAAATCTATCGATTAAATGCAAATCATCAATTTGCATTATTGATAGGCGATCCCTATCCTTTGCACACGGTAAGGCCAAGCAAGCCTTTCGATATCTTTCACCCACCAAGGAGCAATCCATGTCGCTTATCAATACCGAAGTCCAGCCGTTCAAGGCCAATGCGTTCAAGAATGGCGAGTTCATCACCCTGACCGAAGCTGACCTGAAGGGCAAATGGTCGGTGCTGATTTTCATGCCGGCGGCCTTCACCTTCAACTGCCCGACCGAAATCGAAGACGCCGCTGACAACTATGCCGAGTTTGAAAAGGCCGGCGCCCAGGTATTCATCGTCACCACCGATACCCACTTCTCGCACAAGGTGTGGCACGAAACCTCCCCGGCGGTGGGCAAGGCCAAGTTCGCCCTGGTCGGCGACCCGACCCACGCCCTGTCCAAGGCCTTTGATGTGCTGATCCCGGAAGAAGGTCTGGCGCTGCGCGGCACCTTCATCATCAACCCCGAAGGCATCATCAAGACCATGGAAGTGCACGACAACAGCATCGCCCGTGACGTGGCCGAAACCGTGCGCAAGCTGCAAGCCGCCCAATATGTGGCCAGCCACAATGGCGAAGTCTGCCCGGCGAAATGGAAGGAAGGCCAGAAGACCCTGAAGCCGTCGCTGGATCTGGTCGGCAAAATCTGACCCGTCGCCGATTCCTGCCCTCTCCCTCCTCCCACGGGAGAGGGTTGGGGACAAGGTCGCCACGGCGGCCTTGCGCCCAGCCCTCTTTCTTCTCCTTGGCCATTGCGCGCCCCACTGGCGCGGCCTGTCCCTGCCCGATTTTTATTGACGAGGATTTTTTCATGCTCGATACCGAACTCAAAACCCAGCTTGCCAGCTATCTGGGACATCTGCGCGCACCGCTGGTGCTCATCGCCAGCCTGGACGAGAGCGAAGCCAGCCAGCAAATGCGCGCCCTGCTCGATGACATCGTCGAAGCCGGTGACGGGCGCATCAGCCTTGAAGCCGCAAGCCAAGCCAGCAGCCGCCAGCCAAGTTTCCGCATCACCCGCAAAGACGCAGACATCGGCGTGGAGTTCGCCGGTCTGCCGCTGGGTCACGAATTCACCTCGCTGGTACTGGCCCTGCTGCATGTCGGCCAGCACCCGCCCAAGCTGGACGAGGAGACGCTGGCACAAATCAAGGCGCTGGAAGGCGAATATCACTTCGAGACCTTTTTCTCGCAATCCTGCCAGAACTGCCCGGATGTGGTGCAGGCGCTGAACACCCTGGCGGCGCTCAATCCCAATATCCGCCACACCGCCATTGACGGTGCGTTCTTCCCCGAAGAAGTCGAGCGCCGGCAAATCATGACCGTGCCGCAGGTGTTCCTGAACGGCCAGCCGTTCGCACAAGGCCGCATGGGCATGGCCGAGTTCATCGCCAAGCTCGACAGCGGCGCAGAAGAGCGCGCTGCCCGCGCCATCAGTGAAAAAGCCCCGTTTGATGTGCTGGTGATTGGCGGCGGCCCGGCCGGCGCGGCCGCGGCCATTTATTCCGCCCGCAAGGGCATCCGCACCGGCGTGCTGGCCGAGCGTTTTGGCGGCCAGGTGCTGGACACCCTGGCGATTGAAAACTTCATCTCGGTGCGCGAAACCGAAGGCCCCAAGCTCGCTGCTGCCCTGGAAGCGCATGTGACCGACTACGATGTCGATGTGATGAACCTGCAACGCGCCGAAAAGCTCGAACAGGTGGAAGGCGGCTGGCAAGTCACCACTGCCAGCGGTGCCACCCTGATGAGCAAGTCCATCATCCTTTCCACCGGCGCACGTTGGCGGCGCATGGATGTGCCGGGTGAGGAACAGTTCATGGCCAAGGGCGTGGCGTTCTGTCCGCACTGCGATGGCCCACTGTTCAAAGGCAAGCGCGTGGCCGTGGTCGGCGGCGGCAATTCCGGCGTGGAAGCCGCCATTGACCTCGCCGGCGTGGTCAGCCATGTCACCTTGCTGGAATTTGGTGAAAGCCTGCGCGCCGACCAGGTGTTGCAAGCCAAACTGCGCAGCCTGCCGAATGTGGACATCATCACCCAGGCGATGACCACCGAAGTGCGCGGCACCGACAAGGTACATGGCCTGACGTATCAAGACCGCAGCAGCGGCGAGAAGCGTGAAGTCGAGCTGGAAGGCATTTTTGTGCAGATTGGCCTGTTGCCCAATACCGAATGGCTCAAAGACAGCGGTATGGCGCTCAACCCGCGCGGTGAAATCATCATCGACGAGCGCGGCGCCACCAACCTGCCGGGCGTGTTTGCCGCCGGTGACTGCACCACCGTGCCCTACAAGCAGATCATCATCGCCATGGGCGCAGGCGCCACCGCTTCGCTTTCGGCCTTTGACCACCTGATTCGCGAATCAGCCCCGAACAACTAAGCCCTCCCCCACCGCCCGCCTGACCCCAGCCAAATCGCCAAGGTCAGGCGGCGCGGTTTTTTCTTATGAACCTGCGCGATCTCAAATACCTCATTGCCCTGGCCGACCACCGCCATTTTGGCCGTGCCGCCGAAGCCAGCTTTGTCAGCCAGCCCACGCTCTCGACACAAATCAAGAAGCTGGAGGACGAGCTGGGCGTGCAGTTGTTCGAGCGCGCACCGCGCAAGGTGATGCTGACGCCGGTGGGTGAGGAAATCATCCAGCGTGCGCGCGGCATCGTCGCCGAAGTCGAATCCATGCGCGAGCTGGCGCGGCGCAGCCAGGATCCGGAATCAGGCAGCCTGCGCCTGGGCGCCTTCCCCACCCTGGCGCCCTATTTCCTGCCCCATGCCGTGCCCGCCCTGCAGGCCGCCCTGCCCCGGCTTGAGCTTTTGCTGGTCGAGGAAAAAAGCGATGTACTGCTGGCACAGCTGCGCGAAGGCCGTATCGATGCCGCCCTGCTGGCGCTGCCCGTACACGATGAACAGCTGCATATGGAGCCGCTGTTTGACGAGCCGTTCTGGCTTGCCACCTATCACAATGGCCCGCTGTCATCGCAAACCGAAGTCCGCATGGACGAGCTGGCCCGGCATGACCTGCTGCTGCTTGAAGATGGCCACTGCCTGCGCGAGCAAGCCCTGGATGTCTGCCGCCTCTCCGGCGCCAAGGAAAGACCGGGCTTTCGCGCCACCAGTCTGGAAACCTTAAGACAAATGGTCGCCGCAGGCGCAGGCATCACCCTGCTGCCCGCCCTGGCGGTGCGCCCGCCTGTTTCCCAGCCCGAACAACTCAAGCTCTTGCCCTTCAGGGGCGAAGCCCCGACCCGCAGCATTGCCCTCATCTGGCGCCGCAGCAGCGCGCTTGCGCCATTGCTCGGGCAAATCGCCCACAATTTGCGCATACTTGCAGCACGACTTTTGGCTTGAGCACTCAAGGCCAGGAATAACAGCGTCAGACATCAACGAACAGACTCTCTTCTCAGGCAGCCTCCAACAATATATATTGCCCCGAGTTTTCTTCAGGGCTATTGTCGGAGCCACACAGTCGCCCGACAGTGCTCATCATCTATTAGCGAGCCGACGACACTATCACCTTGCTCGGCTCCTTTGAGCTTACACGGGGTTTATCAATGAGCATTTTTGTAACGGGCGGCGCTGGATATATCGGCTCTCATACCTGCATCGAGCTTTTAATAGCAGGACATGAAGTTGTTGTTTTTGACAATTTTTCCAATAGCCGCCAAGAATCACTCCATAGAGTCGAAAAAATCACTGGAAAAAGGATTTTTTTAGAACAAGGCGACATAAGAAGTCAAGACCAAATTGAGAAAACACTAAAAAAATACAACTGCCAAGCAGTTATTCATTTTGCCGGACTAAAAGCCGTCGGCGAGTCTTCCGAAAAGCCCCTTGTCTATTACGACAACAATTTCATCGGCACACACAGACTGCTCATGGCGATGCAGAACTGCGCCGTGAAAAATCTAGTTTTCAGCTCATCCGCAACTGTTTACGGAGAACCTCAAAAGCTCCCTCTGGATGAGCACCATCCTTTGTCAGCCACCAATCCATATGGGCGCAGCAAGCTTTTCATTGAAGAAATGCTCCGGGACTTTTGGAGCGCGAATACGGATTGGAAAATAACAATACTGCGCTACTTCAACCCTGTCGGCGCCCACGAGAGCGGCCTGATTGGTGAAGACCCACTTGGCATTCCTAACAACCTGATGCCTTATGTTGCCCAAGTTGCCGTAGGACACAGAGAATTCCTGAACGTTTGGGGCGGAGACTATCCGACAGCAGACGGCACTGGAGTTCGAGACTATATTCACGTCGTGGATCTTGCCAAAGGGCACCTCAAGGCCTTGGAAACAATCAATTCCCCACAATGCCTAGCAGTGAATCTTGGCACAGGCAAAGGCTATAGCGTTTTGGAAGTGGTTAAAGCTTTTGAAGCTGCAAGCAACAAAAAAATACCTTATACCATCGCATCTCGACGAACCGGTGATGTGGCCGAATGCTATGCAAATCCGAGTTTTGCTGAACAAGTTCTGGGTTGGAAGGCAGAGCGTGACCTCAAAACCATGTGCGAAGATCATTGGCGATGGCAAAGCTCAAATCCTAACGGGTTTTAAATATCTGTGGCACCCACCACTACTTCGTAAGCTTCCCCAATCGCCAGATACTCCATAAGTAGAACTTTCTGGCATGCTCCCCTGCCAGAAGGTTCCATAAAGAAGTCCCGTTTCACTAAAGACCCAGGCAACCGGTACAACACAGCGCAGAACACCTCATAACAGGTCAACCGTGCGTGGCCGCGTACTCTTGTGCGAACTCTCCAGCAAAGGGCGTACAAGCTCAAATTGTTCGCAGCTGATGTCGCTCGGATATTTCGCGTTCATGCAAAGAACATAGACCCATCATTGAAAAGATTTTGAGCGAGCTCTTAGGTGTATCTCCTCTAGTATGCGCTAACAGCCTCAATTGCCAGATGCTGATGTTTGCACGATGATTCGTCATTCATTTCTGTAAGCTTCTGCTCATGCTCATCCGCCTGTTCACACTTTTTTGCCTGTTTGCCTCTGCCACCGCATTTTCTGCCGATGAAGTGGAATTTGACCGCCCCGGCATCGGTTTTGGCAGTCAGGTGTTGCCTGCCGGAAAAATGACCTGGGAGCAGGGGCTGCCAAGTTTCAGCCACGATGCTGACAGTCGCAGCTTCAGTGCCGACAGCCTGCTGCGTATTGGCCTTGGACGCGGTTTTGAGGTGCAGCTGGGCAGTGTCCTCTGGCAACGGCTCAGCCTGCGCGAGGATGGCCGCAAGCAGCGCTGGCAAGGCGCCGGTGACAGTCATATCAGCCTGAAATATGCCTCGCCCAATAATAGCGATGCCTTTGGCTGGGGGGTGATGCTCACCCGCAGTCAGCCCACTGGCCGCGCGCCCCTGGCAAGCGCTTCAGCTTCGCATGAATTGGGTCTCAGCGTCACCCATGCCTTTTCCGATACGCAGAGCCTTGCCTTGTTTGCCAGCATCAACCGTGACCAGCAAGAAAACGGCTGGCTGCTCTCCCCCAGCTACAGCCATGCCCTGAGCTCGCGCACCGCTGTGTATGTTGAAGGCGGCATTGGCCACGGCCAACAGCATATGCGCGCCATCGGCGCCGGCGTGACCTGGATGGCCAGTCCGCGCGTACAACTGGATGCGTCCATCCTGCGCGGGCTTGATCGCCGTACCGAGGACTGGCAGGGCGGCCTGGGGATTGCCATCGCGCTGAATTGAATCTTGCGGGGTTGCGCTACCCGATACCCCTACCGGGCAGCGCAACCTCAGCATTACAGCATCGGCAGCTTCAGCCCCTGCTCGCGGGCGCATTCGCGGGCGATTTCATAACCGGCATCGGCATGGCGCATCACCCCGGTGCCGGGGTCGTTCCACAACACGCGGGCGATGCGCTTGTCGGCGGCCTCGCTGCCATCGCAAACGATTACCACGCCCGAATGCTGGCTATAGCCCATGCCGACGCCGCCGCCGTGGTGCAGGCTGACCCAGGTGGCGCCGCCGGCCACATTCAGCATGGCGTTCAGGAGCGGCCAGTCGGACACCGCATCGGAGCCATCCATCATCGCCTCGGTTTCGCGGTTGGGGCTGGCCACGCTGCCCGAGTCCAGATGGTCGCGACCGATCACGATCGGCGCCTTCAGCTCGCCATTGCGCACCATTTCGTTGAAGGCCAGGCCCAGCTTGTGACGCAGCCCCAGGCCGACCCAGCAAATGCGCGCCGGCAGGCCCTGGAAGCTGATGCGCTCGCGCGCCATATCCAGCCAGCGGTGCAGATGGGCATCATCGGGAATCAATTCCTTGACCTTGGCATCGGTCTTGTAGATGTCCTCCGGGTCGCCGGAGAGCGCCACCCAGCGGAACGGGCCGATGCCGCGGCAGAACAGCGGGCGCACATAGGCCGGCACGAAACCGGGGAAGTCAAAAGCGTTTTCGCAGCCCTCGTCCTTGGCCATCTGCCGGATGTTGTTACCATAGTCCACCGTCGGGATGCCCTGCGCATGGAAGGCCAGCATCGCCTCGACATGCACGCGCATCGACTTCTTGGCCGCATCGCGGACTTTTTCCGGGTTGGCCTTTTGCTCGGTTAACCACTCATCCAGCGTCCAGCCAATCGGCAGATAGCCATGCACCGGGTCGTGGGCGCTGGTCTGGTCGGTGACGCAGTCGGGCTTCACGCCACGACGCACCAGCTCGGGCAGGATTTCCGCAGCATTGCCCAAAAGCGCGATCGATTTGGCCTCGCCCGCTGCGGTGTATTTTGCGATGCGCGCCAGCGCATCATCCAGATTGTCAGCCTGCTCATCGACATAACGGGTACGCAGGCGGAAGTCGATGCTGGACTGGCGGCATTCGATATTCAGCGAACATGCCCCCGCCAGTGAAGCCGCCAGGGGCTGGGCGCCGCCCATGCCGCCAAGACCTGCGGTCAGAATCCAGCGCCCCTTGAGGTCGCCGCCGTAATGCTGGCGCCCCATTTCCACGAAGGTTTCATAGGTGCCCTGCACGATGCCCTGGCTGCCGATGTAGATCCAGCTGCCGGCGGTCATCTGCCCGTACATCATCAAACCTTTTTTATCGAGCTCGTGGAAATGCTCCCAGTTCCCCCAGCTCGGCACCAGATTGGAGTTGGCGATCAGAACCCGCGGCGCATCAGGGTGGGTGGGGAATACGCCCACCGGTTTGCCGGACTGCACCAGCAGGGTTTCGTCATCACCCAGGGTTTTCAGCGTTTCCAGGATGCGGTCGTAGCTCGCCCAATCGCGTGCGGCGCGGCCGATGCCGCCGTACACCACCAGGTCTTCCGGGCGCTCGGCCACTTCCGCATCCAGATTGTTCTGCAACATGCGGAACGGCGCTTCGGTCAACCAGCTCTTGCAATTGAGTTCGGCACCGCGCGGCGCGCGAATCTTGCGGGAAGGGTCATGGCGATTGGATGCGGACATGGCTTGGCCTCATGGAAATAAAGCCGTCATTATCGCAGTCTGAAGCCGCTATCGACAGCCGCCCTGTCCGCAAGTGACCTTGGGCAGGCAGTTGCACACCGCTGCCTGAAAGGATTACTGCTGCCCCAATACCATGCCTTCAAGTGCGGCCATTTCGTCTTTGCTGCTGAAACGGCCGCGCTCGTCGCGGGCAAGGCTTGCCATGGCGCAGTGCGGGTCGTGGGTGAAGTACAGGCGCACATCGCGTTGCAGCAGGTCTTCAAGCAGGCGCTGTTTTTCGTCGATTAAAAGCTCGGCATTGCGGTCATAGCCCATGGTGATGGGCACATGCACCCAGGGTTTGCCGGGAATCAGGTCGGCGCAGAACAGGAGGCCGCCGCGTGACTCGCCGTCCACTTCCGGCCCGAGTATTTCTGCCAGCATCAGCCCCGGTGTATGGCCGTCGCTGTAGTGGAAGCGCACGGTTTGTCCCAGCGCTTGCGAATATTCGCCCTCGACAATCTCCAGCCGGCCACTTGCTTCGAGCAAATCGGTGAGGCCGGGAATGAAACTGGCGCGGTCACGCGGGTGCGGGGCAAGTGCACGCTGCCAGCAGCCGCGGCTGACCAGAAACCGGGCATTGGGGAACAACAGTTGCGGCTCGGCGCCTTCTGCCCACGGCGCCAGCAGCCCGCCTGCATGGTCGAAATGCAGATGCGAAAGCACCACCACGTCGATGTCCTGATGGCTAAAGCCTGCGGCCTGCAAAGACTCCAGCAGCACATGCCGGCTTTCCTGCACGCCGTAGCGCTCGCGCATCTTTGGCTCGAAAAAGGCGCCGATGCCGGTTTCAAACAGCACGTTTTTTCCGTTCAGACCGCTGGCAAGCAGGGTGCGACAGGCTAATGGCACGCGGTTGAGTTCGTCGGCGGGCAGCCATTTTTCCCACAGCGCGCGCGGCGCATTGCCGAACATCGCCCCGCCATCGAGTTTTTGCGAATTGCCAAGAATCGACCAGAGTTTCATTGCCCGGCAATCCTTACCGGCACGCTGCTGCGGCGCACTTCGCCCTTGCCGACCGGGTTGCGCGGGTCGCTGCCTGCACCCAGATTGCCATTGCGCTTGTTGTATTCCACCACCTGCATATTGCCCCAGGCATCGGAGGAGCGCTGCCCCTGCACTTCGCCCGGCACGATCACGGTATGGCCTTTTTCCCGCAGTTTGGCGACGACTTCGGCAGGCAGTGCGCCTTTTTCCGTGCCGATGGCATCAGGCAGCCACTGGTGATGGAAGCGCGGCAAGGCGGTGACCTGTTGCGCATCCAGCCCGGCATCAACACCGAGAATCCCCAGCAGCACCATGGTGATGATGCGGCTGCCGCCAGGGGTGCCGAGCACCGCCACCTTGTCGGCCGATTCCATGAAAGTCGGTGTCATCGAACTCAACATGCGCTTGCCCGGCGCGGGCGCATTGGCCGCATAGCCCATCACGCCAAAGGCGTTGGGCGTGCCCGGCTTCAGGGCGAAATCGTCCATCTCGTTATTGAGCAGTACCCCGGTGCCAGGCGGAATCAGCCCCGAACCAAACAGCAGGTTCACCGTTTGCGTGCCGGCCACGCGGTTGCCCTCGGCATCAATGATGGAAAAATGCGTGGTTTCCGGGTGCTCGTCAAACGGGGTCGGCTCACCGGGCAGCAGCACGCTGGGCGTGGCCTTGTCCGGGTGGATGGTGCTGCGCAGCCCGGCGGCGTAATACGGCGAAAGCATCGTTTTTTGCGGGATGCGTACAAAATCCGGGTCGCCCAGATAAAAGGTGCGGTCGTGATAGGCGCGACGCATGGCCTCGGCAATCAGATGGGTGCGCTGGGCCTCGTCCATGCTGCGCAAGTCCCAGGGCGAGAGTATTTGCAGCATCTGCGCCAGGGCAATGCCGCCGGATGAGGGCGGCGGCGCGGTGACGATCTGCCAGCCGCGCCAGGTGAAGCGAATCGGTTCGCGCTCCTTGACCTGATAGCTGGCCAGCTCCTGCGCTGTCCAGCGCCCGCCTTCCTGCTTCACGCCTTGCAAGATGCGGCGCGCGGTAAGGCCGCGGTAAAAGCCGTCAAAGCCCTGCTCGGCCAGGCGCTCCAGGGTCTTGCCCAAATCCCGCTGGCGCAGGATTTCACCCTCGGCCAGCGGCCGGCCATGGGGACTGAACACGGTGCGGGTGCCGGGATAGCGCTCCATCACCGCGCGGCGCTCGGCATAGCCGCGCAGCAGGCGGCGATACACCGGGAAGCCCTCATGCGCCACGCGAATGGCCGGTTGCAATGATTCCTTCAGCGGCAGGCGGCCATAGTTCTGCGCCATATGTACCAGCGCTGCAGGCAGGCCGGGAATCCCCGCAGCCCAGGGGCCATTGGTGGCGCGGTCGCGGTCGAAATTGCCCTGCGCATCCAGATAGACCGCCTGCGTGGCGGCCTCGGGTGCACTTTCTCGGGCATCAATGAAGACTTCGCGCCCGGTTTTGGCCTCATGCAGCAAGAAAAAGCCGCCACCACCAATCCCGGAGCTGATGGGTTCCACCACCGAAAGCATGGCCGAAACCGCGACCGCCGCATCAAAGGCATTGCCGCCCTTGGCCAGCATTTCAAAGCCTGCTTCGGTGGCCAAATGGTGCGCCGAAGCAATCGCCGCGCCCTGCGGCAAGGTGCCCGGCACTTCCCGCGCCTGCACGCTGCCCAGCAGCACACAGACAAGCGCAGCGCCCCACAGGCGCTGCCAGAAAACGGCTGTTTTTTTCATGCGGCATTCTCCAGGCGCTGTAGCTTGGCGAGCAGCTCGGCCTCGGTTTCAACATGCTCGGGGTCGTGCTCGATGCACTCCACCGGGCAGACCATCATGCACTGCGGCTCGTCGAAATGGCCGACGCATTCGGTACACAGTGCCGGGTCAATCAGATAGATGTCCTCGCCCTGGCTGATGGCCTGATTCGGGCAGGCCGGCTCGCAGACATCGCAATTGATGCAGGTTTCAAGAATCTTGAGTGACATGGGCATCGAATGCGCCCGCCCGCAGGCCTTGCCTGCGGTACGGACGCATCTGGCAGCGCTTACTTGGCGGTGGAAACAAAAATGTAATTCACACCCGCCGGGGTCACGGCTTCGCCCACGCGGTCTTTGTCCGCAGGGTTGCCGACAAACACCACTTTCACATCCTTCATGGTGTTGGGCTTGGTGTCCTTGAAGCCCTCGATCACCAGGTCGGCCAGCTGCGTGGCCGAGGAGTGCGGCGAGCCGAACATCAGCATATTGCCGCCGACGATGCCGCGCGAAATATCCATCTGCACGCGCTCAAGCAGGCGCTCGTATTCGCCCTGGAAGTCTTCGCTGCTGGCAGCAGGCAGGAAATAGGCATACGGCGAATTGGTGATGCCATCCATATTGGCTTCGGCAATCGAGCCCAGATAAGCCTGCCATTCCATGCGGTCTTCACCTGCGGGCACGACCACTTGTGCAGGCGCAGCTTCCACGGGGGCGGCGTCTTCCTTTTTGCAGGCGGTGACGGACAGGGCGGCCAGGCAGGCGGCGAGGAGCAGGCGGTTGGTAGTTTTCATGGTGTTTTCCGTTTTATTGCGGTTGAGCATGACGCTGCCTTGAATCGGCCTGCAGCGCGGCGGCCACTGCTGGTGGCACAAAGGCGGAGACATCGCCCCCTAGGCGGGATATCTCGCGCACCAGCGAAGAAGAAATGAAACCGTATTTTTCGGCGGGAGTCAGAAACAGGGTTTCCACCTCGGGAATCAGATGGCGATTCATGCTGGCCAGCTGGAACTCGTACTCAAAGTCCGATACCGCGCGCAGGCCGCGAATCAGCACGCCTGCATCCAGCTCGCGCACAAAATGCGCCAGCAGGGTATCAAAACCGCGCACTTCCACATTCGGCACATCGGCCAGCGCCTCACGGGCAAGTTCGACGCGACGCTCCAGCGTGAACGCCGGCCCCTTGCCCGCGCTTTGCGCTACCCCGACCACCAGCCGCTCGAACAAGGGGGCGGCGCGATGGACAAGATCCACATGCCCGGAAGTAATCGGGTCGAAGGTTCCGGGATAGACGGCAATCCGCTGGCGGGAGGACTTCATGGACGGTTCATCAAGAGAATTGGAAGTGGAGTGTAGCAGCGGCCTTCAGTCACGGCGATAGAGCCTGCCAATGACTTCGCGGGTGCTCACTTCGCGGTGCAGCTGCCAGTCTTGCGGCAATAGCGGCGCGGGCGCGCGCTGCGGCATTTCCACATACAGCATCGCGCCGGCATTCATCAGCGGCAGTAGCTGCGGTAAAACTCGCTCCCACAGGTTTTCGGCAAACGGCGGGTCAACAAAGGCGATATCAAAGCGCTGTCCTTGCTGCGCCAAAGAAGGCAGCAGGCTGAGCGTATCGCCCGGCAAAACGCTGACCACCTCGTGCCCGCTTTCGAGCCTGTCCAACTGCTGGCGCAGGTTCTGCACAAGGCGCGGCTCACGCTCCATCAGCACGACCTGCGCCGCGCCGCGCGAGGCCGCCTCAAACCCCAGTGCGCCAGTGCCGGCAAAGGCATCCAGCACGAGTGCGCCCGGCAGATACGGCATCAGCCAATTGAACAGGGTTTCGCGCACCCGGTCGGAGGTCGGCCGCAAGCCCGGCGCATCGGCCACCGTCAGGCGGCTACCGCGCCAGCGCCCGGCGATGATGCGCACATGCCCCCTGGCCGCAGGAGAGAAAGATTTGCTCATAACAAAAGGATGCCCGGTGCTACCATGCGCGTATTTTCCGATAACCGACCGCACATGGTTAACTGGTTCTGGCGCAAAAAGCCTGCTGAAAGCGAAAAACCCGTCGAACAACCCACAGCTCCGCCGGTGACGGCAGAGCCGGTGCTCAGCGATATTCCGTTTATTCCGCCCACGCCCGCCCCGGCAGCGCCGGAGGCCGCAGTCCCGGCCTTGCCGCCGGAGCCTGCGCCGCTGGCGGATGCCGCTGGCAGCGACGACCCGGACTATGCCCATGCCGCACCGGCAGCGCCCGCCGGCAAAATCGGCTGGCGCGAGCGCCTCAAGGGCAGCAGCTTTGCCAAGAGCCTGGGCGGGCTGTTCTCGCGCAATCCCAAGCTCGATGAGAGCTTGCTGGAAGAAATCGAAACCGCGCTGCTGACCGCCGATGTCGGCATCAAGGCCACCACCACGCTGGTGGAAGATTTGCGCACGCGCATGAATCGCCGCGAATTTGCCGATGCCAGCGCGCTTCTGGCGGCACTGCGCGAAGACCTGATTGCGATGTTGCGCCCGGTCGCCAAGCCGCTGCAAATCGACCGCAACGCGCGCCCGTTCGTCATCCTTACCATCGGCGTCAATGGCGTGGGCAAGACCACTACCATCGGCAAACTGGCGCGCCGCTTCAGCCAGGATGGCCATCAAATCATGCTGGCGGCAGGCGATACCTTCCGCGCTGCCGCCGTGGCGCAGTTGCAGGCCTGGGGCGAGCGCAATGGCGTGCATGTGGTGGCGCAGGGACAGGATGCCGATGCCGCTGCGGTGGCGTTCGATGCCTATTCTTCTGCCAGGGCGCGCGGCAGCAGCATCCTGATTGCCGATACCGCAGGCCGCCTGCATACCCAGGGTGGGCTGATGGACGAGCTGGGCAAAATCGTGCGCGTGCTGGGCAAGCATGGCGCGGGCATTCCGCATGAAGTGCTGATGGTGATTGACGGCACCACCGGGCAGAACGCGATTTCGCAGCTGCGCGCCTTCAATGCCAAGGTACCGGTCACCGGGCTTGTGGTCACCAAGCTGGACGGCACCGCCAAGGGCGGCGTGGTGTTTGCGCTGGCGCGCGAGTTTGGCATTCCCATCCGCTACGCCGGCATTGGTGAGCGCCCGGAAGACCTGCGCATCTTCGATCCCGAAGCCTTTGTCGATGCGCTGCTGCCGGAATCACTCAGTCAGTGAGCCCATCGGCCCAAGCCGCTGACACCCCAAAGCCCGCACGTCGGCGCAGGCGCGCAATCCTGCTTGCACTGATACCGCTGGCCTTGCTGTTGGCGGGCATGCTGCTGATGCTGCGGCCATCCATACTGGCCGATATTGCCCTGAAACAACTGGGGGCGGCCACCGGCCTTGAAATCCAGGCCGCCTCTGCACGCTATGGCCTGGGCGCCACGCCTTATATAAGCCTGGACGATGTCAGCGCCCGCGCCACGGGCAGCGCCAAGCCCCTGTTTCAGGCACGCCGCGTATATCTGGCCGTGCCGTGGAAAACCCTGAGACGCCGCGGCCAGGTGCTCGACATCGAGCGCATTGAACTCGATGCTCCAAGCCTTGACTTGGCCGCCCTGCAAAGCTGGCAGCAAAGCCGCCCGGCCAGCGCGGCTGAAACCCGCCTGCCGACCCTGCTGCGCGGCCTTGGCATCCGCGAGGGTCGCGTGCAGGGCGAGGGCTGGCGCGTGGAAAACCTGCAAACTGAAATCCCGCATTTCGCACCGGATGCGCCCTTGCAGGCCGCCTTGCAAGGCCGCTCCCTCACCGGCAGCACCCGCCTGGACTTTGACCTGAATCTGGCACTTAGCAAAGCCGCCATCTCCACCGGCCTTGGCGTTTCCGGCCAGCTTGAGGTTGCCGATGCAACTTGGCGACTGCCCGCGCGTATCCGGCTGCGCGCCCATCTGCACCAGCAAGATGGGCATCTCACACTTGAGCGCGCCCGGCTGTCCACGGCACTGCAGTATCTGCCCGAAGACGGCGCTCCGCTGGCGCTGGCATTGGGCGCTTACGGCCGGCTGCACTGGGCATCGGGCACCATCACGGCCGAGCCGCTTGCCATCGCCATCCGCGGCCAGGCGTCCATCCCCGATTTCAGCGCCTATGGCCGCTTGGCACTGGATGAAAGCCTGCACCTGGCCTTGCAGGGCGAACTTCCCCACTGGCCTTCGTCATGGCCTGCCCTGCCCGCACCGCTGCACGCCTCGCGCTCACCACTGCCATTTGCCATCGGCTATCAGGGCGATGCCGATTTCTCCGCACCGCTCGACTTGCAGCTGCGCCGCGATGACAGCCGCCTAGAGGCGCGGCTGCGTATCCGGCAAATGCAGGACTGGCTGGCGCAAGACGTTCACAGCTCGCCGCTGCCGCCGTTGCAGGGCAAGCTCAGCACACCGCGCGTGATAGTCGAAGGCGCCGTATTGGAAGGCGTTGAAATCGACATTGAAGACCCCAGCCTGTCGCCATGAAGCAAGGCCACAGCGCGCACATCTGCGGGGTATTTGCCGAACGGCTGATTGCCTGGTTCGAGCGGCATGGCCGCCATGACCTGCCATGGATGCAGCCGCGCACACCTTACCGGGTCTGGCTGTCGGAAATCATGTTGCAGCAAACACAGGTGGCAACCGTCATCCCGTATTTCCAGCGTTTTATCGCCGCCCTGCCCGATTTGCCAAGCCTCGCCCAGGCACACCCCGACCAAGTGCTCTCACTCTGGTCAGGGCTTGGCTATTACAGCCGCGCCCGCAACCTGCATACGGCAGCGCAGCAGTGCATGGTGCAGCATGGCGGCCAGTTGCCGCAAGACTTCGATGCCCTGCTCGCCCTGCCCGGCATTGGCCCGAGCACCGCTGGCGCGATTCTGGCGCAGGCCTGGAATGCGCCCTACCCGATTCTCGACGGCAATGTGAAACGTGTTTTGAGCCGTCTGCACGGTGTGGAAGGCTGGCCGGGATTGCCTGCGGTCGAAAAACAACTCTGGCAACTGGCCTGGGCATCGCTGCCCGCAGCCCCTGAGCGCATGGCTGACTACACCCAGGCGCAGATGGATCTGGGCGCCAGCCTGTGCAGCCGCAGCCGCCCACATTGCCTGCACTGCCCGTTTGCCGATATCTGCATTGCCCAAAATACCGGCCGCACGGCCAGCCTGCCTGCACCGCGTCCGAAAAAAGTCATTCCCGTCCGGCAAACGCAGATGCTCTGGCTGCGCGATGCCTCAGGTCGCACCCTGCTGCTGCGCCGCCCGGCCAGCGGCGTGTGGCCATCACTATGGTCGCTACCGGAAGCGGCCGATAGCGAGACACTCATCCGCACCGCCCGGCAATACGCAAAGCTAGCCGATGGCGCCACGGCGATAGCGCTGCCTGCCATCGGGCATGTGTTCACCCATTTCCGGCTACAAATCCAGCCGTTTTTATTGCAGGCACTCGCCCCGCATCCAGCCGTAGGCGACAATGACGCCCTGCGCTGGGCAAGCCGCGAAGAACTCGCCTCCCTTGGCATCCCCGCCCCGGTGCGCAAACTGATAGAACAGGAGCCCACAGCATGAGCCGAACCGTTTTTTGCCAACGCGAGCAGCGTCAGACCGAAGGCCTGGACTTCATCCCCTGGCCGGGCGAAATGGGCAAGCGCGTGTTCGCCCATATCGGCAAAACCGCATGGGCGGCCTGGCTTGCCCATCAAACCATGCTCATCAACGAAAACCGGCTCTCGCCAATGAACCCCGAACACCGTGCCTTTCTGGAGAAGGAAATGGACAAATTCCTGTTTGGCGATGGTGCAGAGAAACCGGCCGGCTACATCCCGGAAAGCTAAGCGCCTGTTGAAAGGCGTCGGGCCTCAAGCAAGGTTTTCTCCGCTGCGCGCAGCGCCTTCATGTCCAACGGCCTGATTTGGGTAATGGCGCAGCGCATCCCCGGATAGCTGTAACTACCCACTGCATCAAAACCGACATTGATTTTTCCCATATGCGAGGTCACCAACAGCACCGCCGTCACCCTGTCCTGTGACAAGCACGGCGGCGCAACCTGCAACAACCAGCCCCGCCTGGCGCCCTGTGTCAGCAAAAGGTGAGTATCGTCAATCACCTCAAAGCCCGCCCCCGCACCGCGGTAAGAAATGCTGGAAACCGCTGCCCCGGCATGCGCCTGATACAGCCCCAGACGCTCCGACTCCGCCAGCCGCGTGGTACCAGATGCGCAGGCTGCCAATGACAGCACCATCACCAGAATCAAACCTCGCCTCATGGTTTCTCTCCCATATCAGACCCACCCATCTTGCGCCTTTCCTTGCCCAAGCCCAAGCGGAAATAACCCTGCAGCCATAAAATTTCATCACATCTGCATCCAGACTATTGCCATCGGAAAAATGTATGCGTAGAATGCGCGGCTCGCACTGGCCGGGTAGCTCAGTTGGTAGAGCAGGGGATTGAAAATCCCCGTGTCGGGGGTTCGATTCCCTCCCCGGCCACCACTTCGGTAAAAGTGGTTTTCAGGTGCAAGTCTTTGTCCGTACAACTCTTTGAGTTCCGCCCCGAGGCATCATTGCCTCGGTTGTCGTGTGAGCGTGGAGCTGTAGTCTGTGCGCTTTTCGTGCGGTGCGCAACTATACGGGGTCATTTGGTTCCGTATGGAGTGGTCGCATCGGCGGAGAGTCGAGCTTTTCGACCACTCCGCCCCTGGCAATAAAGGCTTTGATATTACGACGTATCTCCGCAGCTTGTGCCTGCTTCTGCGAGGCGTGTTCGGTCTGCTTCGGTCCTAGGTGCAAGGCGCTGTTACTTGTCATTACGCGCTGACCTCTGCACAGATGTTTTTCATAGTTTCAGTATCTCCTGATGGGCTTGTGTGGGTGCGAGATGGGCGTAGCGCTCGGTCATCTTGACCGTAGCATGTCCCATCAGTTGTTTGACGATGAGCAGTGGTGTGTTCTGCTGCACGAGCCATGATGCGAAGGTGTGGCGTAGGTCGTGCCAATGAACGTGCTGCATGCCGCAGGCTTCACGCGCTTCAGTCCATTGGTTCTGAAGCACCGCAGGCGTAATGCCGAGCGGTAAGCGCTGAGCGATTTCAAGCGCTCGTGGGTGTAGCGGTATATGTCGTGGCTTGCCCGTTTTGGTCTGCGCGTTCAGATACAACACGCTGTTGCGCACGTCCGTATGTCTGACGTTGAACATCTCACCGCGTCGTAGCCCGGTGTAAGCGGCGAAGATTACAAGGTCTGCGGCGTCCGGGCTGCGACAAGCTGCGGCCAAGCGGTCTACTTCTTCACGGGTGAGATAGACGTGTCGCTCGTTTCGTTCCGGTAGCAGTTTGATCTTCCGCCATACAGGCTCGTTGAGCCAGCCCCATTTCTCGAACGCCAGTTTGGTGATCCGTTTGAGTATCTGTAAGCGGCGGTTGATGGTAGCTGGCTTGAGGCCACGCCACTCGCGTTTGGCTTGGTGGGCCACTTCTGATGCACTACGTTTTTGATCCCAGACTTTGATGGTTCAATCTTCTCCCCCGAATGGAAGGAAGGACTATGGGCCAGATTCTTCATGCAAGCGCCACCACGACAGAGGCAACCCGCCGAGCAATACAAAATAGTCAAGAGAGCTTGAGAGTGCTGGCCAAGCGTTATGGCATCAACCCCAAAACGGTGGCCAAGTGGAAGAAACGCACCTCGGTGGCCGACCTGCCTACCGGCCCCAGGCAGCCGCGCTCTACCGTGTTGTCCATTGAGGAAGAGGCCGCCATCGTTGCTTTCCGCAAGCACACCCTGCTGCCACTGGACGACTGTCTGTATGCCTTGCAAGCAACCATCCCGCATCTGACGCGCTCCTCGCTGCATCGCTGTTTGCAGCGCCATGGCATCTCTCGGCTGCCTGAACCTGAAGGCGATAAGCCCGTCAAAAAAACCTTCAAGCGTTATCCCATCGGCTACTTCCATGTCGATATTGCCGAGGTGCATACCGCTGAAGGCAGGCTCTACCTGTTTGTTGCCATCGACAGAACGTCGAAGTTCGCTTACGCCGAGCTGCATCGCCGCGCCACCAAGATGGTAGCAGCGCAGTTTCTGCGCAATTTGATGGATACCGCGCCCTACCACATCCACACGGTGCTGACCGACAACGGCATCCAATTCACCAACCGCCGTCGTGACCGGTATTGCCTGGAGCACATCTTCACCCGGGTGTGTAAAGAGCATGGCATCGAGCACCGTCTGACCCAGCTCAAGCATCCCTGGACGAATGGACAGGTCGAACGGATGAACCGAACCATCAAGGAGGCCACCGTCAAACGCTTCCATTACGACGATCACGCACAGCTGCAACAACACCTGGCCGGTTTCATGGACGCCTACAACTTCGCCCGCAGACTCAAGACCTTGAAAGGGCTCACGCCCTACGAATTCATCTGCAAACAGTGGGACGCACAGCCTGAACGCTTTAGGATTGCGCCGAGCCATCTAATGATGAGATTGAACAACTACGTAGCGGCTGGTGTTTGAGCAGCGGGCGCAGCGTAGGCCGCCTCGAAGCCGGTGATTTTGACCGTATCAGCCGGGTTGCGAAGCATCTCCGACTCGTCGAGCGCAATCATCGCTTCGGTGTTGTCTTCAACTGGCGCTTCGATGATCGCGCGCTCGTACTTCACTAGATCCATGTGTGCCGTGAACGCTGCGTCGCTGCACAGCTGCTTGATGAAAGCCGTCAGCTCGTAGACGTCCTTTCTCAAGGTGCGGATGGCGGCGACGATAGCGTGGCGTGGTTGCTGCTTGTGTGCGGCGAAAGCCGTTGCCGCCTGCTGTTTGATGTGCTGCATCATCGCTTTTCGATTCTACGTCGACTGCTTGGCTTTGTTGTCCTTGGCGTTGGTAATCTTGGTGTTCAGCGCCATCAGCAGCCGGGGGTTCATCGGCTCGGCAGCGCGTTCGATGGCGATTTGCAGGTAACGGTCAACAGTGTTCATAGCGTGTCTCCAAAGTGAAAAGGGTTGTGGCGTAGTGCCATAGAACAACGCCCTTACCCAGGGGAAGCCGCATAGCGGTCTTCGACCCAAAGGTGAATAGAGGCGTTGCAGCGAAGTCACATGACACCTGGGTAGTAGCGCCAGCCGTCCGGCGTCAGTCGTTCGTAGCCCCTAAGCCACTGGTAGCCGCGTACGTAGATAGCGTTTGTATGCCGAGCAGGAGCTGGAGATTCATGCCTTGAAGGATGTGATCGAAAAAAAACATTGAGACCGCTAGCTGTGATGTCTCAATACGTTGTTTCTGGCGCCCACCCAAGCTGAGTCTGGGCGACTGGAAGTCGCCAAACACCCAGAACTTCCAGAGACAGCCGGATGAACACCCATAAGAATGCCCGACTTAATCTTTGCCCGTCGCCTTGAAATGGTTCAGGACATGACCGGGCGTGGTTTGAATGCCGCACAGGCTGCCGCTCTTGTTGTGGCGCTTGCATGGAGTACTTGGCTCATAGTGCCTACTTGTATTCGAGGGAAAAGATTGAACTATTAAATTCTGGGATCAAACATCTAAACAGCCGCCCAAGACGCCAAAGCCGATTACCCATTACTTGGTGTGACAATCACATCCAACACCTTGCTATTACACAAGTCCCGGGCAATCCTCCTTGGAGGTCATACCCAGTTAGCAATGCGAGATTGCGATGAAATGGCACCTACTTCAGAGCGATACCCGCAACTGCAGGTTGGCACTCCCCGCCGGCGGCGCGAAGCTGCGGCTGGAAGCTACCGGCCAGTACTCGCGGAACACCGCATGCTTCGGTGTTTCCGCACGCAGCAGCTCGCCCGGCTTGAGGTAATTGAACAGCGCGTTGTAGGCGCGTATTTCAGTCGGCGACACCCGCCGCAGGATGTGCTCGGGGCCGAGCTGGCTGGGATGCTCCAGTCCGGCGGCGCAAACCAGATCACGCAAGGCTTGCAGGGTATTGTCGTGGAAGGCCTGCACCCGCCGCGCCTTATCCTCGACATCGAGCTTTTTCCAGCGGCGCGGATCCTGGGTGGCGATGCCGGTGGGGCAACGGCCGTTGTGGCAGCTCAGCGACTGGATGCAGCCCAACGACAGCATGAAGCCGCGCGCGGCATTACACCAATCCGCGCCCAACGCCAGGGTGCGGGCGATATCGAAGGCGCTGACGATCTGCCCGGCGGCGCCGAGCCGGATGTGCTGGCGCAAGTTCAGGCCGATCAGGGTGTTGTGTACCAGATGCAGCCCCTCGTGCATCGGCACGCCGACATGATTGATGAACTCAGAAGGCGCCGCGCCAGTGCCGCCCTCAGCACCATCGATGACGATGAAGTCGGGCAGGATACCGGTTTCCTGCATCGCCTTGGCGATCCCGAACCACTCCCAAGGATGGCCAATAGCGAGCTTGAAACCGACCGGCTTGCTTTCGGCCAGCTCGCGCAGCCGGGCGACGAATTCCAGCAGGCTCACCGGGCTGTCGAAGCTGGAGTGCGTGGCCGGTGAAATGCAGTCCACTCCCATCGGCACGCCACGGGTTTCAGCGATCTCGGCGGTGACCTTGGAGCCGGGTAGCATGCCGCCATGTCCGGGCTTGGCGCCCTGCGACAGCTTCAGCTCGATCATCTTTACCTGCGCCTCGGCGGCATGGCGGGCAAAACGCTCCGGGTCGAAGCGACCCTGCGCATCCCGGCAGCCAAAATAGCCCGAGCCGATCTCCCAGATCAGGTCGCCGCCATGCTCGCGGTGATAGCGCGCAATCGCGCCCTCGCCAGTGTCATGGGCAAAGCCGCCGCGCCGGGCGCCGAGGTTCAGGGCGCGTACCGCATTGGCCGAAAGCGCGCCAAAGCTCATCGCCGAGATATTGAAGATGCTGGCCTGGTAAGGCTGGCGGCACTGCGGCCCGCCGATCAGGATGCGGTAATCGGCCTCGTGGTGTGCAGAAGGCAGTAGCGAATGGTTGATCCATTCGTACTGGTTGCCATACACATCGAGCTTGCTGCCAAATGGCACCACATCGCTGACCGACTTGGCACGCTGATACACCAGTGCGCGCTGCTCGCGCGAGAACGGCACCTTCTCGGTATCGCGCTCGATGAAGTACTGGCGGATTTCCGGGCCGATCGACTCCAGTCCGTAACGAAAATGCGCCATCACCGGATACAACCGCCGCAGCGTCGAGCGGGTCTGCAACAGATCCCAGGTACCCAGCGCCGCCAGTGCGCCAAACACCCCAAGCCCCCAGACGGCCGCAGCATGACCGCGCAGCAGCAGCCCCAGGCTCACAAGGCTCAACACAACCGAAATCACATAAACCAGGTAACGGGACACGGCGAACACTCCAAAAACTCAAAGCCGCGCATCCACCACGGCACGCGGCAATACCGATTTGACGTCATATACCAGTGCATCGGCGGCGCCCAATGCACGCAGTGTTGCCGCATCCATCGCCAAGTATTGGCGATGCGCCACGGCCAGTACCAGCGCGTCATAGTCACCCGGCTGCAAATCACACAACAACTCGATGCCATATTCGGCATGTGCCTGCTGCGGATCCGCCCAAGGGTCATGCACATCGACGGCAGCGCCTGCCGCTTGCAACGCGGCAATCACGTCCAGCACCTTGCTGTTGCGAAGGTCGGGGCAGTCTTCTTTGAACGTCATGCCCATGACCAGTACGCGAGCGCCTTGTGGCTGCTTGCCGCGCCCGGCAAGCAATGCCAGCACCCGGCTTGCCACATGCGCCCCCATGCGGTTATTGATGCGGCGGGCAGTATCAATCAGCTGCGGGTGATAGCCAGCGGACTCCGACTTGTGCAGCAGGTAATACGGGTCAACGCCGATGCAGTGCCCGCCCACCAGTCCCGGCTGAAACGGCAAAAAATTCCATTTGCTGCTGGCCGCATCCAATACATCACGGGTATCGAGTCCCAAACGGTCGAACACCAGCGCCAGCTCGTTGATGAGCGCGATATTGACATCGCGCTGGATGTTCTCGATCACCTTGGCGGCCTCGGCCACCCGAATGCTGGGCGCGCGATGCGTGCCCGCAGTGATGATGCGCCGGTACAGGGCATCGACAAAATCCGCCGTCGCCGCGTTGGAGCCGGAAGTGACCTTGACGATATCCGCCAGCCGCCGCCTGTGATCGCCGGGATTAACCCGCTCCGGGCTGTAACCGCAGAAAAAATCCACGTTGAAGCGCAGCCCCGAGCCTTGCTCCAAGAGCGGCACGCAGATTTCTTCAGTAGTACCCGGATACACAGTGGACTCGAAAATCACCACATTGCCTGGTTTCAGATGCGCAGCGACCAGCTCGCTGGCTGCCATCAATGGCCTAAGGTCAGGGTCATGTGCCGCATCGATAGGCGTCGGCACGGTGACGATATACACATTGCAGTCAGCAAGTGCCGCCGCATCAGCGCTGTAGCACAGCTGCGGTACGGCAAGAGCGTCATTGGGCACTTCACGGGTACGGTCGATGCCCGCTCGCAACTCGGCGATACGCCCGGCATCAGTATCAAAGCCCACGGTAGGAAAGTGCCGGGCAAAAGCCACCGCCAATGGCAGACCCACATAGCCCAGACCCATCACGGCAATGTTTGCATCAGCAAGTTGCGGCACAGCGCTCTCCAGTGTGTGCCCGGGGCGGGAATCGAACCCGCATGGTGTTTCCACCGAGGGATTTTAAGTCCCTTGCGTCTACCAGTTTCGCCACCCGGGCGTGGTGTTCTATTTGTTACGCCGTTGTCAGGTGTAAACAAGTGACACTGCTAAGTTTTTGCTTTTCGTTCCAAGACATCATTGCCTTGGAGATCGTGTGAGCGTGGAGACGTAGTCTGTGCGCTTTTTGTGTGATGCGCAACTATACGGCGACATCAATTTTGGTATCGAAATTGTGTGCATCAGCGCATCCCTATGCTTTTTGAGCGAGCTGGAGCACGAAGTATTGCCTGCCAAGCGCGAGCGACTCAGCATCGCCGCCTGGCTGCGCCGATAAAAATCGGCTTACTTGATTACCCGCAAATGGCCACGCCTGGGGGGAGATGCGGGACTGTTCGATGGTGGCTCATCACCGCCATCATCATCAGAGGGAACTGAAACAAGTTTTGTCGCTGCCGCAGACTTATCGTCTGTGGCGCTCGAAGATACGCCTATATCCACTTCAGACTCATCACTGACATCCAAATCAGGCGGCAAGCCCATCCCCTGCCCGGTTTCACGCGCATAGATCGCCAGCACCGCAGCCACCGGCACGAACACCTCGTGGCTGACACCGCCAAAGCGGGCATTGAAGGTAATGTATTCATTGCCTAGGCTGAGCATGTGCACTGCGCGTTCGGCGATATTCAGCACCACCTGCCCATCCTTGATGGTATGCGGTGGCACGTGCACGCCTTTGAAATTCGCATTGACCAACAGGTAGGGCGTCATGCCGTTATCGCTGATCCATTCGTGCATGGCGCGCAGCAGATACGGCCTCTGGCTGCTCATCTCCGGCATATCACTCATGCCCATCCCTCGTCTTGCAAAGCAGTGGCGAACATCATTCCGGGATTTCGCGCAGCTTCTTTTCTTCTTCGGTCAGGCTGCGGAGAAAACCGGGATTACGGAAAATACGATTGCCGTATTCCTCAATTGCCTTGGCGCCGTCCTTGGGCAGCGGTATCCCCAGCGCCTCCAGACGCCAGATAATCGGCGCCATGGCGCAATCCGCCAGACTCATTTCCGTATTGAGATAGAACTTGCTGGCCTTGAATACCGGCACTGCCTGTACCAGCAGTTCAGTCAGGCGCTTGCGCGCAGCGCTGGCCTGCGCCTTGTTCCCCAGTTGCATCGCCTGCACTTGCGGCACCCAGTCATGCTCGATGCGCAGCATGGCAAGACGCAGGCGGGCACGGGCGATGGGCTCAATCGGCATCAGTGGCGGATGCGGGTAACGCTCATCCAGATATTCACTGACCACGCTTGCCGCGTACAGAACCAAGTCACGTTCAACCAGGGTGGGCAGCGAGTGATAGGGGTTGAGATCCATCAAGTCTTCCGGTGGCCGCATCGGATCAACCGGAATGAAGTCATAGCTCACGCCCTTGGCGGCCAAGACCAAACGGGTACGGTGCGATAGCACATCATCCACACCGGAAAACAGCGTCAGATTGTTTCGTATTCTGGAACTGACCGACATCATCACTGCATGACTCCCTTTGACCTAGTCCAGCGCCCTATCCCATATTGCAAAGGCGCATGATACGCGACGCGAGCCATCAGGCTCGCGTCGGGCTTCCATCAATGTACATCCTTCCAGTATTCGCGCTTGAGCAACCAGGCAAAGAAGGTGAAGACTGCCAGGAAAAGCAGCACCCATACCCCCAGTTGCTGGCGCTTGAGAATCACCGGCTCGCCGGTGTAAGCCAGGAAAGCGGTGATGTCACGCACGACCTGATCGAATTCCTCGGCATTGAGGCGACCGGCCTGGGTCACCACCATGCCAGTGACCGGGCGCTCGCCGGTTTCATCGAGCATGCCGTATTGCGGATGTTGCAGACCTTGCAGCTCCCACAGCACATTCGGCATCGAGGCATTCGGGAACACGGTATTGTTCCAGCCCAGCGGACGGGTATCGTCCAGATAGAACGATTTCAGATAGCTGTAAATCCAGTCATCACCGCGCACCCGGGAAATCACCGACAAATCCGGCGGCGCCTTGCCGAAGAACGCTTCGCCCAGCTTCGGGTCAATCCCGGTATTGATGTTTTCACCCATCTGGGTATCGCTGTTGAAGATCAGGTTTTCCTTGACTTCTTCTTCGGTAAGCCCGAGGTCTTCAGCCATCCGCGAGTAGCGCTGGTATTTCAGCGAGTGGCAACCGGCACAGTAGTTCATGTAGTACTTGGCACCGCGTTGCAGCGAAGCTTTGTCGCTGAGGTCAATACCCGAGTGCATCAGCGGCACGTCATCGGCCGCCTGCGCTGCACCGGCGAAGCCAATGGCGGCAACAAGTGCGAACAGTGCATTACGAATCAGCGTATTCATTATCAGTGCCCCCCCGTAACGCGCTCGGGGACGGGTTTGGTTTTGTCCCATTTGGTCCAGATTGGCATAGTCAGGAAGAACAGGAAGTAGTAAACGGTCAGAATGCGGCCGATGACTTCTTCTTTCGGATCGGTGCCGGGGCCGCCACCAATCTTGGCCAGCCAGATAAAGGCGATGGCGAACAGGATCAGCAGCATCCAGGACAGCTTGCCACGGTAGCGGTAGGACTTGACCGGCGACTTGTCGAGCCACGGCAGCAGGAACAGCACGGCAATCGCGCCCCCCATCACCAGCACGCCCCAGAGCTTGATGCCAAAGAACGAGGGCACCACGCGCAACATGGCGTAATACGGGGTGAAGTACCACACCGGCTTGATGTGCGGCGGCGTGACCAGCTCGTTGGCGGCAGTGAAGTTGTCATGCTCCAGGAACCAGCCACCAAAAGCCGGCACAAAGAAGATGATGAATGCGGCCACCATCAGGAAGCAACCGACGAAGAAGGTGTCCTTCACCGTGTAATACGGATGGAACGGGATGCCATCGGCCGGTGCGGTCGGCGACCAGCGGTTGCCCTTCGGACCCTTCTTGATTTCAATGCCGTCGGGGTTGTTGGAACCCACTTCATGCAGCGCCCCCAGGTGCAGCACCACCAGCAGCAACAGCACCAGCGGCAGGGCAATCACGTGCAGGGCGAAGAAACGGTTCAAGGTGGCATCGGAGGGGTTGTAGTCACCCATGATCCATTCGGTCAGGCCGCCACCGATGACCGGCACCGCGCCAAACAGCGAGATGATCACCTTGGCACCCCAGAACGACATTTGTCCCCAGGGCAGCACATAGCCCATGAAGGCCTCGGCCATCAGCACCAGATAGATCAGCATGCCGAGAATCCACACCAGCTCGCGCGGCTTGCGGTAGCTGCCGTACATCAGGCCGCGGAACATGTGCAGATACACCACCACAAAGAACAGTGAAGCGCCGGTGGAGTGCATATAGCGGATCAACCAGCCCCACTCGACATCGCGCATGATGTATTCGACCGAGTCGAACGCTTCCTTGGCACTGGTCTTGAAGTGCATGGTGAGGAAAATGCCGGTCAGAATCTGGTTGACCAGCACCACCATCGACAGCACGCCGAAGATGTACCAGATGTTGAAGTTCTTCGGCGCATAGTAATGCGTCATGTGCTTGCGGTAGAACGGCATGAAGCCGGGCGCACGCTCGTTGAACCAATCCATCAGGTTATTGGTGACTTGCATGATCTTGGACATGGCTTATGCGCCCCCCTGTGGTTCGATACCAATCACCAGGGTTTCATCGTCCTGGAAGTGATACGGCGGCACCGGCAGTGCCAGCGGCGCAGGCTGCGCGTGATACACGCGCCCGGCGATGTCGTACTTGGACTTGTGGCAGGGGCAGAAATAACCGCCCTTCCAGTCCGGATCAAAAGCCTGCGGCTTGACCTCGGGGATGAACTGCGGCGCACAGCCCAGGTGCGTGCAAACGCCGACCAGCACCAGGATTTCCGGCTTGATCGAGCGATGCTGGTTCTTGGCAAATGCAGGCGTCTGGTCCGCATTGCTGGACTCAGGATCGACCACCTTGGCATTCATGTCCGGCAGCGTGTCGAGCATGCCCTGGCTGCGGCGCGCGATAAAGATCGGCTGACCACGCCAAATTACTTCGACCTGCTTACCTACTTCGATATCCGATACCGAGCGGATGACCGGCGCACCGGCCAATTTGGCACGGGCACTGGGATTCCAGCTCTTGATGAACGGAACTGCGGCAAAACCGGCACCTACCGCACCCACCACAGCGGTGGTTGCGGTCAGAAACCGGCGACGACCCGGATCAACCGGGGGATGAATTTCATCGTGGGCCATTCGGCACTCCGATTGTTGTTGCTGGCGATTAGCTGGCAACCAAGCCATTTACCCGGCTCGGTCACAAAGGCGACAAAGTGTAACGGAAGCTGAAAGCGCGGGACAATGACCTTTGGCAAAAATCACTGTAAAAAACATCAAATACCCCGGCTCACAGCCTATCTTCAAGCGCAATCAGGCGGTCTTGTACGTCTGACAGAAGAATGCACGGCGGGCGATTAGCGCCGCTCGGCGCGGTAACGGTCAGCCAGTACCCGCACGCGCTCCACATAGCGGCGGGTTTCGTTGTACGGCGGCACGCCTTTGTATCTGTCCACCGCACCTTCACCGGCGTTGTAACCAGCCGAAGCCAGGGTCAAATCGCCATTGAAGCGGCGCAGCAGCCAGGCCAGATAACGCACGCCGCCATCAATATTCTGGCGCGGGTCAAAGGCATTGGTCACGCCAAAGCGGCGCGCGGTCGCAGGCATCAGCTGCATCAGTCCTTGCGCGCCAGCGCGCGAGAGCGCATTGGGGTTATAGGCAGACTCGGCATGCATGATGGCGCGGATAACCGCCTCATCCACCCCATGCCGGCGCGCAGCCTCGGCAATCTCGGCCTGATAAGCATTGGTATTGAGGCGCAGGCGCCCGAAGTTCACCCCGGGCTGTGCAGCACAGGCATAGCAGGTTTCGATAAAGCTGTAAGGCGTGGTTCTGATGGCCGCCGCAGCCACGCCCTGGGGGCGCTGGTTGGTGGAATAGGTCACCCCATCAACCGTATAGGTATAGATTTGCCCGCTGACCCGGCGCCCGCCGCCGGGCGTGGATGACACGCTGGCAGCGGCAGGTTTGGGCGTACTCGGCGGCTGTGTGGTGGGTGCTGGCGTGCTCACCGGCTCGGGCTTGATATTGGCGGCAGAAGCGCTGGCCACCGGCCGCCAACTGGAAGCGGGCTGCCGGGTATAGCTGGCTACTGCCTGACAGCTGGCGCCGCGCACCCGTTTATTGGAATAGCTGCGCGTGCCGTCCGGACTGTCACAGCGATATAGCGTTCCTGCCAGTACGCTATCTGCGCCCAGCAAGGCCATACCTGCACATATCCACAAGAACGCCGCTCGCATCGCTTTCGACTCTGAAAACTGTTCCAATTCAGCCATTACCCGTACACTTGTCACACTTTATCACCTTTTTCACACCCGGCCCGGAATCCGCATCGCGCCCCGGACAACACCATGACTGACCGTATCCCACTTGCCGTGCTCGACGGCACTTCGCCCCGCCCTACCCTTAGCCAGCCCACCGGCAAGCTGTTCATCCAGACCCACGGCTGCCAGATGAACGAATACGACTCCGCACGCATGGCCGATGTGCTGGCCGAGCACGAGGGGCTTGAGCTGACCCAGAACGCCGAAGAAGCCGATGTGATTTTGGTCAATACCTGCTCCATCCGCGAAAAGGCACAGGAAAAGGTATTCAGCCAGCTCGGTCGCTGGCGGCAGCTCAAAGCCGATGGCCGCAATGTCATCATTGGTGTGGGTGGCTGCGTGGCCTCGCAGGAAGGCGAAGGCATCATCAAGCGCGCGCCGTTCGTGGATCTGGTTTTTGGTCCGCAAACCCTGCACCGCCTGCCGGAGCTGATCCGCGCTCGCCGCCAATCCGGCAAGGCGCAGGTGGATATTTCCTTTCCGGAAATCGAAAAATTCGACGCCCTGCCCGAGCCGCGCGCCGAAGGCCCGACCGCCTTCGTCTCCATCATGGAAGGGTGCAGCAAATATTGCAGCTTCTGCGTGGTGCCCTATACCCGTGGCGAGGAGGTCAGCCGTCCGTTTGAGGACGTACTGGTGGAAGTGGCGCAGCTGGCGGCGCAGGGCGTGGGCGAAATCAACCTTCTGGGACAGAACGTCAACGCCTATCGCGGGCCGATCAGTGAGTCCGAGGAAACTGCCGACCTTGCCCTGCTGATCCGTGCCATCGCCGAAATCGACGGCATCGAGCGCATCCGCTTCACCACCTCGCATCCGCTGGAGTTTTCCGATTCGCTGATCGAGGCCTACCGTGATGTGCCCAAGCTCGCCAATTATCTGCATCTGCCGGTGCAGTCGGGCAGCGACCGCATCCTTGCAGCAATGAAGCGCGGCTATACGGCGCTGGAATTCAAGCAAAAAGTGCGCAAGCTGCGTGCGGTGCGCCCGGACATTTCCATCAGCTCCGACTTTATCGTCGGCTTCCCTGGCGAAACGGCAGCGGATTTTGAAAAGACCATGAAGCTGATTGAGGATGTCGGCTTTGACCAGTCCTTCAGCTTCATCTACTCACGCCGCCCTGGCACGCCGGCCGCCGACCTGCCTGATGATGTCAGCGATGCAGAGAAACACGCCCGGCTCTCGCGCCTGCAAGCGCATATCAATGCGCATTCTTTCGAGATTTCCAAGTCGATGGTCGGCAGCACCCAGCGCATTCTGGTCACCGGCCGTTCGAAGAAAGACGCCAACGAGCTGACCGGCAAAACCGAAAACATGCGTCAGGTGAATTTCCCCGGCCATCCGCGCCTTGTCGGCCAGTTCATTGATGTGGTGATTACCGAAGCCATGCCCAACTCGCTGCGCGGCCGGGTGGCGATTGCCGACTGACCACATATGCCACACCCCACAACGCCTGCGCCGCAACGCAGGCGTTGTGCTTTTTGTACCTCAGAACTGCTTGGTGATGCTGAAATACACATTGCGGCCAAGGCCGGTGCGCGAAGTGGTTTCTACCCCGCCAGCGGGCAGGCGCTTCTGGTCGAACACATTATTGATGCCCAGCAGAAATTCCAGGCGCTCATCCCAGATGCGCACCCCACTGCTATGCGGCTTCCAGCGCATTTGCAGATTGCTCTGCGTATAGGGCTGGCGTACATACCAGTAAGTCACACCGCGCGAGACCAGGGTTTGCGGGTTCTGCTCGGGCCGGAACCAGTGGCTGATGTCGAACGACACGCTGAAATCGTCTGCGAACGGCTGCCAATGCAAGCCCAGACGGGCGCGGTCGGCAAAGGCGGACGGGCTTTTCTTGCCGGTTTTCACATCTTCCATGTCCAGCTTTTCAAAGCTGAGTGTCGTACCCCAGTGCGGCTGGTCATAGCTCATCACGAACTCCAGCCCGCGCCTGTCCACGCCATCGACATTCTGGTACTGGGCATATTCAGTTTCGCTGGGCGAGACCGAGCCATAGTCCACCACCAGGCGAATCATGTCCTTGATGCGGCCATTGAAGAACATCAGCTTGGTATTGAAGCGGTCATGTTCTGTGAAAAGTCCGTGCCGGCGCCAGGAAAAACCTGCCTCGTATTCGCGCGAGGTTTCGGCTTTGAGGTTGGGATTGGGCAGATACCAGTAATGGATGTTCAGCGGCCCTGAAGATGAGGTTTCGTGCGGCGAAGGGGCGCGGAAGGCTTCGGAATAGTTGGCAAGCAGGTTGAAGCTATCGAACAGCTCATAGCTCAGCCCCAGGCGCGGCGAGAAACGACTGTTTTGGTAGTCGGCATCGACCTTCATCACCTGACGATGGAAGCGGTCATAACGGCCGCCCAATTGCAGCAGCAGCCGCTCACCGAACCAGGCCGATTCATGTTGCACAAATACGCCCAGGTCGCGGTAGCGGTTGGGAATCGAGCCAAAGCGGGTTTCCTTGCCCTCGCTGATATACAGCGCGCCTTCTTCGCGGTTTTCATAATCCACGCCCAGCAGCAGGCGATGGCCGACACTGCCGGTGCTGAACTGGCTCAGGTTTTGCAGGTTGAAGCCCCAGCGCCTGTCCTCATTCTTGTAATACAGGTCGATAAGCTCGTAGCCACGTTCGTACCAGCCACGGGTGACATAGGCATTGGCCGAGAGTGCAAGCCAGGGGTTCTGTGGCGGATTGAGCCGCCAGGCGAGCACCGTGTCCTGCTGTACGCGCTCACCTATCACCGCGCCAGTCTTGGGACTGGGCGCCGCGGTGTGATACAGGCTGTTCCAGCCGGTGACCACATCCAAACGGTGGTCGTAATGGCTCAGCATCAGCTTGTGGCCTTCGCCAAGATTCCAGCCTGCCTTGATGAAGCGGGTGTCGATGTCTTCATCGTTACGGGTTTCATTGCGGCGTCCCACGCCTTTTTCCACGATATCACCGGCCATGCGCAGATTGCCGCGCGCGGCCTGCTTGGCAAATACCAGAAGCTCGAATGGCCGGTTTTCGGGCGCATAGGCAAATGCACCGTAAATCTGGTGCTGGTTATTGGAGTCAAAACGGTAATTGGCCACCGCGCCCAGTGCGTGGCCGGGTCTGACGAAATCAGCGGCATCCTTGGTGGTGCTGCCGACCACACCGCCAATGGCGCCGCCGCCATAAGAAATCCCCGATGAGCCGCGCACTACCTCCACCTGCTTCACCAGTACCGGATCCATGCCAAAGCCCGAGACCTGGTTGGCGAATAGATTGGCCGAGCGGCGCACGCCATCCTGCATCAAAATCACGCGGTTTTCCGAGCCATGCCCAAAGCCGCGAATGCTGAAACTCTGCCCGATGGCGCGGCCGCCATCATTGCCGGTGTCAAAACCGGGCACGGCTTTGAGCGCCTGAATCATGTCGGTGGCCGTATCCAGGTCTTCGGGCAGCAGTACCGAGGCCGAGCCGGGATATTTCTGCACATCGATACCAAAACGGGTGCCGACCACGGTAATGCGCTCAAGCGCGCTGGGCTCGCCCGGCAGCGGACATCCGGCGGGCAGTTTCTCGCGCACGCATGAGGGGGTTGCCTTGTCGGCGCAGGCTTTTTGCGCTGCCTCAAGCGCAGCGGCGCAATTGACAGCAGAGGTTTGTGGCTGTGCCAGCATCGGCGCTGCAAACAACGCGAGCGCAATCGAGGCCGACAGCGTGGAAAGTTTCATTGCTTAAAGCTCCAGTAGCGAGAATGACAGGGCTTGCTGGCTCTCGCTGGCTGGCGCGGCGATTTTATGTGAATGCTTTGTTAAGGGTCAATTGAATCCGGGTGTCGTATCGCATCACGCTGATAGACCGCCTTGCCATCGACATAGGTGGCCTGCACATGCAAATGACGCAATGCCGCATCCGCTATCGCCAGCGGATCCTCGGCCAGTACCACGAAGTCGGCGCGTTTACCCACTTCAAGGCTGCCGACTTCTGCCTCGGCAAAACCGGCATATGCAGCATCCAGGGTAAAGCCTCGCAATGCTTCCCAGGCCGTGAGTTTTTCCTGGGGTTGCCAGCCACCTGCGGGCTGGCCATTGGCGTCCTTGCGGCTAACGGCGGCATACAGCCCCAGCCGCGGATCCACCGCTTCAACCGGAAAATCCGAACCAAACGCCAGATGCACGCCGGCATCGCGGAACTTGCGCCAGGCATAGGCGCCCTGGATGCGCGCAGCCCCCACGCGCTGCTCAGCCCAGCCCATGTCGCTGGTGGCGTGAGTGGGTTGCATCGATGCAATCACCGCCAATGCGCGAAAGCGCGGGATGTCTTCGAGCGATACCACTTGTGCATGCTCCACGCGCCAGCGGTGGTCGCTACTGGCGGCCTCACGCCCCAAAGCACTGGCATAGGCGTCCAATACATGCCGGTTGCCGGCATCGCCGATGGCATGCGTCGCCATCTGCACCCCACAGCGTTTTGATTTGTGCGCGATGCGCTGCAAGTCGGCCGCGGATGTCACCATGATGCCGCGATTGCCGTGATCATCGCTGTAATCGGCCAGCAGCGCTGCCCCACGACTGCCCAGCGCCCCATCGGCAAACACCTTGACCGAGCGCATTTTCAGCCGTGCCCCCGGATGCTGGTACACGCCGTTATCACACAGCCAGTCCAGCGCCTGGGCATCGCCATCGGCCATCGCAGTGATGCGCAGCGGCAAGCGTCCGGCATCGGCAAAACGCTGATAGCGACGCATTTGCTGCAATGACACACCGGCATCGTGCACGCCGGTGAGGCCATGCGCTACCGCATCGGCAAGCCCCAGCGCCAGTGCGCGCTCGGCGCTGGCTTCATCCATTTCCGGCACCAGTTCGGCAATCAGGCGCATGGCACTGTCAATGAAAATCCCGGTCGGCTGGCCGCCGCTGCGCTCGATTTTTCCACCTTCGGGCTGCCAGTCACCTTGCAATGCGCGCCGCGCCTTGCGCATCGCCGCACTATTGGCCCAGCCGGCATGCCCGTCCACCCGCCGCAGCCATACCGGACGCTCCGGAAACAGGGCATCGAGGTCTTTGGCATCCGGAAACTGGGCTTCGGCCCACAGGTTCTGATCCCAACCGCGTCCGGTCAGCCAGGCACCCGCTGGCAATTTTTCGGCAAAGGCCTTGAGTTTTTCCAGCGCCTCGGCCTTGCTGCGCACGCCGGCAAGATTCACTTCCAGATGCAGCATACCCAGCCCCAGCATATGACCATGGGCGTCAATCAGGCCGGGAATCACCGTGGCCTGCCCCAAGTCCAGGCGCTTGGCTGCCTGATAGCGCGCTGCAAGCGTCGTCGCATCGCCCACAGCCAGAATCCGGCCATTGTGGTCAAACACCATCGCCTCGGCATGCGGCTGTTTTGCATCCATGGTATGGATGCGCGCGGCGCTCAGCAGGGTCTGCTCTGCGCGGACGGATGCCAGCGGCAAGGCCAATATCAGGGCTGTAGCCAGCAGGGCTGGACGCATATCGCTCTCCTACGGGTTTGGCATGGATATGCAAGGTGCCTGTTGTGAGCATCAGGTGCAAGCCCTGGCTTGCAACATGCGCTAAGGTTGCGTCTTTCCATGCCGATTCATGCCATGCCCCACTACGACTTCACCCTAGAGCCCAACGATAGCGAACAGCTGGCCAATTTCGCCGGCCCCTTCGATGCCCATCTGCGCCAGCTTGAGTTGCGGCTGGGCGTGGAAATCTCCAATCGCGGCAATGTGTTCCGCATCAAGTCCGACGATGATCACAGTCTTGCACGGGCAGAAAAAGTGCTGCGCGCGCTGTATGCCGAGGCTGCCGAGGCGACTTTCGACGGCCATGCCCTGAACCTGCGTCTGGCCGGCCTGATTGGCGATGCCGATAGCGCAGCCGATGGCGAGAGCTCTGACCGGGGCGATTACATCCCGCAGGAAGTGGCCGTGCGGGTCAAACGCGGCACCATCAAGGGTCGTGGCGGCAACCAGAAGAAATACCTGCATGCCATCGCCACCCATGACATCAACTTCGGCATTGGTCCTGCCGGCACGGGCAAGACGTTCCTTGCCGTCGCCATGGCAGTCGAAGCCCTCAACCAGTCGCGCATCCAGCGCCTGGTGCTGGTGCGCCCTGCAGTGGAGGCGGGCGAGAAACTCGGCTTTTTGCCCGGTGATTTGAGCCAGAAAGTCGATCCCTATCTGCGCCCGCTGTATGACGCACTGTATGAAATGCTGGGCGTGGAAAAAGTCGCGCGGCTGCTTGAGAAAAACGTCATCGAAATCGCCCCGCTGGCCTATATGCGCGGCCGCACCCTGAACGATGCGTTCGTGATTCTGGACGAAGCGCAGAACACCACCATCGAGCAGATGAAGATGTTTCTCACCCGCCTGGGCTTTGGCTCCACCGCGGTTGTCACCGGCGACATGACCCAGATTGACTTGCCGCGACACATGAAGTCCGGGCTCAAAGATGCCATTGAAGTGCTGCGCGATGTCGAAGGCGTGAGCTTCACCTTCTTCGAGTCCCGCGATGTGGTGCGGCATCCGCTAGTCGCACGCATCGTCAATGCCTATGAGGCACGCGAGAAGGTAATCAGCGCTCCTGTATCGGACGCATAAGTTACAGTGTCTTTTTCTACACGAAGCAGGCAAATGACCGCTTCGGTCAGCCATCTAGCTTTCCGAAGCGGCCACCCTCTCCCCTTCCGCAAAATCAGAAGCGGTAATTGAAGCTCAGTGAAGTACTGCGCGGCATGCCATAAATGGCACCATATACCAATCCTTCAACATATTTTTCGTTGAACACATTATCCACGTTCAACTGCACCCTGGCCTGTTTGCTGAACTCATAGGCAGCAAAGGCATGCGCCACCGTATAAGCGCCCTGCCAGGCGCCATTGTTTTTCTGGGTATGACTTTGCCAACGCAGGCCTGCCCCGAGCTGCAATTGCGGCACCCCTGGCAAACGGCTATCCAAGCGCAATTTGACAGTATTACGCGGCACCCACTCATAGATATTGAGCCGGTCAGGGCCGGTCAGTTTCAGGTGGGTGATGCCAAGCGAAAGCCGTGCGCTTTCTCCCAAGCGGCCACTGCTTTCAATTTCCACGCCCCGCGATTCCACATCTTTAGGCTCGTAATAGCTCTGCCCTTGCGGATTGAGACCTTCCGCTTCAGTGGCAAGCCCTTGTTGCTCGGCAGTAAACAATGCCACCGTGGTCAACATCCGACCATCCAGCCATTCGGCCTTGACACCCACTTCTTTGTTGACTCCACGCATTGGGTCAAGATACACACCGTAATAATCGCTCTGATCCTGATTTTGGAAAATATCAGACCAGGAAACATAGCCAGTCAGCCCTGGTGCAAACTCCCAGGTCAACCCCACATAAGGGCTGACCTCTCGGGTATCCGGATAATGCGTCACGGTTGTACCGCCGCCATAGCGGGAGCTGCCTTCACGATGCAGCTTCACTGCATTGACCCCGATAATCGCTTTCCAATTATCACCGAGGGCAAAACGGTTAGCCGCATACAGCCGGGTCAATGCCTGCTTGCCGCCATTTCTTGGCACCCATGCGCCCCAAAGCGGCTCGGGATAAGCATTACCAGCATACGGAAAGGCCGGCAATGGCTTGAACTGGTAGCGCACGGTATCGTATTCGCGCGTCTTTCCCGAGTTTTCCTGGACTGAATGACTCAGCCCGAAAATCAGCTCATGCTCGCGGCCAAAAGCCGTCCAAATCCCCTGCATATTGACATCAAGCAACCGATTCCGGATTTGCCCATTGCTGGCATGCGGCCACCCCAACAGCCCGGTGTTGTCGGCTGACAGACCCTTTTGCGGGGCAAAAGCATAAAACAACGCTGCATCCTCATCGGTTTTCCGATGATTACCCGTGACTTTCAGCTCCCAGTTATCGCCCAAATGGTGCACATATTCAGCAAATGCATTGAATGAGCGAGTATTCCAGTAAGTCCAGTCCTGCGAAGTGGAGGCAGACACGTCAAACTCCGCCATTCCCCCTTGAGGCGGGGCGTAATTGAGTGTTAATGACCCCCACATCGGCGAATCTTGCAAATGCCGCTGCCACGACAGGCCCGCAGTCAGAACTCCCATCTCGCCGATTTGCCCGTCAACCACGGCATAGACATTGCTGCGCCGGTTATGCAGTGCGCGAATCCAGGAATCCTTGTCCTCATGCGCCATCAGCAACCGCCCAGCCCAACGCCCATCCGCACTCAATACCTTGTTGTAATCGAATACGCCACGCTTGCGCCCATGACTGCCAAACAATACCCCAACCTCGCCTTCATCCCGGTTCAATGGCCGTTTGCGTACATAGTTGACCGTCCCGGAGGCATTGCCCACCCCGGTCAACAGGCCATTGGCACCACGAATAAGCTCAATCCGTTCAAACAACCAGGTATCCTGCTGGCTGAGCACCACGCCCCAGTCGTTACTCATCCCCAGCCCGTCAATCTGGGTCAGTTGCACATCAAAGCCGCGCGAATTGAATACTGCGCGATTGGTTTCATATTGCTCGACATTGACACCCGTTGCCAGACGCAACGCTTCGTTTGAGTCTCCAAGCGCATAGTTGCGGATATCTTCCTTTTCTACCGTACTAATGCTCTGTGGTGTTTCGGCAATCTCCATAGCAAGCCCGGTAGCCCCCTTGGAAATCCGGTTATCGCGTTTTCCCTTGACCACGATGGCATCAAGTGTCCGGGCAACATCAACCGCCTCCTGGGCTCGTGCTTGCGCCAATATCGTGCACACGGCCACCGCACACAGACTGAATGCAAATCTTTTTTTCACTGTTTACTCCAATTCAATACCGCCCGGCAAAAGCCGCTGACGGCAACTTCATGACAAACTGATGCCGCTGCGGCAATCAGGCTTCCGGCTCCTCTGGCGATGCGTTGGATGTCCGGCGTGAACGCTTCAACCACAGATACAAGCCACTGCAAAGCACGACGATACTGGCGATATCCAGCAGCGCCCAGATGATTTGCATCGGCATCCCTGCATAATCACCAAAATGCAGGGGCTGGGAAATCAGCAAGGCTGTGAGGTACCACGGCATCTGTGGCGTATCGGTCACTTCGCCACTCAAGGCATCCACCATCGCCACATTCAGAAGACGCGCAGTCAACGGCGTATCACCACTGAACAATACGGTCACATGATGCGGTGTCGAAAATGCGGTACCGGGAAACGCAATGAAGGAGATTTTTTGCCCGTCAGTCGCAGCCGTTGCCGCCTCCACCGTCTGCTGTAATGAGGCACGCATTGATTCGGCCACCAGAGGCTGGCCTTGATAGGCTGCCAGCAGATGCTGCAACTCTTCCTGCTGCCAGTAATACACCAGCAACTCTGCCCATGTGTTGATAACTCCTGTGGCAGCGACCACAAACAGCCAAGCCAAGGTAACGATACCCAGAAGATTGTGCAAATCCAGCCACTTCAGGCGCGGCGAACGATCACGCCTGACTTCGCCAAAACGTAACCGACGCATGAAAGGCGCATACAGCACCACGCCCGAAACAATGGAAATCAATAGCAAAATCCCCATCAACCCCAAAAACAGTTTGCCAGGCAAGCCGGCAAACAAATCTACATGCAGCTTCAGCATCACCCACATGAAGCCACTGTTGTAAGTGGGCTGCCCAAGGATTTCCCCACTACGGGCATCCACCACCACCGATTTGAAGTCATTGGTTGGCTCAGGCGTTGGCGTCAACGTGACAAACCACTTGCTGTCATCATCCGGTTCCTGGCTCATGTACTGCACAATCCGGTCAGGGTGCTGGGCACGCGCGACTTCGACAATCTTGTCCAGGCTTACCCGAGGCGTATCAGCCGGCATCTGCGGAGATTCCACTTCCGTCCCCAGAAGATGCCCGATTTCATGGTGAAAAATCAGCGGCAGTCCGGTCAGGCACAGTAACAACATGAACAGCGTGCACACCAAGCTGCTCCATTTGTGCAGCCACGCCCATAACCGCATGGTACGCGCCTTCACGTCGTTCCCCCACTATCACCCGAACGAAAACCGAACCATGCCATGACCAGAATCGGCAGTCCCAGCGCGAACCATGACCAGATATCCCCCCATGCATCTGAAACCAATGCACTCATAAGCCCAGTCAGACTCAGTACCCCCAGAATGATCGGCCACCCCCAAAGGGCGAAGAAAGGACGCTTCCATGCATTGCGAACCCGTACATACCATTTCATACACAGCACAGCCCGAGGGGCAAACCCTGAAATTAAAAGCCAATGATAAGCATTTTCATAAAATCAAGCATCTTTCATCAAACTTACATAGAATCTTGGGGATGACCCGTGGACCTCTGGAACTTGAAGTCAGCATCAGCTACGCCGCGCCGCGTAAAGGCGTGCCAGCGCCCGGCAGCTTCCGGCGCTGGGTGGCTGCCACGCTTGAAGGGCGCATCCGTGATGCCGA
Organism: Lysobacteraceae bacterium NML07-0707; assembly: GCA_002798295.1. GTDB lineage: Bacteria > Pseudomonadota > Gammaproteobacteria > Xanthomonadales > Xanthomonadaceae > Solilutibacter. The sequence goes on along the minus strand of NWQT01000008.1, from coordinate 16,855 downwards.
CCTTGCCATCCGCATCGTTGACAGCGAGGAAGGCCAGGCACTGAACCGTCACTATCGTGGCAAAGACTATGCCACCAATGTGCTCAGCTTCCCGGCCGAGCGCCCGCCGGGGCTGCCCAAAACTGCCCGCTTCCCGCTGCTTGGCGACCTGGTGATTTGTGCTCCGGTGGTGGCGCGCGAAGCTGCCGAGCAAGGCAAGCCGGTCAATGCCCACTATGCGCACATGACCGTGCATGGCGTACTGCATTTACTGGGCTGGGATCATGAAAACGATGCCGATGCCCAAGCCATGGAACAGCTTGAGCGCGAGATTCTGGCCGGACTTGGCATCGCCGACCCGTATCTCAACAATGATTGAGCACTCAACCCTCGCTTGGGCTGGATTGCAAGACGCCGTTGCGCCATTCCATCTGCCCGGCATCAAGACCCGTGTTTGCCATATAACGCAATATTGAACGTACCGTCACCACCGGATAGTCCCCCTTCAAGCGTGTGCTCACCGGATGATCGGTAAAGTCGGTATTGGCACTGAACATCCCACCCAAAACGCGCTTGCCATAAGCTACATGAATGATGTCAGGCAAAAAGCCACGTTGCTGGGCTTGGGCAAATGTGCGGGCGCGGGTGATTTGTGCATCCGCTGGCAATTGCGTCATTGCCAGCGTTTCCAGCACCCATGCGGTGGAGTTCTGCGTCTTTTCACTGCCCGGCCTTGCCAGCAGGTTGTAGTTGTGATTCAAAAGACTATTGCTGGGCAGTGCACGCAAATAATCGGCAAGGCGCTCAGCCTCGACCTGTGGCAACCAGACAATGCGTGCATCCTGATTCACCAGGTCATCGGCAAAAAAGTTCACCAGCCCCTGAACATGCAAACCGGCACGGTCGGTGCCGCAGCGATTCAAAAGATGCACCACGCTCCAGCGCCCGCTGGCGTGATCGCGCATGGCAAACCCGGCATGACTGTAAACCAGCCCGTAACGGGAAAGATCCGTGCCTACCCGCGCGACCAAAGCCACTGGCGCATTGCGTGCCTCCAGTGCATCGGCCACGGTGATTGCAGTCCGTGCGGCGGCAGCCACTTGCTGCGGTGTGGTTTCGCGCGCTTCGCAGCCTTGTCCTGCCAGAACCGGTAGCGGTAAAAGCAGCGCCACTGCCAGCGTAGCTGCGACAAATCCCGGCATTTTCATCAGCCAATCTCCTGGCTGTGAATCATTTTGCGCACACGCGCATCCGGCACAAATGCGAACACCTTGCCCTCATGACTCAATAAATAACCGCCAAGCACGACTGAAACCACCACCGTCCCTGAAACTACCAAGCCGGTACCAACCACGGCACGACTTGAAACCCTGACCGCATGAGAGGCGCCAGTTCCGACTTTTTCCAGCACCAACACCAAGGTTTCGCCACTGGCTTCCAGCGATTTCACCACAAACCTGCCGCCTGCCGACAACGCCAGTGCAGTCGCCTCCGAAGCCTCACCGGAAAGCTCAAGACTCAAGGCCGAGGCCTCACTGGCCTGGTTCGATTGCGGCACGGCAAAGGCAGAAAATGGGGCGGCAAGCAGCAGCGCTGCCAAGATCTTGCAATACATCAGAGTTCTCCATTTGAGCTAAAGCGCATTTTTGCCCTGCCATAAAAGACTTGCAGTAAAAATCTACCAAGTGGAATATTCAATCGCCTTGGGTATAGAGAAACTAGACTTGTCACTCTCCATCGAACTGATTGATGCCTTAAAGCGCAACCTGAAAGCACAGGGCATCACCTATAAAGATCTGGCGCAGCGCATTGGTATTAGCGAAGCGGCTATCAAACGGATGTTTTCGGTAAAGTCCATTCAACTGCATCGCATCGAGCAAATCTGCGATGTGCTTGGTCTTGGCCTTTCTGAACTTGCCGCAACCGCAGACCGGGCACGCCAACCAATGTCAGAACTGAGTAATGCACAAGAACAAGCGCTGGTGGATGACCCGGCACTGCTACTGGTGATGTTTCTGGTACTAAACCGCTGGCGCTTTGAGGACATGCAGTGTTATTTCCGCTTCAGTGAGTCCGAATGGGTCTGTCTCCTTGCGCGCCTTGACCGCCTCGGGATTATCGAAATGCTGCCAGGCAATCGGGGAAGGCCATTGACTGCACGCAATTTTCGCTGGCGCTGCAATGGCCCGATGGAGCAGTATTTTCGACGTCAACTCCTGGGGGAATACTTTGCCGAAGCCTTTATCGGCGAGCAGGATGCACTCTATCTTCTGGCTGGGGAGTTAAGCCATGAAGGCGTGCAATTGATGCGCGAGCATCTGCAAGCGCTGGCGCGGGAGTTCGATGCGCTATTGCTGCGCGATGCCACCCTCCCCCCACAGCAAAAAACCGGCATTTGCCTGGTGCTGGCGCAGAAGCCCTGGATGTTTCCAAGCTTCGCACCTTATTTGCGTAGCGATGGCATACAGGCCTGAGCCAGTTTGCCGACTGCAAAATACCCACATTCACCTAAAGGACTGCCATGAAAAGCCACGCCCTGTTTGCAGCACTTGCCCTGGTCTTTTGCCATCCTGTTGCAGCCCAAAAAGCGCCCACACCTACTGAACCACCTCCGGCCAGTGCGCAGCCCGGCGTGCAAAGTCCGCTTATCGACAGCGTGGTGGTCAGTGGCCGGGTGCAGGGGCCAGGACTTTGGAAAGTCAGCCGTGGCGAGCATGTGATGTGGGTACTGGGTCTGGTATCGCCGATTCCGCACAATATCCAGTGGGACAGCATCGAAGTGGAAGCGCGCATGAGTCGTGCGCAAGAATGGTTGCTGCCCCCCAGCCTGTCGTTCTCGCCTCGCGGCGGCATGCTTGGCGGCCTGTTCCTGCTGCCGCAGGCCAACCGGCTGCGCAAGAATCCGGACGGCAAAACCCTGCAACAAGTGCTCTCCCCGGAAGACGCCGCCCGCTGGCAGCGCTTGCAGCAGCAATATCTCGCCGACCAGCCAGAAGTCAACCAATTGCGCCCTTACTTTGCCGCAGAAGCGCTCTATCGCGCCGCCCTGCGACAAAACAGCCTGGGTCGCAGTGGCGTGGTGGGGGAAACCCTGGAGCGGCTACGCAAGCAAAAACGCCTGAAAACGGTCTCCACCACGCTGGAGCAGAAATTTTCGGGCCGTCAGGCGCTCAGGCAGGCCAGCGCTTCGGCGGCACAAGTGGATGACCGTGCTTGCCTGCGCCGCTACATGGACTGGGTTGAGCGTGAAATTCCGCGCAGCAAGCGCATTGCCAACGCCTGGGCACTGGGCGACATCGATACCCTGCGTAATGCCGGACGCAGTGTCGGTGACTGGCAAGTATGTCGCAATGTGGTCGCCAGCGCACTGGAGAGCAGTATTTCCATTCGCGCGGCCGAGGCCGAAGCTGAAAATCGCTGGCTGGCGGCCGCTGAAGCCGCCATTGCCCGCAATACAAGCACCTTCGCCACCCTGCCCATGCACCAGGTCACTTCCAGCAATGGCCTGCTTGCCCGCCTCAAGGCGCGTGGTTATGAAGTAGAAGCGCCTACCCCGCCTGTTCCGCCTGAAGCCGACTCGCCATGACGGCAATCTCCCCTGACACTGTTAAACTGATGCCTTCCATGTTGCCCGCAACATCCACTGCATGAACGAAGAGTCTGACAGTTCCAGCCCTCAACCTGAACACAAAAGCTGGCTGCGCCGTTTGGGCGCAGCTTTTTCCGGTGAACCGACCAGCCGCGGCGATGTGCTGGAGTTTCTGCGCGATGCCCAGGCCGATGGTCTGCTGGATCTGGATACCCTGCGGATGATGGAAGGGGCAATCGCCGTTTCCGAGCTGACCGTGGGTGATGTCATGGTTTCGCGCTCGCAAATGGTCACTGTGCCGGTGGATGCCGATATGCGCACGGCACTGAGAACGGCGGTGGAGTCCGGCCATTCACGCTTTCCCGTGCATGGCGAAGACCGCGACCAGATTCTTGGCATCTTGCTGGCCAAAGACCTGTTGCGCGGCATCAGCGATGATGGCGATCTGAACCTGCACGACCTGCTGCGCCCTGCATTTTTGATTCCCGAATCCAAGCGTCTTGACTTGTTGTTGCGCGAGTTCCGCCAATCACGCAACCATATGGCCATCGTGATTGACGAATACGGCGGCGTAGCGGGCTTGGTCACCATCGAGGATGTGCTTGAGCAAATCGTCGGCGATATCGACGATGAGCATGATGAGGCCGAAGACAGCGCACAAATTTCCGCACGCCCTGACGGGCAATATGTGGTGGATGCGCTGACCCCGATCGAGGACTTCAACAGCCGCTTCAGCGCCGACTTCAATGACGACGAATACGACACCATTGGCGGCCTGGTCACCGCTGCCATCGGCCATTTGCCCGAAGCCGGTGAGGAGTTGACCATGGGGCGCTTCGTATTCCGTGTGGCCAATGCCGATGCCCGGCGCGTGCATGCTTTCCATGTCGGCGTACTGGGCGATGCCTGAAGTCTGGCGTGGCTACGCCCGCCTGCTGCTGGCCTGCCTGCTGATATGGCTATCGCTGCCGGCACTGGCCGCCCCGCGCATCGGGGTCGTGACCATGGCGCCGGGCGAAGTTTTCTGGGAACGCTTTGGCCATGACGCCATCGTCGTGGATGATGGCAGGCAAGCGCCCATTTCCTATAACTTTGGCTATTTCGATCCTGGCGAGCCCGATTTCATCGGCCGCTTTGTCCGCGGGCAGATGCGCTATCAATTGCTCGCGCTACCGCTTGAGCAAGACCTGATCCAATACCGCGAGGCAGGCCGCGGCGTCAGCGTGCAATGGCTGGATTTGACGCCAGCACAGGCCAACAAGTTGGCCGCTGCGCTGGCCGAGAATGCCCGCCCGGAAAACGCCCATTATCACTACGACTATTTCCGCGATAACTGTGCCACCCGGGTGCGCGATGCGCTGAATCTGGCCATGGATGGCACGCTGGCGCCACAACTTGCCGCCAGCGCCCAAGGGTCTAGCTATCGCAGCGAAGCCTTGCGGCTGGCCGCGCCCGCGGCCTGGATGTGGCTGGGCTTTCAGCTGGGACTGGGGCCCCATGCCGACCGGCCGCTTTCCCGCTGGGAAGAGTCCTTCATCCCGATGCGGCTGGCCGATAGCTTGCGACTTGCCAAAAACAGCGAGGGTCGCCCGCTGGTACTGGCCGAAGCACAGTGGCTAGCCCATCGCTTGCCAGCGGAGCCTGTCGAAAAGCCGCTCCCGGTTTGGCAATTCGGGGCAGCCGGCTTCGCTATCGCACTGCTATTGCTGGCGCTGGGACAGCGCTACCCACGGCTGACCGCAGGCTTTGCCCTGGGCTTTTGGCTACTGGCAGGTCTTGCCGGTGCTCTGATGCTGTATTTGTGGCTGGGCAGCGCACATTGGGCAGCCTGGCGCAATCACAATCTGCTGCTGCTGCATCCGCTGCTATGGCTGCTGCTGCCCGGCGCCTGGGCGATGCTGCGTGGCCGCAACCCCTCACCACGCTTTATCTGGCTGCTCCGCGGCGCAGCACTCATCGCCCTGCTGGCATTGCCGGATATGGCGTCTGGCATCGACCCGCAACGCAATGGCACCTGGATTGCACTGTTGCTGCCGATCCATCTGTCACTGGCTGTACTGTGGGCACGCCCCAAGGTAATCACAGCCGCCTATTGAGCGCCTCTTGCCAGTGATGCCCCGATTAGGCCACTGTGGCTGGTTGCAATTGCGCCCATAAATTGCGGATGGCCTGATCCATGGGCGCCTCGCTGGCATAGAGCGTGACTTCACCAGCCTGGATTTTGCAAGCCAGCTCCTCTACCGAAACCAGCAGGCGTTGCGTGCCGTAGCGGTTGACAATCAGAAGCCGCGAAGTCAGCGGGCTGATCCAGACCAGTTTGCACGGTATTTCTCGGCGATCGCGTTGCCGCAGGCGAAAACGCTGCCCCGGCTTGAGCTTGCGCAAGCGCAAGACCAGGGTCGGGTCGGCCTCTGCCGCAAACATGGCTGCCTGGCCATCATCCACTGCACTGGCCTCGTGATCTTCAGGTGCTGCAGGCGGCGTGCGGACATAGCGCTCGGCATCGACATCGAGCATGGCATGCAACAGACGGGCAATCGCCTCATCCGCTGCCTCTCCGAGCAGCCCGGACTGCGCCACACATTCGCGCAAAATCGGCAACTGCTCGGTAAATCCTTGAGCCAACTCAGGGGTGCGCAATGCCGCACCGGCAGCATCGAGCTTGGGCAAGGCATCGCCCAGTGCCAAAAGATCACGATAGTGCTGCGACTGGGCGCCATGCCGCAGCCAAATCTGCATCACGCCATTGCGCCAATAGCCCTGCATGAATGCCCAAACGCCATCGCTCATCGGCTGCCTGCCCATGCGCTCAAGCAATGCCTGATAGGCCACATCCTGTGCAAACTTCAAGCGTTCACGGCCATACAAGGTTTCTGCCAGGCGTTTTTCGGCAATCTCCATGCGCTGCCGCTGCTGCTTTAGCAGGCTGCGCATCTCCTGGGCGGACGCTTCGAAAATCGCCTGATCTTTCTGGAAGTGGGCAACGACCTCATCGACCAGATGCTCCGCCCTGTCAAGCAACTCACGACCAAAGGCATCATGGCCGTCATTGCCCTCGCAGGCTTCGGTCAGCGCATCCAGCAAACGCCTTGCCGGATGGCTTTGCTTATTGAAGAGCGAGTCATCCATGACCACCATCTTGACGTAGGGCAAGACCAGTTTGGCAAACATCTGCATACCGCGTCGGGGCAGGCCATGGTCATGCACCAGATGCTCAAACAGCATGGCGACCAGATCGATGGCATCGTCCTCATCCTGGGCAAAGCGGGTTTTGGCGGGGTCAAACCCCAATTGTGCCGCCGCTTGCAGCATCTGCTCGCGGATTGTCCATTGCAACGAATGTGCAGCTTCGGCAGCAAGGGCGGCCACAAATGGCGCCGGGTCTTCACCTTGCAGCATCGAGGCGACCGCCAACACTTCCGAGGTTTGAAAAATCCTGGCATTGCCGGGTGTGGGCTGCGGCGGCTGCGCCTGATGCTGATGTCGATGACGCCATTGCGCCAGACATTCACGCAGGCGCTGCCGATAGCTCGCTTCCCGCTCAGTCGGCGGCGCTAGCGCGCCACGGGGGGCGACATCAGCCCCTGCTGCAAACCGCATATCGGTATTTTCAGCGGCTACAGGCTCAACCAGGCCGCCATCGGGCACCCAGCCGGTTACCGGCGGTGATTGCCCATGTGTCTGGATATTGTCAGGCGCAGCAGCAAAAGTCTTCTTGGGCAAAGAAGCGGACAGATCTTTCAGCAAAGGCTCAAGTTTTGGCAGAAGCGCTTCAAAGAGCTGCGGCAAGCGCGCCTGAAGCTGCTCGAAGACCACCGGCAACAGCGTCGGGCTGCAATCATTGAGCGGCAGCGCGCGGATGAAGGCATCGACCACCGCAGACACGCCCCAGGGATTTGCAGCATCCGCGCCAAGCCCCAGCTGCTCGGCCAATGCAGCCACCTGCCTTTCGATCGCCAGCAATGGCTTTTCCAACTGCTTGTGGGTGCTGGCCGTGATCTTTTGCGCATGCAGCTGCACAGACAGCTCGGCTTCCGACATCAGCGACAAGCTGTGCCCGCTGTACTTTGCACGCGCCTGCCGGGGGGTGCACCAGGCCAGGGCGGCCTCTTCAAGCGCAGCATGCAAATGCCGCTGCCAAAGCCCCCCGCCACGCGCCAGTATTTCCAGCGACTCCAGCTCGGCCTGATGCGTGGAATAACGCGCTGCTGCCGCATCTTGTGCTTGCCAGTGGCATTTCAAAGCGGTCCAGAAGTCAGCCAGCTCCTGGCTTACCCAGTCGGCCACTTGCCTGCTGGCCTGCCGATACAGCAAATCTGCCGACATGCCGGCGGCCTCAGGCTGGGTATGAGCCAGTTCTTCAAGCGATTTGCCTATCATGGTCGCCCTTTGCTGCATGACTGAAGCTTCAGGTCATGAGCTTAACCAAAGCCACGCTTGCCAATCCCTGCATTTCATCGCAGATTTCACACCCTCTCCTCCTGCAATTCATGCACTGCGTCACAAATTCGGACTTTCATGAGCATTTCCTTCCTTGAACAACGCCGCTCCACCCCTTCCCGGCAACTGACAGCACCTGGCCCCAGTGAAGATCAGCTGTTGACCTTGCTGCAAACAGCCAGCCGCGTGCCCGACCACGGCAAGCGGGTGCCATTCCGGTTTCTGCGCATCCAGGGCGATGCCCGTTACGCACTGGGCGAGCTGCTCGCTACGCGCAAGCAAGCACTGGAGCCCGAGGCCAGCGCTGCGGTGATTCAAAAAGAGCGCGAACGCTTCAGTTTTGCACCGCTCATCATCACGGTGATTGCCGCACAGGGCGAGGACGAAAAAATCCCTGCCAGCGAGCGCTATGCCACCGCCTCATGCGTATGTTTTGCACTGCTGCAAGCGGCACAGGCGCTAGGGTTTGGCGCGCAATGGCTGACCGGCTGGGCCGCGACCGACAGCGAAATCTGCGCACGACTTGGCCTTACCTCGGACGAGGCGCTGGTCGGTTTTATCCATATCGGCACCGCAAAACTGCAAGCGCCCGAGCGCGAGCGCCCGGATGCGGCCCAACTGCTGTGCGACTGGCAGCCGTGAGTACACACCCCGCACTGTATCTGGTGGATGCTTCGCTGTACGTGTTCCGCGCCTGGCATTCCATGCCGGATGAATGGCACGATGCCGAGGGCTGGCCGCTCAACGCCGTACAGGGCTTTGCCCGCTTCGTGCTGGACTTGCTTGAGCGCGAGCGCCCACAGCATATCGTGGTGGCGTTTGACGAAGCGCTCGATGGTTGCTTCCGCAACCGTCTGTATCCGGCCTACAAGGCCAACCGCCCGCCTGCGCCGGAAGAATTGAAGCGCCAGTTCGCCTGGTGCAAAGCGCTCTGCCAGGCGCTGGGACTCAATACGCTGGCACACCCCGAATACGAAGCCGATGACCTGATTGGCAGCGCCCTGGCGCAAGGTCGTCACCACGGTCTGCGCGGCGTGATTGTTTCGGCGGACAAAGACCTCTCGCAGCTATTGCAGGACGATGACGAGCAGTTTGATTTTGCCCGTGCGCAGCGCTGGGGCGTATCCGGCGTGAAAGCCAGGCATGGTGTGCATCCGCATCAGGTAGCCGACTATCTGGCACTGGCCGGGGACGCAGTGGACAACATCCCCGGCATCAGCGGCATTGGCCAGAAAACCGCCGCAGCGCTGATTTCGCATTTCGGCAGTCTCGATGCACTGCTCGAACGGCTACATGAAGTGCCATTCCTGCGCCTGCGCGGCGCGGCAGGCATTGCCCGGCGACTGACCGAGCAGCGTGAACATGCACGGCTCTGGCAGCAGCTCACCCGGATTGCCCAGGACGCGCCCCTGCCGGTCAGCGCGCCATTTGCGCGCAGCGCAAGCGATAGCGCAGCCTTGCAGGCGTTTGCCGAACGCGCCCGCTTTGGCCCCCTGACCCGGCGCCGCCTGCTTTCGGCCTGAAAGGCTGCTCAGTGGGCGGACTTGTCCGCTGATGTCTTGCGCTCGGCGCCTTGCTGGCTCTGCGCTTGCCCCTTGCTCGGCGGCAGGAAAAACTCCCAGGGAGCCACCATCAGCTTGCCCAACAGCGCCCGCAAAATGCCCAGCGGGTCGGGCACTCTCAGCCCGCGGGCGCGCAAGCCCACCATCAGCGCCAACGCAAAGCTCACCAGCAGGTTGACCCCGCCAATCATCAGCGCAAACGACAGATAGACAAGGAAATCCGCCCAATCCAGGCCGCCTACCAGCCCCAGGTTGGCCGCAGAAAACGCCACATGGCGGATATCGATGGGCAAGCCGGTCAGAAGCCCGGCAAAGGCGCTCATGCCAAGCAGCATGCCGAACAGGAAATTGCCCCATAGCGCCCCATAGTGGTCGGCAAGATAGTCCCCCATCTTCTCTCGCCAATGGCTTGGCATCAGCCAGCGCAGCACAGGGTGATGAATGATGCGTTCACGCATCGCCAAAAGGTCAAAGCGGTTATCAAAATAACCGGCAATCAGCCCCGAACAGAACAGCCATACCCCGGCAATGGCGGCATAGAACAATGCCCCGCCTGCCAGCGGATGCAGCGACTCCAGTAAATACGCACCCTTGGCACTGGAAATCAACGCCTCCCCGGTGAAGTAATGCCAGCCCAGCGCGATGGCAAACGCCACGCTCAGCGCGACTGTGACATTGCCGACAATCGCCACGAACTGGGTGCGCACCACTTGCGCCACCAGCTCGATCAGTGCCGCCGGTTTGGCGCGGGATTTGCTGTCGCGCTCCATGGTATTGGCGATATGCGCGGCGGTCATGGCGGGCTGCTTGGTGGCCACGGTAAAGCCGAGCATGTGAATCAGCACAAAGCCCAGGCCGTAATTCATGCCCACCAGCAGCGCGTTCATCAATGGCGGGAAACCGGCAGCCTCAATCTGGATTTTCAAAATCGCCATCAGCGGGATGATGAGACCCGCCCCGGCGGCGCTGCCGAGCATGGAGAAATAACCGCGCCTATCGTCAGTGACATAGTGCTCGCCATGCTCACTGGCATTATTGGACACCTTGCGCGCCAAAAGACCAATGTTCTGCTTCCACAGCGCCCGGATACTGTTGCGCTGCACAGCGGCGATGGCCAGCTGGCGGAACAGCGCCAATGCCACCGCGCGCTTGTCCAGCGACTGTTCGGGGTTCTGATCCACCAGATCCAGCAACATCTGGATGCGCTGCAAGGTTTGCTCAAGACGCTCCAGCAGATAGGTCAGGCGCACGCTGGCCCCCAGGCTCAGGCTGCGCTTGCGGTAATACAGCAGCGCATCGTGCGATTGCTCAAGCAATACCCGCAAATGCGCATCATCGTGATATTCGGCGCGCTCACCAGCCAACCATTGCTGATAATGCGCCACGTAGCGCATCATTTCGCGCTGCAGGGCACTGAACGGCGATTGCCGCTCAAGGATTTTCGGATCCAGCCGTACCAGCTCGCCCTCCATCTCCTCAGCCGCCACCCAGACCGAGAGCTTTTCCAGCACATCCAGCGCCTGCCGTTGCCACTCTTTGGGCACACTGGCGTGCAATTCGCGGCGCCCGCCCAAAAGGGACAACAACACAAACCAGTCGTCATCTTCGACTTCCGCAATCCAGTCCGCATCGCCTGCACGGTGAAAAACCCAGCGCAGCGTGTCCGACAAATCACGCACATCGCGGGCTGGCGGAATCAGCGTGTCATACACCCGGCGCTGCATCTCGCCCAGAAAACCATTGCGCGGCAACAACCCGACATGGCTCAGGGTCAGCAGCAAATTTTGCCGCCCAAGCCAGTCATTGAAACCTTGGGAAAGGCGCTGATGCAACGCCGGCTCGGCTCCCAGAATCCCGGCCAGCGCACTCAATTTTGCGCGAAATGCACTCGCCGCATCGTCACTGAGCGCCGGACGCATATAGTCAATGACCAGCCGCAGCAACGCCGCACTGTCTTCCGGGGCGATATTGCGCAACTTGGCAAGGAACTGGTCGGCGGTCACTCGGCTCATAAAAAACGCAGAAACTGGGGGGCGCACATGGTGGCGAGCGATAGCGGCAAGGTCAACGCCCACAAAACTGAGCGGACACGGTAGCATCAAGACATGAGTGAACCATGTGAAATCCTCCATCAAGGCCAATGGCTGCGACTGGTCAGGCGTGGCCGCTGGGAATCGTGCGAGCGCTGCCACGGTGGCGAAGGCATGGCGGTGATCATCATCGCCGCCACCCCGGATGACGAGATGCTGTTTGTCGAGCAATACCGGGTGCCGCTGGGCGCGCGCACCATTGAAATGCCTGCCGGGCTGGTGGCCGATGCCGATGCCAGCGATACCCTGGAGGCGGCCGCCCGCCGTGAGCTCATCGAAGAAACCGGCTGGGCAGCCGGCAAGCTGGAGCTTTTGATGACCGGCCCGACTTCGGCAGGCCTGACCAATGAGCGCATCGCCTTTGTGCGCGCCACCGATCTTGTAAAAATTGCTGAAGGCGGTGGCGTGGATGGCGAAAACATCATCGTGCACACCGTTCCCAGAACCCAAGTGCCCGCCTGGCTGATGCAAAAGCATGATGAGGGCTATGCGCTTGACCTCAAACTCTGGGCCGGGCTTTGGATGATGCAATACCAGCTTGATGGCAGCCCCCGCCTGCCGGATTGAGCACTATCAATACCCTGCCTGCAGCTTCGTGGCAGGCTTGAGCGCTTGAACCCAAGGAGCATCGCATGAGCGAAAAAAGCAGCAAAACCGCCAGCAAACGCGGCAAGAAATCCGCCTCCGGCACCCAGGCAACGGCACCTCGCCGCAGCCGCACGCGGCGCCAGAGCAGCACACTCAGCACGGAAGCGGCCTCGCTGATTGCCCAGAGCGAAGCCCAGGCGCGCGTGGCCGAGCATCCTGAACCGCTGCCCCCCCCGCTGGGCGCAAGCCCCGAAGCGCTGGGCATCGGTCAGGAAACCGCCACCAAGATGAAGCAAATGCCGCCCAGCGCCGAAGAAAGCGGCTCCGCACCACTGCCGGCCAGCTACCCCTACCGCAGCCGCATGCGCCGCAAGGAGTACGAGGCCGAAAAGAAAAAACTGCAAATCGAGCTATTGAAGGTGCAAAGCTGGGTCAAGGAAACCGGCCAACGCATCGTGCTGCTGTTTGAAGGCCGCGATGCCGCGGGCAAGGGCGGCACCATCAAGCGCTTCATGGAACACCTGAACCCGCGTGGCGCGCGCGTGGTGGCACTGGAAAAACCCTCCGAGCGCGAGCGCGGCCAGTGGTATTTCCAGCGCTACATCAGCCACCTGCCCTCCTATGGCGACATCGTGTTTTTTGACCGCAGCTGGTATAACCGCGCCGGCGTGGAACGCGTGATGGGCTTTTGCACGCCATCGGAATATCTGGAATTCATGCGCGAAGCGCCAGAGATTGAGCGCATGCTGACCCGCAGCGGCATCCGTCTTTACAAGTTCTGGTTCTCGGTGAGCCGTGAGGAGCAACTGCGCCGCTTCAATTCGCGCCGCAACGACCCGCTCAAACACTGGAAGCTCTCACCCATCGACCTGCAATCGCTGGACAAATGGCCGGACTACACCGAAGCCAAAGAAGCGATGTTCTTCCACACCGATACTGCCGATGCGCCGTGGATTGTCATCAAGTCCGATGACAAAAAACGCGCCCGCATCAACTGCATGCGCTACTTCCTGAGCACCCTGCCCTATCCGGGCAAGGACGAAACCGTAGTAGGACGCGCCGACCCCAAAATCGTCGGCACCGCCGCCCAGGTGCTCGCTGGCAGTGATCAGTAACCGATTACCACCTCATGACAAAAACCCTCCAATATGCTCTTAATTTTGGAGCCTAGGAAGCAAACACCTCAAAGAGGTGTCGCCTCTGAGCAGTTTAAGCAGGGTCTTGTAGAGATCAAGGTGGCGATGGTTGAAGCGAAATTCGGTTTCCTTGAGATGCAGCTCGAACTTGTCGCGCCGTACCCCATGAAACTGCGCCAGTCGATGTTTGGCATAACTCCAGAAAGACTCGATACCGTTGACGTGCCTGGAGCCTTTGACGAACTCGTTGTTGCCGTGATTGACCCGAAAGTGCTTGTCCAAGCCCAAATCAACCAGCCCATCGCAGCCTCGCCAGCTGTCGGTGTGGATGATGTTGTTCGGGTTCACTTTACCGCGGATGATGGCTTGCAGCGTGGCTTTGGAGGCATCGGGGACGATCTCTGTGTAAACACAATCACCGCGCTTGAGTCGGCCAAAGACGATGGTTTTTCCACCTGCGCCACGTCCACGTTTGCTCCGGATGCGCTTGGGGCCGAAATAGGATTCATCGGCTTCAAGCTCGCCCGAGAACGGAGACTGCGCAGCGCATTGCTGAGCAGGCGGACACGGATGCGTTGCTACACCGCATTGACCGAACGCACGGAGAGACTACACAACTGTGTGACATCCGTGGCGGTCAAATCCATGGCAAACAGGCGCAAAAGGTGTCGAAACTTGGCCTCACTGATTTTTGAATGGCGGTAGTACTTCGTTTTTACTTGTCATTTCACGAAGTTAGCATGTGACATGAACACATGTTTGCTTCCTAAGCCCCAATCCTATAATCAGTAATGCCTGTGGCGATTTGTTCGAGGCTCACCCGCCACAGATAGTCCAAGGGCGTCCCAGAAAGGCCAGAATCCCCAATGAAATCAAGGGTTCTGGCCTTTTTCATTGATGCATATCGTCCAAGCACGTGCCATTGAAGCCAGCCACTTTTGACGGTAACTCTGAAAGTTCCCGGCTACCGCCCAAAAAGTTACCATCATGCCGCTGACTGATACCGCCATACGCAAGGCCAAAGCCCCGGCAAGTGATGGCGGCTGGACTATCACCGCCCAGTGACCGGCAAGCGCAATACCTGAATAGTGTCATGGACGCCTACAACTTCGCTTCTAGACTAAAAGAGCTTGAAGGGGCTCACACATCCTACGAATTCATCTGCAAACACATGGGCTTCCCAGCCTGAGTTATTTAGGATTGAGCTGTACCTGCTAATGGTGGGACTGAGCAGCACATCACCCTAAACTTGCTATCCATCTTGCCAGCATATTCCCTGCCACCTTCGACATCCTTGCCTCTGGCTTCACCCCATCAGCACACACGCCTCAAAGCCTGCCTGCTATGATTTGGGCAGTTTTTATCGCCACGACCATGGACCCTGACCCTGCGCCCGCCCCTGCCTCCCGGCTGCCTTCCCACTATGTAACCGGGTGCCGACGTGCTTGAGCTGCTTATCGTCATCGCGCTGATTGCGTTGAACGGTTTTTTTGCCATGTCGGAAATGGCACTGGTTACCTCGCGCAAGCTCCGCCTCAAGCAAATGGCCGAAACCTCGCGTGGTGCGGCCAAGGCACTGGCATTAGCCGAACAACCCGACAATCTGCTCTCCACCGTACAGGTCGGCATCACCCTGATTGGCATTTTGACCGGCGTGTTTGGCGGCGAGGCCATTGGCCTTTTGATTGCCGGCTGGCTGGAATCGCTCTGGCCTGCCGCCACCCAATACACGCGCCCGATTGGCATCGGCACGGCGGTCACGCTGATTACCGCAGGTCAGGTCATCTTCGGCGAGCTGGTTCCCAAGCGCCTTGCCATCACCAATTCCGAGCGCATTGCCAGCCTGGTCGCCATTCCGCTGGATGTGCTGGCCACGCTGGCAAAGCCGGTCGTCTTTGCCCTCGGTGCCCTCACCCGTCTGGTATTGCGCCTTTTGGGCATCCGTGACGATGACAAGAGCGCGATCACCGAAGAAGAAATCCGGCTTTTGGTCAGTGAAAGTCATGAGCAGGGCGTGATTGACCTTGACGAGCGCAACATGATGAACCGGGTGATGCGCCTGGGCGATCGTGATGCCGAAAGCCTGATGACACCACGTACCCGCATCAGCTGGCTGGATGCAGAGGCCGACTTCGAGCACAACCTCGCCACCATGCGCGCCACACCATTCTCACGCTATCCGGTATATCGCGGCGATGACCAGAACGTACTGGGCGTACTGGAAGTCAAGGCGCTGCTGCATGACCTTGACCAAACCCGGCTTGACTTGTTCCGCGAACTGCGTCCGGCCGTATTCGTGTCTGAATCCACCCATGCCATGAAGCTTCTGGAAATCTTCCGTGAAGAGCAGCAATCGCTGGCGCTGGTGGTGGACGAATACGGCGATATCGCCGGCATGGTCACCATCAATGATGTGCTGGGTGCAGTGATTGGCAGATTGCAGGCCAGTGGTGAAAGCGCCGACAGCCAGCCGATGGTCACGGTACGCGAGGATGGCTCGCTGCTGGTCGATGCCAGCCTGCCGGTCGATGATTTGCGCGAGCTGATCGCAAGCAGCCGCCTGCCGGAAGAAGACGAGCACGATTACCACACCGCTGCCGGCATGTTGATTGCCCATTTCGGTCGTATCCCGCATGTGGGCGAATACCTGGAATGGGCAGGCTGGCGCATTGAAGTCATCGACCTTGACGGCCCGCGTATCGACAAATTGCTGTTGCAACGGCTGGAGGCCGAAAGCAGCCATGAATGAAGCCGGGTTTGGTCGCACCGGCACGCGCGCGCTTTTGGAAAAGCTGACCGAGGGCGAGCCGGAGGACGTGCTTGAGCTTGGCAACCTGCTCGGCGGGCTTGGCCGTCGCGCCTTTGGGGTGCTGCTGTTTCTGGCCGTGCCATTGGCCTTTTTCCCGGGAGTTGCCGCCGTTATTGCCGCCCCTGTCACGGTACTGGTCGGCCTGCATTTGCTGCTATTGCGCCAGCATCTGTGGCTGCCGCGCTTTCTGGCCGAGCGCGGCCCGGAGCGCAAACTCATCAGCCGCTTCGAGCGGCGCTTTGACAAATGGTTTGGGCGACTGGAGCGCTGGGCCAAACCGCGCTGGCTGCTGCTGATTGACCACCCGGTGGCCACCATGTTCACCGGGCTGCTGCTGATCCTGCTGGGCATCCTGCTATCGCTGCCCATCCCGTTCACCAATGCCCTGTTTGCCCTGCTACTGCTGCCTATCGCGCTTGGCCTGCTGGAGCGCGATGGCCGCCTGCTGATGATTGGCTGGACGACGGGCTGCATCGCCATCACCGGCATTGGCCTGGCTTCTGGCGAACTGCTGAGCCTTGCCGGAAAGTTTTTCTAGGTGTTCAGTCTCATCATTAGATGGCTCGGCGCAATCCTAAAGCGTTCAGGCTGTGCGTCCCACTGTTTGCAGATGAATTCGTAGGGCGTGAGCCCTTTCAAGGTCTTGAGTCTGCGGGCGAAGT
>NWQT01000014.1 GCA_002798295.1 Lysobacteraceae bacterium NML07-0707 | reverse complement strand
ACGGCCCTGAATACACCGCACAAAGCCTGGTCGACTGGTGTCGCAAGCATCACGTCGAACTGCGCTACATCCAGCCAGGCAAGCCGAACCAAAACGCTTACATTGAACGATTCAACAAAACCTATCGTACCGAAGTGCTGGACGCGCACCTGTTCGAGGATCTTGAGCAGGTGCGTGACATCACCGACCTTTGGCTGCAAAGCTACAACGAAGAACGCCCGCATGAGTCGCTCGGCAACCTGCCACCGAGCGTCTTTCGCCAACAATGCGAACGGGCAAATTCTCCTTTACAACTGTCTACTTGACGGGGAAGGCTACGGAAGTGGACGAGTCCTGCTTTGGATCTCGCCGTGTTCGCGGCAAGCGCGGACGGGGCGCGGGCAGCAAGACCATCGTGTTTGGCCTGTACAAGCGCAACGGATGGGTGTCCACAGAGATTGTTCCTGATGTCAATAAAGCCACGCCGTAAAAGGCTATCCGGGGCAAAGTGGCATTGGATAGCGTCATCCATAGTGACGGCTGGCGCGGCTATCACGGGCTGGTGGATGTGGGCTATGCCAAGCACTTGCGGGTCAATCACCAGAGCAACGCGTTTGCCAACGACCAGACGCATATCAACGGTATTGAGTCGTTCTGGGCATATGCCAAGCTACGCTTGGCCAAGATGAAGGGTATCCGCAAAGACATGTTTTACCTGCACCCCAAAGAAACCGAGTTCCGCTTCAACCATCGACGCGATAATCTCTACAAACTCTCGATGAAAATGCTGCTTGAGTAGCCTATCTAAATTCTTAACTTCCTAAGACCCTTAAGAAAATCATTGTGCTGGCTAGGTTGCCAATGCGCGGACATGCGCCAGAGTGGACTCTGCCAATGCTTCAAGGGCATAGCCGCCTTCAAGCATGGAAACCACGCGACCTTGAGCGTAATGGTCGGCAATGGCCACCAGGCGTTCAGTCAACCAGGCAAAATCTTCGCTTTGCAATTGAAGGGAGGCCATCGGGTCGGCACGGTGGGCATCAAAACCGGCAGAAATCAGCAGCAAGTCGGGTGCAAATGTTTCAATGTGGGGCAGAAGCTCGTTTTGCCAGAGTTGGCGGAAGGCTGCGCTGTCGCTTTCGGCAGGCAGGGTGCGGTTGAGGATATGCGGCGGATCGGTATCCGGGCTTTCGCCTGTGAAGGGGTAAAGTCCTTGCTGGTGGCTGCTGACATACAGTATCCGTGGGTCGAGGCGAAATATGGCTTCAGTACCGTCACCATGATGCGCGTCGAAATCGACGATGGCCAAGCGTCTGACCAGTTTGTTGCTTAATGCATGGGCAGCGGCGATGGCGATATTGTTGACCAGGCAAAAGCCAGCAGCATGGGCTGCATCGGCATGATGACCGGGAGGACGTACGGCACAGAATGCACGGTTGGCGGTGCCTTCCAGTACCCATTCCACTGCGCCGATACCGGCACCTGCGGCACGCAGCACGGCTTCAGGCGTGGCTGCCATGCAGGCTGTGTCTGCATCCAACCAATGACATGCATCGTTTTGATCGGCTGAAAAAATACGCTCAACCAGCGCCTCGTCATGCACACGCAGCAGGTCTTCGCGCAATGCACGTGGTGCTTGCCGCCAGAGGTGTTCGGGAAACGCCTGATGCAAGGCATCCAGGACGCATTGCAGGCGGATGGGGTTTTCCGGGTGTCCGTTGCCTGGAATGTGCTCAAGGCAGGCGGGGTGGCTGTAGATGCGCAATTCAGCCATGACGGCGCTGATGGTTCCAGAGCACTTCGCCATGGCCGCTGGCGCGCGCCAGGATGCGGGAGAGCACGAACATCAGGTCGGAGAGGCGGTTCAGATAGCGCAGTGCTTGCGGGCGGATGTTTTCCATTCGTGAAAGCGCCACGCAAAGCCGTTCGGCGCGGCGCACCACGGTACGCGCCAGATGACAGCGGGCGGCCGCTTCGCCACCACCGGGCAGGATGAAGTCCTTGAGCGGCGGCAGGCTGTCGTTGTAGTGGTCAAGCTGCTGCTCCAGTTGCTCGATGTCGGCATCGAAGATGGCAGCGTGGCCGGGAATGCACAGCTCTCCTCCTAAATCGAACAATTGATGCTGGATGGAAACCAGCAGCGGGCGCACGCCGAGGCTGGCGCCATCATCAGGGAAATCACAGGCAAGAATCAGGCCGATGCAGGCATTGGCCTCGTCCACCGTGCCGTAAGCCTCCACGCGCAGGGATTCTTTGGGCACCCGGCTGCCATCGCCAAGGCCGGTGCTGCCATCATCGCCGGTGCGGGTATAGATTTTGGAAAGCCGGTTGCCCATTTGCCAATTTCCGAAAAGCAGGTTGTTGCGCAATCTTAGCGTGAGCGCCTGTGAACAGGCGCTGGGGGGCTTAAAATCAGCGCATGGAAAAACAGCATGATGTGGTGATTGTCGGTGGCGGGCTGGTGGGTTCGAGCCTTGCCATCGCACTGGAGTCCAGCGGTCTTGATGTCGCCCTTGTCGAGGCCGCGCCTGCGGGCGAGCTGCCGCCGGTATTTGACGAGCGCAATTTGAGCTTTGCCGAAACCACCTGCCAGGCGTTGGCGCGGCTTGGTATCTGGCAGCATTTGCGCAGTGCTTCGCCTATTCGCCGCATCCACACCACGCGCCGTGGAGATTTTGGCAAGGTGGTGATGGCAGCGCGCGAGTATCGGCGCGAAGCCTTCGGTCATGTGGTGACCGCCAGCGATTTTGGTCAGGCGCTGGAAACACGCATCGTGCAAGTCGGCAACCTTCAGCGCTACCGTCCGGCGCGCTTTGTGGGTACCTGGCTTGCTGCAAACGGCCTGCGGCAGCTGGAAATCGAATCGGGCGGCGAGCGGCAGCGTGTGCAGGCGCGTCTTCTGGTCGGCGCCGATGGCATGCAAAGCGCAGTGCGGCAGGCGCTGGGCATCGCCGCCGAGCAGCATGATTATCAGCAGATATTGTTTGTTTGCCGGGTGCGCACTTCACGCCCGCCCGATGGCACTGCCTGGGAACGTTTGGGCGAACATGGCCCCACGGCGCTGCTGCCGCGTCTTGACCGTCATTATGGGCTGGTGCATGGCGTGGCCGCCGATGACGCCGATGCGGTCGCAGCGCTGGATGAGGCCGCCTGGCTTGCCCGCCTGCAAGAAGCCTTTGGTTGGCGCGCCGGGCGTTTTCTCGCCTCCGGCGAGCGCAGCCGTTATCCCATGCAGCGCGTGGTCGCCGAGCGCCTGATGGCGCCGCGTGCAGTGCTGCTGGGCAATGCGGCGCAGAGTATTCATCCGCTGGGGGCGCAAGGCTTCAATCTTGGCCTGCGCGATGCGCTGACCCTGGTGGAAGAAATCCGCCAGCACGGCTTGGATACGCCGCAGTTGCTGGAGACGTATGCCGAGCGCCGCCGGCAAGACCGCGAGCGTACCCTGTCTTTTTCCGACGGCATGGCAAAAATCAGCGCCAATCCGGGGCTGGGGGTGAGCCTGATGCGCAGCATCGGCATGGGCGTTTTGGCCAATACGCCCGGGCTGCGTGGCCAACTGGCGGCAGGCGGTATGGGCTATCGCGGCGATTTGCCGGAACTGTGCCGGGAGGTGATGCAATGAGCCGTCGCATGAGGCGTGATGTCATCGTTGTGGGCGCGGGCGTGGTGGGCGCTGCCTGCGCGCTTGCGCTCGCCCGTGCAGGGCTTGAGGTGGCGTTGGTCGAGGCGCGGACAGCGGCGCGCTTTTCCGTGCAAGACCGTGACCTGCGAGTCTATGCGCTGGCGCCGGATAATGCCGCCTTGCTGGATGAAATAGGCGTATGGCAGGACATTTGCAAAACGCGCGCGCAGCCCTATCGCAAGATGTGGGTCAGCGATGCGGCACGCCCGGATACGCTGGTTTTTTCTGCCGATGATTTTGCCCGCCGGGAACTGGGCTGGATTGTGGAAAACAATTTGCTGGCCGATCGGCTCTGGCAGGGGGCGCAAGCAGCCGGGGTGGAAACCTTGAGCGGTGCCTGCATCGGCGGTTTCGAGCCGCTGGCCGATGGCATCCGGTTGACGCTTGAGGGCGGCGAAGCGCTGGAAGCGCGCCTGGTGGTGGCGGCTGATGGCGCCAATTCCCGATTGCGCGAGCTCGCCGGTATCCCTGTATCCGAACACGACTACCGGCAGCAGGGCGTGGTGGCTTATGTGCAGCTTGAAAAGCCGCATCAGCACACCGCCTGGCAACGCTTTTTGCCGACCGGTCCGCTGGCCTTTTTGCCTTGCGATGATGAGCGGCTGTGCTCCATCGTCTGGAGCCTGCCCAATGACGAGGCCGAGCGCGTCCTGGCACTGGATGAAGATGCCTTTGCCCTGGAGCTTGCCCATGCTTTTGCTGGCCGCTTTGGCGGCATCCGCCTCGCCTCCAGGCGGGTGGCGTTTCCGCTCAAGCGGCGGCTGGCCAGGCAGCAATGCCAGGGGCGCTTGTTGCTGATGGGCGATGCCGCACATGCCGTGCATCCGCTGGCCGGGCAGGGCGTGAACCTGGGGTTGCGCGATGTGGCTGCGTTTTATCAAAGCGTCAAGCGTGCCCGGGCAAAAGGCGCCGACTTTGCTTCCAGCGCCCGCCTGCAACGTTGGGCACGCGAGCGCCGCAGCGACAATGTGCTTTCCAGCTACGCCTTTGAAGCCATCAACCGGGTGTACTCCAACGACAGCCTGCCACTGACCTTGCTGCGCGGACGCGCGCTGGGCATCGCCGATGCGATTGCGCCGCTGCGGCATGCCCTGTGGCGACATGCTGCCGGGATCGCGGTTTGATGTGTGCCTGATGATGTCATTGTTTAACTTGACGGGATAGTTCATTTTCTTGGGCGGCTCTTGGCATCGCTGCTTACCGGCTCTTGCCCGATAATGCTCCCTGTTTTTTGGCTGCGAATCTTGCAATGCCCCTGGTTGCCCACCGCCCACTTGAATCACTTGAGCGCATTCGTGCCGAAGGGCAGGAAGTGTTGGAGGTTGGGCGCGCCGAGCATCAGGACATCCGCGAGCTGCATATCGGTCTTTTGAACATGATGCCCGATGGCGCGCTGCGTGCTACCGAGCGGCAATTCCTGCGGTTGATTGGTAGCTGCAACCGGATTGCACAGTTTTATGTACATATCTTCAGCATTGATGGCATCCCGCGCAGCGAAGCAACGCGCGCGTATGTCGGGCAGTATTACGAGCGCTTTGACGATGTGGCGGCACACGGCCTGGATGGCCTGATCATCACCGGCACCAATCCCATCCATGCCGATTTGCGCGATGAGCCGTATTTGCAAGAAATGCTGCGTGTATTTGCCTGGGCAGACAAAAATGTGGCTTCGGTACTGTGCTCGTGTTTGGCTTCGCATGCCGCCTTCCAGCATTTTTATGGCATCGCGCGTGAGCCGTTGACGCAGAAGTGTTTTGGCGTATTCCCGCATCGTGTGCTTGATCGCAAGCACCCATTGCTATCAAACATCAATACCCGCTTTGATATGCCGCATTCACGTCGCAATGAGGTGTCGGCGGCGACTTTGCAGGCGCATGGCCTGCCGGTACTGGTGGCAGGTATCGATGGCAGCGTGGCGCTGGCAACTTCGAAAGACGGCTTCCGCCATGTCTATCTGCAAGGCCACCCCGAATACGACCAGCTCAGCCTTTTGAAAGAGTACAAGCGCGATTTACTGGCCTATGCCCGTGGTGAAAGTGTGCAGAAGCCGCATCTGCCTGCAAATTACCTTTCCGATGAGGCGCAGGCGCTGCTGGATGACTATATCCAGAACGGCTTTCCTGATATGCCCTTTCCGTATCCGGAATTGTCGGAGTTGATTGATAACACCTGGCGCGATACTGCCAAGGCGATTTTCGCCAACTGGCTGGGACTGATTTACCAGCTCACCCACCACGACCGTACCCGGCAATATATGGACGGTGTTGACCCAGCCAATCCCATCGGGATACTGGGTAGTGCTCAAGGCTGAAGAATGGTTTTTTCCTGCGCAGCAGAAAACTCTACCGGCAGATTGCGGCCTCGCCTGCATGGCCGCCCGATGCGCTATGGGGGCTGCCGGGAGTATTGGAAGCAAAAGAAATTCAAGGTCTGCAAGCCGCCGTGATTGAGCTGCTTCACTCATACGTTTGATGTTTCTGGGCAGGCTAAAGTGCACTCGCCAGGCAAGTGCTCAGCGTCTGCTGGCAAACACGGTGATTTCTTCGCGGTCGTGGTAGAGCTGTTTGGCGCGCAGGGTGGTCAGTAGCCCGGCATCGCGCCGGAACAGCTCCAGGCAGCGGAGCGCTTCTGCCCAGCGTTTTTTCATCGGCAGTTTCAGGTTGAATATCGCATGCTGGCACCAGCCGTTGGCGAACCATTCGGCCATGCGGGCTGCCACGCGGATGGGTTGTTCCACCATGTCGCAGACCATCCAGTCCAGTGGCCTGGCCGGATACCAGCGGAAGCCGTCCTCGCGCAGGTGGGTGACAAGGCCGGTATCCAGTACATGCTGCCGCAGCGGGCCGTTGTCGATGGCGTGTACATGCAGGCCATGTCGGGTCAGCACCCAGGTCCAGCCACCGGGGGCGGCGCCGAGGTCGGCGGCGCGCATGCCCGGATGCAGCAAGCGGCTCCGCTCTGTGTCATCAAGCAGGCCAAGCAGGGCTTCTTCGAGCTTCAGGGCGCTGCGTGAGGGCGCGTCCGGGTGCATTTTCAGGCGCGGGATACCCAGCGGCCAGGGGGCGCTGTCCTGTGGCTGGGCACAGGCAAGCAGCAGGTGGTCGCTGGCCAGTACGGCGATATGCAGGCGCGGCAGATGCGGGTTCGGGTTGGCTGTGAGCAGCCCCTGTTTGCGCAGTGCCGGGCGCAGGGCATTGCCAAAGCTGCGTGCAAGCCCGGCCAGTGGTTTGCCGGTGTCAGAATCTGGATGCTCCAGCCAAAGCTCGCCAAAGTGCTGCCCGTTGGCCGTGAGTGCAGCAAGCACCGGGCTGATGCGGTCCTGGGTGTCGATACCGCGCAGTTCAGCCACAAGGCGCAGTTTTTGCCGGGCAAAGATCAGCTCGCGCCAGGGCAGGGCGGCATCCAGCGCCGCAGCGTCTTCACAATGAAAGATGACGTAGCCGCTGCCGCGCTCGGTGCGGGCATAGCCGGCAAAGCCGGAGTCAGCGGCGCGCTCGGTCAGTTCGGCGGCAAGGTCAGGCTCGAACCCGGCACGGCACCAGCAAAACAGTCCACGCATCTCAATAGCTCGCGCCTTGCCCGGCACTATAGCTGCGCAGCACTTCGCAGGCGGCTTCGCGTTGCAGATCGCGCACGACTTCGATGCCACGATCGCTGAGTGCCCCCATCCAGTCCTGCGGCAGCGGGCCTTCGTCAAAAGCGGTGAGGGCTTCCACATCCTCGCTGCGCGCGGCCATCAGCAGCCGGTCGATGCCCGCCCAGATCGAAGCACCGAAACACTGGCAGCAAGGCTGGGCGGAGGTGGCCAGGGTGACCGGCCCATAGGCGCTACCATCGTCATTACGGTTGAGGCGCGGGCGTTGCAAGCGTTGTTGTGCCAGCATGAAAGCCATCATTTCGGCATGGGCGACCGAGCAGTTCATCGGCACCACCCGGTTGACGCCAATGGCAATCAGCCGGTCATCGGCGCCGAAAATGGCTGCAGCAAACGGCCCGCCGCTGCGCGCCTGGACGTTCTGGCGCGATAGCGCTATCGCCAGCGCCATCTTGGCCTCATCGCCCGGATACTGGTTTTCAAGGGGGAAATCATGCACCCAGGCCGGCAGGGTCAGATGCAGTTGCAGGAGCGGCATCATCATGGCGATACCGCCAGCAGGCCAGGGGAATGCCTGCGGTGGTAAGTGCGGCCATCGCGCTGGCATGGTGGGAGCAGTAAGGTGAGGTGCATGGGCGGATTTTAAGGGTAAATCGGCCGGGCAAGAGCCGATACCCCATTGCTGGGGTATCGGCGAGGGGATTTACCAGTCGCGGCGCAGTGCCAGATGGAACGAGCGCCCCATGCCCGGAACCGGGATGCCATGCGGCAGGCCGTTGATCGCCATGCTGCGTCCCTGCCCCAGGTAAATCCCGGCGGCGGGGTGGGCATACAGGCGGTTCAGCAGGTTATCCACCCCGGCATCGACGCGCCATTGGCCAAATTCGCGCGCAAGGCGCAGGTTCAGCAGCCCATAACCGCCGGTGGCAAGCTCATTGCGCAATGGCGAAGTCCGGGTCTTGGCGGCCACCAGCTGCCATTCCAGCGCGCTTTGCCAGCCCTGATGCTGGTGTTGCAGGCTGAGCCGGGCATGGGCAGGCATTTGCTGGTATAGCGGATGGCCGCTGTCGAGATTCTTGCCACGCTGCCATTGCGCATTGCCTTGCAGGCTGAAGCTGCCGAACGCGCCAGTCGCCAGTGGCAGCTCGCCACTTATGTCCAGCCCGTACAGGCGCGCAGACTGGTTGGCATAGCGCAGTACCTGGAACTTGCCGGGTTGATGCGTTTGGATTGGCGTGGCATCGATATAGTCGCGCACCCGGGTATGCCAGGGGGTCAGCCGCAGCCGCCACACCGCGCTGCTGCCGGGAGCGGCATGCCAGTCGAGGGTCAGCGCCAGGGTGCGCGCCTTTTCCGGGGCAAGGCCGGGGCTGCCGACATAGCCATTGCCATCGCCGTGGGTATTGTTCATCATCGCCGCCATGGCCCAGCTCGACCAGGCGTAGCGCTCGTAGAGGTTTGGCGAGCGCGTCTTGAGGGCGATGCCGGCTTCAAGGTCAAGCTGCGCCGAGGGCGTCCAGCGCAGCAGCGCCGTGGCATCGAGATGACGGTCGCGGCGATGGCGCTGGCGGACATTGAAGGCGGCCGCATCGGCGGCGGTCATGGCGTAGCTGCCGGGAGGGCGCGGGTCAATGTCGTAGCCGCGCACTTCCCCGGCATCAGTATGGATGCGGGTATGACGAAGGCCGAGCAGCGCCTGCCAGTTCCGGCCAAGCCGGCCTTCCCATTCGGCAAACAGGCTGGCGCGGTCGCGGCGACCCTGGTGGATGTTCCAGAAGGTGCCCGGCCACATCATGCCGCCGGAGGGCGGCCAGTCATCATCCAGCCGATATTGCTGCCACTCCTGGCCGAGTCGTAACAAGTCCTCGTCACCAAGCGCCAGATTGAGCTGGAAGCGGGCGGCACGGGTGCGGCTGGCGGTGTGCATCGGCATGTCGGCGGCGCAGCGCGGGCCAATCGGGGCGCAGGCGCGGCTGTGGCCAGCCTGTCCGGGCTGCATGCTGTCTGCTCCGTACCAGTATTGGCGATCTTCGCCAAAGCCCATCACATGCTGGACGCGCTCTTGCCATAGACGGGCTTCGACTCTACCCCATTCGGCTTCGCCCTGATAGCCGAGCTGCCAGCGGTACTGGCGGTTATCGAGCATGTCCATGCGCTGATTGGGATAGTTTTGCAGCGGGATGGTTTGCACTGCGTAATGCCCTTGCCATAGATGCGCGCCGTGGCGGAAGGCCGCATGCAGGCCGTGCTGGCGTGAGCGATAGGCGCTGGAGGCGACTTCATCGCGGCGGATTTCATGGCCTTCGCGGCCGCTGGCGGTAAAGTTACGGAAC
Organism: Lysobacteraceae bacterium NML07-0707; assembly: GCA_002798295.1. Classification (GTDB taxonomy): domain Bacteria; phylum Pseudomonadota; class Gammaproteobacteria; order Xanthomonadales; family Xanthomonadaceae; genus Solilutibacter. The sequence continues at coordinate 54,945 of NWQT01000014.1, read as the reverse complement.
GGCTTGGCGGCGCGGTAGTTTTCGGCCTGGTTGTAGTTGCCTTCATAGCGCAAATGCCAGCGTCCATTGGCAAGCCACAGGCTAGCATCGGCATGGCGAGCATGGCCGTTGCTGTGATAGCGCAGGCCAAAATGGCCGCCGAACTGCCAGTCATCAGGGTTTGCGGCAAACTCAGGCGGACGTGATTCGACCGCAACGCTGCCGCCGATGCTATCGCCGCCAACACTGACTGGGCTGATCGCGCTGAATACGCGGATGAGACTGACATTGGCCGGGTCGATATAGGACAGTGGCGGGTTCATATGGTTGGGGCAACTGGCGATGAGATCCATGCCATCAATCTGCACACGGTTGCGGTCGCCCGCCATGCCGTGAATCAGCGGCAGGCCGGAGAGACCGCCGGCGGCCTGTACTTCGGCACCGGCAAACTGCCTGAGAAGCCCCGCGGTATCACGCTGCCGGGCGCGCGCCGCTTGCAGCGCCGAGCCGGCCAGCGCGCTGCTGTCGGCCGGCAATGGCGTGCTGGCCAATACCTGGGTGCGGTCGAGCAACTGCGGATCGGCGGGCTTTTCCTTGGCCGGGGCGGGAGAGGGAGGGGTTTGAGCGCTGGCGCAGGCACAGGCCAGCGCTGCCGCGATGGCGACAGTCAGGGAAGAAGATTTCATGAGAGCTCCGAAACTTGATGAAGATGGGGGCGGGTTTCAGAGTGATGCGGGCGGGCCGCGCGGTCCAAGTCCGGCGAGGCGATAGTGATTTGCAACAGGTGGAGCCGGGATGCTGGGGCATGACGCCCGCGGACGCTGTAGCAGTCGCAGTATGAGCGCAGCAAGAATCAGCAGCCCGGCCAGCAGCGGGCAATAGGCGCAATCATGCGGTGTGGATTGGCCGGCGGGAAGCGAGCCATCTGGCGGCTGGCTGGCGGCTGTAATGAGTTGCACGCCGTTGACCGTACAGACGGCAATCGACTCGCTGGCCGTGCTTGAGGCGGCCTGCGCCAGCCGCCCGAGCGTCGGCAACATTGCCAGCAGCAGTGCTGCCAGCAATGCCAGCCTCAATAACAGCCAGTGACAGCGTGCAGCCATCGCGCCGTGTTTCAGGCTTTCTGCGCCCAGGTATCGCGCAGGGTCACGGCGCGGTTGAATACTGGCTTGTCCGGTTGATGGTCATGGCGGTCGGCGACGAAATAGCCGATACGCTCGAACTGGAACTTGTCTTCTGGCGTGGCCACTGCGGCGGCCGCTTCCACATAACCTTGCACTACCTGGCGTGATTCGGGGTTGAGATAGTCACGGTAGGTTTTGCCCTCGCTCTCGTCGTCCGGGTTCGGCACGGTGAACAGCCGGTCATACAGCCGGAACTCGGCAGGTACGGCAGTTGCGGCATCGACCCAGTGAATGGTGCCCTTGACCTTGCGGTTGGCGCCCTCCATGCCCGGGCGCGACTGCAAATCCAGCGTGCCGCGCAGCTCGATGATCTCGCCCGCCTCGTTTTTGATGACTTCATCGCATTGCACGATGCCGGCGCCGCGCAGGCGCACTTCGCCGCCCGGCACCAGCCGCTTCCAGCCTTTGGGCGGCACTTCGGCAAAGTCCTCGCGCTCAATCCACAGCTCGCGGGAGAAGCCGATTTCACGCGCGCCCCGGCTTTCATCCTTGGGGTGATTGGCAAAGCGCAGCACTTCGCGGTGGCCTTCGGGCAGATTGGTGAGCACGAGCTTCAGCGGGGCAATCACCGCCATGCGCCGTTCGGCGCGGCTGTCCAGGTCTTCGCGCAGGGTGTTTTCCAGCACGGTGTAGTCAATCAGAGAGTTTTGCTTGGACAGCCCAAGGCGCGAGATGAACAGCTTCAGCGCTTCCGGGCTGTAGCCACGGCGGCGGATGCCTTGCAGGGTGGGCATCCGCGGGTCGTCCCAGCCATCCACTAGCCCTTCCTGCACCAGCGCCATCAGTTTGCGCTTGCTCATCACCGTGTAATCAAGATTCAGGCGCGAGAATTCGATCTGGCGCGGCTTGGCGGCCTCGTTGGGCAGGCCTTTCTCCAGCAGCGGGGCGAGCAGTTCGGGGTTTTCGTGCAGGCAGACATTGTCCACGCACCAGTCATACAGCGGGCGGTGGTCTTCAAACTCCAGCGTACACAGCGAATGGGTAATGCCCTCAATGGCATCGCCCAGCGCATGCGCATAGTCATACATCGGGTAAATCGGCCAGGCATTGCCGGTGTTCTGGTGCTCGACATGCTTGATGCGGTAGATCGCCGGGTCGCGCATATTGATATTGGGCGAGGCCATGTCGATCTTGGCGCGCAGGGTGCGGGCGCCATCGGGAAATTCGCCGGCGCGCATGCGCCGGAACAGATCCAGGTTTTCCTCGACGCTGCGCTCACGGTACGGCGAGGGCGTGCCCGGCTCCTTCAGATTGCCGCGGGTGGCGCGCACTTCGTCTGCCGAGAGGTCGCAGACAAATGCCTTGCCATCACGGATCAGCTTTTCGGCTGCCAGGTAGTACACGCCGAAGTAATCCGAAGCATGGCGCAGATCGTGCCAGTCAAAGCCCAGCCAGCGCACATCGTCCTGGATGGCCTGCACGTATTCGGGGTCTTCCTTGGCCGGATTGGTATCGTCAAAGCGCAGATTGCAGACCCCGCCAAACTCGCGGGCGATGCCAAAATCGGTAGCGATGGCGCGCACATGTCCCAGGTGCAGATAGCCATTGGGCTCGGGCGGAAAGCGCGTCTTGATGGCGCTGTGCTTGCCGCTTGCCAAGTCCTCGCGGACGATGTTGCGGATGAAATCGGTGCGCTCGGCGGCGCTGTCAACGGTATCGGTCATTGCAATGTGGGCAGATAAAAAACGGCATGATTTTACCGTTATGCTGGCGGCATCTGCGCAGGAGGTGATATGTACAGGGTTTACCAGGCCATCAACCCTATCGACGCCCATCTGGTGAAGCACGCACTGGAGGCTGAGGGCATCCCGGCATTTGTGCTGGGCGAGGCGCTGATGGGCGGCGCTGGCGAACTTTTGGCCGGCGGCTTTATCGAAGTGCGCGTGCCTGAAGCATTTGCTGAAGCGGCGGCATTGGTGTTGGCTGAATGGGAAATAAAGGAGGAAGCGTTGGCACAGGTAGAGGAGGCGATTGCGCAAGAGGGATTGTCTGCATGAGTACACAGACAAGTGCCATGCGGCAGTTGGCATTGATACAAATGCTGGCCGGGGCGGTGATCCTTGGCACTAATGGCCTGATGGTGCGCTTTGCCGGGGTGGGCGCCACCGTGTCGGCGTTCTGGCGGATGTTTCTGGCTGCCTTGCTGCTGGCGGCACTGGTGCAGTGGCGGCATGGCTGGCAACGCCTGCCGCGTGCGGCCTGGGGTTGGATCGCGGCAGCGGCGCTGGCATTTGCGATGGATCTTTGGATGTGGCATCGCAGCATCCTGCTGGTGGGCCCCGGCCTGTCCACCTTGCTGGGCAATGCCCAGGTGTTTTTCATGGTGCTGGCCGGAGCACTGTTCTTCGGTGAGCGGATTTCCCCGCGTTTTCTTGCCGGGGTCTTGCTGGCGATGCTCGGACTATGGCTGCTGCTGGCTGGTGACTGGCAGCAGCAGGGCAGTGATTATCGCTGGGGCGTGATATTTGGCCTTGGCACCGGACTTGCCTATGCGCTCTACAACATCAGCATCAAGCGTGTGCAGAGTGAAAGCGCCAAGACGCTGACACGGATGCCGGTGGAGCAGATCCTGTGTCTGGCGGCTTTCGGCTCGGCTGCGGCCCTGGCACTGATGGCGCAGGCCGAAGGCACTTCGCTGGCGCTGCCTGATTGGCAGAGCTTTGCCATCTTGCTGGCGTTGGCGGCATTTGGCCATTGCCTCAGCTGGGGGCTGATTTCCAGAGCCATTGCCGTATTGCCGGTGGCGCTGGTAGGCTTGCTGCTACTGGTACAGCCGACCGTGGCTTATGTGCTGGACGTGTTACTGGGACTGGCCAATCCCGGGTCACGGCAATGGGCGGGACTGGCGCTGACCCTGCTCGGCATCTTTATTGCCGGCCTCAAGCCCCGTTTGCGCTCAATGTCCAAAACTAAAGTTGAGCGTAGCCGCCTACAATCCGGTTAGAATCAAGATCCGTACCTGATGCAGTGCAATGATGTTAGATATCAACGTATTGTGTTCGGTACGGATAAGAGCACAAACGGAAGGTATTAAATGTTGTCTTTGATCAGGGATACGCGCGATAGTTTGCGTCGGCCGGACCATTGGTTGTACGCCGCATGGTTGTCGATTGTGACAGGAGCAAGAAAAAACTTGCTTGGTATTTTTTGGGTTATTTTTCCGCCAATTGTCTATGTGTGGGGGGTTGGCTGGTTTCTTGGTATGCTGAATCCGGGGCGATTGCGACCATTCATGGCGCACGTAGGTGTGAGCTTTGTTCTTTTTAGGTTGATCGTTACCGTTGCCAATGATTGCGCGTCTACCTATCGAGTACATGCGCCGTATATCAATGATGGCAAGGTGATATATACCGATTATGTTCTTTCGACTTTGGTTAAGTCATTGATACTCTTTTTGTTTGCGGTGCCTGTTTTATTCGTGGCACTATTAATGTCTGAACAATTTGACCCAGTCGGAATTCCGATGGCATTTGCTGGCTTGCTGATAGTTATTTTTAATGTTTATTCATGGGGGGTGGCAATCAGTATTCTCGGGGCAAAGTTGCCAGATTTTAGTGAGTTTCTGGCTAATCTCACCATGATGTTGTTTTTGCTGACGCCTATTGTCTGGTATCCGAGTTCGGTGCCAGAGGGTAGTATGCAAAACCTGTTTATGAAGGCTAATCCACTGCATCACTTAATTGCCATAGTCAGGGATCCGCTGGTGGATGTGGCTATTGAGCCGCTAACATGGATTTATGTTGCTATTATGACAGTTTTGGGAATGTTTGCGGCTGTTTTTAGCTACAAGAACTTTTCTAAGCGTATTCCAGTGTGGATCTAAGATGAAATCATTTATTGAAGCCAAGGGTGTGTACTTGGAGCTTCCTTACGAGACGCAGGGAGAAGCTTATACTAAAAGTGAGGGCTGGCTTTCTGCTTTGGCATTGACGCGAACCAATTTCGCTACAGTGCTTTCAAATATCAACTTTCGCGCTGAGGAGGGTGATCGTGTCGGCATCATGGGATTGAATGGAGCAGGAAAAACTACATTGCTTCGCGTGCTCAACGGTGCGATTTGCCCAACCAGTGGTAGCATAAACCGCCATGGCAGCTTGCAGTCGCTGATCAGCACCATGCTGGGCTTTAATGAATATGCCACTGTGTCTGAAAACATTGTTCTGCGCGGAACAGCCATGGGGCTTCGCTATCAACAAGCGACGCGTGCAATGGACGAGATTCTGGATTTTTCAGGCCTATCCGATATGGCTGGTCGGCAATTGCATACACTTTCCGCCGGTCAGAGGATGCGTCTTGGTTTTGCCATTTCCACGTCAATTCAGCCGGATATTTTGTTGATGGATGAGTGGATCGGAACAGGCGACTCCGCTTTCGTGGAGAAGGCTAAAAATCGCATGCTCAGCCGCTTCAATGGTAGCCGTATTTCCATTATTGCCAGCCATAGTTCGAACATCATGAAGTCGTTGTGCAACAAAGCAATAGTTCTGGACAAGGGGCGCATTGTTTTTTACGGAGGGATGGATGACGGTCTTGGCTTCTACAAGGCGCTGGTAACGAAAGTTGGTGGGAAAAATCTTGCAGATGTTCATGCTTCTGATCCATTGCTTTTTGGTGACACAATGGGGGCAATTGAAAAAGTTGTTGTTGGTAAAGCCGGCATTGAGATAACTGGTTGGGCGGCCACTCAAAAGAAAAGCATGGCAAATTATATTTTTATTGATACGCCGGCCGGCAAGTTTGAAATTAGTTCTTTTCAACGACTGGAGCGGCAGGACGTTAATGATTACCTGGGGAAATCTTCAGGTGATTACGGGTTCAGGATCTTTGTCCCCTGTGGATTTCTGGATTTCAATAGTGCTGATTTTTCATCAAAAGTTTTCGTGTATGCAGGAGCAAACGAGAATGATCTTGGTGGGGTTTTGCCTACAGTAAGATCGCTGGCCATTGAAATCCGGTGACGTATATGAGTGGAAAATTGACTTCCTGGATCAGTAAGTGGTGGTCGGGGCGGGTAAAACGTCAACAAGTAAAATCACTGCTCGAGTCTGGCCTGTTTGATCTGGATAGCTACTCAAGGCACTATCCGGGGGAAAAATTTTCATTGCAGGATGCTGTGGAGCACTATTTTTTGCTGGCACCGGAGCAGCGATTTGTTCCGTGTGAGGAATTCGATAGTGAATACTATGTAACGTCGAATGCAGATGTTTCGAAGTCTGGATGGGATCCGTTTGCTCATTATTGTTGTATAGGGTGGCGGGAGGGAAGAAATCCATCGGTGAATTTTGACTCAAAATGGTATTCGTCAAGTTATTCGGTAGCAGGAAAGGATCCATTGCGGCATTATTTTTCGGAAGGGCTTAAGTCTGGGTTTTTCAGAAATGAGAGCGAGAAGCTGTCATTCGAAATTATTCGAGACTCCGGTCTTTTTGATGAAGCTTTTTATGTAAAATTAATGCCCGATGCTGCTGATTATCCAGGTGGGGCGCTGAGGCATTATTTGCGTGTTGGTGAGTATGAGGGGGTCTCGCCATCAGAGTTGTTTGATTCTGTATTCTATCTGAAACAATATCCGGATATTGTTCCTGGGAACGCCTTGTCCCACTACTGTCTTTTTGGCTGGAAAGAGGGGCGGCTGCCAAGCAAGGATTTCGATCCTGTTTGGTATCAAAAAAACTACATGGCTGGGCAACAAGGCAACCCTCTTTCACATTATAAGGCAGCAGGCTCCAATCAGCATTTCCTGTCCAAATTTGACAAGGATAGACGGGTGCTTATGGGGAGCGGGGTTTTTGATCCGGATTACTACCTAGATAAATATCCAGATATCGGCGGAAATGATCCGGTAGCGCACTATTTGCAACATGGATGGAAAGAAGATCGTCAGCCGAGTGCAGGGTTTGATGCTGCCTGGTACCGTGAAAATTACATGGTGGACATGGGGGAGAATCCGATTTTCCACTATGTTAATGTCGGTCGAGCTGCGGGGTATGCTCAATCCCAGATTGAAAGTGATAAAAATGAGATTTTGAATAGTGGTCTTTTTGACTCTGAATACTATATAGAAAATTATCCGGATGTGGCGGGAGTGGATCCTGTAGAGCACTTTATTAGATATGGGGAGAATGAAAAAAGGAATCCAAACCGATTTTTTGATACTGCATTCTATGTTGAACAAAATAGAGACGAACTGTTGCCGGATGAGAGTCCGCTTTTGCACTTTGCTAAAAAGGGGTGGAAAGAGCTTAAAAATCCATCGAAGAATTTTGATTTGTGGTGGTACTGGAGTAGCTATCTTGATCCTGCCTGCAATGAAATTAATCCATTGAATCACTACTTGTCTGTGGGGCAGTCTGATGGGCTTCTGCCGACTCCTCCGCTAAAGAAGCCGTATGGAGAAGGGGTAAGTTACGGGGTTGGAAAAAAGCCAAAAAGGATTTGCTTTTTTGCAGGCTATGATAAGGGTGGTATTGTTGATGAATATGTCCTCAAGTACCTTGAGGAATTGTCGCGGTTTGCGGACATCTATTATTTTGCTGATTGTGATATTTCGAATGAAGAGCTGCTCAAGTTGCAGCCATGGGTAAAGGGTGCGTGGGCAAAGCCGCACGGCGGGTATGATTTTGGATCTTATGCAAAATTGTTGAAGCGCATTGGTTGGAGTAAGGTGGAGGAATATGACGAGTTGTTGCTGATAAATGACAGCTGTTATCTTCTAGGCTCTCTTGATCCGGTCTTTGCCAAGATGGATGGCCAAACTCTGGACTGGTGGGGAATGCAGGCAACCAAAGGTCTGTATATGACTAAGGACAAGCTGGTCAACAGATTTAAAGACCCCATTCCGATGGCAGCGGTCAAGGAGCAGTTGATTGGTGGGTTTGAATTTGATTATCCCTATGATTTTATGGTGGGGTCATATTTTCTTTCCTTCAGAAAGAATGTAATTGCAGATGATCGTTTCAGGAGGGTTCTTTCTTCTGCAGGAAATGATGAAGAAAAGCTGGTTTTGATAAGGAAGTATGAGGTAGGCATTACCAGAAATTTGCTCTCCTGGGGTTATGGTTTTGCAACGTATATGGATCATCTTTACCCACTTCATCCGGTTTACGGAGCTTCATACTTCAAAATGCTGGAAGATGGATTTCCGCTGTTGAAGAGAAACCTGTTCGCGATAAATCACTACCGGGTTCCCGGCTTGCATGCCTGGGAAACTCGAGTCAAGTCGGCCTTTCCCGAAGCTGATACGAGGATGATTCAAAGCAATCTCGAAAGGGTTGTCGATGCGGATCTTCTGGATAAAAATCTCCATGTTGGCGAGTTATTTGCTGCGGATGACGACATGGAAAGTTTCATCAATGCAGAGTTCATGAGTAACGAAGAGTTTGCCGTGACTGACAGGGATGTTCCGAAACATTCCGACTGGTGGGGGTTTCCTGTTTGCGGTTTTACCGGAAATTTTTCAGGGAACGAAAGGGCGGTTTTTGAGGAGGTCAAGAATGATCCTCTGATCAAAAAAGTCGTTTTCTATCTTGAGAAAGATGTGGGTGTGGATGGCGTTAATGTCGAGCGTGTTCCATTACGGAGTGCTGCGGGTCAGCAATTCATGATGCGCTGTTCAAACATATTCATAAGGCATAGCCCAAGCAGAAATATAGGCTATCCTGTCGCTCCAGATTTGCATAATATCATAAATCTGTGGCACGGCATTCCGTTTAAACGGATTGGTTATGCGTCGGAGGACATGAAGGGTAATCTCGGGGCAATCTCTCTGGAGCATGCGGCATGTCGTGCGGTCATTTCGTCTTCCAAGATAGATATGATGGCAATGGCCTCATCCTTCTATCCGATGAGCTATAATGATATATGGAATACCGGGCTCCCAAGGAACGATTTCATAATGCGGGATGCGAGCTGGCTTCCTGAGGACATGAAGGAAGAATTGGAGAGATTGGCTGGACTGAAAGATGGGAAGAAACTGATCTTGTTCATGCCGACCTTCAGGAACAGGCAGGAACTTGGAGGTTATTACATTTTCAGTGCGGAGGAGCTTGCCTGGATTGCTGATTGGTTGGCACAGAATGATTTGCTGCTAGGGATCAGGGAGCATATGGCGGATCGTGCCAGGAGCTACAGTTCACAGTTTTCGGGTATGCCAGGCGTGGTTTCGCTTTGTGAAGAAGACTGGCCCAATGTGGAAATGCTGTATCGCCAGTCTGATGCACTGATCACGGATTATTCGAGCTGCTTCATCGACTACATGCTTACTGGCAAGCCGGCATTGAGCTTTGCCTATGATTATACGAGCTACATCGAGATGGAAAGGGGCTCCTACTATGACTTGGAGATGGTTTTCCCGGGCAGGGTTTGCTATGACTTCGCTTCTCTGAAGGCAGCATTGCTTGAGCTTTTCAAGGAGGACAGTGGAGAATCGGCATTGCAGCTTGAATGGAAAAAAAGGCTCTTTTTTGACTATAAGGATGATTTGAGCTCGGCAAGAGTGGTGAGAAGGGTAAAAGATACTTTTGGTATTAATAGGGTTGCAACGGGTTGGATTGGAGGAATGGTCGGATGAAAACTGTAATTACATATGGAACTTTTGATATTTTGCATTTCGGGCATATCAATTTGTTGCGTCGAGCCAGAGCATTGGGAGATCGGTTGGTTGTAGGGTTGTCGTCTGATGAATTCAACAGGGGTAAGCACAAGTCTTCCCTGCTGAACTATGCAAACAGGAAAGTGGTGCTTGAGGCTATTCGCTATGTGGATGAGGTGTTTCCAGAGAATAACTGGGAACAAAAAATATCGGATATTGCCAAATACGGAGCGTCGATATTTGTGATGGGTGATGACTGGAAAGGAAAGTTTGATTTTATTTCAGAGTATTGTGAAGTTGTTTATTTGAGTCGAACAGAAGGCATTTCGACGACGGAAATAAAGCAGACGCTTGGTAATTAAAATTGGTGGATTTTTTAAATGAAAGGTATTTTTAAGAAAATTGCTGGCATGGATGGTTTTGCTGGAATGGCCGGAAAGAATATCAATGCGGAAGTTGAAAAAATAAAATTCTTTGGTTTTTTTGATGAGCAGGATTACCTTTCGCGATACCCGGATGTGGCAAAGAGCAAAATGGATCCAGTGGAGCATTATGTTCGATATGGATATGCAGAGGGGAGAAGTCCGATCCCAGAGTTCGATTCGGCTGCTTATGTTGAGGCTAATCCGGAAATTGCAGATACGGGGGAGCATCCCTTTATTCATTTTTGCAGGAAGCAAAAAGAAATTAATGAAGAAAAGTCCCGTAGTACAGCTATATTTTTGGAGGAATTTTTAGGTTCCGATTGGAAAGTGGTCAGTGAGACTGGTCTTTTTGACGAGGCTCACTATAAATCCCAGTTTGAGGAATGGGAGGAGGTTGAGCCATTGAGGCATTATCTTGATCAAGGGCGGAGTACAAAGAATAGTCCTAATGCATGGTTCGATTCAGACTACTATCTTGAAAATAATCAGGATGTCAAGGCCAGTAAATTTAATCCCTTTCTTCATTTCTGCCAATATGGGGTTCATGAGTTACGTGACCCCTCAAAAAAAATCGATATGGTATGGGCCTGGGTAATGAGCAAGGGGGGGGATCCAATAAGTGTCATCAAAAACTTGGCGACAGACGAATCCAGGCAACTGCTGATTCGTCCTGTGGGGAAGCTTTCCGCCAGGGAGATCGGTATATTTTCTTCCGCTCTGATCAAGCTCTTGTTGCAGCTGGGTGAAGATGCTCGTCAGCAGGTCTTTGCAGCTTATATTTATTCGGTAAAAAACGCTATCTGGGGAGCGGCTGAGGAGGCCATAAATTTCTTGCTACGTTTTGAGCCGGATAATCTTGAGTACAAAATTTTTCTTGTCAATGCGATGGAGAAGCAGGGGCGGCTTTGGCAGGCTGCTGATGTGCTAAGTGATGCAATTGCGCTTGACCCTGAGAATGCGGACTTCTACTTCCGTCTTGCAGATTTTCAGGATCGAATGGGCAATCCTGATTTGGCCATTGCACCCATGGCGCGTGCGCTTGAGCTCAAGCCCTCAAAAGATGGGGTTTGGGAATATCGGTTTGGCAACATGTTGGAGCGTGCAGGACGTGGCGCTAAGGCAGAAAAGGCCTATGCTGCGGCAATCAAAAAAGGAAAAAAACTGGAAGCTGAAAAGTTTGGTGTCGGGGTTTTTCATCAGAACCGAGGTCAATGGAAAGAAGCTGCTGAGGCCTATGAAAAAAGGCTGCGTCATGAGGCATTTGACTCGGGATTATATTTTAAGATGGGTATGGCGCTAGATCGCTGCTATCAATGGAAAGAAGCAGAGCAGGCCTATACTAATGGGTTGCTGCTTGACCCTGAAAGTTCGTATTGGCATTACCGGCGTGGCTTTGTTCTTGAAAGACAGGAGATGTGGCGGGATGCAGCGGATGCTTATCTTAATGCCGTGCTTATTGACAAGGCGCACAAGCCCTACTGGGCTTACCGAGCAGGATATTGCTTGCATGAAATAGGTGAATTTGAGCAAGCGGCGAAAATTTACAGTCTTTCTGAAAAACAACGTTATCTAGAATTTAAAAGAGAGCGCGAAATGGAACTTGCGCAAACGATTGAGTCGCCTGATGAAGTACAAGAAGAGATTTGTGAAATTAATGATCCGGATGGAATAGTTGTTGGTGATGAGCCGCAACTTTTCTACAGGTTGATCGCAGGCAAGATGCCTTCATCGGAATCGGTAGTTCAATTCGCCAAGAAATACGAGTTGGAAAGTAAGTGGAATGTGGCAATTGCGGCATATCGTTATGCGATTGAACGTAGTGCCAGTCATGTGAGCGCTTGGCATTTTCAGCTGGCAACTTGCCTGATGGAGCTGGGGGAGTGGGAGGCTGCCTGTCAGTCTTTCCGCAATGCAAGAATATTGAAACGCGCTTATGGGGTAGATTTCACGGCATACGAAAAGGACAAAACGGTCAAGGCGTTGATGGAGTACCGCGAGTATTGGGATACGCTGCCCGTGCAGAAGAATAGCGTATTTTACGAGAGCTATCTTGGCGCCTCGATGTCGTGCAACCCGTATGCCATCTTCAAGAAAATTGTGGCCGATTCGCGTTTCGATGGCTGGCAGCATGTTTGGGTCATCAATGATATTTCCGGGGTTCCGGAAGAATGGTTGGGGCATCCGAATGTGATTTTCATTCCGCGCGAAAGTGATGCCTACCGGCGTTATTTGGCAACGGCAGAGTACTTGATCAACAATGTGACTTTCCCATACTGGTTCAGTCGTCGCGAGGAGCAAAAGTACTTGAACACTTGGCATGGCACGCCACTCAAGTATCTTGGGAAAAGAATGCAAAATGAGCCGATGGCGCATGGCAATATAACACGCAATTTTTTGCATGCAACGCATGTCATCAGCCCCAATGCGCATACCAGTGATGCGCTGTTCAACGATAACGATATTGCCGGAATTTATTCCGGAAAACTGGCTGAGACTGGCTATCCTCGTATCGATGCAGTGTTTGACGATTGCGGGGATAAACGCAGGGTGCTGGCAAAAGAGATGGGCTTGGAAGATGGCAGGCCAATTGTGTTGTATGCGCCCACTTGGCGAGGCGGACATGGAAAGCCCAGTGTTGACAAGGATAAGCTTTTTGCGGATATCGAGGCCATGTCGGATGCCGGTTATCAGCTGATTTTCCGCGGGCATCACTTCATGGAATCGGCACTGGAGGGAATGGAGGAGCTGGTTGCCACCGTTCCACAGCATATTGATACCTGCGAACTGCTCGCTTGCGTGGATGTGCTGGTGACGGACTACTCAAGCATATTCTTCGACTTTATCCCTACAGGACGCCCAATCATCCATTATGCCTATGATTTTGAGGAATATGCCGCTGGCCGGGGCATGTATTTCGGTGAGGAAGGTTTTCCCGGAGTCATAGAGTTGACTGCTGCCGGGGTTCGAGAACAAATCAATGCAGCGCTTGCTGGTGAAGTGGATATCGAGCAGCGGCAGCGCTATGAAGAGGCCCATGCAAAGTTTTGCTCGTTCGAAGATGGTGCTGCCACTGAGCGTGTAGTCGAGTTTTTCTTTCATGACGATAATTCACATTTGGTTAGCCGTTATGACGATGCGCGACGCTCGGTAATTTTTTACAATGGCTTGTTTCCAGCTAATGGAATTACGGCATCCTGCTTGAATTTGTTGACCGTATTGGAGAGTGAGGAAAATCTGCAAATTTCAATGCTTTTCGAGCCTGACAAGGTGATGATTGATCCGGTAAGGGTGGAAAAATTTGAGGCAATGCCGGAGAGTGTAAAGAAAATTGCGCGAATAGGGCGAATGGTAATGACTCCGGAGGAGATTTGGATTACAAATCGTTTTAGCAGCAAGCGCAAGCTGGAGTCGCCTGAAATGCTTGATGTGCTTACTTCGGCTTATGCATGGGAGTACCGTCGTGTTTTTGGTGACATGAAACACGATGCAGTAGTGAATTTTGAAGGTTACAATGCGGTTACATGCAATTTGCTAGGGGTTGCGCCTGGGAATGTCAGGAAGTTGATGTATTTCCATAGTGACCTTTGGGCGGAGCATCGGAAAAAACTTCCTTATCTTGAGGGGGTTTTCAATTTCATTCACAAATATGATTTCCTTGTCTCGGTGTCTGAAAGAATGTCTGATGTAAACATGTCAAACCTTTCTTGGCGCTATAGCTTGGACAAGGAGAAGTTCATTGGTTGCGAAAATATTATCGATTTTTCAAGTATCCACTCGAAGGCTGATGGCGAAGTAGATGAGGATATGAAACCCTGGTTGGCTGGGGGCGCTGTTTTTGTTATTTCTGGTCGTTTGTCGCTTGAAAAAGATCATGCTAAACTGCTGCGAGCCTTTTCGAAGGTTGTGAGGGTTCATGATCAGGCAAGACTGATTGTCATGGGAGATGGGATGCTCAGAAATGACCTTGAAATGCTTGTGGATGAACTCGGCTTGCGTCATCACGTGTTTTTTGCGGGTTTGAGGATGAATCCATTCCCGGTGGTAAAGGCGGCCAATTGCTTTGTGCTCTCTTCCAACCATGAGGGGCAGCCGATGGTGCTGCTGGAGGCGATGACTTTGGGTAAGGCGATTATTGCCACTGATATTGATGGCAATCGTGGTGTTTTGGAGGGGCGTTATGGAAAGCTGGTTGAAAACAGTGATGATGGACTGGCCAATGCAATGATAGATTGCATTGAGAATGGCTTCTATGCAGGGCAGTTCGATGCAGATAGCTATCAGAGGAATGCGCTTGATTCATTCATGAAGATCTTGGGGTGATGCCATGGATTCTATGCGAGTATCTTATTCAGAATTGGCTGGGGTCAGTGAGTTGGAGCTGAAGTTTAGACTTAATGGGGTTGATCGCCTCGATGTTGATAAGTCTGCGCATGGGGCAAATTCAGAAGTAAAGTTGAACCATAATTTATATGGGCTTGCACGTAATGATGTGTCGGCCAAGGCTTTGGTGGTGGCGCTTAGTAATCTTGGTTATTACATGGTGAAACATCGTGATGGGGTTTCTTCTTTTTTGTGGGGAGGACATGAAGAAGCTTTTTCTGAATATATTGATGGTGAATTTTTTGGTGGGCTGTATTACAAGTTGCAGATGCCGCTGGGAGTGAAGCCGGGTCGGGTCTTGGTTGTTTTTTCCAGTGTGGCTGATTTTCCTTACAATGCCAGTATTCAGCGTAGATGCTTCTTTGGAAACTTCAAGTCCATTTCTAAATTTATCCCCTATGATGTTGCGGTTTTGAGGATTTCTGATATTGGCGGGGTGGTTGGAAGTTTTTACCTGAACAATAACTTTGATCTTGATCGCGAGAGAAAAATACGTGCGCTTATTGGCCATGTTTCCGATCGGCTTGGTGTGGGGCTTGACAAGTTTGTTTTTTATGGTGGAAGTAAAGGGGGAACCGGAGCTTTCTATCATGGGGTTTCAATGGGAGTGGGGTTTATCGCCGTTGATCCAATTGTTTCGGATATGTATCACGAGACAATTCACAGGGATAGTCATTTTACGATTGGTACTTTTCCCGTGAGAAAGATGGATAAATTTCGCAAACTGATACTTTCGGCAGAAGGTGATAGCAGGGGATATGTATTGACTTCGCTGCAATCTCCTTGTTTTGCCTCTATTGTGACGGCAGGGGTGCCAAGTGGGGTTGGGCTATGGAATGTGCGTCATCGCGGGATCAAGAGTCATCCAGATGTAGGACTAAATACTGTGAATTTGGTGACGATGTTGATTAATGCCATGTTTTATGGGGTGGCTC
This sequence comes from Lysobacteraceae bacterium NML07-0707, assembly GCA_002798295.1. Classification (GTDB taxonomy): domain Bacteria; phylum Pseudomonadota; class Gammaproteobacteria; order Xanthomonadales; family Xanthomonadaceae; genus Solilutibacter. The sequence goes on along the minus strand of NWQT01000014.1, from coordinate 39,452 downwards.
CAGAGGCGCCATGGAAAAGACTGATTTCTCATGAGATGTGACCTGTGAGTGCAATTGCTGAATACAGGCAAGAGGCGTTGAGGCGACTGTTTCCGGATATTCGGGTTATTCATGTTCCTGCGCTTTACGACAGAAAGGATCCCTGGTACAGCTACAAGCTGATTTCGCTTTACAAGGCAGTTGAAGAGGTTAGCCTGCCAGGTGCATTTATTGAGCTAGGGGTTTACAGAGGACGTTGTGCCCGGTTTTTGTCCAAATTTTTGTTCGGTGGTCGGAAACTTTATCTTCTGGATAGCTTCAAAGGCTTGCCGGAAGACTGGGTGGGTATCTGGAAAAAAGGGGCATTTTCAATGCTTCCGGATGAAATTCCGGTGTTTGATTCGCCAGATATTTATGTGATTCCAGGTTGGTTCAAGGATACGGTGCCGCTTTTGGCGCAAGAGCTACAGGAGCCGCTGGCATTTATCCATGTGGATGCAGATCTTTACAGTTCCACCCGGGATGCGCTGGATGCACTGAATGCGCATATCGTGCCAGGAACCATCATTTTATTCGATGAATATTTCATGATTCTGGAGAAAGAATTTAGTGACGACGAGCATCGTGCCTTGTTGGATTGGTGCAGAGAGTATGGTCGGGAATTTGAATATCTCTGGCGTACTGAATGGGTACAGGTCGCTATCCGTATTACCAAATAGCTTTGTGTGCAGGCCTTGTTTTTCTGTATATGGAAAAAACCGTGCGTAGCTTGCCCCTTGGCGATAATCAGAACGCAATGATGTGTTTTGTCTAGCCATTAAACTTGTATCTGACAACACAGTGGAGAAGAGCCATGCGATTCCAGATTGACGATATGAGCTGTGGCGCCTGTGTGCGCAGCATAGAAAAGGCGATAGCGGCCGTGGATGCCCAAGCGGTTGTTGAGGCGGATTTGGGGGCGCGTCAAATCAGCGTGCAAACAAGCGCCGACAAAGCGCAGATCATGAAGGCGCTGCAAGACGCGGGCTTTCCGCCCAAAGCTTTGTGACTCAAGGCGTGAAGCGGCGCAGGCGCAGGGCGTTGCCAAGCACGAATATGCTGGAGAGTGCCATCGCGCCGGCAGCAAAAACCGGGGAGAGCAGGCGGCCGTTGATTGGATACAGCAATCCGGCAGCCAGCGGAATCAGCGCGGTGTTGTAGGCAAAGGCCCAAAACAGGTTCTGGCGGATATTGCGCAAGGTGGCGCGGGAGAGGGCGATGGCATCATGCACGCCCTTGAGGCTGCCGGACATCAATACCAGGTCGGCCGCTTCCATGGCGATGTCGGTACCGCTGCCGATGGCGATGCCGACATCGGCTTCGGCCAGTGCCGGGGCGTCGTTGATGCCATCGCCGACAAAGGCCAGGGTGCCGTGGCGGGCTTTGAGCTGTTTGACTGCTTCGACCTTGCCTTGCGGCAATACCTCGGCGATGACTTCCTCGATTCCCAACAGATGGGCGATAGCCTCGGCGGTATGGCGGTTGTCGCCGGTCACCATCGCCACTTTCAGCCCCTGGGCATGCAGGGCGGCAATCGCTGCCGGGGTATCGGGTTTGATCGGGTCAGCCACGGCGATGAGTGCGGCAAGTTGGCCATCGACCGCGGCATACATCGGCGACTGGCCTTCGCGGGCAAGACGCGCGCTGCTGTCGGCAAAGCGGCCAATTTCCAGCCCCAGTGCCTGCATATGCCGGTCTGCGCCGATGTCCACTTGCCGGCCTGCCACCTGCGCACGGATGCCCATGCCGGTGATGGATTGAAAATCCTCGACTTCGGGCAGTTCAAGGTTTTGCGCCCTGGCCGCTTCGACGATGGCATGCGCCAGCGGGTGCTCGGATTGTGATTCCGCTGCGGCAAGCAGCTGCAAAACGGCAGTTTCTTCAAAGCCTGCGGCCACTTCAAGATGGGTCAGTACCGGCTTGCCGAGGGTGAGCGTGCCGGTTTTGTCCAGGGCGATGATGCGCGCGTCTTTCAATGATTGCAGGGCTTCGCCCTTGGCAAACAACAGGCCAAGCTCGGCTGCGCGGCCGGTTCCGACCATGATGGAAGTCGGTGTGGCCAGCCCCATGGCGCAGGGGCAGGCGACAATCAACACGGCCACCGCATTGACCAGCGCCAGGCTCAAGGCCGGTGCGGGCGCCAGCCACAGCCAGAGGCAGAAAGTCAGCACTGCGGCCAATATCACCGCAGGCACGAACCAGCGCGTGACCTTGTCCACCAGTGCCTGAATCGGCAGCTTGCCTGCCTGTGCCTGCTCCACCAGGGCGATGATTTGCGCAAGCACGCTTTGGCTGCCGACGGTGGTGGCGCGCAGGGTCAGCGCGCCCTGTTGGTTGACCGTACCGCCAATCACGGCGCTGCCGGGGGATTTGGCCACTGGCACGGGCTCGCCGCTCAGCATCGACTCATCGACCAAGCTCTGGCCTTCCACAACCACGCCATCCACCGGCAGGCGCTCACCGGGGCGCACCTGCAGCAGGTCGCCACTGACGACTTCGGCGACGGGAAGATCGTGCAGCTTGCCCTCGCGCAATACGCGGGCGGTCTTGGGTTGCAGGCCAATCAGGCGGCTGATGGCTTGCGAAGTGCGGCCTTTGGCGCGGGCTTCAAGAAAGCGGCCAAGCAAAATCAGGGTGATGATGACCGCTGCCGCTTCGTAATAGACATTGACCGTGCCATCAGGCAGCAGGCCTGGCCAGAAAGTGGCGATCAGCGAATACAGCCAGGCCGAAGTCGTGCCCAGCACTACCAGCGAGTTCATGTCCGGCGCAGCCCGCCAAAGGGCTGGCAGGCCATGCCGGTAAAAATGCCGCCCGGGAATCAGCAAGACCAGGGTGGTCAGCAGGCATTGCAGATACCACAGGTTTTGCTGACCGAATGTTGCCATCAGCCAATGGTGGAAAGGCGGCAGCAGATGGCCGCCCATTTCCAGCACAAACACCGGCAAGGTCAGGCTGGCGGCGATGAGTAAATCGCGTCGCAGCTGCTGCTTTTGGCGTTGCTGCTGCGCCTGCTGGGCGGCTTCATCGGCTTGCCTGTCTTGCGCCAGCCGGGCAGAAAAACCAGCCTTCTCCACGGCTTGCAGCAATGACGGCGGGCTGGCATGCCCCTGTACCGTGGCACGTGCGCTGGCAAGGTTGACTGATGCTGCACTCACCCCGGGGACGGCTTGCAGGACGCGCTCCAGCCGGGTGCTGCAGGCAGCGCAGCTCATGCCTTCAATATGCAGGACATGCGTGGATGAGGGGACGTCGAACCCGGCTTTTTGTATGGCTGCAACCAGTGATTGCGGGTCGGCGTTGCCCTGTACCGTGGCGCGTGCGCTGGCAAGGTTCACCGAGGCGCCGGTGACGCCGGGAACCGCTTGCAAGACGCGCTCCAGCCGGGCGCTGCAGGCGGCACAACTCATGCCCTCGATAGGCAGGGTGATGGCTGTGCCGTTGCCTGCCATCAGCCTGCCGGTGTCTTGGCGGCCAGTTCAACCGGCACGCCTACCCGTTGCGCGGCGCGGCGCGGAATGTACTGCGCATCCAGCAGCGGTTGGATGCGGCGGAAAACTTCGGCGCGGGTGAACGGTTTTTTCATGAAGTCCTCGGCGCCCAGGCGCTGGACATACATTTGTTCGGTGGGCTTGGGGTTGCCGCTGGTGACGATAATCGGAATATCGCGGGTATGCGGCAGCTCGCGAAGCAGGCGCAGCAGCGAAAAACCGTCGGTATCGGGCAGGATGACGTCCAGAAAAATCAGTTCCGGCTCGAACATCTCAATCTGCCGCAGTGCGGCGCGGCCATCATGCGCCTCGGTAATCAGGTAGCGCTCCTCGCCCAGCTCTTTTTTCAGCCGGGCGATGATGGTGGGGGAATCATCCACCAGCAAGATGCGGGTGCCGGGACGGGGATCGGCGCGCGGATTCTTGCGGCGGCTGCTACCGGAGTAGGTGGCTGTTTTTATTTTTTCGCTTGCTGGGGGTTTGGCGCCACGTCGAAAAACATCAAACAAAGCCATACAGAAAATTTCCCCGAAAAATGATGCGGCACATTCTAACGCCGGTCACCGGGCTTGGGGAACAGGCGTTGCAAGGCAGCGAGTCTTGCCAGGCGGCTCCAGCCAACGGTCAGCACCGTGATCTGGCTGGCAAGCAGTGTGGGCAAGGGGGAAGCGCCATGTGCCAGCCCCAGCCGGGCAAGCAGGAGGCTGGCGGCAAGACCGGGCAGCAGGGTGACAAGCAGAACCGCCAGCCAGGCGAAAAAACGCTGCCCCATCAGGCGCCAGCCGCGGCCAAGCGCCAACAGCGCCGAGCGCAGCATCGGGTCGGTGGCAAAGGCGGCGCGCGCTGCGCTGATGCTGGCCAAAACCGGCAAGACAAGCACGGCAGAAAACGCCCAGGCGCCGTAATGCCAGGGCGCAGCCTGCGAGTAAGTGATGGCCTGTGCGGCTTTCATTTCGGCAAAAGACAGCGCCATCATCGAAACGGGCAGCGTTATCAGCAGTGGCAGCAAGGCCAGCAGATACAGCCGCAGTTGCGGTGCATATTCGCGCAGGCCGCCCCGACAAAGGGCTGCAAAACCGGGGGGCGTGACGGCGCGCAGGCCCGTCACGGCAATGCCGGCTGTCCAGGGGGCAAGCAGGGCGGTCAGCAGCAATGGCGGCAGCACGTCCAGCGTCAGTTGCGCGATGACTTCGTTATTGGCAAGCCAGGCATCGGCGAGCGCGGCCAGGTCGGGTTCGGCGATGATGCGTCCGGCCTCGGGGTGATGGGCCAAGATGGCGTACGCGGCATTGGCCACTTGCCGGCTGAGCCAAAAGGCAGGCACAAGCCCGGCCAGCCACCACAGCAGCAATACCCGCCAATGGACAAGGCTGGTGAGCGCGCCTTGCCACAAGGCATTGATGGCAGAAGTGCGAGCGTTGTCCATCATGCCCCCAGCAGCCAGGCCAGGGCGATTTGCAGCCAGCCAAGCAGGCGCTGCATCACCTGGTTGCGGGCATCGGCACTGGGACTGAGGCTGCGCTGGTTGTCGCCAAGCGATACATCCAGCGGGTAATGCTGTTGCGGGTCAAGCTGCGCGGTTTGGGCAGGCACGGGTTTTAGCCACTCAAAGCGGAATTCATCCTGTGTGCCGGAAAAACGCACGGTTTCAGTGCTGCCATCGGCAAAGCGCACTATCAGCGTTTGCGGCACATCCGCGCCACGGCGCTGCACGGTGAGGGTGGTGCGATAGTGTTGCCCATCGGTTTTTTCGCTTTGCAACGCGCTGATGCCATCGTCAATCTGCATGGCCTGATCAACATGCTGGGCAAAGCTGCGCTCGATGATTTCGCGCTGGCCGGTGCCGTCTATCAGCGCCTGGCGCAGGTCGGCGATGGAGGGATGGCGAAATTTCCAGCGCTGGTAGTACAGGCCGATGGCGCGCTCCATCGCCTCGCTGCCCAGTTGTCGCTCAAGGCTGTCAAACAGCGTGGCCGAGCGCGAATACACCGTGCCGTAGCTGGCGCTGGAATGCCACTGCCAGCTATTGCTGCCCAGCCGGTCCTGTTTTTCATGCAGGCCCGCCGCCAGCCGCTCCAGCGCAAAGCCGTCGATCTTCGGCATGAAGCCAAACCGTGCCAGCCAGGCCGGCGCCAGTGGCACTTGCTGGCCGCGCTGGCGCAGGATGCGCCTGTTCCAGTATTGGTTGAGGCCTTCGTCCAGCAGCGGCTCTTCAAACTCGTTGGAAGCCAGGATGCCCTGAAAATAGCTATGCCCCAGCTCGTGCAGGGTGACCAATTCCAGCAGATGCTGTTCATGGCCGCCGGGCTTGAAACCCGGAAAACTCATCGCGGTAAAAAACGTGGGGTATTCCATGCCGCCGGCTTCATCGGCGTTGAAGGGCGGAATCACCGCGGTCAGGGTGCGATACGGGTAGGGCGCCAGACTGCGGGCAAAATCCTCCAGCGCATCAAGTGTGGCCTGCATCACCACGGCGGCCTGGCTGGCGTATTCGGGCGGGTACAGCACTTGCACCTTGACCGTATCGCCTGTCGGGCTGCGCCACTGCGCTTCAAGCGGCCTGGCCGTGCGCCTGTCCGCCGTCCAGGCAAAATCATGCACCTCGCCCTGCACATAGCGATACACGCTGCGGCCATTGGCACTGCGCTTTTCCACAAGCTCGCCGGTTGCGCCCACGGTGTAGTCGGCGGGTACGTCGATGCTGACATCGTAATGGCCGAAATCGGCATAGAACTCGCTATGCAGATGAAACTCGTGGGCATTCCAGCGCGGCGCGGTGGCGCCACGTTCGCCGGGCAGCTCCAGCACGGCAATCTTGGGGAACCATTGCGCCACCAGATGAAAGCTGCCGAAATAGCCGGTGCGGGCAATCACGCGCGGCAACTGGCTTGAAAAATCCATGTCCAGCGTGGTGCTGGCGCCCGCCGCTACCGGGCTGGGCAATTCCAGGCGGATAACGGTTCTGTCGCTGGCAGGGCCGCCATCGGGCTGCACGAACTGCCAGCGCGCGGGCCTGCCGTTCTGGCTGATGTTTTGCAGCTGGATATGACCCTGCTCGCCAACGGATAAGCCACTGCGGAAAGCAAAGCCGGCCTGGGCGCGCTCGGTCAGGAACGTGCTGCCTTGGGAAAACGCATTCAGATACAGATGCAGATAGACCACGCAAACCGGTTGGCTGCTGCGGTTATGCCAGGTCAGGGTTTGTTGGCCGTGAATGCGGTGTTTTTGGGCATCGAGCCGGGCATGGATGCGGTAATTGGCCACATGCCGGGCGTGAGTGCGCACGCCGCCCCAGGCATCTGCCGCACTCGGGGTAAGCACGGCAGCGGCATCGGCAGAAGCCAGCGGGATTTCGGCGCAGGCGGCTGTGGGTTTTGCCTGCGCAGCAACAGGGCAGAGCAGGGCAAGCGCCAGAGCTGCAAGGCGCGACATTATTCGTCCACGACGGCGATATTTTCTGCAGCCTGGCGAATGGCATCGGGCAGGCTGGCAGGCCGCCCGCTATGGCGGTCAATCCAGACCACCACCACCTCGCCGTCGCAATGCAGCGCACCGGTTTGGCTGTCCTGGATGCGATGGCCGACAGTCAGGCTGCTGTTGCCGATGCGGCGGGTGAACAGCTCGATGACCACCGTGGCCGGATAGGTGATGGGCAGGCGGTAATTGAGCATGGCCTGCGCCAGCACCGGCACATGGCTGTCATCGAACCAGTCGGTTTGCTGCGAGTTCAGCCACTGGATGCGGGCTTCTTCCAGATAGCGCAGATACACCGCGTTATTGACGTGGTTCATGGCATCCATATCTCCCCAGCGCGGGGTCAGCTCCATGCGGAAAGGCATTGGTTTCATGGGGTTTTCCTGTGTTGGGCGCGGGCTTTGTCGTCCTGCATCAGCTTGGCAAGAAAACGCCCGGTATGTGAATGGGAAAGTTGTGCGACTTCTTCCGGGCTGCCCTCGGCAATGATTTCACCGCCACGATGGCCGCCCTCGGGGCCAAGGTCCACAATCCAGTCGGCGGTCTTGATGACATCCAGATTGTGCTCGATGACCACCACGGTATTGCCTTCATCGCGCAGCCGGTGCAAAACGCCCAGCAACTGTTCGATATCGGCAAAATGCAGCCCGGTGGTCGGCTCATCAAGGATATACAGGGTGCGGCCGGTATCGCGGCGCGAAAGCTCCTTGGAAAGTTTCACCCGCTGCGCTTCACCGCCCGATAGCGTGGTGGCCGACTGCCCGAGCTTGATATAGGACAGTCCCACATCCATCAGCGTGTCCAGCTTGCGGCCAATTGCGGGGATGTTCTCGAACAGCTTGGCGGCATCTTCCACGGTCATTTCCAGAATGTCGTGGATGCTGTAGCCCTTGTAGAGAATCTCCAGGGTTTCGCGGTTGTAGCGTTTGCCGCCGCAAACATCGCAGGGCACATACACATCGGGCAGAAAGTGCATTTCCACCTTGATCAGCCCGTCGCCCTGGCAGGCTTCGCAGCGCCCGCCGCGCACATTGAAGCTGAAGCGTCCCGGCGCATAGCCGCGCGCGCGCGCTTCGGGCACTTGCGCAAACAGCTCGCGCAGCGGCGTGAACAGGCCGGTATAGGTGGCCGGATTGGAGCGTGGCGTGCGGCCAATCGGCGACTGGTCGATATCCACCACTTTGTCGAACAAGTCCAGCCCCTGAATGTCCTTGTAGGCCGCCGGGGTATGTGAAGCGCCGTTGATTTCATTGGCGGCCAGCGCGTACAGGGTGTCGTTGATGAGCGTGGACTTGCCCGAGCCGGAGACGCCGGTCACGGCGGTCATCAGCCCCGCAGGGATATTGAGATTGACGTTTTTCAGATTGTTGCCGATGGCGCCCTTGAGCTTCAGCATCCGCTTCTTGTCGGGGACATGGCGCTTGGCGGGGATTTCGATGGCGCGGCGGCCGGAGAGATAGTCGCCGGTCAGTGAGCGCGGCGAGGCCATGATTTGCGCCACATCGCCCTGCGCTACCACTTCGCCGCCATGTACGCCGGCGCCCGGGCCAATATCGACCACATGGTCGGCCAGACGGATGGCGTCCTCATCGTGCTCCACCACAATCACGGTATTGCCCAAATCGCGCAGGCGGGTCAATGTGCCCAGCAGGCGTTCGTTGTCGCGCTGGTGTAGGCCGATGGATGGCTCGTCCAGCACATACATCACCCCGACTAGCCCGGCGCCAATTTGGCTGGCCAGGCGAATGCGCTGCGCCTCGCCGCCGGAGAGCGTATCGGCCTTGCGCTCCAGGGTCAGATAGTCCAGCCCCACGTCCACCAGAAAGCCCAGGCGCTCGTTGATTTCCTTGACGATTTTGCTGGCGATTTCTCCGCGCCAGCCCGGCAGTTGCAGATTGGCAAAAAATGCCAGCGCCGCATCAATTGGCTCCTGGGTCAGCGCATGGATGGGGCGCTCGCCGACAAATACATGGCGCGCGGCGCGGTTCAGGCGTGCCCCGCCGCAGTCCGGGCAGGGGCGCTCGCTGATGTATTTGGACAACTCCTCGCGCACTGCGCCCGATTCGGTTTCCCGATAGCGGCGCTCCAGATTGGGGATGATGCCCTCGAACGGATGCTTGCGCTGTGAGCGCGTGCCCTGCGCGGTGATATGGGTAAAGGCGATGGCCTCATCGCCACTGCCGTGCAGCACCGCCTGCTGGATGGCCTGTGGCAAATCTTGCCAGGGCGTATCCAGATTGAAGCCGTAATGCTTGGCGAGCGACTGAATCAGCTGGAAGTAATACGGATTGCGCCGATCCCAGCCGCGCACCGCCCCGGCCGCCAGAGACAGCTCCGGGTGTGTGACCACCCGGCCGGGATCAAAAAACTGCGCCACACCGATGCCGTCACAGGTTTCGCAAGCGCCCATCGGCGCATTGAACGAAAACAGCCGTGGCTCCAGCGCTGGCAGGGCGTAATCGCAGACCGGGCAGGAATAACGCGAAGAAAACAGCAGTGGCGCAGCGGCCTCGTCATCCAGTGACTGCACCAGCGCCATGCCTTCGCCCAGTTTCAGCGCGGTCTCGAATGACTCGGCCAGACGCTGCTGCAAGTCTTCACGGATCTTGAAGCGGTCAATTACCGCCTCGATGGTGTGCTTGTTGCGCAGCGCCAGCGGCGGCACCGCATCGATTTCATACAGCACCCCGTCCACGCGCACGCGCACATAGCCCTGCGCGCGCAACTGCTCGAACACCTGCACATGCTCGCCCTTGCGATCGCGCACCACCGGCGCCAGCAGCATCCAGCGCTGCCCCTGGGTGGCGGGCGCGTCTTCCAGCGCCATCACCTGATCGACCATCTGGCTGACGGTCTGCGCCTGAAGCGGGAAATCATGATCCGGGCAGCGCGGCGTACCCGCGCGCGCATACAAAAGGCGCAGATAGTCATACACCTCGGTGATGGTGCCCACCGTCGAGCGCGGATTGTGGCTGGTGGATTTTTGCTCGATGGAAATCGCCGGCGACAGCCCTTCGATATGATCGACATCGGGCTTTTCCATTACGCTCAAGAACTGCCGTGCATAGGCCGAGAGCGATTCCACATAACGGCGCTGACCCTCGGCATAGATGGTGTCGAACGCCAGCGATGACTTGCCCGAGCCGGACAACCCGGTGATGACAATCAGCTTGTCGCGGGGCAAGTCAAGGTCGAAGTTCTTGAGATTGTGGGTGCGCGCACCACGGATGCGAATAGTGTCCAGAGCCACGAAGCTGTCCGGTCAATGAAAAGAACCTGATAGCCTAGAGCCGAGGCCGTGCAAGAGCAAATGGATAAAGTGATGCCCGATTTGCGTTCAACCGTTCAAGCCATTTGCCGGGCGCTCCGGCGCCTGCTGCAAGCACTGGCCGTTTTGCTGCTGTGGTTTCTGACAAGCATCGCCTTGCTGTACTTGTTCGAGCGCCTGACGGCAGAGCGTTACGCGCCGGGTGATATGCCGCACGAGCAATTCCAGATTCTCGTGCTGCAAGAAGATGGACAGCCTGCCTTGCTGGCATTGCGCAATTACAGGTTTGACATGCAATTAGCGCGACAAGATGCCTTGTCGGGAAGGCAGGGCGATCACTTCTTCAGACTCAACCAGCTTGATTCAGATACTTGGCAGTTATATGCCGATCGCGACACCTTCATTACCACCCAGAGCTACCGGATTGAGGGCGGGCAAATAACGCCGCTGGCTTTTCGCTGGCGCAATGTAGGGCATGGCTTCATCGCCTTCATCATCGCCTTGCCGCTGTTTTGGCTGTTGAAAAGGCTTGCCACGAAGGTTTTGGGGAAGAAGAAATGAGTAAGCGCCAGGAGCCAAGAAGAGACCTCGAGCAGGCACTTAATCGCCCAGTCCGGCGCGCTCAATCAGCACGATGCCGCATTCGCGCTCGGCATGGGGTTGGTGACGCACGCCCTTGGGCAGCACGAACAACTCACCGGCGCGGATGCGCACTTCCGGGCGGCCATCGTCAAAGCGCACGCCCATGTCACCGCTCACCACCAGAATGATTTTGTCGCTGCCGGCATGGCGATGCCACTCAAAATCTCCGGCAAATTTGACCAGACGAAAACCAAAATCTCCTTGGCTGAAAACCTGCGGCTTCCAGTATTCGTGCAGCTTTTCAAGCTCGGTATTCAAGTTGAGCGGAGTCTGCATGGGTGTGCTCCCTGGGTCGAGTTTCATGCAGGCGTTTGCTCCAGCCAGGCCATGGCCTCAATCTTGTGGCCGTCCAGGTCGCGCACGAAGCAGCCGTAATACTGCTCGCCATAGTGCGGGCGCGGGCCGGGTTCGCCATCGCCCGTGCCGCCTGCGGCCAGAGCCGCTTCATAGAAGGCATGCACTTGTTGCGGGTTGGCGGCCATGAAGGCGATATGCACTCCGTTGGCGACCTGCGCCGGCTGGCCGTCGTGTGGCTGCTGAATCCAGAACTCCGGGTAGATGCGGCCATAAGCAATGGCAGGGAAATGCTCGCTGACATCCATCACCTGGCCAATGCCGAGCGTGGCCAGCACGGTATCGTAAAACGCCACCGCCTCGGCAAAGCGGTTGGTGCCGAGCGAAACGTGCGAGAGCAGGCTGATGCTGGGGTTGGGTCGGTTCATGAAAACGCCTTGTTGCAGTTGCAGGATGTTGTCTGTGAGTGTAGCAGATGGCGCGGCGGGGCTACCGCGTGCTCAGCAGGCTGCGATGAAGGCTTGCAGCGCTGCCCAGACCATGTCCGGCTGCTCAGCGATGGCCTCGTGCGCAGCAAAAGGCACTTGCATCAGATGCGCCCCGGGCAGCACGGTTTTGAGCGCCGCCCAATCGGGCAGTGACAGTAAAAAATCGTCCTCACCGCGCAGGCTGAGCAGCGGTGCACGAATCTGCGCAATCAGCGTATCCGGGTAGCCGCAGGCGCTCTCATCCAGCCACATGCGCTTGAGTTCGACCACGAGGCGCGGCAGATCGGGGGCGGGGTTGTGTGCCAGATAGGCGGCCACTTGTGCGGGCATGTGTTGGCGCGCAAAGGCCTCGTCCAGCGCTTCGTACAGGGGGCGAATCCCGGCCAGTTGGCGGCTGTGCCAGTGCGCGCCGATGGTGACCAGGCGCGCGACTCTGTCCGGATGGCAGGCGGCCAGCCGGTAGGCGGCGATGCCGCCATCACTGAAGCCGATCACGGTGCAACGCGCCACGCCCAGCGTTTGCAGTACATGGTGAGCATCCTCCGCGAGCTGTGCATAGCTCAGCGGCGCATCGCCCAGGGTGGAGCGGCCATGGCCGCGGCTGTCGAGGGCGATGACGCGGAAATCCTGCTGCAAGCGCGGCAGCAAGGGCGCGAAATCATCCATCGCCCCCAGCCCGCCATGCAGCAGCAAAACGGCGGGCGCATCGTGGCGGCCGCTCACGGTCATATGCAGTGTTGCGCCCAGATGGCGGATGACTTGCAGCATGTTTTTCATTTTTCTCTCCAAAGGCATGAATGGTGGCGCTATGCCGCACAGCACATGTTCGCGGTGACGGCGCCGGGTCATGCTTCATGGCTTTTGCTTGCGGCGGCGTGGCGTGGCGGCGCTGAGTTCCTGGTTGTGGCGCAGCGCCAGCGCCAGCAAATCTTCCAGCAGAGGGAAGGCGGTTTCGTCGAGGTCGATGTAGCCCAGGTATTCGCGGCCTTTCATGACGGTGGTGCGCACGCCTTCGTGCTCAAGCGCAGCGTGGTGATGAGCCTTGCCGATGCGCAGCATCACTTCTACAGCATCACGCCCGCTGATGCCCACGCACAGCTTGCCGCGCACCATGAAGGCCAGGCCGCCGAACATCTTTTTCTCGGTGATGTCGTTCACCGCCACGCCATCGGGCAAGTGCTTGACCAGCAGGCGGCGGACGTGGGCGGCGAGGTCGGGGTTGATCGGCATGGGGGCTCTTGTCTTTACCAATTCACGGTTGTATCGCTGCCGCCAAAGGCGGGCGGCCAGTCTTTGTAGTAGCTTGCCGGGGAAGGGGTGGCACGTTTATGAAGTAGCGGCTGTTGCGTTGGCGAATGTGAGGGCCAGAATCTCGCCGGGCAGGCCATCGAAGTCCTTGAATGCCTGATGCGCAAAGCCGTTGTTGGTGAGCACTTTGCGCAAGGCGCTTGCGGTCCAGCGTGTAGCCTTGCAGCAGGTATTCCTTCAGGCGGGTGGTGGCCCAGCGGCGAAAGGCCACGCCTTGCGGCGACTTGATGCGGTAGCCGACGGAAATGATGGTTTCCAGGTCGTAGAAGGTCACCGGGCGGTCGGCAGAAGCAATATGCATTTTTTGCATATTGCTTTTTTCGTCGATCTCGCCTTCGGTGATGGCATTGCGAATGTGGCGTGAAATCACGGACTGGTTGCGTCCGAACAGCTCAACCATTTGGGCTTGCGAGAGCCAAACCGTCTCCTGCTCAAAGCGCACTTCCACCTGCGCCTGGCCGTCGGCGCTGCGGTAAATCTCGATGGGTGTCGTCATGGGCTGGCCTCCTTGGGGCGCAATATGCTGATCACACGGGCTTCGGCTTGCGTCAAGAAACCAATGTTTTGTTCTGGGAAAAAGACTCTTCCCCATGTCCATCCTCGTGTTTGATGGACTTGCAGGATCAAGTGGTACGCCTATGAGGGGGCAGGTCAGCCGAATATCTATATCCGACAAGGCTGCAACTTTGGCTGTGATGTCGGCTTCAAGAAGCCGATCTGCCAGACCGGCATTTTATTTTGTTGCTTTTTGCGCCAATCGCAAGTAATCCGTCAAATGCTTATTTTCCACGTCTTCAAGCATATGTAATTTCAAATGACGGCGACCTTTGCCTTTTCCTTCTAATAAACCGTGTGGGTCTGCTATCTCGGCGCCATGACTAAATTCCACAGATATATGTTGCTTGTAAACAAAAATTCCGCAAAATGGTTCAGGTGCGGCAAACAGAATGCCGCCATATTTCACTTCTTCATCTACTGTGTCGGTTAGTTGCAATATTTTCGTGCGTACACTATTGGCAATTTCATACAAGGCGGGATTGGTAATTTGCCAGTCATCCAGCAGATTTTTTACTTTTTGGTTCATGGACTTCTCCTGATTTGGGTTTTGTGTCAATCAGCCGTTCTTGAATTCAACTCATAAACCAAGTTCATTGGCTTGATTTTAGGCTGATTGGGTAAATTCTAATATGTATCCGTTTAGGTCTTTTAGATAAAATTCGAGAACGCCATACCAAGTCGTTTTCAGTTCGGTAACTTCCAAATTTTCAGACTTCAACCGATTGTATAAATTTTCTATATTATCAACATCCATATGAAAAGATACCGAGCCCCCAATGGATTGATTTTTAGCGAAAGGAATATCGTTTTGAAAAGTATCTAATCGCTGAAACGCGATCTCTAATTCTCCCGATTTCAGCATCGCATAACGATATTCTTTGTCATTTTCAAAAAATTGCTCCACCGTCTCGTGATTGGGAACGGCAAAAGCCAACTGGAAACCTAAATATTTGGTGTAAAATTCTGCAGTTTTCTGTACATTTTCCACCGCAATAACAGGTGTTAATTTTTTTATTTTTAACAGATTTTTTGTTTTTTGGTTCATGGTCTTCTCCTGATTTGAGTTTTGTATTGACCTGCACCCGCTATCCGTACCAGTCGAATCTAGCAAAGTCCGGGTTGAAGGTTACAGCATTTGTGGGTTGTGTTTCGGTTTGATGTTGGGCTGCGAAACGGGCAGGCGGAATACGGCCACAGCTGCTGTGTGGGCGCACTTCGTTGTAGTCCTGCCGCCACAGGGCAATGATTTGCCGTGCTTGCTGTAGCGATGTGAACCATTGCTCATTCAGGCATTCATCGCGGAATTTCGCGTTAAAGCTTTCCATATAGCCTGCCCAGCACCGGGCCGTAGTGCAGCAGCATGTCCCCCTGGCGCATGCGCTGCAGGGGTGCGGCTTTGCCGTGGCAGACCTGGCAAAAGCCGCCCGCCACACCGCGCATGACGTGTTCTTTGCTGACGGTGCCGACCCAGTATTTCATGTGTTCGTCCTTTGTATATTGATGGTGATTTTTTTGTTTTACAGATATTTTTGTGCTTCGCGCAGGCTGAGCTGCGCCATGCGGTCGCGGTGCGTGGCGATAAATTGTCGTACCCATTCGGGGTTGGTTTTGCTGTAATCGCGCAGCGCCCAGCCGATGGCTTTGTTGATGAAAAATTCTTTTTGCCCCAGATTATTAATGAGAATTTGCGCGAGCAGCGCTGTGTCGGTGCGCTCTTTGCGCAAGAGTTGGTGGTCGATGGCGATGCGGCGCAGCCAAAAATTATCGTCGGTACTCCAGTCCAGCAGAGTGGCGTTGAGGTGCGGGTGGCGCAGGGCGATGTCGCCGACGATGCGATCGAGTACGTCGATGCTGTCCCACCACGATTTATGGGTGATCAAGCGGTGCAGCGCGGGGAGGTCTTTGGCATGAAGCGCGCTTTTTCGCGCTTGCAGATAAAGTAGCGCGGCGTACTGCATTTCGCGTTCTTCGGCTTGCCAGCAGGCTTCGACAAAGCCCCAATCGACGGGACGGCAGCGTGTGGCTTTGAGAAAGGGTTTCAGAAGGCGATTCAGCTCAGGCTTGCGGATGCCAAAGAAGGAAAAGCGGTTTTTCATATACGCGGCCATGTGCTGCGCTTCTTCGGGGGCGGCGCGGGCGCTTAATGCGGCGTAGAGGGTTTGGGCGTCGGTGATGTTTTGAGTGGCCATGGTGGGTTTTTTCATTTGTGGCCAGTGAGGCTCAAGGTATGGGTCAGCGCCAGCGCCAGCAAATCATCCAGCAGAGGAAAGGCGGTTTCGTCGAGGTCGATGTAGCCCCGGTATTCGCGGCCTTTCATGACGGTGGTGCGCACGCCTTCGTGTTCAAGCGCAGCGTCGTGGTTGGCTTTGCCAATGCGCAGCATGACTTCCGTGCCATCGCCGCTGATGCCGATGCACAGCTTGCCGCGCACCATAAAGGCCAGGCCGCCGAACATCTTTTTCTCGCTGATGTCGCCAACGCTCACGCCATCGGGCAGGTGCTTGACCAGCAGGCGGCGGACTTGGGCGGCGAGGTCGGGTTGGATGGGTATGAGCGGCTCTTGTTTGGGGGATGGTTTTTGTAGTACGCCTCGGCTGGGCGCGGGCTATAGCCTTGCCAGGATTTCCATGGCGCTTTTTTCTTTGCCGGACAGCGCCTTCAAGATTTGCGAGGCTTGGGCGATGTATTGACCGTCCTGGCTTGCGCCGGCTTTTTCAAACAACTCGGCCACCTGTTGCCAGAGGCTGGCAATTTCCACAAAGGCTTCATGCCCGGTTTTCAGCGGCTTAAGCGACAGCAGCCGGTGGCTTTCCAGCAAAAAATCCCGGTAGAAGTTTCTGAACAAGGCGCCGCCGGTTCCGGCGCGCTCCATCAGCATGGCCGCCGTTTTGAATTCATGCTCGATGTTGTGGCTGGTCTTGAACCATTTTTGGATTTCCGCACTGGCTTTTGAAATTCCTTTGTGGCCAATATTGGTAATGGGCGGGTTCAGGTATTCGCGGGCGTTGTTGCGGATGGCCGCCGGGATGGCTTTTTCAAGCTCGAAATGCTTGCCGGAAGGCCGGAGCGTGTAATACAGGTGTTTGGATGCCATGAAGCCTTTTTCAGCTCTGGCCCGCGCCAGGCTGTCCAGGCTGGTTTTGACCTGCACGCCTTGTGGTTCGGTGTCAATCAGGAAGGCATTTTCCGTGTCATAGCCATAGATGGCCACATAATGCGCTGCAAAATGAGGGGCGTTTTTAAAGTATTCAAGATGAAAGCAATCGAGCTTCAGTCCTACGACATGCCCATCGTCCAGAAGCTGTTTGACATGGCTCCAGGCTTTTTGCGGGGATGAAGTCTCTTTTTCAATCAGTTCAAGCTGGAGGTTTCTGGCGATGTTTTGCGTCAGGATGCCGGGTTTGATCCGGCCGCCGATGAAAGGGAATGCCATCGACTTCATCTTCCAGAACATGAAATTCAGCCCCTCTCCCAGCCCGAAAAGCATGGGCTCGGAAAGCTCAATCCCCAGTTGCCGCAGCAGGGTGCCGGTGGCGGTGGTTTCGCAGTGTTGGCCGACAAAGGCTTGGACGTTTTCTATCTTCATGGTCTTTCCTCCATCAATCAGGCGCTCATTTGTTCGGCGCGGGCGAAGGCAGGGCGGGCCAGGTGGCGCTGCATATAGGCCAGCAGCAGCGGGTCGGCGGGGATGGCCTGGGCGCGGTGGATCAAGAAGGCCAAAAGGCCACTGTAATACACGTCCAGCGCGCTGAACTGTTGGCCGACGATGTAGTCACGGCCTTGCAGATGGTTTTTCAGCGTGGCGAGCAAGGTGTCGAAATCGCCATAGCCGATGGCGATGCGCTGCTCGGGCGTGTTGTGCACGCCGCGCCAGCGGTCGAAGGCGGCGTATTCCAGATGCAGGGCCAGGCACAGCCAGCGGTAATAGGCGCCGCGCTCGGGCGTGGCGGCAGCGGGAATCAGCTGCTTGTGCGGATGCAGCTCGGCCAGGTAGCTGAGGATGGCGACGGTTTCGGTGATCACCGCCTCGCCGTGCTTGAGCGCGGGCACCTTGCCCATCGGGTTGATGGCGAGAAACTCGGGCGTTTTCAGCGCCGGGCCAAGGGCGAGCGGCACCACTTCATAGCGGGCCTCGCATTCTTCCAGCATCCACAGCACGTTGTTGCCGCGGGAAGGAAAGGCGGTGTAGAGGGTGAGGTTGGCGGACATGGGCGATCTCCAGAAAGTGGACGGGACGGGGTTGGGCAAGTCAGGTGGCTTGCTCGGCCTGCACCACTGTAGAGCGGGCGGCTGTCAGGTTCTGTCAGCAGTGTGTGGGCGCGACCGAAGGTGGCACAGCAGTGGTCGCAAGCCCCGCTGCTGGGCTACCCAAACGGACATGGGGCGCTTGCGCCGCGATCAAGACCCGGCCAGCAAGGCGTTGTCGATCTCATCGGCGCGCTGTCCGGCGGGGCGCTGGCTGTGACGCTCGGCAAATTGCCCGAAGGCCGGGCGCGGCTCCAGCAGTTGGAACTGCAGATACCAGCCCACGTAGGCGGCCACCATCAAGTCGGCGGCGGTGAAGGTGTCTCCCGCCAGGTGTTCGCGGCCTTTGAGCGCGGCCTCCAGGGTGTCGAGCAGGTCTTGCTCCGTGCCGAAACCGGCCGATTCCGGCTTGGGCAGGCTGCCGCCGCTGGCTTTGGCCATCATCAACTGCTCCAGCGGCGCCATGAAGCTGATCCAGCGGTAGTAGCTGCCGCGCTCCGGGCTGCCCGCGGGCGGAGCGAGCTTTTTCTCGGGCACGAGGTCGGCCAGATACAGGCAAATCGCCGCCACTTCGGTCACCACGGTGTCGCCGTGGCGGATGGCGGGCACCTTGCCCATCGGGTTGATGGCGCGGTATTCGGGTGCTTTCATCGTGGTGCCGTATTCCAGCAGCACGGTGTTGTAGGGCAGGCCGGTTTCTTCCAGCATCCAGCGCACGACGCGTCCACGGGACATGGGGTGGGTGTAGAAGGTGAGCTGGGCAGACATGCGCGATCTCCAAAAAGTGGATAGGTTTGCGCGGGGCGGGGGGTTAGCCGACCCGACCTGAGCCACTGTAGAACAGGCGGCTGTCAGTTTCTGTCAGCAGTGTGTGGGCTTTGCCAGCAACATTAAGCCAGCGCACCCTCCAGCCGCAGCAAAAAGGTCTTGACCGGCAGACCGCCACCGAAGCCGACCAGGGAACCGTCAGCGCCGATAACGCGGTGGCAGGGCACGACGATGGACAGCGGGTTGCGGCCATTGGCGGCGCCGACGGCGCGCATCGCCTTGGGTTGGCCGATGGCGGTGGCCAGTTGCGCATAGCTGCGGGTTTGCCCATAGGGGATGGCGCGCAGCGCCTGCCAGACGCGCTGCTGGAAATCCGTGCCCTGCGGGGCGAGTGGCAGATTGAATTCGCGGCGTTTGCCAGCAAAGTATTCGGCCAGTTGCCCGGCGGCCTCGCTCAGCAAGGGGTGTGCGCCTTCTTGCCAACGGGCATCGCGCTTGAGCGGGTGGCGACCTTGCGGAAATTCGATGGCGTGCAGGCCGTTATCGCTGGCGGCAATCAACAGGCGGCCGACGGGGCTGTCGATGGATTCGTGGAAGATGCGCATGGCAGTGCTTACGGCTGCTGGAATGGGGTGTGGCTATCATGCCATCCTTGGCATCACACCGTTTCAAGAGAACGTGATGCCGCTTGTCATGCACAAATTCAGCGCGGCCGACTTTGCCGATTACTTTCGCCTGGTGGGCAATCCCCAGGTGATGGCGATGATTACCGAGCGTGCCTTGCCCGAGGATGAGGCGCGCACCGAATACGCCAAGCTGCTGGAAAACAATGGCTGGCATCCGGCGTTTGGCAGCTTCAAGCTGCTCGATGAAAACGGGGCGTTTCTGGGGCTGGGCAAATTGGCGCTGGAAAGTGCCGATGGCCGTGCGGCGGAGCTGGGCTATATGCTGCTGCCCGAATACTGGGGGCAAGGTATTGGCAACCGCGTGGCTGCGCAGTTGCTGGCAGAGGCGCATGCACAGGCGCCCCGGCTTGAGCGCCTGTTCGCCATCATCGACCCGGCCAACATCGCCTCGCGCAAGATTCTCGTCAGGCATGGCTTTGTCCATCAGGCGTTTCAGGACTTTGACGGTCTGCCGGGCGAAGTGCTGCAACGGACGCTGGGCTAGCCGGTGGCTGCCCTGGTCGCGAGCCGTTTCGATGTCCGCGGCAGACTCAATCCAGTGCAATACCCTGCTCAATGCTCCAGCGGCGCAGCAGGCTGGGGCGGCGTTCGGGGTAGCGCTGGCCAGTGTCGGCAAGATGCTGCACGCGGTCGGCGCGGAAGTGACGAAAGCCCTGGCGCAGCTCGCACCAGGCGGCAATCAGCCGAGTTTCATTGAAGAAGGCCATGGCGAATGGCCAGATGCGGCGCTGGCTGGGGGCGTTTTCGGCATCGCGGTAATCCAGTTGCAGGATGTGTTCATGGCGAATGGCCTGGCGCAGTGTGGGCAGCCACGGCTCAGGCAATGGCGCGTCGCAGCGGCCGGGAACGAACAGGCCGCTGGTTTCCACTTGCAGCCGCAAATCGCTGGGCAGCACGCCGGTGATGCGCCGCAGCGCCTGGTCGGCGGCCTCGGCCAATGCCGGGTCGGCGGACTGGCTGGCCACCCAGCGCGCGCCCAGCACCAGGGCTTCCAGCTCGTCGGCGCTGAACATCAGCGGCGGCAGGGTGAAGCCCGGGCGCAGCAGGTAGCCGATGCCGGGCTCGCCCTCGATCGCTGCGCCTTCGGCGCGCAGGCTGGCGATGTCACGGTACAGCGTGCGCAGGCTGATGCCGAGCGCCCCGGCCAAGTCTGCCCCGCTCACCGGCTGGCGGCGCTGATGCAGCAGGTCGATCAGTTGCAGCAGGCGGTGGGCGCGGGTGGTCATGGTGTGCAGGCAGGACGATGATCAACGGCCAGTGGTATGGCGGTATCCACTGCCACCTGCCGTTTGGCGGTGACGGGGTCGATAGGGCAAGCCGCGCCGGGCTGGTGCGCGGCCGTTCTTGCGCATGCCCTGACTGGCTCAGCATAACGGCAATGGCTGTCAGTTTCTGTCAGCAGTGCCGATTGGGCGCGATCGTAGGCATGGCTGTTGTAGATATGACGGTACTTGAGCAAATCCAGCCTGTATCTGGCGATACCTGTCTGATGGCGCAGCCATCTATCAGGAGGGGCTGCTATCCTTGCGGCCTATTTCAACCCAAGGGGACGATGTGCTTATGAAGATCCGTTTGTTTGCTGTTGCAATGCTGCCGCTGGCACTGTGGATGGGCGCTGATGCACGTGCGCAATCCAAACTGGCGCCGGGCAGTGATGGCTTTTTGTGCTGCAATATGCGTACCGATGGCGGCTGGATTTCTGATGCCAACTACGAGGAATCAATCAAAACCATGATTCCCTACGGTACCCCGCTGAAGTTTCGCGGTCTGGGGCGCAACCGCGCCAATATCGAAATCCAGGGCAAGCGTCAGTCCATTGGCAATGATTACAGCCGCAATATTTCGCCGGACGAATTTGCCGCGCGCTATATCGTGCTTGAAGATCCGCGCGCCAAGGCAGCACGTTTTCCGGCCAGGATTCGTAGCGCTATTGAAGCGGCCAAAGTCACCAATGGCATGACCCGCGAGCAGGTGACGATGGCAATTGGCTGGCCGATTGCCAGCGAAACCCCGGATATCAATGCGCGTGTCTGGAAATACTGGCTGTGGAGCTTCTCGCCGTTCCAGGTGAACTTTAATGGCAACGGCATCGTGACCTCGGTGACTGGGGACGCAGAAACCTTGTCCAAGGTCTATCAGCGCTAAGCGACAGCTTCAAAACCCACAAGAGCGGGTTATGGCGGCTCGCTCTTGTGGGGGCTAGAGCGTGTTATGAACTTTGCCGAGTGATGAATTGGGTCTTGGGTACAGTGCTGACATGTCCCGCAAGCCTTACCTCAGTGATGTCAGCGATGAAAAATGTAGCTTTGTCGCACCCTACCTTGTCTTGATGGATCAAGAGGCGCCGCAGCGTCAGCACGATCTGCGTGAAGTGTTCAATGCGCTACGCTGGTTGGTACGTGCAGGCGCCCCCCCCTGGCGTATGCTGCCCAATGACCTGCCACCGTGGGAGGCTGTGTATCAGCAAAGCAGGCGCTGGCTGGATGCAGGTTTTTCGAAACCATCGTCTCGGACCTGCGCTCCATCATCCGGGTCGCTCTAGGTCGGCAGGGGCAGCCAAGCTGCTATAGCCATCGATGGCCGCACCCTGCAATCCAGTGGCGAGAGTGGAACTCGGGCTGGCTATGACGGCTACAAGTGCCGCAACGGTTCCAAGGTGCACATGGCTGTGGATACGCTGGGGCATTTGCTGGCCTTGCATTTCACGCCGGCTAACGAGCAAGAGCGCGATCAAGTCGATGCGCTATGCCAGGCGGTGTAACAGGCAACGGGAAAGGGCGTGCGCGCAAGGCTTGGGTAGATCAAGGCAACACAGGGCAAAAAAACCGGGATGCGGCGGCGCAAAACGGCATTGCCCTGGAGGTGGTGAAGTTGCGCGAAGCGAAAAAGGGTTTCGTTCTGCTGCCAAGGCGCTGGGTGGTTGAACACAGCTTTGGCTGGCTTGCCCGCTTCAGGTGCCTGTCTCGTGATTACGAACGATTGCCGGACGTGCTGGGGGGATTGCACTTTGTGGTCTTCGCCATTCTCATGCTGCCCAATGCTATTGCGTTGATTCGATTGGCACAAAGTTCATAAAACGCTCTAAGCCCCCAGTAATTGCAGCAGGCGGGTAGTGCGTGTGGACATGCTCAAGCGGCACCGGCGGCTTGGCGGTCGGTGAGTGCGTTGTCGTTTTCAATGGGCGGGGCGATGCGCACGATATGCAGGATGTCTACCAGCCCCTGGCCGATACGGCGTGCATAGTTGCTGTCATTCATCAGCGATGAAGTCTGCCAGCCATCGAGCTCCTGGCTGCGCAGTTTGACCATGACGCGCCCACGGAATACTTCCAGCCGGGCGATATGTGCTTCCAGTGCGGCCAGGCATTCGGGCCATTGCGGGCTGTTGGCGGGCAGGCGTGTCATTTGCCGGAACTGCCGCAGGGTTTTGAAAAGATGCCGGCGCAAGCGCAGATAGTCCGGGTGACTCGGGCTTTGCGGGTTTTGAAGATTCAGTTGCAGATTCTTTTGCAGATGCTTGCCATGCTTGATGACTTCCACCAGCTGAAAGGCGGCCATGTGCGCACTGCCCAGCAGATTTTGCTGCGCCTCATCATGCAGGTCCATCTTGCTGGTGAAATCCAGAAGTGCGCTGTAGAGCGGCTTGATTTGATATTCGTACAGGATTTGCGCATCCACCGGCAGTGGCGGTGGCGGCAAGGGCAGATTTTTGGGCGCGTCTGTAGCCCGCAGGTCGTCATCGGCGATATAGAAAATCCGCGCCAGCACTTCCAGACTGACCGAGCCCAGATAGCGGACTTCCTGTAGCACAGCCTGCAGGGCGGTATCGCCAGCGCGCAGCATATTGGCATGGAGATAGCGCGGGCGTAGCGGCTTGTTGCCGGCAAGCAGGGCTTCTTGTTGGCTGGCGGGCAGCCATTGGCACAGTTTGGCGGCCAGTTGCTTTTGCCAGGGCCAGAACAGCGCCAGTCCCAGCAGATTGAACAGGCTGTGAAAAAGCGCCAGTTGCAGCAGCGCACTCATGCCGGCCAGCTCGCCCAGGTGCATCACCAGCCGCGATAGCGGCCACCACAAAATCAGCGAGAGCAGGGCGGTGACCGAGTTGAACAGAAGATGTGCCAGCGCCAGGCGCTGGCCGCCGCGCTCACTGCCGAGCATGCCGACAACGGCGGTGGAGGCGCTGCTGCCGACGTTTGAGCCGATGGCGATGGCAAAGCCCTGCATCAGGGTGATTTGCCCGCCCGCAAGCGCGGCCAGGGTAAGAATCAGTGTGGCATGTGAGGATTGCAGCACGATGGTGAGCAGCAGCCCGGCCAGACAGAACATCAGCACTTCCAGCAGGCCACCTACCTTGAGGGCGCTCAAGTCCATCTGTCCGACGGCCTGAAAACCCTCCTTGATGGCATCAATGCCGAGAAAAATCAGCGCGATACCAACCAGAATCCGGCCAAACGCCTTGCTGCGACCCTTGAAGAAACCGGCCAGGATGCCAAACACCAGCATCGGAATCGCTACCGGGGACAGGCTGACGCTTTGTCCGGCCAGTGCCAGCAGCCAGATGCCACTGGTGGCGCCCAGATTGGTGCCCAGCAGCACCGCGATACCGCCGGCAAGGGTAATCAGCCCGGTACTCAGGAAGGCCATGGTCAGCAGTGAGACCAGGGTGCTCGATTGCAGCAGGAAAGTGGCGCCGACACCAAACAACATGCCGCGCAACGGGGTGGCCGTGCTGCGCGCCATCAGTCGCTCCAGCATGCCGCCTGCGGTGTTGTGCAGGCCTTCTTCAATGCACTGCATGCCAAACAAAAACAATGCCAGCCCATAGCAAAGCTGCAACCAGGAGGTGCTGTACCAAAAGCTCCAGCCGAGCAGCGCCAACAGCAGCGCGATGGACAACCATTTGAGCGTGGCAGCTTGGATGACAGGCAGTTTCATGGGCGCAGTTTCATACTCGCTTCATCGGCATGCAAGGCGCATGTCATATCCGGGTGATAATAGGCAGGAACATTCAGGAGCCGCCATGTCTTGGGATATTGTCGTCATTGGTGCCGGGCCTGTGGGCTTGTGCTTTGCGCGTGCGCTGGCAGGCAGTGGCCTGCGCGTGGCGGTGCTGGAGCAGCAACCGGGCAGCGTGCTGGAAAATCCCGAGGACGATGGCCGCGAAATCGCGCTGACCCATCGCTCGCACCGCCTGCTGCACGATTATGGCCTGTGGCCACATATTGCCGACGAGAATGTCGCCACCTTGCGGGATGCGGTGGTGCTCGATGGCGATGATGAGCAAGGGCTATTATTTTCGCACCGCGAAAGCGGCCAGTCGCAGCTGGGCTGGCTGGTATCCAATCACGCCATCCGCCGTGCCGCCTGGCAGGCCTTGCAGGCCGAGAACGCTGGCAATGTGGAAATCATCGACAATGCCCGCGTTGCCCATGTGGAGGCCAACGCCCACGGTGCCAAAGTCAGGCTGGCCGATGGCCGCGAGTTCGCCGCCGAGCTTTTGGTGGCGGCCGACAGCCGTTTTTCCGAAAGCCGTCGCGCGCTTGGCATCCGCGCCGATTTCCTGGACTTTGGCCGCAGCATGTTGCTGGTACGGATGCGCCACGAAGTCCCGCATGATTCGGTGTCCTGGGAATGGTTCCGCTACGGGCAGACGCTGGCGCTGTTGCCGCTGCACGATGCCAATACCTCGTCAGTGGTGCTGACCCTGACCCGCGCCGAGCTGGATGCGTTGCTGGCGCTGGACGAGGACAGCTTCAATGCCGATATCGCCTGCCGTTTCGATGGCCGCCTCGGGCAGATGCAGCGTATCAGCGCCTGCCGCCAATACCCGCTGGTGGGGGTCTATCCCGAACGCTTCTACAGCACCCGTTTTGCGCTGATTGGCGATGCCGCCGTCGGCATGCACCCGGTGACCGCGCATGGCTTCAACTTTGGCTTGCTGTCGGTCGATGCGCTGGCACGGCGTATTCTTGATGCCTTGCAGCATGGCGAGCCCATCTGGCACGAGCGGCTTCTGGCCGATTACGATGCCGAGCACCGTGCTGCCACCCGCCCGCTTTACCTGGCCACGACCTTGGTTGCGCGCCTCTATGGCGATGACCGCCCCCCGGCCAAAGCGCTGCGCAAACTGGCGCTCGGGGCAGGGCGGCTTGCCAAACCTTTCCGGCAACTGGTGATGCACGGCCTGACCCACCCCGATGAGGACATGCCGCTTGGTGGCCTGCGCAAATGGGCGATGCGACTGCGGCCTCGTTGAGGGGCGTGGCGAGGCTTGTTGTTCAATAGTTCATGTCTGGTAGTGTCTTTGCCAGGTATCAAGGGTTTTCCATCGCGCCGAAGTGGTCGAGTACATGCAGTTCGGTGCGCCCTGGTCGGTAGCTGCTGGCCAAGGCGTGGGCAATGTAGTCGCTGGCCGCTTCGGCAGCCTGTCGCGGGGCAAGCCCCAGGGCGAGATTGGCGGCAATCGCCGCGGCCAGGGTGCAGCCGGTGCCATGGCCTTCCACACTCAGGCGCGGGTGGGTGAATCGTGCCTGGCCGGATGCGTCCAGCCAGCGGTCGATGACTGCCTCGCCTTCATGCAGGTGCGCGCCTTTGAGCATCACGGCCTGCGCCCCCAGTGCATGCAGCCCATGCAGGGCATGGTCGGCATCTCCGGCGGTTGCGATGCGCTGCCCCAGCAGCCACTGGGCTTCGGGGATATTCGGGGTGAGTACGCTGGCCAGTGGAATCAGGCGCTGGCGCAGGGCGTGGTGGGCGTCATCGTCCAGCAGTTTGGCGCCGGAGGTGGCGACCATCACCGGGTCGAGCACTACAAAGCGCGGACGGTAATGCGCCAGCGCATCGGCCACTGCGGTGACGATTTTGGCGCTTGCCAGCATGCCGATTTTCACGGCCACAACATTGAAATCGGCAAAGCAGGCATCGATTTGCGCGCGCAGAAAATCCGCTGGCACGGCATGCACGGCGGTAATGCCCTGGGTGTTTTGTGCAGTGAGTGCGGCCAGTGCGCACAGCCC
Organism: Lysobacteraceae bacterium NML07-0707; assembly: GCA_002798295.1. Lineage (GTDB taxonomy): Bacteria > Pseudomonadota > Gammaproteobacteria > Xanthomonadales > Xanthomonadaceae > Solilutibacter. Next base: position 13,197 of record NWQT01000014.1, on the reverse strand, counting down.
GTGAACCCGGTGGGCGGCGAAGGTGCGCAGGTCGGCCTGGATACCGGCGCCGCCGCCGGAATCGGAGCCGGCGATGGTCATCACCGAGGCTGGGCGCTCAATATTGTTCATGGCGGCTGAATTTGTAATGGTGATAAAGGGCATAGCCGGTGCCGACGATGCCAGTCCACAAGGCGGGTACATACAGCGCGTCGTAGGAAAAATGCCGGAACAGCGCAGCGCCTGCCATGCAGCCGAGCAAGAATGCGCCGATGGTCAAAACCGAGAGTTGGATGCGACGAAATTGCAGCGGGCAGCCACGCAGGGCATGGCCGATAGCGATGCCGATATCGGTGAACAGGCCGGAAAGATGCGTGGTGCGTACCAGTGCGCCGCTATAGGTGGTGGCGATGGCGTTTTGCAGGCCGCAGGCCACGGCGGCGAGCAGGGGGCCGACGATGCTGGCTTCCTTGAACATGCTGGCTGCGGCCACCAGCAATGCCGATTCCAGCGCCAGGGCGATACCATAGCGACGCCCCAGTTTCAGCCGGGTGTCCTGCACAATCAGTCCGCTCAGCATGGCGCCGAACATGAAGGCCAGAATCATCGCCGCAAGTTGGGCGCTGGCCTGCCAGTTGCCGCCGGAAAAGGCTTCGCCCAGCAGGGTGGTGGTGCCGGTCAGGTGGGTGATGCCCTGATGCTCGAAGCCCATATAGCCGACCACATTCACCATGCCGGCAATGCAGGCCAGTGCACAGGCGCCCATCAGCACCCAGGTGGGCATGCCTTCGCGCAGTTTCATTGCAGGCTCTGCCTCAGCCCAGCCAGCGCATGACCAATGCCGCCAGGATCAGCAGCATGCCGCCATAGGTGCCGAACATTGCCGCCTGGCGGCGCTGGGCGAGATTGGCCTCGGTCAGCCGGGCAAAGGCGCGATTCCACACGCCAAAGGCCATCAGCGCAAAGCCAAGGCCACTGATGCCCTCGGCCAGCACCCGGGTATGCACAAACCCATACAGGCGCAGGATGGCGAAGGCGATGAACAGCACCAGAAAGGCTTTGTCGAGGGTACGGGCGCGGCCTGCCATCACAGCACCTCCGAAGCGTGGTCGGCCAGCCGCGAGCGTTCGCCACGGCGCAGGGTGACATGCGCCGAATGCGCCCAGCCCTTGAAGCGGTCAACCAGATAGGTCAAGCCCGAGGTGGTTTCGGTCAGATAAGGCGTGTCGATTTGCTCGACATTGCCAAGGCAGACGATTTTGGTGCCAGGGCCTGCACGGGTGACCAGGGTTTTCACCTGTTTCGGCGTCAGGTTCTGGGCTTCGTCAAGAATCACGTAGCGCGAGAGAAAGGTACGGCCGCGCATGAAATTCATGGCGCGAATCTTGATGCGGCTGGCGAGCAGGTCATGGGTAGCCTGTTGCTCCCAGCTGCCGCTCTTGCGGCTGGGCATCAGCACTTCCAGATTGTCGGTCAGCGCGCCCATCCACGGCGTCATTTTTTCTTCTTCGGTGCCGGGCAAAAAGCCGATGTCCTCGCCGACATTCACGGTGGCGCGGGTCATGATGATTTCCCGGTAGCGTTGTGCGTCCATGGTTTGCGCAAGGCCGGCGGCCAGGGTCAGCAAGGTCTTGCCGGTGCCGGCAGTGCCGAGCAGGGTGACAAAATCAATATCCGGGTCCATCAGCGCATTCAAGGCGAAATTCTGCTCGCGGTTGCGGGCGCTGATGCCCCAAACCGAATGCTGCTGGCTGCGGTAATCATCGACAATCTGCAACACGGCCTTGTCGCCCTGGATATGTGCCACCCGGAACTCGGACTGCTCATCGCCCGGCAGGTACAGAAACTGGTTCGGATACCAGGCATCGGCCGCGCTCATCTGTACTTCGTAATAGGTGCGCCCCTTGTCGGTCCACGAGCGCAGCGCCTTGCCGGTGCGCTGCCAGAAGTCTTCCGGCAAGGCCGTGGCGCCGGTGAACAGCAGGTTGAAATCATCCAGGGCGCGGTCGTTTTCGTAATCTTCGCTGGCGATGCCGGAAATCGCCGCCTTGATGCGCAGGTTGATGTCCTTGGAGACGAACACCACTTCCTGCTCGGCGCTGTTTTGCAGTGCCAGAATCGCGGCCAGGATATGGTTGTCGGCCATCGACAGGCCAAGACGCTGGCCGCCGCCGAAGCCTTCGGTCTGGAAGCGCAACACGCCGCGCGCCGGGTCGGTGCCCAGCGACAGGCCGCCCGGCGGGCGCAGCGTCAGGCCGGTGGCGATTTTGTCCGCCCCCTGTTCCTCAATCAGCTCGTTGATGAAGCGGCTGACCTGGCGGGCATTGCGGGCCGCTTCGCTGCTGCCTTTCTTGCCGTTGTCCAGTTCCTCAATCACCTGCATCGGCAGGTAAATATCGTGCTCCTCGAACTTGAACAGCGCCGTCGGATCGTGCATCAGCACATTGGTATCAAGCACATACAGGCGTTTGCCGTGAGTCATGCGAATGGCTTCCGGGGTGGATGGACAAAAAAGAAAGCGCCATCGCGGACAGTGCCTGGCGATGGCGCGCTGAAAAAGGCGAGGGCATGGCGTTCATCATGCGGCATGGCGGCGCAGCGCCTCCAGTACCGCAGCGGCATGGCCGGCGACCTTGACCGGTTGCCAGCATTCGACGATGCGGCTTTGCGGGTCGATCAGGAAGGTGCTGCGCACGATGCCTTCGTATTCGCGGCCATAGAGCTTTTTCATCTGGATCACGCCAAAGGCGCGGCAGAGGGCTTCATCGCTATCGCTGATAAGGTCAAACTCAAACCCCTGTTTGCTGGCAAAGCCGGCATGGGTGCGGACGGAGTCTTTGGACACGCCCAGGATGCGAGCGCCCAAGCTTTCAAACTCCCCCAGCAGCGCATTGAAATCACGGCCTTCGGTAGTGCAGCCGGGGGTATTGTCCTTGGGGTAGAAGTACAGCACCAGCCATTGGCCTGCATAGTCGGCAAGCGTGGCGGAAGCGCCACTGCCCAGTGCCAGCGGCAGCTTCAGGGTGGCGGCGGGGATTTTTTCAGGGCTTTGGGTCATCTCAAAACTTCATCGGGTCAAGGATGGCATCCAGATTCAGATGGTCGCAAAAATCCAGGAAATCATCACGCAAGGTGGCGATGTGCATGTCTGCGGGCACGCCGATGGTGACTTGCGCGGTGAACATTTCCGCCCCGGTCTGCATCGCCTTGTAGCGCGAGCTGTGCAGCGTTTCCACGGTGATGCCCTGCTGGTGGAAGAATTCGGCCAGCTGGTAGAGGATGCCGGGCTTGTCGGCGGCGACCGCCTCGACCATGTACGGAATCAGATTGGACTGTAGCGGCTTGGGCGCAGTGCGGTAGTACACAAGGCGCAGCGAATCATCGCGTCCCAGGCGCTCCAGCGCGGTTTCCAGTTTGGCCACCGCATCCCAGGCGCCCGAGGCCAGCGCCGTGACCGAGACATCGCGCCCGACGGTCACCAGGCGCGCATCCACCAGGGAGCAGCCGCTGTCGGCGATGCGCCGGGTGACGGCCAGCAGCGGCGACTTGGGATGGGTGCTGTAGGCACTGATGAAAAGATGGTTTTCGTTCTGTGCGGGGCGGGGGGATTGATTGTTCAAGACAGCTTCCAAGGCCGGTCGGCCTGAACACGAGCCAGCGGGAGGCTGGCACTTTCAATCAGGATACTTGCCCGGCCTTTCTGCCCGCAAGTAACATGCCCGCGCCGGACAAAACCGGCCTGATGATTTGACGGATTTGGCATCTTGACTGAACTTGCGCACAGACTTCAGGGCAGCATCACCGCACTGATTACCCCTTTTGACAAAGCCGGCGCCCTGGACATGCCGGCCTGGCAGCGCCTGATTGCGGCGCAACTGGAGGGCGGCACACAGGCGCTGGTGGTGGCAGGCTCCACGGGCGAAGCGGCGGCGCTTGATGATGACGAATACCAAAGCCTGTTGCGCGCAGCCGTTCAGCAGGTGGCCGGGCGCGTGCCGGTGCTGGCCGGTAGCGGGCTTGCCAATACCGCCAAAACCATTGCCCTTACCCGCATCGCCGCCGATTGTGGCGCGGATGCAGCACTGGTGGTGACGCCGCCCTATGTGCGCCCGACCCAGGCCGGATTGCTTGCCCATTATCAGGCGGTGGCCGATGCCGGTGGTTTGCCGGTGGTGCTGTACAACGTGCCTGGTCGCACCGGCTGCGATATGCAGCCGCAAACGGTGGCGGCGCTGGCTGCACATCCGCGCATCATCGGCATCAAGGAAGCGGTGGCCGATGCCGAGCGCATGGCTGCGCTCGTCGCGTTGAAAAATCCGGGCTTTGTGGTGCTTTCCGGCGATGATCCGACGGCTTGCCGTGCCATGCTAGCGGGGGCTGACGGCGTGGTGTCGGTGGCCAGCAATGCGCTGCCGCGCGCCATGCAACGGCTTTGCCTGCACTCGCGCAGTGCTGACCACGCCGCTGCCGAAGCCCTCAACAGGCGCTTGCAGCCGGTATTCGAGTTTCTCGGTTGCGAGCCCAATCCGGTGCCGGTCAAGGCCATCTTGCAGCGGATGGGCATCGGCGAAGGGCTGCGCCTGCCGCTCATGCCGCTCTCTGCTGCGCATCAGGCATGGCTGCAAACTACGCTTGCGGCTATCCTGTCCATCGAAAATCAGCCAGGCTAAGCGCCTGCCTTCCCTACATTTACGGAGAATCCCATGTCGCATGTTTCCCCCGGCCGTATCGCTATCCTTGCCAGTCTGGCCGCCAGCGTGGCGCTTGTTTCCGGCTGTGGCTGGTTCCGCAAGGACAATGACAGCTACAAGCTGAGCGGCGAAGCCCGTCCGCTGGAATTGCCGCCGGAATTCAGCCGTCCCGATACCAGCGGCGCGATGGCATTGCCGGGGCAGAGCGTGATGGCCTCCTCGCAAGCGGCGCAGGCAGCCCCGAGCCAGCCTGCCGCCGGTTTTGTGGTAGCTGGCAGCCGCGATGAAGTCTTTGCGCGCATCGGTCAGGTGCTCGACTCGGTGGAAGGCGTGCAGGTCGCCAGCCGCGCGCAGCTGCTGGGCAGCCACGATGTCAGCTATCAGGGCAGCAACTTCCTGGTGCGTGCGGTGCAGACCGGCGAGCAAGTGTATGTCTCCATCATCGACCCGCGTGGCGTGCCGCAAACCGGCGCTGCTGCCACGCAGCTTTTGGCAACCCTGAAGCAGGCGCTGGGCGGGCAGTAATTTTGCGGTAGACCCCAATAACAAAGCCCGGCGTCGCCGGGCTTTGTTATTGGTTACGGCGCCGGTTTTCAGCGCTCGAGCAGGGGCAGTTTGTTGGGTTTGCCATCCCATTCGCTGGCATCGGGCAGCGGGTCTTTGCGGGTGGTGATGACCGGCCACAGCGGGGTGAGTTCGGCGTTCAGGGCGATGAAATGCTCCTGGCCTGCGGGCACGTCATCCTCGGGGAAGATGGCATTGGCCGGACATTCCGGCTCGCACAGGGTGCAGTCGATGCACTCGTCCGGGTCGATGACCAGAAAATTCGGACCTTCATGGAAGCAATCGACCGGGCAGACTTCCACGCAGTCGGTGTATTTGCATTTGATGCAGTTGTCGGTGACGACGAAGGGCATGGCGGCTTGGATAATCCTGGCTATGGGGGGCTGCCGCGCGGGTGCGGCGCATGTGGGCCGGGGCGGCAGTGCTCGCATCTTGCGCGAAGCGCGATAGTATAGGCGCATTCATCCAAATTGACACGACCAGGGACGAATGGCAGAACATTCCCAGACCCAGGCCAGGGTGCAACACATTCCGCGCGATGGGCACAATATTTCGCGCAAGAACATCAGCGCCAATGCCTTGCGGGTGCTGTACCGGCTGCGCGAGGCAGGTTTTCAGGCGCATCTGGTGGGCGGCGCCGTCCGCGATTTGCTGATTGGCGTCATTCCTAAGGATTTTGACGTCGCCACCGATGCCACGCCCGAAGAAGTCAAGGCGCTGTTCCGCAATTGCCGCCTGATTGGCCGCCGTTTCCGCCTGGCGCATGTGATGTTTGGCCGGGAAATCATCGAGGTGGCGACCTTCCGCGCTGCCGGTGGCAGTGATGAAAACGGCGACCGGCAGATTGATGAGGATGGCCGCCTGCTGCGTGACAATATCTACGGCAGCATCGAAGAAGACGCGCTGCGCCGGGATTTCAGTGCCAATGCGCTGTATTACGCCATTGAGGATTTTTCGGTGCGCGATTACTGCGGCGGTTTTGCCGATGTGCAAAACCGTGTGCTGCGCCTGATTGGCGAGCCGAAGGCGCGCTACCGCGAAGACCCGGTACGCATGTTGCGGGCGGTGCGTCTGGCCGCCAAGCTCGGGTTTGCTATCGAGCCGGAAACGGCGCGGCCCATCCCGGCGCTGGCGCCGTTGCTGGCCGAGGCCGCGCCCGCACGCTTGTTTGAAGAAACCCTGAAACTGTTTCTCTCAGGCCATGCCTGCGCCAGTTTTGAAGGGCTGGAGGCGCATGGCCTGCTACCGGTTCTGCTGCCGGAAACCGCCGCTGCACTGGCCGCCAATCGCAGCGGCGCGCTGCGGCGGATGCTGATGGCCGGGCTTGCCGCGACCGATGCGCGTGTGGCGCGTGATGAATCGGTATCGCCGGCTTTCCTGTTTGCCCTGCTGCTGTGGCCTGCCTATGCGCATGCGCTGATGAAATTGCAAAGCCGGGGCGTGCATTTGGCCGAGGCGCAGCGTCGCGCCGCTGATCAGGTGACTTTGCACCAGACCCGTACCATTGCGCTGCCGCGCCGGTTCTCCCTGCCGATGCAGGAAATCTGGCTGATGCAGCCGCGCTTTGCCCAGCGCAAGCGGGTGGGGCGCACCCTGGCGCATCCGCGCTTTCGCGCCGCATTCGACTTTTTGCAGCTGCGCCGCCATGCCTCCGATGAGCACGAGGCCGATATCGCTTTCTGGCGCGGGGAGCAATCGGCCGCAGCGGTGCAGCAATGGCTGCCCGAGCCTGTGGAGCTGCCTGATGAAATCGCTGCAGAAGAAGCCCAGCACGCCGCTGAAACCTTGGAAAAATCGAAAAAACCGCGCTATCGCCGGCGTGGCATGCGCAAGATAAAACAATGAGCCAGCGCGCCTTTGTTGGCCTCGGCGGTAATGTCGGCGACCCGGTAGCGACGCTGCAATCAGGGCTTGCGGCACTGGCCGGGTTACCGCAAACCCGGCTGCTGGCAGCTTCCCGCCTGTATCGCACTGCGCCGGTAGGCGGCATCGAGCAGGCCGATTTCTGCAATGCCGTGGCAGCGCTGGAAACCGGGCTCGCTGCGGCAGACTTGTTGCAGGCGCTGTTTGCCATCGAGCGTGCGCATGGCCGTGACCGGCAGTGCGAGCAGCGCTGGGGGCCGCGCACCCTGGATCTTGATTTATTGCTGTATGGCGATGAGGTGATCGAAGTCGATGGCCTTATCGTGCCGCATCCGCGCATGGCCGAGCGGCGCTTTGTGCTGGAGCCATTGCTGGAAATCGCGCCGCAGATCCAGATTCCCGGCATTGGCCCGGCAGCCGACGCCTTGATGCGCCTGTCATAAAACACGGGCGCTACAATGCGCTCCCCATTGCGGCTTTCATCCTCATGACCGATTCCCAACGCAAACCCGTGACCGTGCCGGATTTGCTCGCCCTGCGCCAGGCCGGGCACAAGCTCAGCATGCTGACCTGTTATGACGCCGGTTTTGCCCGCACCCTGGATAACGCCGGAGTGGATTTGATTCTGGTGGGCGACTCGCTGGGCATGGTGGTGCAGGGCGGCCATTCCACCCTAGGGGTGACGGTGGAAGACATCGCCTATCACACCCGCTGTGTGGCAGCCGCGACCCGGCGCGCCCTGATTGTCGCCGACTTGCCGTTTCAGGCCGATGCCACGCCCGAGCGTGCCTTGGATGCGGCCACCGCCCTGCTGCGCGCAGGCGCGGGCATGGTCAAGCTCGAAGGCGCCGGCCACAAGCTGGCGGTGATTGAGTATCTGGTTGAGCGGGAAATCCCGGTATGTGCGCATCTGGGGCTGACGCCGCAATCGGTGCTGCGTTTTGGCGGCTTCAAAGTGCAGGGCAGGGGCAATGCGGCGGCGCAAAAGCTATGCCAGGAAGCCCGGCAGGTCGCCGAAGCGGGCGCGGCGCTGCTGGTGCTTGAAGCCGTGACTGCGCCGCTTGCCGCCCGCATCAGCCATGATTCACCCATTCCCACCATTGGCATTGGCGCAGGCAAGGATTGCGACGGTCAGGTGCTGGTGTTGCACGATATGCTGGGGCTGGATTTGGGGCATCGCAGGCCGCGCTTTGTGCGCGATTTTCTTGCCGAAGGCGGCTCGGTTGCCGGCGCAGTGGCGGCCTATGTCGAGGCGGTGCAAGCGGGCAGCTTCCCCGCAGAAGAACACGGTTACAAGGCATGAAAATTATTGAAAATCTGCCCGAATTACGCCGGGAAATCGCCGCCTGGAAACAGGCCGGGCAGCGTGTGGCCTTCGTGCCCACCATGGGCAATTTGCATGATGGGCATTATTCGCTGATTGCGTTGGCCCGCCAGCACGCCGATCGGGTGGTGGCGAGCGTGTTCGTCAACCCCACCCAGTTCGGCCCCAATGAAGATTTCGAACGCTATCCGCGCACCCCGCAAGCCGATGCAGACGGGCTTGAGACTGCCGGCTGCGACCTGTTGTGGCGGCCTTCGGTGGCAAGCATGTACCCGCTGGGGCTTGAGCATGTGGTGACGGTGCGCGTGCCCGGCATTACCGAGATTTTGGATGGTGCGCATCGCCCCGGGCATTTTGATGGCGTAGCGACAGTGGTGGCGCGGCTGTTCAACCAGGTGCAGCCGGATGTCGCCGTGTTTGGCCGCAAGGATTATCAACAATTGGCGGTGATTCGCCATCTGGTGCAGGAGCTGGCGTTTCCCATCGAGATTATCGGCGCGCCGATCAAGCGCGAAGCCGATGGCCTTGCGATGAGCTCTCGCAACCAGTACCTCTCGCCTGAAGAACGCGCGCTGGCGCCGCATATCCATCAAACCCTGCAAATGATGCGCGCGGCAGTTGAAGCAGGATTGGCGCTCGATGCGGTGGAGCGCCAGGCGCGCGCGGCATTGCAGGATATTGGCATGCAGGTGGACTATGCATCCATCCTGACCCCGGAATTCAAAACCGCGCAGGATGCTTCCACCCCGCTGGTGGCGCTGATTGCCGCGCGGCTTGGCAACACCCGCTTGATTGACAATCTGGAATTTACGCCCGGCGTTTTGCCGCAAGGGTGAAAAAATTGGGCATAGCCACTACACTGCGCGCTTTGTTTGTCCGATCAACAAAGCCATGTTGCTGACCTTGCTCAAAGCCAAAATCCACCGCGCCAGCGTGACCCATGCCGAGCTGCATTATGAGGGTAGCTGCGCCATTGATAGTCATTTGCTGGAGCTTTCCGGCATTTTGGAAAATGAGCGCGTGGAGATTTACAACATCAACAACGGTGAGCGTTTTGCCACCTATGCCATCCGTGCCGAAGCCGGTAGCGGCATCATTTCGGTCAATGGCGCGGCCGCGCACAAGGCCAGCCCCGGCGATTTGGTCATCATCTGTGCCTATGGCCAGTGCGATGCTGCCGAAGCGGCGCAGCACCGTCCCAAGCTGGTGTATGTCGATCAGCACAACCGCATGACCCATAGCAACGACGCCATCCCCGCACAGGCCGCCTGATTCCGTCATGTTCAGCCATTTGGCAGCGGAAGCCGAAAGACTCAAAACCATTCCATTGCAGCAGCTCATGCGGCAAGACCCGCAGCGGGCGCAGGATTTTGCCCTGCGCGTGGGGCCGTTGTACGCCAATTTTGCCCGTCAGCATTACGACCGGCAGGCGTTGGATATGCTTTTCAGGCTGGCTGCCAAGGCCGAGCTTGGCGCTGCCATGCAGCGCCTGGTGGATGGCGAAGCAGTCAATGTCAGCGAGCAGCGCGCTGCCCTGCATACCGCACTGCGCGGCGATATCTCAGCAGCGCAAGCGGCGCAGGCAGCGCACCGTGAAGCACAGGCGGCGCTTGCCCGGATGCAGGCGCTGGTGGCGGCCATCCATGCGGATGAGCGCATAACCGATGTAGTGAGTATCGGCATTGGCGGCTCTGACCTTGGGCCACGGATGGTGGTCGATGCCCTGCAAAAAACGCATGCCAGGCTGCGGGTGCATTTTGTGTCCAATGCCGATGCGGCGGCGATCAGCCGGGTATTGGCTGGATTGAAGCCGGAAAACACGCTTGGCATCGTCATATCCAAGAGTTTTGGCACCCAGGAAACTTTGCTGAACGGGCGCATTTTGCGCGACTGGCTGGAGGATGACACCCGGCTGTACGCGGTCACCGCCAATCAGTCGCGCGCTGCGGACGAGCTGGGTATCGCGCCCGAGCGCATCCTGCCAATGTGGGATTGGGTCGGCGGGCGTTATTCGCTGTGGTCGGCAGTGGGCTTGCCGATTGCCCTGGCGCTGGGAATGCCTGCTTTTGTTGAGCTGCTCAAAGGGGCATCAGCCTTTGATGCGCATGCGCTTGGCACACCGGTTGCCGAGAATCTGGCGATGCGTCATGCGCTGACTGCTGTCTGGAACCGGCAGGCGATGGGCGCCGCTACCCAGGCCGTAATGCCCTATGACCAGCGCCTGGCACTGATGCCGGCCTATCTGCAACAGCTGACCATGGAGAGCCTGGGCAAATGTGTGCGTTGCGATGGCCAGCCGGTGGAGGCCAATACCTCGCCCGTATGGTGGGGCGGGGTGGGCAGCGATTGCCAGCACAGTTTTTTCCAGGCGCTGCACCAGGGCAGCGAAATCGTGCCCTGCGATTTCATTGGCGTGATTCGTCCCGACCATGGCTTTGCAGAAAACCATCAATTACTGCTTTGCAACCTGCTGGCGCAAAGCCAGGCGCTGGCCAATGGCAAGCCCTGCGATGACCCGCACCGGGCATATCCCGGCGGGCGACCCAGTACGCTGCTGATGCTGGACAGGCTGGATGCTTTCGCGCTGGGGCATTTGCTGGCGCTGTATGAGCACAGCGTGTATTTGCAGGCGGTGTTATGGGGCATCAATGCCTTTGACCAGTTTGGCGTGGAGCTGGGCAAGCAGGTGGCTAGCGCCTTGCTGCCGGCTTTGCGTGGCGAATCAGTGGCCGAAGATGCGGTGACAGCGGCGCTGATTGGGCAGATTCGCAGTATTGATAGTTAAAAGCTATCAATAGAAGAAAAATAATCAATTTTATATTTTGATTGCCTGGCGCTATCGTGGCTGCACTTACCACCAAGGAGCCACGCCATGAGCGAGAGCCAAAACAACAAGGGGCAATGCCCCGTCACCCATCTGACCATGAACAATGGTGCGCCGGTACCCAATAACCAGGACAGCCTCACCGTTGGAGCGCGCGGCCCGCTGCTGGCCCAGGACCTGTGGCTGAACGAAAAGCTCGCCAACTTCGTGCGCGAAGTGATCCCCGAGCGCCGCATGCACGCCAAGGGCAGCGGCGCCTTCGGCACTTTCACTGTCACCAATGACATTACCCGTTACACCCGTGCGGCAATTTTCAGCCAGGTCGGCAAGAAGACCGAAATGTTTGCCCGCTTCACTACCGTAGCCGGTGAGCGCGGTGCGGCCGATGCCGAGCGCGACATCCGCGGCTTTGCGCTGAAGTTCTACACCGAAGAAGGCAACTGGGACATGGTCGGCAACAATACCCCGGTGTTCTTCCTGCGCGACCCGCGCAAGTTCCCCGACCTCAACAAGGCCGTCAAGCGCGACCCGCGCACCAATATGCGCTCGGCCACCAACAACTGGGATTTCTGGACGCTGCTGCCCGAAGCCTTCCATCAGGTCACCATCGTCATGAGTGATCGCGGCATCCCGGCCAGCTATCGCCATATGCATGGCTTCGGCTCGCACACCTACAGCTTCTGGAACGAGGCGGGCGAGCGCTTCTGGGTGAAATTCCACTTCCGCACCCAGCAGGGCATCAAGAACCTGAGCGATGCAGAAGCAGCCGAGATGGTCGGCAATGACCGTGAAAGTCACCAGAGGGATCTGTATGAGGCGATTGAGCGCGGCGACTTCCCGAAATGGAAGATGTATATCCAGGTGATGCCCGAGGCTGATGCGGAAAAAGTGCCGTATCACCCGTTTGACCTCACCAAAGTGTGGCCGAAGAAGGACTACCCGCTGATTGAAGTGGGCGAGTTCGAGCTGAACAAGAACCCGGAAAACTTCTTTGCCGATGTCGAGCAATCGGCCTTTGCCCCCAGCAACCTGGTACCCGGCATTGGCGCCTCGCCTGACCGCATGTTGCAGGCGCGCCTGTTCAACTACGCCGATGCACAGCGCTATCGTCTGGGTGTGAATCACCACCAGATTCCGGTGAATGCCGCGCGCTGCCCGGTGATGAGCAACGCCCGCGATGGCCAGGGGCGCATGGATGGCAACTACGGCAGCACCCTGCATTACGAGCCCAACAGCTTTGGCCAGTGGCAGGAACAACCGCAGTACGCCGAACCGCCGCTGCGCATCTCGGGCGATGCCCAGCACTGGAGTTTCCGCGAAGACGATGCGGATTACTTCAGCCAGCCGCGTGCGCTGTTCCAGCTGATGAATGCCGAGCAAAAACAGGCGCTGTTCAACAACACCGCCGCTGCCATGGGCGATGCGCCGGACTTCATCAAGTACCGCCATATCCGCAATTGCAATAGTTGCGACCCGGCCTATGGCGAAGGCGTGGCCAAGGCGCTGGGGATGAGCGTGGCCGATGCCATCGCCGCCCGAGACAGCGACCCGGCCAAGGGCAACCCGGGCTTGCTGTAATCGCCAACCACTGCGAAACGCGACCCGTCCGGTGTAACCGGACGGGTTTTTTGTGCGAGCCGCAATTGTGTTGGGCGCTGCTGGAGCTATCTGCTTTAATCCGGAGGGTAAGTGCCTGCGGTGATTGGCCGTACTGGTTAAAGGGATCCTGGTTTCGTCATCTGGTTTGCCCCGTCAGTGCATGGGAGAATCAGCGCCTTTGGCAGTCTTGGTTAATCGGGTTGCCCTCGTAAGCTTCCCCGTCAAGCATACATTTCAAAAGTAGAACTTCCGGCGAGGTGATTGCGGTATTCGGTGGGGGTGAGATGGCCGAGTGCGTCGTGAGGACGCGCCTGGTTGTATTCGAGCATCCATCCATAGGCGGCTTCGCGCAC
>NWQT01000053.1 GCA_002798295.1 Lysobacteraceae bacterium NML07-0707 | reverse complement strand
ATCGCCGTGGGGCGCTCTGGTGCGCCTAGTAAGGATTCAGGCTGCTAAACCCGGCAGCGGGATTGACCACTGCCCGGACAGTACAGCGCAGCGATTGCTATTTGTCAAGCGCATATCGTCCCAGTGCGTCCCGGTTCGTCTTGAATGCTTGTCGTACATTTTGTACATTTACGCCATGCGCACACTGATTTTCATGGGAGACAGCAGGGAGCGGCTACAAGAGTTCCCCGAAGATGCCCGGCGCGCTATGGGGCGGCAGTTGCTACGCGTGCAGAGTGGACTTGACCCGCTGGATTGGAAGCCGATGAAAACCATAGGCGCAGGCGTTCGAGAGGTGCGAGTCAAGACCGGCGGCGAGTTCCGCGCCTTCTATGTCACGCAGATAGGGAATGCGGTTTATGTGCTGCATGCCTTCCAGAAAAAGACGCAGAAAACAGCGGCGGCCGACATTGCACTAGGTCAGCGGCGCTACAAACAGATTGGAGAATGACCATGGCAGAAAAAATGACCGTCAGCTGCGGAAACGTGTTTGAGGATTTGGGCTTTCCGCCCGATGAAGCAGCCGCCATGCTGGCGCGCGCGACCTTGCTAATCGAATTGGAAAAGGCACTGCGCAAGCGCGGCAAAAAGCAGCAGGCGCTAGCCGATGAACTTGGCGTTCCCCGCTCGCGTATCTCCGAAGTGATGAACCACAAGGCCGAAAAGTTCAGTCTGGACAAGCTGGTGTGCCTGTTGCACCGTGCAGGCTTGCAGGTAGATATGCAGGTCAGGACATAGGCCGGAAGGCCAATTCAGCATGAGAAAAGTCAATGAATGCGACAAAGAAAAATCCTTCCCCTCTTTGGGTAGTGACTTGGCACGGGTGGATGCGCGTCAGGTCACGGCTGCCGAATATGAAGAGCTGCCTGAATTGACCGATGAAATGCTGGCACGCGCCACGGTGAACAAAGGTGGCAGGACGCGCGCGCGTGGCGAATCCCGCAGCGATTGGGCGCGGGTACGGGCAACCCTTGCCAAGGATGCGAACGCCAGCGCAGAAAACGCGGCCATTGGCGCTCTGATAGCTAACCGCAAGCCCGGCAGGCCGATACAGGGCGAAGCCAAGGAAGCCTATCGCTACGCATACCCGTTTCCGTATTGGAGCGCTGGCGCGCTACTGGCAAGGGCTGGCAAACCCGCATGGCCGAATTGCTAAGCAAGGCCGTGTAACCCGCTGATTCTAGGGCTACATTTTTTTGTGTAGCCAGCAAGCCCAAAGCCCGCAGGCTCCCGGACGCGATGCCTGCGGAAAAACAGGCGGCAAGCCCTTGTTTTCCAAGCTAAACGCAAATTTGCGCTCTGTTGTCATGAGTGACAACGGCAGGCCATGCCGGTGATGGATTACGCGCGCGCAACTGTGCAACGCTTCAGGCGCTGCGCTTGAACGCCACCACGTTACCCACCCCTGCCCGCAGGCTGTCCAGATAATCCGCCCATGCCTGCATCATCTTGCGGCGCTCCGGCAGGTATTGCGCTTTGTTGTACACGCCACGCACGCCCGGGGTCTTGTGCGATAGCTGCGCTTCGATGGCATCGGATGAGAAGCCCATCTCGTGCAGCAGGGTAGAGGCCATATGCCGGAAGCCGTGCGCCACCATCTCGCCCTTGAAGCCAAGGTTTGCCAGTGCTGCATTCAGGGCGGCATCGGACAGGCAGCGCCCGGGGTCGCGCGCGCCGGGAAACAGGTAGCGGCCACGCCCGGTCAGCGGGTGCAGTGTTTGCAGGATGGCTACTGCCTGCCGTGACAGGGGCACGATATGCGGCGGCGTGTCCTGTGCCTCCTTCTGGGCTTTGCGTAGCTTCCGCTTGGCCGCTGGCACGGTATAGGTCGGGTGTTCGCCCTCAAGGTCGATATGCGCCCATTCTGCCGCCCGCAGCTCGCCCGGCCTGCAAAACCACAACGGGGCAAGCTGCAAAGCGCAGGCAACCGGGAAGCTCCCCTGAAAGCTGTCTATGGCGCGCAGCAACTCACCCACGCGCGCCGGGTCTTTGATGGCCGGGAAGTTCTTCTTGTGATGCTTGGGGACGGCGGGCAGCAAGTCGCGCGCCGGGTTGCGTTCAGCCTTCTCAAGCGTGATGGCGTAGTCGAACACGCTGGCCACGTTTTGAATGATGCGCCGGGTTTGGTCAGTCGCGCCCTGCCGCTTCAGGTGTTCCAGCATGGGGCGAAGGTCGGCAATGCCAATATCAGCGATGGCCTTGTGTCCAATCCAAGGGAACGCCTGCCGCAAGCGCCCGGCTTGCTTCTCGTGGTGGCTTGGCATCCACTCGCTGCGCCTCACCTCCAGCCACTCCAAGGCCAGCGCCTCAAAGGTGTTAGCCGCCCGCTCTGCCCCGGCCAGCTTTTCCGCCTTGCGCTGTTGCCCGGGGTCGATACCGTCTTTCAGTAGCTTCTTGGCTTCCTCCCGCTTGACTCTGGCATCGGCCAGGGAGGTTTCCGGGTAAGTGCCAAGGCTTATGCGCTTTTCTTTCCCTCCGTAGCGATACTTCAAGCGCCACCATTTGCCGCCAGCGGGGGCAACTTCCAGATATAGCCCCCCAGCATCAGCCAGCTTGTAAGCCTTGGCTTTCGGCTTCGCCTTGCGTATCGCGGTATCGGTCAGCATTTGGGGGTAACTCCTTTCGGGGTAACAGCAGTTACCCCCAAAGTTACCCCCACATACCCCGGGATTCAATGGCACGACCTGGGACGATATGCACCAATGAAAAAGGCCAGAACCCTTGATTTCATTGGGGTTTCTGGCCTTCTTGGGACGTTCTGGGACGTGTATTTGGTGGCTATGGGTGGAATCGAACCACCGACCTCGGGATTATGAGTCTCGCGCTCTAACCGTCTGAGCTACATAGCCATGGCATTTTCCGCACTGGGCGGAGAGCAGGGGATTCTCTATGGTTTGAGTGTGGATGTCAATGGCTTCGGTAAGATTTTTTGCGCTGTTGTGGAAAGTGTCGCAGATAGGCTTGCCGTGTTGGCCTGTGCATGGCAAATTCGGGGGCAGCGGGGTTTGGCCCCAAACATTTTCAGGAGTCCGTGTCGTGATTGATCCGGACGGTTATCGCCCCAATGTGGGCATCGTGCTGATGCACCCGGATGGCCGGGTGTTCTGGGCGCGCAGAATACGCCGGGACGGGTGGCAATTCCCGCAGGGCGGGATGAACTCTGACGAGACGCCGTTGGAGGCGATGTACCGTGAGCTGCGTGAGGAAACCGGGCTGTTGCCCGAGCATGTCGAGGTGTTGGGCACCACGCCCGGCTGGCTGCGTTATCGCTTGCCAGCGCGCGCGGTGCGCAATCGTGACCGGCTGGTATGCATCGGCCAGAAGCAGGTGTGGTTTTTGCTGCAGATGAAGGGTAGTGAAGGCGATGTGCGGCTGGATTTGACCGAGCATCCCGAATTTGACCATTGGCGCTGGGTGGATTTTTGGTACCCGGTGGAGAATGTGGTGATGTTCAAGCGCAATGTGTATTCGCGTGCGCTGCAACACTTCGCTCCATTGGCGCGCGGGGTGGTTGGGCAGGGGGTGATTCCGCCGCCAAGCGCCGAGGTGCGCAGCCTCGGCGCCCGGCGTAGCCAGTACCGGCGCATTCTCGCGCCCGGCAGGCGTGAAGGTTAGTGCGGGCTTGCGCTGGGCGGCGGTGGGCTGGAGGTTTGGCGCTTTAGCCAGCGCAGGCCGCGCAGGGCTTTGCGCCCCATCCACCAGAGTACAAAGCTGAAGGTCAGGCTGATGATGAGCACGATGACCAGCGCCACCCAGGGGTTGAAGATGGCAAGCGCCAGCGAGCCTGCGGTGAGGATGTCTTCACCAAACGAGGCGGTCCAGTTGCTGGCAGGCTCGGGTGAGGTGTTGATGATGGCGCGCGAGCCGGTTTTCAGAAAGTGGCTGGTAAGCGTGACGCCCGCCCCTGCGGCCAGCATGCCTGTGCCCAGCTCGCCATCGGGTGAAATGGCAGCGGCAGCCAGAAAAGCGCCCGCAGGAATGCGCGCCAGGGTTTGCAGCAAGTCCCAGATGCTGTCCACACCGGGAATCTTGTCGGCAAAAAATTCCATCAACGCCAGTACGCCGGAAACGCCCAGCACCCATGGAGACTGCGTGGCGGCGAGCGCCTCGGGTAATTCCACCCAGCCCATCGTGCCGGCAATGCCGACCCCGAATACGGTCAGATAAACACGAATCCCGGCCAGCCAGGCCAGCAGCACGCCAGCGGCAAAAACATGCGCGGATGACACATCCATGAGGCACTCCCAAGTCGGGGCTGTATTGGTGCGCACTATAGCCCGATTCGGCCGGGCTTGAACCTGATGCCTGCAAGCCCCATGCTTTGCGCATGGAAAACCACAGCCTTGACCAGAATGCGCCCGGCTATCAGCAGCTTGAAGCGCCACTCAACTTTACCCAGGCGGCCGCCAGCAAGGTGCGCGAGCTGATTGCCGAGGAGGGCAATCAGGCGCTGAAACTGCGCGTCTATATCCAGGGAGGCGGCTGCTCGGGTTTCCAGTATGGCTTCGAGTTTGACGAAAACCAGGCCGAGGACGATTTGGCTGTGGTGACCGATGGCGTGGTGCTGTTGGTCGACCCGCTCAGTCTTCAGTATCTGATGGGCGCCACGGTGGATTACACCGAGTCGCTGCACGGGGCGCAGTTCTCCATCCGCAATCCCAATGCCAAGACCACCTGCGGTTGCGGCTCATCATTTACGGTGTGAAGCAGGCGGCTTGCCCCAATCAAGCCTGTTTGACGGCGATTGGCTGGCCGCTGTCGTTGCCTGGGGAGTGGCAGGCGTTATGTGCGGCGCACCCTGCGGCGCGTCCGGCACGGGTGATTGAGCAGCATCGCTCCGGCTATGTGGTGGCCGAGCATGCCGCAGATGCGCAAACCGTGGAGTCGTTGCCGGAATGGGCCAGGCCGCGCTGCGACCCGGCCAGCCGCGCCGCAGTCGGTGACTGGGTGCTGATTGAGGACAGCGCAGAAAAGCCGCGCATCGTGGCCTTGCTGCCGCGCTGGAGCACCATCAAGCGGGCGGCGGCGGGCGAGCATTACAAGCAGCAGCTGATTGCTGCCAATGTCGATACCGCTTTTGTAGTGACCGGGCTGGATGCGGACTTCAACCCGCGCCGCATCGAGCGTTATTTGCTATTGCTCAAGGGCGGCGGGGTTGAGCCGGTGGTGGTGCTGACCAAGCAGGATATTGCAGCCGACGCGCCGGCTGCGCGTGAAGCCTTGGCGGCACTGGCGGCACAGGCTGTTGCCGTGTGCAGTGTCAATGCACGCGATGCCGATAGTGTGAAAGTGTTGGCGCCGTGGCTGAGCGCGGGGCGTACCGTGGTGCTGGTCGGCTCATCAGGCGCGGGCAAATCCACCCTGAGCAATACCTTGCTGGGCGAGGCGCGCATGCGCACTGGCGCGGTGCGCGCGCATGATGCCCGGGGGCGGCATACCACCACCTACCGGGCGCTGCTGGCTCTGCCCGGCGGCGCCTGCCTGATTGATACGCCGGGGATGCGCGAGCTCAAGCCCACGGGCGAGGAGCAATTGGATGCCGCCGCGTTTGCCGATATGGCCGAGCTGGCCGGGCAATGCCGGTTCCGCGACTGCCGTCATGACCAGGAGCCGGGTTGCGCCTTGCAGGCGGCCGTGGCCTGTGGGGCATTGGAGATGGCGCGTTTTGCCAATTATCTGAAGCTGCGCGATGAGCTGGCAGTGGCCGCGGATACCTTGGCGCAGCGTCAGGCCGAGAATGCGGCGGGCGGACGCGGACGCGGGCGTTTTCGTCGTTGAGCGGTCAACAAAGTTCGGGCGTGCCGCAGCACGCCCCAATAGTGTCGATACGGCTTATTTGACCTGCAGGGTCATTGCCTGCACGCCGCCGCCTTCGAGTTTTTGTTTGGCTGCAGCGGCTTCGGCGGCGGAGCCGTAAGGCCCCATGCGCACGCGATACACGGTCTTGCCATTGATTTGCGCCGATTCCACGCGGGCGTTCAGGCCCAGTAGCGCGATTCTGGCCTTGGCCGCCTCGGCATCGCCGCTGGCCGCAAAGGCGCCGGCCTGCACGATATACGGCGCGCTGCGTGCGACAGTTTGCGTGGCGGTGTTGGCGGCGGCTGCCGGTGTGGATGTTGCAGCTGCGCTGGCCGGTTTCGGCGGCGTGGTTGGAGAGGGCGCTGTCACCGGGGGCGTGCGCACAGGTGCGGCTTTGGCGGCAGGTGTGGCCGCTGCTGTGGGTGTGGGTGCAGGCGTGGCGGCGCGTCTTGCCGGTACAGCCGCTTCAGGCAGTGGGCGTGGCAGCTGTGCATTGGCTGCGGCTGCGGCGGCGCGTGCCTGGGCGTCAGCCGCTTGTGCGGCAGCGCTATCGCTTGTTGTAGCTGGCGATGGGGCAGGCGTTTGGCTGGCTGCGGCATCGGCCTGTTCGCGGCGACGCGCGGCTTCACGGCGCCGGGTTTCCTCGCGCTGGATGGCCGCCAGTTGTGCATCGGTCAGGGCGACTTCTTCATTGGGCAGTACTTCGTAAAAATCGAAGTCGCGCGTTTTGGGCGGCGCCTGATGCGCAGGCGTACTCTGCGGCTGACGCTTGGGGGGCGTTGCCGGTGCCGGCTCGAAGGCAGGCGTGCTGGATGCGTCCGGCTGCGGCAGTGGCTCCGGGGTGGAGGCAGTATTGTCATTGCCAATACTGAAGAAGCCGGTATTGCCTTCTTTGTAGGCGCCGATAAAACGCGGAGCCAGCAAGATGACCACGATGGTCAGCAAAACGCCAATCAACAGCCAGGCCCAGCCGGGCATGCCGCTTTGCCGTGCGCTGCTGCGCCGTGCCTGGGATTTTCCGCGACGTGCGGCCATTGGATATCTCCGGTTACATTTTTTCGGGTGCGGACACGCCCAGCAGGTTCATGCCGTTTTTCAGCACCTGTGCGGTCGCGGTGCACAGCGCCAAACGTGCATCACGCTCGCTGGCGTTTTCCACCAGCACAGGCTGGGCGTGATAGGCGGTATGGAATGCGGTGGCCAGCTCGCGCAGATACTGGGCGATGATATGCGGTTCCAGCGTCTGTGCGGCGGCGGCCACCACTTCCGGGTAGCGCGAGAGCTCAATCATCAGTGCCAGACTGGCCTCGTCCTGCAGCTTGCCCAGGTTTTCAAGGCCATTGCCCAGCCGGAATTCGAAGCCTTTTTCCTTCGCCTGGCGCAGCAGGCTATGCACCCGTGCATGGGCGTATTGCACATAGAACACCGGGTTGTCGTTGGATTGGCTGCGGGCAAGGTCGATATCGAAGGTGAGCTGCGAATCGGGCTTGCGCGCAATCAGGAACCAGCGCACGGCGTCCTTGCTGGTTTCTTCAATCAAATCGCGCAGGGTCAGATAGCTGCCGGCGCGCTTGGAGAGTTTGACCTCCTCGCCGCCGCGCATCACCGTCACCATCTGGTGCAGTACATAGTCCGGGTAGCCCTTGGGGATGCCGGCATCCAGCGCCTGCAAACCGGCGCGCACGCGCGCCAGCGAGCCGTGATGGTCGGCGCCCAGTTCGGTGATGGCGCGCTGCCAGCCGCGCTGCCATTTGCTGAGGTGGTAGGCCACGTCCGGCACGAAATAGGTATAGCTGCCGTCGGACTTGCGCATCACCCGGTCTTTGTCATCGCCAAAGTCGGTGCTGCGCAGCCACAGTGCGCCGCCTTCTTCATAGGTGTGGCCGCGACGGGTCAACTCGGTCACGGTTTCCTCGACCTTGCCATCGGCATATAGAGAGGACTCCAGAAAATAGTTGTCGAACCTCACCGCATAGGCGTCAAGGTCGGCGTTTTGTTCGCGGCGCAGCCAGGCCACGGCAAAGCGGCGGATGGCCTCCATATCATCACGGTTCTGGCTGCCGCTGACAGTCTGGCCATCGACTTCGACCGATTCCTCGCGCAGATAGGCCGCGGCGACATCGGCGATGTAATCACCGTTATAGGCTTCGGCAGGCCAGGCCTCATCACCGGGCTGGTGGCCGTCGATGCGCGCCTTGACCGATTTGGCCAGGTTTTCAATCTGCACGCCGGCATCGTTGTAATAGAACTCGCGCACCACCTGCCAGCCATTGGCTGCCAGCACGCGGGCGATGGAGTCGCCAATGGCGGCCGCACGGCCATGTCCCACATGCAGCGGGCCGGTGGGATTGGCCGAGACATATTCCACGCCGACCTTCTGCCCGTGGCCGCTGTCATTGCAGCCGAAGGCATCGCCCTGGGCGTGGATGGTGCTCACCACCGAATGCCAGGCATCGGGGGCAAGATGGAAATTGATAAAACCCGGGCCTGCAATTTCTGCTTTGGCAATGCGCGCATCTTGCGGCAGCGCATCCAGCAGCGCCTGGGCGAGGGCGCGCGGGTTGCTGCGTGCCGGTTTGGCCAGCAGCATCGCGGCATTGGTGGAAAAATCACCGTGGCTGGCTTCGCGCGGGCGTTCGATGACGAAATCCGGTACGGACAAATCCGCAGGCAGCGTACCGTTGGCAGAAAGGGTGGCAATGGCCTGTTCGACCAGAGACTTGAGCTGGGCTTTCACGACAAGATTCAGGGCAAATGATGCGACCGCGTAGTTTAATCCAGCTTGGCGCGGGTTTCTTGACGCCTTCGAGCAGTCGCTTATACCAGCCCGCGCTCGGCCATCGACAGCGGCGGCCCATCGGCGATGATGAAATGATCCAGCAGCCGGATTTCCACCAGATCCAGCGCGTTCTTCAGGGTGCGGGTCAAATCCCGGTCAGCCTGGCTGGGGGTGGCGTCACCGCTGGGATGGTTATGGCCGACGATGACCGCGGCGGCATTATGGATAAGTGCGCGGCGCACCACCTCGCGCGGATGCACCGAGGCGCTGTCGAGGGTGCCGCTGAACATCTCCTCAAACCCCAGGCTGCGATGGCGGCTGTCCAGAAACAATGCGGCAAACACCTCGCGGCTTTGATGCCGCAGGCGTTGACTGAAGTACTGCCCGGCGGTACTGGGCGAGTTGAGGCTTTCACCGCGCGCAAGCACGGCGGCAAGATGGCGGCTGCACAGCTCCATTGCACCGCTCAGCAGGCAGGCGCGGGCAGGGCCGATGCCGGGCAGTTTTGCCATGTCTTTGGGGCTGCGCTCCAGCAGGGTGCGCAGCGGGCCGTGCTCGCGTAGCAGCAGGCGGGCGGTGCTGACCGCATCCTGTCCCGCCAGTCCCGAGCCCAAAAACAGCGCCAGAAGTTCGGCATCGGACAGCACGGCTGCGCCGCGCGCCAGCAGTTTTTCGCGCGGGCGCTCCTCAACGGGCCAGTCATGGATACGCATGGGACGCCTCCGGCATATGGCTGTGCCTTTCAGACTGAAGCCTGGCCGGGCGGCCGGGCATCGGAAAACCGCTGTCATCGGTTAAGCTGATAGCCCTGCCTATTGCCGGAAAACGCTTAAAACCCGTGAACGCCCCACTCATGCTTTCAGGCAAGAAAATCCTGCTCTGCGTCTGTGGTGGCGTGGCGGCTTACAAGGCTGCGGAACTGACCCGCCAGCTGCGCAAGGCCGGCGCCACGGTGCAGGTGGCGATGACCGCTTCGGCCTTGCAGTTTGTGGGGGCGGCGACGTTCCAGGCCTTGAGTGGCCAGCCAGTGCGCAGCAGCCTGTGGGATGCGCAGGCGGAAGCCGCAATGGGACATATCGAACTGGCGCGCTGGCCTGATGCCATCGTAATCGCTCCGGCCACCGCCAATACGCTGGCGAAACTCGCGCATGGGCTGGCCGATGACTTGGTCAGTACGCTGTGTCTTGCCAGCACCGCGCCGATACTGGCGGCTCCGGCCATGAATCACCGTATGTGGCTGCATCCGGCTACACAGGCCAATATCGCCATACTGCAAAGCCGTGGCCTTGCCATGGCGGGGCCTGCCAGTGGCGAGCAGGCCTGTGGCGAGCAGGGGCCGGGGCGGATGAGTGAGCCTTGCGAGATTGTTGCGGCATTGAATGCGGTGCTGGGCGAGGTGCGGGCGTGAGTCTTGCAGGCAAGCGCATCGTGGTGAGCGCAGGTCCCACCTATGAGGACATCGACCCGGTGCGTTTCCTCGGCAACCGCTCCAGCGGCAAGATGGGCTTTGCCATTGCCGAACAAGCCGCGCGCCGGGGTGCCGAGGTATTGCTGGTGGCAGGCCCGGTGAGCCTGGCAACGCCAGTGGGGGTAAAGCGGGTGGATGTGAGGAGTGCCGCGCAGATGCACGCGGCGGTGATGGCCGCATTGCCTGCCGACATCTATGTCGGTGCAGCGGCGGTGGCGGATTTCACCCCGCAGCAGGTGTCCAAGCAAAAGCTGAAAAAAACGCCGGGCAGCGCGCAGATGACGCTCAATCTGGTGCGTACCCGCGACATTCTGGCTGAAGTGGCGGCTTCCGACTTGCGCCCGGCCTGTGTGGTCGGCTTTGCAGCCGAGACCGATGACATCGAGCGTTATGCGCAGGGCAAACTGCTCGCCAAGGGCGTGGACATGATTTGTGCCAATCAGGTGGGACGCGCCGATGGCGGTTTTGAGTCCGACCAGAATGCGCTGACGGTGTACTGGCCGGGTGGCTCGGCGCAGCTGCCCAGCGCGGCCAAGCAAGAAATCGCCGCGCAATTACTGAATCTTTTGGAAACCAGGCTTTGAAGATGCAGCATGTTTTGCAAGTCAAGATACTTGATGCCCGTTTTGGCAGCGAATGGCCGCTGCCCAGTTATGCCACTGCGGGCAGTGCCGGGCTGGATTTGCGCGCCGCCATCGAGACGCCGCTGACCCTGGCCGCAGGGGCAACCGCGCTGGTGCCTTCCGGGCTGGCCATCCATATCGCCGATCCCGGCTTGTGCGCGCTGATCCTGCCGCGCTCGGGGCTTGGGCATAAGCACGGCATCGTGCTCGGCAATGGCACCGGGCTGATTGATGCCGACTATCAGGGGCCGCTGATGATTTCGGTCTGGAATCGCAGCGATACCGCGCATGTCATCGCGCCCGGCGACCGCATTGCGCAACTGGTGCTGATGCCGGTGGTGCGTGCGGACTTTGAAGTGGTGGATACATTTGAATCAAGTCAGCGCGGCGAGGGCGGCTTCGGTCATACTGGCCTGCGCTAAGGGGATGAACGCATGAGTGAGAAAAAATCTTCGTTGCCCAAAATCGAGCTGGGCTCGCTGGATCAGGCAAAGCCACTGCTTATCGTATTGCTGCTGTTGCTGGCAGGCTGGCTGCTGTTTTCCGGCGTCATGCAATGGCGGGGAAGCAGTGGCGAGCAATCGCTGCTGGCCGAGCGCGATGCGCTTTCGGCCACGCTGAGTCAGCAGCTGGGGCAGATGCGCAAGCAGGTAGAAAGCGCCGCGCAAGATGAAGCGTTGAAGCCGCTGTTGGCCGGCGGTGACTTGCAGGCTGCCGCTGCGCAGATGGGCAAGACACTGGCGGATGCGCAAAGCGTGGCCGTTTATCCGCAGGACTTGCAGCCGTTTTACCAGGCGCTGCCCGAGTCGGGCTATGGCCGCCTGGCTGCGGTGGAAGAGGCCGTCATTGAGGGCAAGACGGCCATGCGTATTGGCATGACGGGCACCGAAAAAGGCGTGCTGGTGGCGGTGCCCCTGGAGGAAGGGCGGGTGGCGCTGGCGGTCATGCCGCTGCAACCGCTGCGTCAGGCGGTGGAATCGGTTTCGGTCGGCCAGGGCTATCTGGCGCTGCGCCAGGGGCAGACCACCATTGCCGAGCTGGGCGATGCGGCCTCGGCCGACTATGCCGAGTCGCGTGCGGTGAAACTGGCCGGTAGCGAGCTGCGCGTGGCCGCCGGCATCAATCTGCAAGAAGAAACCGGCCCCTTCGGGCTTGGCGCCATCCCGGCGCTGGCATTGGGCGCACTGCTTGTGCTGATTGCGCTGCTGATATGGCTGCTGCCCAGGCTGCGCGGCAAAA
Source organism: Lysobacteraceae bacterium NML07-0707 (assembly GCA_002798295.1). Classification (GTDB taxonomy): domain Bacteria; phylum Pseudomonadota; class Gammaproteobacteria; order Xanthomonadales; family Xanthomonadaceae; genus Solilutibacter. The sequence goes on along the minus strand of NWQT01000053.1, from coordinate 52,981 downwards.
AGGCGGCGTCTGAAGAGGCGGCGCCCGCTCCGACGCTGGCCGAGATGTCAGGCGCAGGCGCTGCTGTGCCGCAACAAGTTTCTGTAATCGAGGAGTATGACCAGATGGAAGCGGAAGCGGCCGCAGCGCTGGAAGGAATGGGGGCTGTGCCAAGCCCGGATGTGCAAGTGGATACGGGGATTTTCCGCGCCTACGATATTCGTGGCGTGGTCGGGCAGGGATTGGATGACCAAGTGGCGCGCGCCATCGGCCAGGCCATCGGCACACAGATGCACGAGCAGGGCTTGTCGGACATCGTGGTTGGCCGCGATGGCCGTCTTTCCGGGCCGGCGCTTGCCGCTGGCCTGATGGATGGCCTGCGCGATGCCGGTTGCAAGGTGATTGACATTGGCCTGGCGCCGACACCGCTGGTGTATTTCGCCGCCTATCATTTGCGTGCAGGCTCCTGCGTGGCAGTGACCGGCAGCCATAACCCGCCGGACTACAACGGCTTCAAGATTGTGCTGGGCGGCGAGACGCTCTCTGGCGAGGCCATCAGGGCGCTGTACGAGCGTATCGTGGCAAAGCGGCTGCGTATCGCCGAGGTGCGTGGCGAAATGGAAACGCGCAGTGTGGCCGATGATTACGTTGAGCGCGTGGCCTCCGACATCCAGATTGCCCGCCCGCTGAAAGTGGTGGTCGATGCCGGCAATGGCGCCGCAGGCGAGTTGGGGCCGAAGGTATTGCAGGCCATCGGCGCCCAGGTGACGCCGCTGTACTGCGAGATTGACGGCAACTTCCCCAATCACCATCCCGACCCCAGCGACCCGCACAATTTGCAGGATTTGATGGCTGCGGTGAAGCAAAGCGGCGCGGATATCGGCATTGCCTTCGATGGCGATGGCGACCGTCTGGGCGTGGTGACGCCGGCGGGTCACAATATTTTCCCCGACCGCTTGCTGATGCTGTTTGCCGCCGATGTGCTCAACCGCCAGCCCGGCGCGATGATTGTCTATGACGTCAAATGCAGCGGTGCGCTGACACCGTGGATTCTGCGCCATGGCGGCAGCCCGCTGATGTGGAAGACCGGGCACTCCTTCATCAAGGCCAAGATGCGCGAAACCGAGGCGGAGCTGGCGGGCGAAATGAGCGGCCACTTCTTCTTCAAGGAGCGCTGGTACGGCTTTGATGACGGCATTTATTCGGCCGCGCGCCTTCTGGAAATCCTGGCCACCCGTGATGAGGACGCCGATACGGTATTTGCCGAAATCCCCGATGGCATCAGTACCCCGGAGCTGAAAATCCCGGTGACCGACCCGCATGCCTTCATTGAGCGCTTCGTGGCGGCCAGCCAGTTCCCGGAGGCGCGGCTGACCAGTATTGACGGCGTGCGTGCCGACTGGCCGGATGGCTGGGGGCTGGTGCGCGCTTCCAATACCACGCCGATTCTGGTGCTGCGTTTCGAGGCCAAGACGCAAGAGGCGCTGCAGCGTATCCAGACCACCTTCCGCGATGCGCTGCTGCAACTTGATCCGGGTCTTTCCATTCCGTTCTGATAAGGAACCTCTGAATATTCAGAGGTTTCTTGCGGGTCATGGAGACCCGCCACGAATCAATCATGCCAGTGATTGATTCGTGTGAGCCAAGTCCGGACAGGTGCCGGACTTGGCGTGGGCTGGCAACGCCAGGAGGGCGTTGTTCAGACCTTCCATAATTTCACTGCATTCTTAGGGAAAAACATGAGCATTCTTCGTTTGAGCGATGTTGAACTGTCCGGCAAGCGGGTATTGATTCGCCAGGATTTGAACGTGCCTGTGGAAGATGGCCGGGTGACTTCCGACCAGCGCATCAACGCATCATTGCCGACGCTCAAAGCTGCGCTTGAAGCCGGTGCGGCGGTGATGGTGATGTCGCATCTGGGTCGCCCCAAGGAAGGCCAATGGAGCGAGGCTGATTCACTGGCGCCGGTGGCCAAGCGGCTTTCGGAGCTGCTGGGGCGCGAGGTGCCGCTCATCAAGGACTATCTCGATGGCGTGGAAGTGGCGCCGGGGCAGATCGTGCTGCTGGAAAACTGCCGCATGAATATCGGCGAGAAAGCCGACGACGAGTCGCTCGCCCAAAAATACGCAGCACTCTGCGATGTGTTCGTGATGGATGCCTTCGGCACCGCACACCGTGCGCAGGCCTCCACCCATGGCGTGATTCGCGCCGCCAGGCAAGCTGTCGGTGGGCCGCTGCTGATGGCCGAGCTGGACGCACTGGCGCGTGCGCTGGATAACCCGGCGCGCCCGTTGCTGGCGATTGTCGCCGGCAGCAAGGTCAGCACCAAGCTGGAGCTGCTGTCCTCGCTGGTCGGCAAGGTGGATCAGTTGATTGTTGGCGGCGGCATTGCCAATACCTTTATCGCGGCGGCCGGCCACCCGGTGGGCAAGTCGCTGATGGAAGCGGATTTGCTCGATACCGCGCGCAAGATTACTGCCGATGCCAAGGCGCGCGGCGCGGAAATCCCGCTGCCGGTGGATGTGGTCGTCGCCCCGGCGTTTGCTGCCGATGCCCCGGCCACGGTCAAGGCGGTGGATGCGGTGGGCGATGAGGACATGATTCTCGATATCGGCCCGCAAACCGCCGCGCAATATGCTGCGCTGATTGCCAAGGCTGGCACTGTGGTCTGGAACGGTCCGGTGGGCGTGTTCGAGTTCGACGCCTTCGGCAAGGGCACCGAAGCGCTGGCGCGCGCCATTGCTGCCTCGCCGGCATTCTCCATCGCGGGTGGTGGCGACACCCTGGCTGCGGTGGACAAATACGGCATTGCCAAGGAAGTCTCGTATATCTCCACCGGCGGTGGCGCCTTCCTGGAGTTTCTGGAAGGCAAGGAACTGCCAGCCGTGGCTGCTCTCAAGGCGCGTAGCTGATGAAGCGGCTGTTGCTGAGCCTGTTGCTGAGCATGCCGGTGATGTTGTCTGCCGGGGAAAACCCGGCAGCAGCGCTACAGGCCTCCACTTTGCAGCGGCACGAGAGTCCGCTTTCGGTGAGCCAGACGGCGAGCGCATTGCGCACACAGCTGGAGTCGCGCGGCATCACCGTTTTTGCGCTGATTGACCATGCCGCTGCGGCGGAAAAAGCCGGGCTGTCGATGCCGCCCACGCAGGTGCTGGTGTTTGGCAACCCGCGCGGCGGCACGCCGCTGATGCTGGCACACCCCGATTTGGCGCTGGATCTGCCGGTGCGGGTGTTGATACGCCAAAACACCGAAGGCCGTACCGAAGTGCTATGGCGTGATGCCGAGGCACAAGCTGCCGCACAGGGTCTGCCTGCCGATGCACTCGCCCCACTGGCACCGCTCGAAAAACTGCTGAAAACCCTGCTTGCACAGCTGCAATGAAACAACACCCGCGCCGTACCCGCATTCTCGCCACCCTGGGGCCTGCCTCCGATGCCGCAGGTGTATTGGAGGCCATGATTCAGGCCGGGGTGGATTGTGTACGGCTCAATTTCTCCCACGGCAGTGCCGATGCGCATCGCCAGCGTGCGGCAGCGGTACGCGAAGCTGCGCAGCGCCTGGGGCGGGAAATCGGCGTTCTGGTGGATTTGCCCGGGCCAAAAATCCGCATTGGCCGTTTTGCCCAGGGGCAGGTGAGGCTGCGCGCCGGGCAGCGCTTTGACTTGCTGGCCGAAGCCGATGCCGCGCCTGGTGATGAGCACGCCGTCGGCGTGGCGTATCTGGGGCTGCCGGGCGATGTGGCCGCAGGCGATGTGCTGCTGCTCGATGATGGTCTGGTGCAATTGCAGGTGATGGTGGTGGAGGGGACGCGCATCCGCACCCGGGTACTGAATGATGCGCTGCTTTCCGACCGCAAGGGGCTGAACAAGCTGGGCGGCGGGTTGTCGCTGGGGGCAGTGACAGCACGCGACCGCGAATTGATTGCGCTGGCCGCTGAAGTCGGCGCCGACTTCATCGCCGTCTCTTTTGTGCGCGATGCGGCCGATATTCATGAAGCGCGGAAAATCGCCCTTGAGCACGGCAGTCAGGCAGCGCTGGTCGCCAAAATCGAGCGCGCCGAGGCGATTGAAAACTTGCCGGGCATCATCGCCGCTGCGGATGTGGTGATGGTGGCGCGTGGCGACCTGGGCGTGGAAGTGGGCGATGCCGAGCTGCCGGGCTTGCAGAAAAAAATCATCCACGAAACCCTGCAAGGCAACAAGGTGGTGATTACCGCCACGCAGATGTTGCAGTCGATGGTGGATAGCCCGCAACCGACCCGCGCCGAGGTGCTGGATGTGGCCAATGCGGTGATTGATGGCACCGATGCGGTGATGCTTTCGGCAGAAACCGCCGCCGGGCGCTTTCCGGTGGCCTCGGTGGCGGCGATGGCGCGTATCTGCATGGGCGCCGAGCGGCAGTTCGAGCGCGATACCGATTACGAGGCGGCGCCGCGCGGCCTTCAGCGCGTCGATCAGGCGATTGCAATGGCCACCATGTTCCTGACCGAGCATATGCAGGTGGCTGCCATCATCGCCATGACCGAATCCGGCGGCACCGCACGCTTTCTGTCGCGGTTTCGTTCGCAAGTGCCGATTCATGCGTTCTCGCGTCATCCTCACGCACGCCGTCAGATGAGCCTGATGCGCGATGTGTTCCCCATCGCCTTCGACAGCCGTGGCATGTATCAGCACGACCTGGCGCGCGCGGCGATTGCACGCTTGCGCGATAGCGGTTTGTTGCAGCCTGCCGACCGGGTGCTGTTCACCTGCGGCGACAACATGGAAGAACTGGGCGCGACCAATACCCTGCGGATTCTGGAAGTACCGGGGAACTGATGCCGGGGCTATAATCACGGCCTCTTTTCCACACCCATTTGCAGGACACAAAATGAGCATTGAACAGCTTGCCGACATCGCCCGCGCCATGGTTGCCCCCGGCAAGGGCATCATCGCCATCGACGAATCTTCCGCCACCTGCAAGAAGCGCTTTGATGGGGTGGGCATTGACTGCACCGAAGAAAACCGCCGTGCCTACCGCGAGCTGCTGCTGACCGCCCCCAAGGTCAATGAATATCTCTCCGGCGCGATTTTGTTTGACGAAACCATCCGCCAGTCCACCCGCGATGGCGTGCCGTTTGCCAAATACATGGCCGATAACGGCATGATTCCGGGCATCAAGGTGGACAAGGGCACGGTGCCGCTGGCTGGCTGCCCCGGTGAGCTGGTCACCGAAGGTCTGGACGGCCTGCGCGCCCGCCTTGAGGAGTATTACAAGCTCGGTGCCCGTTTTGCCAAATGGCGTGCGGTCATCAATATTGGTGAAGACATCCCCTCCGGCACCTGCATCGAAGCCAATGCCCATGCGCTGGCGCGTTACGCGGCGCTGTGTCAGGAACAAGGCCTGGTGCCGATGGTCGAGCCGGAAGTGCTGATGGACGGCAGCCACGACATCGAAACCTGCTACGAAGTGACCGAAGTCACCCTGCGCGCCCTGTTCGATGCCCTGTACCAGCACAATGTGATGCTGGAAGGCACCATCCTGAAGGCTTCGATGGTTGTCCCCGGCAAGGACTGCCCGGAGCAGGCCAGCGTTGAAGAAGTGGCCGAAGCCACGCTGATGTGCCTGAAGTCCGCCGTTCCGGCCATCCTGCCGGGTATCGTGTTCCTCTCCGGCGGCCAGTCCGATGAAGCGGCTACCGCGCATCTGGACGCGATGAACCGCATGGGGCCGAACCCGTGGCCGCTGTCGTTCTCCTATGGCCGCGCCATGCAGCAGGCGGCACTCAAGCTGTGGTCGCAGGACATGCAGGGCAACTACGCTGCTGCCCAGGCCACCGTGTATGAGCGCGCCAAGGCCAACGGTCTGGCTGCCCTCGGCCAATGGCAAGGTTGATGGTTGTTGCCAATATCTCGCCCCGTCATTGATTGGACGGGGCGAGGGACAAAAACGGCGCGATTGCATCGCGCCGTTTTTTTATTTTGGCGTGTTGGCGGGCTCGCCTTATTCGGGCATGAGGCGGCAGACGGAAAACTCCAGATGCGGGTAGGTTGGGTGTTCCTCGTCCACATATTCCAGTCTTGCCTGGAAGGCGGCACCTGCATCCAGCTCCCGGGACAGACGCTGGTTTTCCCGCCGCGGTACATAGCCCAGCGTGTATCCCTGCCAATCCAAGCGGATGGCATTGGCATCGTGCGGGTTTTTCGGCTCGCGCACCAATTGCAGGGCATCCCCCACACGCAATTGTGGTAGCAGCGTGGCTGCTTGATGGTAGCCGGTGCCGGCGATGGCCGTGTGCAGCACCTGGTTTGGCGGGCTTGCTTCGGCATGCGTATGAGCAAGGCACCAGGCGATTACCTGCTGCAATTCCTGTCGTGAGCGCTGGTCGAGCGCGCGGATATGGCGCACTTCCTTGCCGTACTGGCTTTGCCTGTAGGTCTGTGTCGCCTGCAGCACCTGCTGACGTGCGCGGCTACGTTCGCCAGCCTGGATATGCTTGGCGACTTGTTCGGCCCATGCCTGCATCGCCTGGCTAACGCGGGCATTGCCGATGCCGCGCAATTCTTCCAGCTGGAAATGAACGCCGTCGCTGTCCACGCCACTCAAACCGTAATACGCCGTGGCACTTTCGCCATCAGGCAGGTCAAGATGCACGATGCGACCCGCTTCGTTATTGCATTCTTGCCAATAGCCACCGACGCAGTGCTGCATGTGTTCGCCTTCTGCAACCAGCTCGGCTTCGCTCAGTAATTCACGTGCTTGCCTGCCTTCATGCTCGAAATGGGTAAACAGCGCCGGGAAGGGCAGCTCGCTGCCGTCATCAGGCTCGGGCAGAATGCGTTGCAAGGGCTGGGCATGCCAGCGTGCGGATGCTTGCAGCAACGAACTTAGCCCGCGGCGCAGCAGCCAGGCCAGGCAGAGTTCTTCCACTTGCAAATGGAACAGGGCATCGGGGAGTGGCTCCTGCTCCAGAGCCGCACGCAGGAAGTCGCGGCTGTCGCGCAATTGGTTCGATAGCGTTTCCGGTGCAGTTTGCGTGGCTGCCCAAGTCTTGCTCCAGCCGTCGGAAAAAACTTTGGCGATGAGCGGCCAACGACCGGCCGGCACCATGGTCAGCAATTGCTGCAAAGGTGAGTCCCATTTTTCCAGAGCCGCGAGGCTATGCGGGCGGGCATGCGCGGGGATGGCATCAATGAGCCTGAGCATCTTGCGCAGCTCAGTGGGCTGCTGCCAGGGGTGACGGCAAATCGGTGAGCGCACCAGTGCGCGGCTGATGCGGTAATGCGTGGCCAGCGCCTTGACCAGATTCTGGTTTTCATCAATTGCACGGCACACGTTTTCGGCGCCAGCCAGCTGCGATTCCCGGGGAAAACGCGCGTTGTCATGGTAGTAATCGGTAAACATCTCCGGGCGCTGGCCATCGTCGAGCAGCAGCGGCGCAAGCAATGGCCAAAACTCGCGCAGGGCTTGCAGGCGACGTTGTCGCTGCAGTACGCCAAGGCCAATCAGACGGTTGTAATTGCCCACGCTGCCCCAAAAACCACCTACCTCCTCCAGCTCGCCCAGCGAGGCCAACACCGTGGTATCGAGTTGCTCGGCAAAGGCACGAATTTGCCGCTGGATGGGATGCCCCCAGGATACTGCCCAGCGTGGCAGTGGCACGACCGGTGCATGTGGCAACGGTTGCAGTTGTCCGAGTCCGTCATCACCCGCGTCGTCCGCCTGTAGTTGCTGGTCGTGATTGCGAAGCAAGGCGGGCAACAGATGGTCATTGCCGTGATGGCGGGCATCCACGTTCATGGCAGCCAGCCGACCATCCTCGCGCAGCAGCCAGAGCCAGCAACGACTCTTTGCATCACTGCGCGAGAAAAAATATTCCGCACGTAGCCAAAGATGCGCCTTGATGTCGGCTGGCAAGCCGGCTGGCGGTGGCTGTATGGCGATTAACATCCTGCCCTCCTCCCTGTTGGTATGGAGGCAAGTTTTGCAAACGGGCGTCGCAAATCTTGCGACTGGGAGACACCGCTATCTGCAAAATGCAGGCTCTGTGGCGGGCATGCAATGAAAAAGCCCCCGGTGTCAGTCACCAGGGGCTTGAACTGTCAGTGGATTATTTGCGCTTGAGCTCATCGCGGATTTCACGCAGCAGCAGCACGTCTTCGGCTGGGGCTGCCGGGGCGGCTTCCGGTTCCGGCTTCTTCAGGCGGTTGATGGCCTTGACCACCATGAAGATGGCGAAGGCGACGATGAGGAACTGGATGACGGCATTGATGAACTGTCCATAGGCCAGCTCCACGGCAGGGACGGCTTCGCCGGCGGCATTGACGCTGGCTTCTTTCAGGGTGAGGGAGAGATCGGAGAAGTCCACGCCACCAATCAAAAGGCCAATCGGCGGCATGATGACGTTATCGACCAGGGCGGTGACGATCTTGCCGAACGAAGCGCCAATGACCACGCCGACTGCCAGATCGACGACATTGCCGCGCATTGCAAACTCTTTGAACTCGCTGATGATGCTCATGGGGATTTCCTTTGGGGTTGAGAAGGGTGGAGAAAGTGACTTGTGTCACGGTTTTGGGCGGGCGTGATTATAGGCGGCAAAATGGCAGCCGTCCTGCCGCCTTCAGCGGCAAATGCGTCCGTGGCTCTGCAGCCAGACTTGCCCATTGCTATCGCTGATAGCCGCTTGCCAGTGATCGCCGGGCTGCAATGCAGCAACACCTGCGGGCGTGCCCATGAAAATCAGGTCGCCGGCTTTCAGCGCATATAGCCGGGAAAGCTCAACCAAAATATCTGCCACATCCCAAATCAGGTCGGCCAGATGGCCGTGCTGGCGGATTTGCCCGTTGATATGCAGCGAGATTTGCAGGGTATCAAGCGCAGGCAGCTCCTGTTTGCGACGCATCGCGCCGACCGGGGCGCAATGGTCGAAGCTTTTGCCGGTATCCCAGGGCAGCCCCTGAGCTTTGGCGGCGGCTTGCAGGTCGCGGCGGGTCAAATCCAGCCCCACGGCAAAACCGAAGACCAGTGCGCTGGCCGCCTCGCGCGCAAGCACGCCCGTTGGCGCGTCCTTGCCCAATGCCACCACCAACTCGACCTCATGATGCAATTCATGGGTAGCAGGCGGGTAGGGCACGCTGCCACCGATGGTGATGGCATCGGCAGGCTTCATGAAAAACACCGGCTGGCCGCGCTCAGTAGCAGATGCCGGGGCGGCTGCCCCCATTTCGCGGGCATGGTCGGCAAAATTGCGGCCTACGCAATACACCCGGCGTACCGGGAACTGGCCGCTGCCATCGGCCAGCGGAATGCGCGCTACTGGCGCTGCGGGAAACAAGTCGCTCATGACTGTGCGTGAGGCAATGCTTCCGGTCGCGCTTTGCGAAATTCGCCTTCAATGACAGGATGGCTGCGCTGTGCCGTATTGTTGCGCCGGAGCAGGCGCAGCAAGCCCGCGCCAATGAGCATCGCGCTGCCGATGAAAACGCCAGCGACCAGCAGTACGGCCAAGAGCGCCACACCCAGCAGCGCTACGCCGATACGCAGCAGCGGGTGGCGCGGGCGGGCAGTGAAGCGCGCTTGCAAGCGGGTAATCTGCGGGTGATGCCACCAATGTGCGAACATCTTGCCTCCATCGGGTCAAACCATGAAACAGACTCAAGTATCTGGCTCGGTGGGTAAAGAAGTGTGAGGAGAGTGTTAAAGATGACGGGTTTGCGGCTGGAGCAGATTGAAGATGGCGGCTTTGCCGAGGTGCAATGGCTGGTGGATGGCGCAACGGAGTCGGTGATTGTCTATCGTGATGGCGATACCGCCCGCGCCTGGCTCAATATCTGTCCGCATGCCGGGCGCAGCCTGGAGGTGGCGCCGGGGCATTTTGTCAAAACCCGTGATGGTCATCTGCTATGCGCTGCACATGGCGCTACCTTTGAGCTTGCGCATGGCGAATGCGTGGGCGGGCCTTGCCGCGGTCAATATCTCAAGGCTGTTGCAGTGAGTGTGTGTGCCGGGGAGATTGTGAACGTGGTATCGGAGGACTAGATTCTGTGTTGTGATAGGCCATGCTTGCAGCATGACGATTGATTGGGGTGCGAAGTGGATGCAAACAAGGCTTTTCTCGCAGTGGCTGCATTGTTGACGGCTACAGGCGTGCGCGCGCAAGAGCAGCTGGAGCCAGCGCTTGCCGTACATGTGCCGTCGGGCTGGGAAGTAACCAGAGAGGCGGTATATGGGGATTTGAACCGCGATGGCCGGGCGGATGTGGTACTGGTGCTGCAGGCGCTGGGCAAGACCACAAAGTCGGCAGATGAAGAGGGGGAAGAAAAGCCGCGTTGGCTGCGGGTGCTGGTAAACAATGGTGGCGGCTATCGGCTGCTGGCCGAGAGTACCGACCTGATTCCCTCAAACGATGCGGATGTCGATCCTTGCTGGTCTGATCCGCTGGATGAAATCAGCATCAGTAACGGCAAGCTTGAGGTGAATTTCAATTACTGGTCAAGTTGTGGCAGCTATGGGGTGTCGAATTCGAAATACCTGTTTCGTGAAGAAGGCGGACGCATGCGGCTGATCGGTTACGACAGGCAGGAATTCTCACGGAGCACAGGCGAAGAAGACAGAGTGAGTTACAACTATCTGACCGGACGCAAGAAGACTGTGGAAGGCGGTAATGTGTTCGATGAGAAGGCGCGCTCGCGAGAGCGTTGGGAGCGCTTCCCAAGACAGCCTTACTATCTGGATGGGCCGATGCCGAGTTCCTATTGACCTGTTGCAGAGGATGCCAGAACAGGTTGAGTCATAGGCATGCTGGGTGCGGGTCTTGCCCGGCGCCGTCTATCACGGCCAGTCTATTGGGATGTCAATGATCTGAGATGAACAACGGGGGTGTGGAAATGAATGCAAGCAAGATGGTTTTCGCCATGGCCGCATTGCTGGTAGCCGGGTCGGCTCAGTCGCAGATGCAGGGGCGGCTTGAACGTACCTTGGCTACGTATGTGCCATCGGGTTGGGTAGTGGTCAGAGGGCCGGTGCGCGGGGATTTGAACCGCGATGGTCAGGCGGATGCGGTACTGGTGTTGCAGGCGCTGGGCAAGACCACAAAGTCGGCAGATGAAGAGGGAGAAGAAAAGCCGCGTTGGCTGCGGGTGCTGCTAAGCAATGGCAACGGCTATCGGCTGCTGGCCGAGAGCACGGATCTGGTTCCGCCATTTGTTGGCGATGAGGATCCCTGCTGGATTGACGAGCTGGCCGAGGTCGGCATCAGGGATGGCAAGCTCAAGGTGAAACTGAGTTATCAGTCCGGCTGCGATGATTTCGGTACGCCGCCGCCGTATCAGCAATACCTGTTCCGTGAAGAAAGCGGGCGGATGCGCTTGATTGGTTACGACAACTATTTGCCTGTGCAACCTGGCGGGAGCCGCGAGATTTCGACAAGTTACAACTATTTGAGCGGACGCAAGAAAACCGTGACCGGCACGGCACGGCGGGAGCGCTGGGAGGATCTGCCAAGGCTGCCGCATTACTATCTGGATGGGCCGATGCCGGAATCCGACGACTGGCCGTTCTGACGGATTCCGTTTGATCGCATCGCTGCGATGGCACGATCAGGCAAGCAAGGTTTTTCTCGCTGCGGCCACGTTGCGGGTTGCCGGGTCGTTACAAGCACAGAGCGGGCTGGAGCCTGCCGATGTGGTGCTGGTGTTGCAGGCGCGCACTGAGGCCGCCGACTTGGCATCAACGGATGAGGAGTGGGAAGGACAGCGGCGCGGGCGGCGGGTACTGGTGAGCAGTGCCAATGGTTATCGGCTGCTGGTTCAGGCGCTTACCAGATCAGGTTGACCATCAACACGATGACAGCGGTATAGATAAGCGTCAGTGGCAGGCCGGTACGCCACAGATAGCGGGCGCTGTAGTTACCCGGCCCCATCACCATGGAAATCACCGGGTTGGTCGAGGTCATGAAGTTGTTGCTGGCCGAGAGCGCCACAATCAGCGCGAATACCATCGGATTGCCATTGGCGGCCAGCGCCAGGTTGATCGCCAGCGGCACCATCATGATGGTCGCGCCGACATGGCTCACCACCAGCGAGAACGCCACGGTGAGGATGGCAAGCGCAATCTCGATCAGCCATAGCGGTGTGCCCTGCGGGATGCGGTCGATACTGTGCCCGGCAATCCAGGCGGCGGCGCCGGAGGAATCCATCGCCCAGCCCAGCGGAATCAGGCAGGCCATCAGGAACACGGTTTTCCAGTTGATCGAGGCATAGGCTTCGTCCATCTGGATGACGCCGGCAATCAGCATCCCGGCCACGCCTGCCATCAGCGCGATCGGCACCGGGATACGCGATGAAAGCGCCAGCAGCATGGTGATGGCAAAAATCGTCATCGCGATTTTGAACTTGTGCGGGCGCTGCTCGCTCTTGGGAAAGTCGGTGACCACCACGAAGTCTTTTTTCGCCGCGGCACTGGCCAGGTCGCGCCAGACGCTGTGCAGTACCAGCATGTCACCGGCCTTCAACGGCAGCTTGCGTACGTCTTCACGGATGACTTCCTTGTCGCGGTTCACTGCCAAAAGGCTCAGGCGCGATTGTTTGCGCAGTTGCAGTTCGCTGGCGCTTTTGCCGATGAAGGGCGAGTTGGGCGGAATCACCACTTCGGCAATCCCGGCGCGGCTGGGGTTGAACAGGTCGGCAAACTGGCGCAGCCGAGCGGCAAGATACAGTTTGTGGGTTTGCGAGAACTGCACGATCGCCTCGCGCGGGCCCATCACGCCGAGCACATCGCCGACCCAGATGCGGGCATCGGCAGAAGGCGCAAGCCGCGATTCGTCGCTGGATTTCAGCGCCAGAACCAGCGGCGAGCCGGGCATGACCTCGACTTCGCCCAAGGTCATGCCGACCAGCGGGCTGTCGGCGCTGACCGTCAGCTCATGCACATCGCCTTCGATGCCATAGGCCTGGGCAAAATAGCTCTGCACCCGCGCCGGAGTGACGCCGTCATCCTCGGACAGGTTGCGGTGGCCAAACCAGTGGAAATAGGCCAATGATGCCGTCAGTAGCGCAAGGCCGATGGGCAGCGGCGCGAACATCCCCAGTTGTTTCAGGGTGACCGCACCGGAAGGCAGGTTGGCATTGGCCGAAATCAGCAGGTCATTGAGCAAAATCAACGGCGAATTGCCGACCATGGTGAGGCCGCCGCCCATCACGATGGCGGCGGCAATCGGCAGCAGCATGCGCGAGAGTGCCACCCCGGTACGGGCAGACAGGCGCGAGGCCACCGGCATGTACAGTGCCATCACTGCCGGGTTCTGCATGATGGATGAGTTCAGCCCGGCCACGGCAGTGGTCAATAGCAGCAGTTTGCGCTCGCTGCCATCGGCGCGGCGTAGCAGCCAGCCGGCCAGCCGGTTGAGTGCGCCGGTGCGCTCAAGGCCGGCGCCCAGAATCATGGTGGCGATGATGCTGATGACGGCATTGCCGGCAAAGCCTGCGAACAGGTCTTCCGGTGCGACCAGGCCGGTCAGCCCCAGCAAGACCAGTATCACCAGCGCCACCACATCGGCGCGCACCCGGTCGAACAGGAACAGCACCATGGTCAGCCCCACCAGCCCGAGGACCAGCATCATGTCGGTGGTGAGGCTGAGGGCTGGGCTCATGGCAGGGGCTTATTGGCTGGGAGATTCGGGCAGGGCGCAGCGGTCGTAAATCATGTCCCAGACCCCATGGCCGAGGTTTTGTCCGCGCGTTTCAAAATGCGTTTGTGGCCGCCATGCCGGGCGTGGCAGATGACCGCGCGCGCCGCTGCGGTTGGCCAGCCCCGGGGTGGCATCGAGCACCTCCCACATCTGCTCGGCATAGTCCTGCCAGTCGGTGGCCAGATGCAGGCGGCCAGTGGGTGCGAGCTTGCGCACCAAAAGTGCGGCGAACGCCGGGTTCACCAGGCGACGTTTGTTATGGCGCTTCTTGTGCCAGGGGTCGGGGAAGTAAATACGCACTTCATCCAGACTGCCATCGGCGATTTCGTTTTCCAGTACTTCCACCGCGTCGTGGTGATACAGCCGGGCATTGCCAATGCCATCGCTATCGAGTGCATTCAGTAGCCTGCCGACACCGGGGGCATGCACTTCGATGCCGATATGGTCGCGCGCTGGGTCAAGCAGGCAGGAATGACGGAAGGCCTCGCCATTGCCAAAACCGATTTCCACGATGCGCGGCGCGCTGCGGCCAAACAGGGCGTCGAAATCACGCACTTGCCCCTGATAGTCGATACCAAAGCGCGGCCAGAGGGCATCAAAGGCGCGCTGCTGGGCAGGGGTGAAACGTCCCTGACGCAGCACGAAGCTGCGCACGCGGCGTTGGCCTTCGGTCACCGTGAAGGGTTTGGGCGGCGCCTTGCTACCGGGGCTGGTGAACGGGTCGCTCATCCAATCAGCCCATCAATCGGCGAGGAGGCGCTGGCAAAACGTTTGCGCGGGATGCGTCCGGCCAGGAACGCATCGCGTCCGGCTTCGACCGCCAGTTTCATCGCCCGCGCCATGCGTACCGGCTCCACGGCGCCGGCAATCGCGGTGTTCATCAGCACGCCATCGCAGCCCAGCTCCATGGCAATGGCCGCATCCGAGGCGGTACCGACACCGGCATCGACGATGATCGGCACCTTGGCCTGCTCGATGATTTCAATCAGGTTGTAGCGGTTCTGGATGCCAAGCCCGGAGCCAATGGGCGCGGCCAGCGGCATCACTGCCACGCAGCCGATTTCTTCCAGCCGCTTGCACAAAATCGGGTCATCGCTGGTATAGACCATCACATCGAAGCCATCTTTGACCAATTGTTCGGCAGCGGCCAGGGTTTGCACCACATCCGGGTACAGGGTGCGCTGATCGCCCAGCACTTCCAGTTTGACCAGCTTGTGTCCGTCCAAAAGTTCACGCGCCAGACGGCAGGTGCGCACTGCCTCATCTGCGGTGTAGCAGCCCGCGGTATTGGGCAGGATGGTGTAGCGCTCCGGCGGAAGCACATCCAGCAGGTTCGGCTCGCCGGGATTCTGGCCAATATTGGTGCGGCGGATGGCGACAGTGACAATCTCGGCGCCGGCAGCCTCGGTGGCTTCGCGGGTTTGGGTCAAATCCTTGAATTTGCCAGTACCGGTCAGAAGGCGGGATTGATAGATTTTGCCGGCAATCACCAGCGGCTTGGGGTCGGTAAGCTCGTGCATGCGGCCATTATATGGCGGTGTATCGGCCATGGCAGGCTTGCAGCAAGCAAAAACCCCGCGCCATGGGCGCGGGGTGGGCAGGATTCAAGCCTTCAAGGTTTTGACCATCTCAAGCAGCTGTTCTTTGGCGGCCAGCTTGTCGCGTTTCATCTGCGCAAGCGCCATGTCGCCAAGCGGCAGAACGCCCAGCTCGGCGTCGCTCACTTTCTTGTCCAGCTCCTGATGGTGGTAGTAGAGCTTGCGAAATTCCGCGTTGTTCTTCATCAGGCTGTCCAGTTCTTCTTGCGAGCGGTCTTCAAACATGAGAGTCCTCCTTTAAGGTTGGTTTGGAGAGGCCATGACGGTTTTCGACGTCGGCCATGCCACCTTACCCTGTTTGCGGCCAGTTGCAATGGAGTCAGGCAAATCAGCCACCGCCAAGCGCGTGCACAATCTCCACCACATCGCCTTCTTGCAGCGCATATTCGGCATGCTGCGAGCGCGGGATGATTTCGCCATTGACCTCTACCGCCACGCGGCGCTCGCCCAAGCCTTCGGCTTGCAGCAATTGATGCAGGGTGAGGGGAGCTTGCAGTTGGCGGGCTTCGCCATTGAGTTGGATATTCATGGCAGCATTTTCGCGACTTCGTGGCAGGATTTCATCTGCGCTGCCACTTGACCGGCGGCCAGGATATGAAACCATCCCCGCGATGACTGACAAAACAGGTTGATTGAAATGAGCAAAACCACCGTATTCCGCCGCCCGCTGGTGGCCGCCCTGGCACTGGCTGCCGCACTCACCACCACGCAGGCCCTGGCGCGCAATGATGATGCCGCCTTCAGCCGCACCGTATTTTTTGGCGACAGCCTCACCGATGCCGGATTCTTCCGTCCGCTACTGCCCGCCACCGCACAGCCGGTGATTGGGCAGTTCACCACCAATCCGGGCTTGGTCTGGTCGCAGTATCTGGCCAATTACTACGGCGCCGACCGTTCCACCGCCTGGCTGGCTACCGGCAGCGCCCCGCGCGTGGATGGCGGTGACAATTACGCCGTCGGCGGTGCGCGCGTGGCCGTTGATGTAACCGGTAAGCTGGGGCATACGCCGTCGCTGAACGCGCAGTTGAACGAATACCTGCGCCGCACAGGTGGACGCGCCGATGCGCGCGCACTGTACACCGTCTGGGGCGGCGCCAATGACCTGTTTGCCATTGCCCAGGGCGCGCCTGTGGCCAGCACCATTGCCGATGCGGTCAGTGCACAAGTGGGGATGGTCGGCAAGCTGCGTGCCGCCGGCGCCGAATATATCCTGGTGCCAACCATTCCCGATCTGGGCGTAACCCCGGGTTTTCTGGCGCAGGGCAGTGCCGCTGCGGCGCAAGGCACGGCCTTGTCGCAGGCCTATAACAGTGCGCTGTATCAGGGATTGGCGGCGAACGGGCTGCGGGTGATTCCGCTCGATACCTTCAACCTGTTGCGCGAAATCACCGCCAACCCCGCCGCTTACGGGTTGCAGAATGTCACCGGCACCGCCTGCCAGCCGCAAATCACTGCGCAATCGCTGACCTGCAACCCGACCAGCTATGTCAGTGCCGACGCAGCGTGGACCTATGCCTTTGCCGATGGCGTGCATCCTTCCAGCGCTGCCCATGCGATGCTGGCCGACTACGCGGTGGCGACCCTCGAAGCGCCGCGCCAGATTGCCCTGTTGCCGCGCTCGGCGATTGCCACAGGCCGCGCTCGCAGCCAAATGGTGGCCGCGCAACTGCAATCGCGCAGTGATGAAGCCGCCGGTCGCTTCTGGGGTGGATTGCGCGTGGATGCCCGTCGCGGCAAGAACGAAACCAGTGATGACGGCTTTGGCGGCGGTGGCCCGGAGCTGCTGGCAGGCTATGACCGCGCACAGGGCGCGCTGGTGTACGGCGGCTATCTGGCGCTTGCCGGGCAAAAGATCGAATACCGCCGTGACCGTGGCGACTTCAAGCAGCGCGAAGCCGGGCTGGGTGGCTATCTGGGCTGGCGTGGCGAATCGTTCTGGATGGACGGGCAACTGGGCTGGAGCCGCCTGGGCTTTGATGTGCGCCGCGATGTGGCGCTTGGCAGCGGCAAACGCCGTCATGAGGGCAGCCCCGATGGCAGCCGCTTGCATGTCGCATTGGGCGCAGGCTGGCAGCTGGGCAGTGAAACCTTCCGCCACGGCCCGCTGCTGCGCGTACTGGCGCAGCGGGTCAAGGTCGATGGCTATGCCGAATCACAGCCGCATCTGGCTACGGCTTTGGCCTTCCCGGAACAACAGCTTGATGTGATGAACGTTTCCGCCGGCTGGCAGGCCGAATGGCATCTGGGCAGTGTGCAGCCATTTGTCAGTCTCACCGCAGAGCGCGAATACGGCGACCGCCCGGAACAGGCCTTCGCCCGCATGAGCACGTTGGCCGTGAGCGGCGACTATGCCGTGCCCGCGCCGCTGCAAGACCGCCGCTATGCCAATCTGCATGCTGGGCTGCGCAGCCAATTGCATGGCGTGGATATTCAGGGCGGCGTGAGTCTTGACCTGGGGCATGACAATGGCAGCCAGGCTGCGGTTTACCTCACCGCAGGCAAGAAGTTCTGATTGCCAAAAACGGTGCGCAGGGCATAGACTTGCGCACTCCGCGGGTGTAGTTCAATGGTAGAACTTCAGCTTCCCAAGCTGATAGCGTGGGTTCGATTCCCATCACCCGCTCCAAATCACCCCAAAGCCCGGCCACGCGCCGGGCTTTGTTTTTGGACTCAAAGAGCCGAGTTGGGTGGGGTAGCCGTAAAAACCGGCAACCAATTTTCAGATTTGCGGAACAAATCACACAAAAAGTCATTCATGACTGTTTCCTGAATGCGGTGGCGTACGTAATACTGCGCCCTCACTTTTACTCATCAATTGTTCAGGGATGACTCAGGCACTGTTCCGGCAAGAAGTTCTGCAAGCCAAGCGCGGTAGCTGGCTGGGCAGCATTTCGTTGGCACAACCGCTGCCGCTGTGGGTGCTGACCGGCTTTGCCGCACTGGCCGCACTCGCCATCGGCCTGTTCCTGTTTTTCGGCAGTTATACCCGCCGCGCGCAAGTCAGCGGCCATTTGGTGCCAAGCCAGGGCATGGCGATGATTCTTGCCCCCGCCACCGGCATCATCAGCCAAATGCAGGTCACAGAAGGCAGTGCCGTGCAACGTGACCAAACCTTGGCCGTGGTGCGTGTACCACTGGCCACCCCCGAAGCGGGCGATGCCGCCACCGCACTGCATGAGCGTCTGACCCGCCGCCAGCACAGCTTGCAACAAAGCCATCAAGCCCAGCAGCAATTATTGAATGCCCAGGGCAGCGGTATCGCCGCGCAGCTAGCCACAGCCCGGCAAGAACTGGCGCAACTGCAAGCAGAAATCGCCAACCGCCGTGAACAGGCACAAATCGCTGCCGACACCTTGCAACGCATGCAGCAACTGGCCGCAGACAAATACGTCAGCCAACTGCAAGTGCGGCAGCAACAGGCTGCGCGGCTGCAAGCCCAGGCCGATGTACAACTGCTTGAACGGCAAGCCACACAAACCCGCCGCCATATCGCGCAATTGCAACAAGCTCAGCAAGAACTGCCCGGCCAACGGCTGGCAAGCCAGGCCAATCTTTCCCGCGACCAGGCCCTGCTGGAGCAGGAACGGCTGGAAAGCGAAGCCCGCAGTGCCCTGGCGATTAAATCCCCCGCCCAGGGCATTGTCGCCACCCAGCTGGGCAAAACCGGCCAGGCAGTACAGGCAGGCCAGCCCTTGATGGCGGTATTGCCCGGAGAAGGCACACTGGAAGCAGAACTCCTCGTACCCAGCCATGCCATCGGCTTTGTCGAGCCGGGCGACAAAGTGCTGTTGCGTTATCAGGCATTTCCCTACCAAAAATTCGGCCACCAACAGGGCGAAGTGAAACAAATCAGCCGCAGCGCGCTGAACCAGAGTGAATTGCAAACCCTGCTGGGTAGCGCCCTGCAAAGCGAACCGCTGTACCGCGTCACCGTACAACTGGCAGCGCAAACCATTACTGCCTACGGAAAACCTGAACCGCTGAAGCCCGGCATGCTGCTGGAGGCGGACATTCTGGGCGAGAAGCGCAGGCTTATCGAATGGGTGTTTGAACCGCTGTATTCGCTGAAAGGCAAGTTGCAAAGCTAGCGACAGGCAGAGGGAAAACACGATGAATCCGGGTATTTCGCCCGAACCCGTGACGCATGGGGTATGCGTTGCTTTTGGAGTAAAACTAATGATTCAAGAAATGACAGATGAGCAAGTAAATGAAGTGTCAGGTGGTGATGGCGTAATGACTGCTTCTGGCACCGTTGTGGGGATTGTTGCTGGTGCTCTCGTAATTGGTACTGGCGGCGGTATCCTTATTGGGGCTGCGCTTGGTGCAGCTATTTGGGGTGGTGCATCTTACGTTATGGAAAAATAAGTGATTTTCATGAAGTGTTGCGGGAGTCTCCTCCTGCAACACTTTGGGGTGCGAGATGAAAATATTGAATCCTGTTTATATTTTTTCTTCAAAATTTTGCATGTGGCTTGGGTTGCTTTTTATTGTTCCTGTAAAAATATTGTTCGGAATGCGGGGGGGGTATTCGGATTTCTTGGAGTTAGTGGTGTATTTTTATTTGATTTTGGGGAACTATGTTCTGGGTTATAGGTTGATGAATCCGCCCAATTGGTCTTTTAAGATAATTCCAAAAAAATGGATTGATGATTGGATTTATCTTTCTACGTCTAACTCTGACTTGGTTAAGTCAAATTCTGTTAGGTTGGTTGCATTTGTTTTTGGGGTTGTTGCATTTTCAATAATAATTCTTTCGGTTGTAAATGACAAAATATAGTTTGCTCTGAATGTGCTGTGGTTATTTTTGTGCATCAAACCGAAGCCGCTGAATGCGGTCTGGCCTCTTTGGCGATGGTGGCTTCCGCGCATGGTTTGGAAGTTTCACTGCCGGAGCTGCGTCAGCGTTTTCCCCTGTCACTGAAAGGCGCAAAGCTCAACCAGTTGATTCATATCGCCCAGGCGTTGGGCTTCAAGACCCGGGCGCTGCGGCTGGACATGGATGACCTGAACAAGCTGGCCTTGCCCTGCGTGCTGCATTGGGATTTGAATCATTTTGTGGTGCTGCAAAAAGTCAGTGGCCGCAAGGCGGTGATTCTTGACCCGGCCATCGGCAAGCGGGTGCTGCCCTTGGCAGAAGTCTCCGAGCATTTCACCGGGGTGGCCTTGGAGCTTGCCCCCGGCGAAACCTTTGCTCCGCGCAAGGCGTTGCCCAGCATCTCGGTGCGGCAATTGACTGGACGGGTGACAGGGCTATGGCGCGCCTTGGCGCAAATCCTGTTGCTGTCCATCGCGCTGCAAGTGTTTGTGGTGCTCTCGCCCTTCTTTATGCAATGGGTGGTGGACCAAGTGCTGGTCTCGGCCGACCGCGACCTGTTGACCGTGCTGGGGCTGGGCTTTGGCTTGGCGCTGCTGCTGCAAATCGGCATTGGCCTGCTGCGCGGCTGGTCGGTGGTGTATCTGTCCTCGCGCCTCGGGCTGCAATGGATGGGCAATGTCTTTGCCCATGCGCTGCGGCTGCCCTTGTCCTTCTTTGAAAAACGTCATCTGGGCGATATCACCTCGCGCATGGGTTCAGTGCGCGAAATCCAGCGCACGCTCACCACCAGCTTTGTCGAGGCGTTGATTGACGGCCTGATGGCGGTGGTCACGCTCGCCCTGATGCTGTTCTATAGCTGGAAGTTGAGCCTGATTACCTTGCTGGCGGTGGCGCTTTACTTGGGCATTCGCCTGTTGGCCTATCGCCCGTTGCGTGATGGCACCGAGCAACAACTGGTGGCTGCAGCCAAACAGCAAACGCATTTGCTGGAATCGCTGCGCGGCATGCAAAGCGTAAAAGTGGCCGGTGCCGAAGGCTTGCGCCGCAGCCGTTATGACAATCTGATGGTGGATACCGTCAACCATGAAATCCGCCTTGCGCGGATGGGCTTGGGTTTTTCTGGTGCCAGCCAGCTAGTATTTGGCATTGAGCGCATCGCCGTCATCTGGATTGGCGCGCTGCTGGCGATGCAGAACGTATTTTCGGTGGGCATGTTGATTGCCTATCTGGCCTATAAAGACCAGTTTGCCCAGCGCATGAGCGGCCTGATTGACAAGGCGATGGAGTTCCGCATGCTGCGCCTGCATGGCGAGCGCCTGGCCGATATCGTGCTGACCGAGCCGGAAGACCACACGGTGCAGGCGGAACTGCCGTCGCCAGAAAACATGAAGATTGAAGTGGAAGGTTTGGGCTTCCGCTATGCCGATGGCGAGCCGTGGGTGCTGAAGGATTTGTCTTTCAGCATCGAGCCGGGCGAGTCGGTGGCGATTGTCGGTGCGTCTGGCGGCGGTAAAACCACGCTGGTGAAATTATTGCTGGGGCTGCTGAGGCCCCAGGAAGGCAGCATCCGCATCGGCGGGCAGGATATTCACAAAGTCGGTGCACAAAACATCCGTCAATATATGGGCGCGGTGATGCAGGACGACCAGCTGTTTGCCGGCAGCATTGCCGACAACATCAGCTTTTTTGATGCCAATGTGGATCAGGCGCGGGTAGAGCAGGCTGCGCACATGGCCGCCATCCACGATGAAATCATGGCGATGCCGATGGGCTATCACAGCCTGATTGGCGATATGGGCAGCAGCCTCTCGGGCGGGCAAAAACAGCGGGTGATTCTGGCGCGTGCGCTGTATCGCCAGCCCAAGCTGCTGTTTCTGGATGAGGCCACCAGCCATCTGGATATCCACAACGAACAATGGGTAAATGCGGCGGTGAAGCAGCTCGACATCACCCGGGTGATTGTCGCCCACCGCCCGGAAACCATCGCCAGCGCCGACCGGGTGTTGGTATTGCATAACGGGCAGATTGTGCAAAGCATCGACAACCGTGCGCAGCAGGTGGCGCAGGCGGAGGCTTCGATATAGGGGCAGCATATGGCGGCGCTTGCGGGGGCTTCATCCTTGCCGCAGCTGAGCTGTGCCCGGTACTTGAGTACCGGGCAGGTGCTCAAAGCGATTCGACGAATTTCACCAGTGCGTCGCGGTCGCTTTTGGGCATGTCCAGCACTTGCTGGCGCGAGTCTTCTGCTTCGCCGCCGTGCCAGAGGATGGCTTCCATGACGCCATCGGCGCGGCCATCGTGCATCAGCCGCAGGTGGCCGTTGACATCACGAATCAGGCCGATGCCCCATAGCGGCGGGGTTTTCCATTGCCGGCCATTGGCGGCAAAGTCGGGGCGGCCATCGGCCAGCGCTTCGCCCATGTCGTGCAGCAGCAGGTCGGTATACGGCCAGATGGTCTGGCCGCTGGCCTTGGCGCTGGCGAGCGCCGGAAACGGCGGGTTGCCGGTGGTATAGCTGGGGCGGTGGCAAGCGGCGCACTGCGCATCATGGAACAGCTTTTGTCCACGCAAGACCTGTGTATCGCGGGCATTGCGGCGCGCCGGGGGGGCGAGCGTGGCCTGGTAAAAAATCACGTCATTCAGGGTTTTCTGGTCGATTTCCGGCTGTCCGGCATGTGCCTCGGCGGCACTCAGTACGCCGTCGCGGCCACGGCGTTTGCCGCCGCCATGCGGGGCGGCGAGGCAATCGGTTTGCGTGGCGGTGCAGGTTTCATACGGAAAGGTCGGGCTGGTGATGCCCATATCGCCCAGAAATGCCCCGGCGGTCTGGTGGGCGATGCTGGCGACATTGGCTTTCCAGCCAAAGCGGCCAATGCGCTCGGTACCGGCGACGGCATCCCAGACCCGGTTGGGCTGGCCTTTGATGCGGTCGGGGCGGGCGGCCTGTTCGCGGGCATTGGCAAGGATATCGGCCTCGTCGATGGCTTCGATCAGTCCCACGCCCGGCAGTTGCGGGGCGATGCGCGGGCTGATCATCAAGCCTCGGGTGGGCGCGCCATAGCCCAGGCGCACCAGCCGGTACAGCGGCTGCTGCAAGGTATAGCGAGTGCCATCGGCAAAGCGGCCATGAATCGGGCGGGTGCGAATTTCCACCTGGCCTTCGGGGCGCACGCCTTGCACGGCGGCATTATTGAACTGGTCGCCATACACCGGGTCGGGGCGTACCCCGGCTTTGGGGTCGGCCTCGCCGGGAATGGACAGGCGCATCAGCAGGGCTACGGTCGGCTCGGCATCGCGGCCACGGGTTTTGCGGTAGTCCGGCGGTGCGCCGCGTCCGTCCTGCACATGGCAGCCGCCGCAGGAGCGCGCAATGAAATGCGGCCCCAGACCATCGCGAGCCGTGGTGGAAGCCGGGGCTTCCACCCAGTTGCGGCGAAAGAACGAGTTGCCGATGGCAAAGCGGGTGCGCTCGGCATCGTCCAGATTGGCAAACGGAAACGAAAACGCATTCCGGCCAGTGGCAGGCACTGTGGTGCTACCGCCGGTTTGCTCGCCCAACGGGTCGTCATGACCAGCGGCAGCATGCAGCCAGCTGGCCGCGCCAATGCTGGTGGCCAGAACCGATAACACGGCCAGCATGTGTTTCCGGCTCATGGATCAACCAGGGTGAGTTGCTGGATGCCGATGGCGCTGGCCGACTCAATCAGCAGCTTGCTCTGTGCGGTCAGGCTGTCGATGGTGGCCTGTACGCGCTGGCGGCCGGGGGCGCTTTCATCGCCAATGATTTCGCGGTCAAACGGTGCCTGGATGGCTTCGGCGGCCTTGAGTGATGCCTCAATCTGCGCGCCGGTCTTTTCTGCAAGCTGCGGATTGGCGGCCGCCACCAGGTCGCGGATGCCGGGGCCTTGCAGGCGGCTGCCATCGCGGCGCTGATACTCGCCCAGCCAGACATTGCGGATGCCGAGGGCATTGTTGACGGTATCGCGGTGGGTATTGTCGGAGAAGCAGGATTGCTCGTCCTCCTGATCCTGCGAGGCCATGGGGACTTCCAGCCGCTCACCGGCCAGTTCGCCGCGCGAGAGCGAGCCCATGCCGACGATAATCTTGCGCACCGCTTCCTGACCCTGCTGGCTGAAGCGGGCGCGGTAATTGTTGCCCTGGGCGGTCCATTCGCCGGCGAGGCTTGCCAGATCGTCAACCAAAAGTTCGGTCACCACTTGCAGATACTGGCGGCGGCGCTGGGCATTGGCGCCTTTGCCATCGACGAAATCTTCAAAGCTGCGGGTGCCGGCGCCGTCTTCGCGCATATCCTGCCCCCAGAGCAGAAACTCGATGGCATGCCAGCCGGCACTGATGTTTTCCTCGCCGCCACGCTCGTTCATGCGCGCGATATTGGCCTTGCTGATCTTGAAGCGCCGGTCGTTGATGAAGCCATTGCCGGGGCGGCCTTCCACATAATCCACATAGGACTCGTCCAGCGGCCAGGAATTGAGCCGGCCTTCGATGCCGCCTTCATCGTCAATGGGGCCGCCGTAGAAGCGGAATACTTCGGTCTGCCCGTAGAACTCGCGTGCGTCGCGCCATTTTTGCCGGGCTGTGTCCAGAGTTGCTTGCGAAGGCGCAGCGTTGAAGGCTTCAATCGCGCGTTGCATGTCCTGCGCAGCTGCCAAGGTATCGTCATAGCTGGCCTGTACCAGCGCAGCATAGTGCTGTGCCACGCGCTCGGCAGTGACGGTTTCGGCCTGGGCTTGCGGCAGTGCAAATGCCAGCGACAGGGCAATCAGGGTAGGGCGAAGACGCATGAGGCTCTCCTTGAATGGGGGCGGGTATTTTAGGGCTTTGTCGGGAACAGTTCTCATTTTCGTATTATTTCGTCGTATCTGGTGGATACTGGCGCGATG
Source organism: Lysobacteraceae bacterium NML07-0707 (assembly GCA_002798295.1). Classification (GTDB taxonomy): domain Bacteria; phylum Pseudomonadota; class Gammaproteobacteria; order Xanthomonadales; family Xanthomonadaceae; genus Solilutibacter. The sequence goes on along the minus strand of NWQT01000053.1, from coordinate 28,017 downwards.
AAACTTGCCATCCTCTCGCGTAATAGCCGGCTCTACTCCACCCGCCGTTTGGTCGAGGCGGCCAGGGCGCGCGGGCATAGCGTGCGCGTACTCGACCCGCTGCGCTGCTATCTGCGGGTATCGGGCGATGGCTTTGACATGCGCTACAAAGGCCAGCCGCTGGCCGGTTACGATGCGGTGATTCCGCGCATTGGCGCTTCGGTGATGCGCTATGCCAGCGCCGTACTGCGCCAGTTCGAGCTGATGGGTGTGCATACTCCCAACCCGTCGGACGCCATCCTGTGCGCACAAGACAAACTGCGCGCGCATCAAATGCTGGCCGCGCAGGGCATCGCGCAACCGGCCACGGTGTTTGGCGACAGCCCGGATGACACGGCGGACTTGCTGGCCATGCTCGGCCCGGCGCCGCATGTCATCAAACTCAAGGAGGGCGCACAGGGTGCCGGGGTGATGCTGACCGAAAAGCATGCCGCCTCCACCAGCGTGATCGAAGCCCTGCGCGGACTGCATGCGCAGTTTCTGGTGCAGGCATTCGTGGCAGAAGCCGGTGGCGCGGATCTGCGCTGTCTGGTCATTGGCGGTCAGGTGGTGGCGGCCATTCGGCGTCAGGCGGCAGAAGGCGAATTTCGCTCCAATCTGCATCGCGGTGGCCATGCCACGGCAGTTCAGGCGGACGAGGATGAAATCAAGGCGGCGGTGGCAGCCGCGGCAGCGCTGGGGCTGGGGGTGGCCGGGGTGGACTTGATTCGCTCAAGGCATAACCCCTTGGTGCTGGAAGTGAATACCTCGCCGGGGCTGGAAGGCATCGAGGCGGCCACTGGCCTGGATATTGCCGGGATGATGGTTGAATACGCACTATCGGGCGTGGCGCTGAACAAAACTGCCGCGCGGCTGTCCAAGAAGGCGCGCAGCTGAAACACGCAGCGGCAGGCTGTGCCAGAATCCCCCCATCTTTGCGGCCAAGCCGCACTTAAGGAGCAGCTTATGCGCATACTCGTGATTGAAGACAACCAGGATATCGCCGCCAACCTGGGCGATTTCCTGGAGGACCGCGGGCATACCGTGGACTTCGCCGCCGATGGCGTGACCGGCCTGCATCTGGCCGTGGTCAATGAATTCGATGCCATCGTGCTGGATCTCAACCTGCCGGGCATGGACGGGCTGGAAGTCAGCCGCAAGCTGCGCAACGAGGCGCGCAAACAGACCCCGATTCTGATGCTGACCGCGCGCGATACGCTGGACAACAAGCTGGCCGGGTTCGAGTCCGGTGCCGATGATTACCTGGTCAAACCCTTTGCCCTGCAAGAAGTGGAAGTGCGCCTGGCCGCGCTGGCGCGCCGTGGCAAGGGCATGCAGACCCGCGAGCTGCAAGTGGCTGACCTGGAATACAACCTCGATACCCTGGAAGTGCGCCGTGCCGGCAAGCTGCTGCAATTGAACCCCACTGCGCTGCGCATCCTGCAGACATTGATGGAGGCCAGCCCCGCAGTAGTCACCCGGCAAGAGCTGGAAAACCGAGTCTGGGGCGAGGAGCTGCCGGACTCGGACTCGCTGCGCGTGCATATCCACGGCCTGCGCAGTGCCATCGACAAGCCCTTTGGCAGCGCGCTGATTCAAACCCGTCACGGCATCGGCTACCGCATTGCAGCCTCGGATGAGCAGTAATCCCGAAACTGACCCGGGCAAGAAAAAACACACCCGGCGCAGGCGGCTGCGCAGCCGCATCATCTGGTCGTTCTTCCTGCTGGGGTTGGGTCTGACCCTGCTGTTTGCCTATGCCACCGAAGTGGTGCGCACCAGCGTGCAGAACCAGTTGCTGGAGGACACGCTCAACAAGAACATTGCAGCGGCGGCACGTACCTTTGCCGAAACCGGCGACCCGAATATCGCCCCGGAAGTGGAAGTCGAGCAGATGCGGGCTTTTACCTACCCGCCTTCGGCCTGGGACAGGGTGCGCAATGACCGCCCGGAATGGGCAGCGCTGGCAGATGGCATCCATCCGATGATAGGCATGGACGAAAACAACAACCCCTCGCATTACATGCTGGCGGTGCGCAAGACCGATGATGCCTGGTTTTTCCTGGCCTACGACACCGCCAAGGCGGTCGGTGCCGAGCAGCGCATCCGTCAGGCACTGATGTTTGCGGTGGTGCTGTTTGGCTTGCTGTCACTGCTGCTGGGCTGGTGGTCGGCCTCGAAAGTGATGAGCCCGGTAACCGACCTTGCCAAACGCCTGCGCAAAGCCGGCAGCAGCTCCAACCCGGAGCAGCTTGCGCCGTTTTTTGCAGACGACGAAGTGGGTGAGCTGGCCAAGGCATTGGATGATTATTCCGAGCGCCTGACCGACGTGGTGCAGCGTGACCGCGAGTTCAATGCCGATGTCAGCCACGAGTTGCGCACACCGCTGGCAGTGATTCGCAGCGCCACCGAGCTGCTGCTTTCGCAGGACAATCTGGACGAGAAAACCCGCCAGCGCCTCTTGCGCATCCAGCGCGCCCAGCAAAACGGCACCGACCTGACCAATGCGTTGTTGCAACTTTCCCGCAACGAGCGCGTCACCGGCGCGACCGATGTCGCACGGGTGGCCGAGCACTTGCTGGATGCACACCGCTCGCAACTGCGTGGCAAATCACTGACACTGCGCCTGGAAGGCGAGCCTGGCCTGATTGTGGACGCGCCCGAGGCCGCCGTCAGCGTGGCGCTGGGCAATCTGATCGGCAATGCCGTGAAATACACCCCGAGCGGCGAAGTGGTGGTGCGGCTGGTTGAAAACGCCGTGCAAGTCATCGACACCGGCCCCGGGCTTTCCGAAGAAGAAGCCGCCCGCCTGTTCGAGCGCGGCTATCGCGGCGCCCATGCCGAGCACACCCACGGCGGCGGCATCGGCCTTTCCATCGTGCGCCGCCTGTGCGACCTGTATGGCTGGCATGTGCGCGTGGTGCCCGGTGCAGAACGCGGTGTGATTGCCACGTTGAGTTTTGATGAGACCCGCACGCCCTGACTTCCTGAAACGTGCGAAACAAGACGGTTTAGCGGCTAATCAGATTGATGCGGTGCTTCTGGGCATAAGCCTTCTGTGCGGCATCCAGCATTTCGGAGTTGCGCTCCCAAGACCCTAGTGCAGCCTCGCGGGCTTCAAGCAGCGAAGTGGCTTGCTCGTTACTGAAATTTTCGGGCAGATGGGTGAGTTTAACGGTATTGTCAAGAAAGGCTTCGACATCCTTCAGCGCCAGAATCAGCTTTTCATGCACATCGGCTGCATCCGAAGGAACCGGGTACTCCTGCAACTCATTGATTTGCTGGCTGACGTCTTTATGGGTTTTTTCAAGATTGACGGAGGGGATCGGCTTGCGAATTTCCAGCGAGGCCATGATGCGTTGAGCCGGCTCACCAGTGATCCAATTATTGAGCATGAACTGCGTGCGCTTCCATTCTGAAATATTCAGCATCAGGTAGTTCTCGGGTGAAATAATGCTGTTGGTAACCTTACTGAAGGTGAGATGCAGCAACATCGGTAAGAACAACAAAATAGGCAGCCAAATGCGCAGAGAATCATTGTCACCATAACCCGTACCGCAGGCGGTAAGCAGCAGGGGTGGCGGAAGCAAAGGCAAAAAACGGCGCAACATGGCGAGCTCCTTGGGCACTGAGTGATACCCAGGCTCTTAAACTATCATGGCGGACTGAACAACAAGTAGGTCGGCATGCTGATACCGGTCTGCTGACAGACATCCTTGACGGGAACACCGGCATCGGCCTGCTTGAGGATGGAGACGATCTGGGTCTTTAGTAAAACGGGACTTCTTCATGAAAACGCCTGGCTGGGGAAACAGGCCAGAAAGTTCTACTTATAGTGTGTCTGGCGATTGGGGAGGCTTGAGTATGGACTGCTGAGCCAAACAAAACGGGGGCACTGCCCCCGTTTCTGCATCAGCACTCAATCACATTCACCGCCAGGCCACCACGGCTGGTTTCCTTGTATTTGTCCTGCATGTCGCGGCCGGTATCGCGCATGGTCTTGATGACCTTGTCCAGCGATACCTTGTGCTTGCCGTCACCGCGCATCGCCATGCGGGTGGCATTGATGGCCTTGACCGCGCCCATCGCGTTGCGTTCGATGCAGGGGATTTGCACCAGCCCGGCAATCGGGTCGCAGGTCAGGCCGAGGTTGTGCTCCATGCCGATTTCCGCGGCGTTTTCAATTTGCGAGGGCGTGCCGCCCAGTGCTGCGGTCAGCCCGGCGGCGGCCATCGAGCAGGCCACGCCGACTTCGCCCTGGCAGCCGACTTCCGCACCTGAAATACTGGCGTTTTCCTTGTAGAGAATGCCCACCGCCGCGGCAGTCAGCAAAAAGTCGAATACGCCCTGTTCGTTGGCGCCGGGACAGAAGCGGTCGTAGTAATGCAGCACGGCTGGGATGATACCGGCCGCGCCATTGGTGGGCGCGGTCACCACCCGGCCGCCGGCGGCGTTTTCCTCGTTGACCGCGAGCGCGTACAGATTCACCCAGTCGAGGATGGTCAGCGGGTCACGCATCCCGGCTTCGGGGCGGGCGGACAGCTCGGCATACAGCGCCGGGGCGCGGCGCGCCACATGCAGGCCACCGGGCAGGGTGCCCGATTCGCGGATGCCGCGCGCCACGCAGGCTTTCATCGCTGCCCAGATTTCGCGCAGGTTGGCGAGGATGGCCTCATCGCTGCGCCAGGCGCGCTCGTTTTCCATCATGATGCGGGCAATCGACAGTCCGGTTTCCGCCGCGCGCGCCAAAAGCTCATCGCCGCTGGAAAACGGATGCGCGACTTCGGTGGTATCGGCGACGATGCGGTCTTCGGCGGCCTCGTCGGCATTCACCACAAAACCGCCGCCGACCGAGTAATAGTCGCGGCTGGCGATTTCTTTGCCCTCGGCATCGAAGGCGATGAAGCGCATGCCATTGGTATGGAATGGCAGCTTCTGGCGCTTGTTCATGATGAGGTCGGTTTTTTCGTTGAAGGCGATTTCGTGCTCACCATCGACACGGATTTTTTTCTCGCCACGGATGCGCTCCAGCGCCGCCGGGATGATGTCCGGGTCAATCTGGTTGGGGCGATGCCCCTCCAGCCCCATCAGCACCGCCTTGTCGGTGCCGTGGCCGCGCCCGGTCAGCGCCAGCGAGCCAAATACCTCGGCACGGATGCGGACAACATCGGCCAGCTTGCCGGTTTCGTTCAGGTGGTGGCGCACAAAGCGCGCTGCCGCACGCATCGGCCCGACGGTATGCGAGGAACTGGGGCCAATGCCGATTTTGTAAATGTCGAAAACGCTGACAGCCATGGGAGGATTTCCGAAAAATTGCCGCTATTCTAGGTGCGAACCCGAAGTGCCGTTTTGAAATGGACTGGATTGTGTACCAGCGCGATGACTGTCATCTCTGTGACCAGGCACTGGCGGTGCTGGCGCAGGCCGGTTGGCCGGAGTTTGACAGTGTGTTCATTGATGAAGATGCAGCGCTGGAAGCGCGTTATGGCCTGCAAGTGCCGGTATTGCAGCACCGGCGCAGTGGCAGGGTGTTGGCCTGGCCATTCGATGCGGTCACTGCACGGGCGTTCTTGCAGGATGTGGCTTAAGTTCTGTTGCCCGGAAGCATGCGTATCAGCGTGGCATCGCGCTTGATGTAGTGGTGATACAGCGCCGCTGCGGCATGACCGGCCGCCGCCAGTACCAGGGCAAAGAACAGCGGCTCGTGGATCTGGTGCATCAACGCGCTCATGGCATCATTGGCGGCCACGAAATTGGGCAGGGCAAACAGGCCATAAAACTCGGTGACGCGCCCGCCATAGGCCGACATCAGAAAACCGCTCAGTGGCACGGCAAACAGCAGCACATACAGCACGACATGCCCCAGCTGCGCCAGCATGCGGTTGGCGGCGCTGACTTCGGGCAATACAGGCGGCGCTTTGCTCATCAGGCGCCATGCAAGGCGCGCAATGGCGAGCAGCAAAATCAAAACACCGGTGGATTTGTGCAGCATCATCACCGTGCCGCGCATTTCGCGTGGAAAGCCATCCATCAAGACCGCAGCAATGCCCTGGGCGAGCAATAAAACCACGATGCTCCAATGGAAAAACTTGGCAAGGCCATTCCAGTGGAGGCTGGCTGAACGAATCGTCATAAGGCTGGCTTCCGAATTGAATAGCCGGAACTTTACCTTGATAGCTGGGCGAGGTGTGAAAAGACTTGCACTTGCAGGCATTGCTCGCCAGCATCGGCAGTTATCGCGTACTGGGGATGGCTGATGCGCCTGCTTGTCTGGATTGGGGTCTTGTTGCTATGGGTGGGCAGCGCTGTGCACGCGCAAGTGCCGGAGGTGCCGCAGCTGCGGATTCTGGGCGCGCGCGATGGCCTGCCATCCACGGCTTTGAGCGTGATTGAGATAGACCACGCCGGTTTTGTCTGGGTCGGCAGCGCCGATGGTCTGGCACGCTATGACGGCCATGGTTTCCGCATCTGGCGGCATGATCCGCATGCGCCTGATTCGTTGCCCAATAATTATGTCCAGGCGATGCATGTGGACAGCCGCGACCGGCTTTGGGTTGCCGTGGAGTTTGGCGGTGTGGCGATGTTTGACGAAGACCGTGTCGGATTTGTACGGCTGAACAACAAAACCCATCCCGAGCTTGGTGATAGCGATGTATTCGCCTTTGCCAGTCGTGGTGACACGCTTTGGCTTGGCACCTCCAATGCCGGGGTATTTCAGGTCACCGCCAAGGGCAATGATCCACGGCAGTGGCGCCTCCAGGCGCTTGCCGGGTTGTCATCAAGCACGGTGCTTTCAATGGCAGCGGATGCGCATGGCGGGCTGTGGATTGGTACCCGTCGTGGCCTGCTGTATTGGGATGGCAAGCAAGTCCGGCGCATTGAATTGCCGGATCAGCCTAACGACGGGATGATTTATTCGCTGCTGCTGGAGAACGGCCGGCTCTGGGTGGGCAGCAGTACCGGCCTGTTCCGGCGTGAAGCCAACGGGCAGTGGCTGCGCCTGCCTTATTCGCCGATGTTCGAGCGCCCCAATGCGGTGGTGTCGATGGCGCGTGCGGCCGATGGCACGATGTGGCTGGGCAGCCAGCGCAGGCTGTGGCGGGTGGCTGCGGATGATGCCATTCCCTTGCCGGTGATAGCCGGTGCCAATACGGCCTATCGCGCTGTGCTGGGGCTGAAAATACAGGCCGATGGCGGCTTGTGGGTGGGCGTGTCGGGTGCCGGTCTTGGCTTTTTGCGCTCGGACTGGCGCAGCGCTGCCGAGCTCAAGCGTGGTGAGGGCGAATATGGCCTGGCCTCGGAGATGTATCGTGCCCTCATCCCTTCGCGCAAGGGTGGGGTGTGGATTGCCGGGGTGGATGGCCATATCGAAAGAGTAGATGCCGGCGGTGTTGCCGAATACATCGATGGCAAACAGCATCATCAGTTGCTGCGTCATATCAAGCCGATGGTGATTTACGAAGACCGGCATCAGCGTCTGTGGCTGGGCGATGGCCGCCTTGGCCTGCTGCGCCTGGATGCACATAAGCAGTTGCAGCGCTGGCATGTGGAGAGTGCGGACAATCCGCTGCCATCGGCCGGTTTTCTTGACCTGATGACGGCGGGCGCGGCAGATACCTTGTGGATCTCCATTCAAGGCTATGGCCTGCAATAGCGCGATATTGCAACCGGCAAGGTGTTGAAAGTCATCGCCGCCAGCGAAGCAAACGGCCTTGGCGCAGGCGATAGCGAGGCCATTGCCACCGATGCCGAAGGCCGGCTTTGGGTGGCAGGCAATCATGGCCTTGGCTGGCTGGATGAAAGGCAAGATCGCCTGGTGCTGCCCGAGGGGCTGGCAGGCAAACGGGTATTTGCCTTTGCCTTTGATGGCAGGGATGCGCTTTGGCTGCACCGGCTGGAAGGGCTGGAGCGCCACCAATATCAAAATGGCCAATGGAGAAAAGTGGCAGAGGTGCCGGCAGGCCAGGAGCTGCCAGCCATCGAGGCCGGTGGTTTGGTGATTGATGAAAGACAGCGGGTGTGGCTGTCCAGCCGGCGCGGGATCTTTCTCTGGGACCCTGCGCATCAGCATTTGCGCAGTTACGGCATTGCCAATGGGCTGGTCAGCCAGGAATTTCTTGACCGGAGCCTTGTGATAAATGAACAAGGCTTGCTGGCGGCAACCACCGATGCCGGTACGTTGGTATTGATTGATACACGCTATCCCGATCCTGAAATTCGTACCCCGGCGCTGAAGATTGATGCGGTGGATGTGCGCCGTAATGGTGAATGGGTCAGTCAGCGGCTTGGCAGGCATGCCCTGGTGTTTGGGCCAGATGACCGTGAACTGCGCATGAGCGGACATTTGCTTAGCTTTGATGATCCGGCGGCGGTGCGCTACTGGAGTCGCCTGCAAGGTTTTGACAAAGACTGGGTGGCTCATGGCGCCCAGGGCGAGCGTATTTTTACTGGCTTGCCGCCAGCGCGTTACGTGCTGCAAATGCGCGCCCGCGATGCCTACGGCAATCTGGCCAAAGAGCAACAGCTGGCATTTGTCATTACGCCACCGTGGTGGCGCTCCGGCTGGGCGATGCTGGCTGCCGGGGCACTGTTAGGGGTGATGCTCTGGCTGCTGATACGCATCTGGCGGCAACGCCTCAGGCGCAAGCACGAATGGCAACTGGCCGAACAACGGCGCTGTCTGGCCGAGCAAGCTTCGCAGGCCAAGAGCCGTTTCCTCGCCACCATGGGACATGAAATCCGCACGCCATTGACCGGGGTGCTGGGCATGTCCGAGTTGTTGCAGGACAGTGCGCTGGATGCGCGTCAGCGCGCGCAGGTCGAGGCCATCCAGGGCGCGGGCAAACATCTGTTGCATCTGGTCAACGATGCGCTGGACCTGGCGCGGGTGGAGGCAGGCAAGCTGGTATTGATTGAAGCGCCATTCGATATCCACCAGCTGGTCAATGAAGTCGCGGCATTGATGCAGCCGCTGGCAGAGAAAAAAGGCCTGCAGTTTGACTGCCAGATCAGCGCCGATGCGCCTGCCTGTCTCATCGGTGACCGCACCCGGGTGGAGCAAATCCTGCTCAATCTTTTGGGCAATGCCATCAAGTTCACCGAGTATGGCGCCGTGTCACTGCAACTGATGGCCGATAGCCCCGCTGGCGTTGTAATCCATGTGAGCGATACCGGGCCTGGCCTGAATGCCGAGGAAAGCCGGCGACTGTTCCAGCGCTTTGAGCAGGGCGAAGCGCCGCGCAATAGTGCCGGTTACGGTGGCAGCGGGCTTGGACTTGCCATCAGCCGGGAACTGGCGGCGGCGATGGGCGGTACGATCGAGCTGCAAAGCACACCCGGACAGGGCAGCTGCTTCAGCGTGACATTGCCACTGCCTGCGACAGCAGCGCCAGCGATCGTGGGCGCTGGCGACAAGCCCCCGCAAGTGGATGCCCATTTGCATTTATTGCTGGTGGAAGATGACCCGCTGGTTGCAGAAGTCTTGGTCTCGCTATTGCAGGCACTGGGGCATCAGGTACGGCATGCCGAACATGCGCTGGCGGCATTGGCCGAGAACGCCACGCAACGCTTTGACCGGCTGCTTTTGGATCTGGACTTGCCCGGCATGGACGGTTTTGAACTGGCACAGCAGTTGCGCGCCTGCGGACAGGATGCCCCCATGATTGCCGTCACGGCCAGTGTTGAGCCAGACCTGGAGGCCAAGGTCAAGGCAGCAGGCTTCAGCCACCTGCTGCGCAAGCCAGTTACCTCGGAAATGCTGGCGGACGTGCTGGGAAAATAAATATCCAGCCGGGCTTTTGCAGGGCAATTCCCTGCAGAAGTGATGGCTCTTAGCGCTCCAAAATTGCCACCACGCCCATGCCGCCTGCGGTACAGATGGAAATCAGGCAGCGGCCGCTGCCGCGCTCGGCCAGTTCCTTGGCGGCGGTGGCGATGATGCGCGCGCCGGTGGCAGCAAACGGGTGGCCGGTGGCCAGCGATGAGCCATTGGGATTGAGCTTGGTCATGTCAATCGCGCCCAGCGGTGCGGCAAGTCCCAGGTGATCACGGCAGTAATCAGCGCTTTCCCAGGCGGCCAGCGTACACAGCACTTGCGCTGCAAAGGCTTCGTGGATTTCGTAAAAGTCAAAGTCTTGCAGGGTCAACCCGTTGCGCGCCAGAAGCTCGGCCACGGCCACGGTGGGCGCCATCAGCAAGCCTTCGCCACCGACAAAATCCACGGCAGCCACCTGTGCATCGCGCAGCCAGGCCAGCGGTTCGATGCCGTTCTGCGCTGCCCATTCGGCGCTGGAAACCAGACAGGCGGCAGCGCCATCGGTCAGTGGCGTGGAATTGCCGGCAGTCAGTGTGCCGTGGCCACTGGTTTTGTCGAAGGCAGGCTTCAGGGTGGCGAGCTTTTCCACGGTTGTTTCCGGGCGCAGGATATTGTCGCGCCCCACGCCCCGGAACGGCACAACCAGGTCATCAAAGAAGCCGCGTTCGTAGGCGGCAGCCAGTTTCTGATGCGAGGCAGCGGCAAGCGTGTCCTGGGCTTCACGGCTGATCTGCCATTGGCGTGCCATGTCTTCGCAGTGCTGTCCCATCGATTTGCCGGTGCGCGGCTCGGCCACGCCGGGGAAGCTCGGCACAAGCCAGCCGGGGCGGAAGTGCTTGAATGCGGCCAGTTTGCCGCCAATGCTCTTGGCCGCGTTGGCAGCCAGCAAGGCCTGACGCAATTTCTGGCCGTAAACAATCGGCACGTCCGAAGTGGTATCCGAGCCGCCACCAATGCCGGCCTCGATTTGTCCCAGCGCAATCTTGTTGGCCACATGCACGATGGTGTCCAGCGAAGTGCCGCAGGCGCGTTGCAGGGTGATGCCGGGGGTCAGCGGCGAAAGCCCGGAAGAGAGTGCTGCCTCGCGCCCCAGATTCCAGTCGCTGGAGTGTTTGATGACCGCTCCCATCGCCACTTCGCCCAGCTGCTGGCCTTGCAGGCCGTATTTTTCCACCAGCGCGCTCAAAGCACGCACCGAAAGCGCCATATTGCCGATACCGGCATAGGCGGTATTTTGCCGGCAGAACGGGATGCGGGCACCCCCAAGAATGGCAACGGGACGGGCTTTAAGCATGAATTTTCTCCTGACCATGCGCTATCGCACGGATTAAACTTCAAAGTCTAAACCGAATCCGTAGCCGAGCCATGACCCAATCCGATTCCGATCTTTCCGTACTGGCCGTGATGGCGCTGGAATGGATGCCCGATGCCGCTCCGCCGCATCCGGCGCTCTCACAGCAACAGGCGGGTCTGCTGGCCGAGCGTATCGGTCACGACCTGGCGCTGCTGGTACCGGAAGTCACCGGGCTGGACTTGATGGTGATGGGCGCGCATTTCGACCCGGCAGAAGCCCTGCGCGCGGGCTGGCCGCTGCATCGCCGCCTGCACGAGCTGCGTTTGCGCGCGCCCGGACGCAATGCGGCGCCGCGCATCATTGCCCTGGGCGCGGATGCCGCAGGCGAGATTCCGCAGCCCTTGCAGGCCGAAGCCGCCATGCAGGGCGGAGCGCTGCGTATCGTGCCGCTGCTTTTGGCGGGTGAAAACGCCGCCGCTGTGGGCGAACAACTTGAGACCTTGCTGCTGGAGCGCGGCATGGCGCGTGCCGAAACCGCGCTGCTGGCGCAGGAGGCCTTTGCCACGCGGGTGGAGCATGTGCGCTATCTCACCATCCACGACCTGGCCGCGATGATGGCGCTGCAATACCGGAACATGGGGCTGGAGCCACTGTGGGGGCTGATTGAAACTGCCTTGCTGGCACCTGGCAAAGCAGCCTGGCTGGATGCGCCACCTGAGCCGCTGCTATATCTCACCAATGGCGAAGTCCGCGCCGGGCTGTTTTCTGATGCGGCCTGGCGCGAGCGTTATGGCGGCGATGAACAAGACCCGGCACGGCTGGCGCGGCTGCGCGGCTTTTTTGATGCACGCCTGCGGCAGTTCGCCGCTGTGCTGGAAGCGCACGACCTGCCGCTTTTGTATGTGGATATTGCGGCAGGCTGCGATGCCAAAACCGTGTTGATGGAGGCCTGATATGAAAATCGTGCTGACCCCGTTTGCCCGCACCCGGCTATTCCCGCGCGATGGTCGCGCCACTGCCATTCAGGACTGCAGCGCCGAAGATTTCGAGGCGTATTTGAATGCGCACGCGCCGCTGAAAGTGCTCGAAGGCTATGCGCCGTTCTGCCAATTGCATGTACATGAAAACTGGACATCCACACGTTGCTCGGTGATTGCCATCCATGACGGCAACCGCGGCCAGTTGCGCAGCGCCTATGAGGCGCGCAGCCGCGAGGAACTGCCGGTACTGGTGCGCTGGTTTGAAGGCGTTGAAGCCCCGCGCGCCGAATACCTGATTCCGATTCTTTACAGCGCCGAACAAATGCAAAAAGAAGGCAGCCCCATTGAGGGCGACTGGGGTATCGTCGGCTGTCTTTATACGCTCAGCCCCGAGGAAATCCCGATGGCGCCGATCACCATGATGCGCAATGCGCTGGGCGTGGAGGAGGGTGGCTCCGGGGTGCCTATCGACCGCAAGGCCTACCGGCGCAGCGTCGAGTTCTGGGAGCGGCACGCCAACTGGCGCTAATCAGGCCGCCTCCGGTGTGTCCAGCAACCCGCGGCGGCGCAGCAGTATTTCCACCGGGATGGTCAGGAACGGCGGGATGGCGGCCAAAATCGCCAGCAGCACGGCCCATAGCGGCCAGCGCAGTTTGCCCCAGGCGATTATCGTGATCACCAGATAGGCGAGGAAAGCCGCGCCATGCAGGCGGCCAAACAGCCAGACACCGCTATCGGTGGTCTGGCTACCGTATTTGAGCCACATGCCAATCAACAGCCCGGCCCAGGTCAGGGCTTCAATCAGGGCAATGGCACGGAACAGTTTGCCGATCGGGGCAAGCGGTTTTGGCATCATGAGTTTCATTGCGCTTGGCTAGAGAAATCATCCAGGCCGCTGCGCTCAAGCAGGGCGTTGTACCAGGCGGCCAGCGCAGGCGGCAGGCGGACATCCTTGACGATGCTGAGCAGGGCAAGCAGCGGGAAAAGGCGAATATCACTCTCGCCAAGCTCGGAATCAGGCGCTGGAATCATGGCGTCCAGCTCGGCCAGCAAGGGCGCGAGTTCGGCCAGCAGTTCAGGGGTGGCGGCGAGCAGCGCATCCAGATCGCCGAAGGCGCGGATTTCGCGTTCGATATAGGCGGCGCGTGCTTCGGGCGTGGCCAGCTCGGCAAAATCGCCGCGGGTGATGCGTGGCACCGCCAGCCGGAAAATCAGGCCGCTGGCGCGCTCGCCCCAGGCATCCAGTTGCGGGCGCTCGGCTGCGGTCAGGATCGGTGGGGCAAATTGGGCATCCAGATAACGCACGATATCCATGCTTTCGGGCATGGCGCTGCCGTCGGCCTTTTGCAGAATCGGCACTTTTTTGCGGCCCACCAGACGTGTGGGCGTTTCCACATCGTTTTCCAGCACTACCTGTACCGGCAAGTCGAGCTTTTTCAGGCCGCGCAGCAAAAGAACGCGCAGGCAGAATGGGCAGTGTTGGTAGATATAAAGTTTCATGGCTTACCGGCTTGTCAATCAGGCGGCTATTTTATGCCGCCTGTGAGGTGTCTTCGTCAGCAGCAGCCTTTTCTTCGCTTTCTTCGGGCACCATCGACAGCGCGCTGCCGCCTTCGCCATCTGCGCCGTGCTGGCTTTTGAGTTTGATATTAAGGCGCAGCTCATTGGCAGAATCGGCATTGCGGATGGCTTCTTCGTAAGAAATAAGCCCGGCTTCGTACAAGTCGAACAGCTCGCCGTCGAAGGTGCGCATGCCCAGTTCCTTCGACTTTTTCATGATTTCCTTCAGCGAATGGAAATCACCCTTGAAGATGCGCTCGGACACTGTGGGCGTGTTGAGCAGGATTTCCACGGCAGCCACCCGGCCCTGACCGTCTGCACGGCGAATCAGGCGCTGCGAAACAATCGCCTTGAGATTGGCGGACAAGTCCATCAACAGCTGCGCGCGACGTTCTTCGGGAAAGAAATTGATGATGCGCTCGAAGGTTTGGCTGGCGCTGTTGGCGTGCAGGGTGCTAAGGCACAGATGCCCGGTTTCGGCAAAGGAGATGGCATGCTCCATGGTTTCGGCATCGCGGATTTCGCCAATCAAGATCACGTCTGGCGCTTGCCGCAGCGTGTTTTTCAGCGCGTTATGCCAGTTATGCGTGTCCACGCCCACTTCGCGGTGGGTAATCAGTGATTTTTTCGAGACATGCGCATATTCCACCGGGTCTTCCACGGTGATGATATGCCCGCCGCTATTGCGGTTGCGGTGGTCGATCATCGCTGCAAGCGAGGTGGACTTGCCCGATCCGGTTCCGCCTACCATCAATACCAGACCGCGCTTTTCCATCACCACGTCTTTCAGGATCGGCGGCAGGCGCATGGCATCAAAGTCCGGGATTTCCGCCGCGATGGTACGCAACACCATGCCCACATAGCCCTGCTGCATGAATACATTGACGCGAAAGCGCGAAACCCCCGGCACATGGATGGCGAAATTGCACTCCAGGTCGCGGGCAAACTCCTCGCGCTGTTTGTCATTCATCAGCGAATCGGCAAGACAGGCGGTGACATCGCCATGCAGCTTGGTGGTATGCAGTGGCAGCATATTGCCGTGTACTTTCAGGCTGGGCGGAAAATCGTGGGCAATGAACAGATCCGAACCGCCCTTTTTGGACATGGTAGCCAGCAGGCTGTGCATCAGGTTACGGGCTTGTTCCGGGGTGGGCAGTTGCATGGGCGTATGAATAGGCAGGAAGACCAGATTTAAGAGCAAGTTTCATGCCATTTCTGGAGTCTTGTATCCCATTGTTTTACAGAGTGCTGCCTTGCACTCAAGTAAGATAGCCAAGTGCATTTTGTGACAAAGTTTGCAACTTTGTGTTGGCGCTAATGTCACGTCCCCATTCCTGACGGAGCTTGAAAAATGACCACATTGAGCAATGAACTTCTTTCGCAACTGCCTGCCGGTGCCGTACAGCAAGTGGCCAGCCAATTGGGCGTTGATGCCAATCAGGCACAATCGGCCATCGGCATGGCGCTGCCGCTGTTGATGGGCGCGCTGGGTAAAAACGCCAGCCAGCCGCAAGGTGCCGAAGCCCTGCTGGGCGCCTTGCAGCGCGACCACAGCAGCGCTGGCGGGATCAATGACCTGTTGGGGGCGGTGTTGGGCGGCGGCAACAGCCGTCAGACCAATGGCGCCGGGATACTCGGTCATATCTTTGGCGGTAATACCTCTCAAGTGGAGCAAGGGCTGGGACAGGCCACCGGCCTTGGCGGCGACAAGGCCGGCATGCTGATGAAAATCCTCGCCCCGATAGTCATGGCCTGGCTGGCCAAACGCCTGCTGAGCGGCGGGCAGGCCGGCAATGCCAATGCCCTCGGCACTGCACTTGGCGGCGAAGCCAGGGCTGCACAGCAATCGGGTATCGGCGGCCTGCTCGGCTCGATGCTCGATCAGGATGGCGATGGCCAGCTGGGGCTGTCTGATGTGATGAAAGTGCTGGGCGGCAAACGCTGATTTGCTACTCAAGTGCAAACCAAAGGCGACCTGCGGGTCGCCTTTGTTATTGTGGCGGCCAGTCATTGGAGCAGCTCATGCGCGCAAGAACCTATAAACCCGATGCCAAGCGCAGTCGCCGCTTGCGCAAAAAGCTGCGTTTGGGCGAATTTCAGGAGCTGGGCTTTTCATGCCCGGTGACGCTTGTCGGAGTGTTGAGCGAAGAAGCCAATGATGCATTGCTGGATCGTTTTCTTGCTGAAGCCATTGAGGCCAATAATCTCGCCTTTGGCGGCGGTTGGGACTACAACTACATCGTGCGTTGGGAATACCGCGAAAGCGTCAGCGAAGAAGTGCGGCAAAAAGTCATCGATTGGCTCCGTGCCCAACCGGAAATCAAGGATGTACATCCCTCGCCCTTGACCGATGCCTGGCATGGGCATGATGAGTAGTGAAAATTGCCAGTAGGGGCTAACAAAACGGGCGCCCAGTGCGCCCGTTTTGTTTCATGCCGATAGCCGCAAGCGTCAGTAGCGGTAGTGTTCGGGCTTGTAGGGGCCGTCCACCGGCACGCCGAGGTAGTCGGCTTGCGCTTGCGTCAGGCGGGTGAGTTTGACGCCGATTTTTTCCAGATGCAGGCGGGCGACTTCTTCGTCCAGCTTCTTCGGCAGGATGTATACCTTGGCCTCGTAGTGCGCCTTGTTGGCCCACAGCTCGATCTGCGCCAGGGTCTGGTTGGCAAAGCTGTTGCTCATCACAAAGCTCGGATGCCCGGTGGCGCAGCCTAGGTTCACCAGACGGCCTTCGGCCAGCAGGAAGATGCTGTGGCCATCGGCAAAGGTGAACTTGTCCACCTGCGGCTTGATATTGGTCTTGGTGGCGCCCGAGGCGTATAGCGCATCGACCTGGATTTCATTGTCGAAGTGGCCGATGTTGCAGACGATGGCCTGATCCTTCATGCCCTGCATATGCGCCAGGGTAATGATGTCCTTGTTGCCGGTGGTGGTGACATAGATGTCGCCGATGCCGAGGGTGTCTTCGACAGTCTTGACTTCAAAGCCTTCCATCGCCGCTTGCAGGGCGCAGATCGGGTCGATTTCGGTGACGATGACGCGCGCGCCGTAAGCGCGCAGCGAGTGCGCCGAGCCTTTGCCGACATCGCCGTAGCCGCAGACCACGGCGACTTTGCCGGCCAGCATCACGTCCATGGCGCGCTTGAGGCCATCGGCCAGCGATTCGCGGCAGCCGTAGAGATTGTCGAACTTGCTCTTGGTCACCGAGTCATTGACGTTGATCGCCGGCACCAGCAGCTTGCCGGCCTCGGCCAGTTGGTATAGGCGATGCACGCCGGTGGTGGTTTCTTCGGAAACGCCCTTCCACTCGGCCACCACCTGGTTCCACCAGCCGGGACGCTCGCTGGCGACGCGCTTGAGCAAATTCTTGATGACCTGCTCTTCGTGGTTGGCCGAAGGGGTATTCACCCAGTCGCTGCCCTGCTCCAGCTCGTAACCCTTGTGGATCAGCAAGGTGACATCGCCGCCGTCATCGACGACCAGCTGCGGGCCGAGGAAGCCGCCCTTGCCATCGGGGAAGGACAGCGCATCCAGGGTGCAGTCCCAGTATTCCTCCAGGGTTTCGCCTTTCCAGGCAAATACCGGGGTGCCGGTGGCGGCGATCGCGGCGGCGGCATGGTCCTGGGTGGAGAAGATATTGCAGCTGGCCCAGCGCAGATCGGCGCCGATGTCCTTGAGCGTTTCGATCAGCACCGCGGTCTGGATGGTCATATGCAGCGAGCCGGTGACGCGCACGCCCTTCAGCGGGGCTTGCGGTGCGTACTTGCGGCGGATCGACATCAGGCCGGGCATTTCGTGCTCGGCGATGTCGATCTCCTTGCGGCCCCAGTCGGCCAGGCTGATGTCGGCAACGCGGTAGGCGTTATTGGGTGCAGCAGCGGGTGCATTCATGGCGTACTCCGTGAAGTCAGATGGAAGGTTCACGGGCGCCGTTATGTCGGATGTGAGAAAACGCGCCGAGCCTGGTGGATGAATCCATCGCAGCGCCCCTCGGCCGGGCGGTATTGTATCGCCTGCATTGTGGGATGCGCGCCGGATTGCATTGTGCCAGTTATCTGTCAGGTGGTGTGGCGACATGGATGCAAGCTAATCCTGTCGGATAGCCCAAGTTGGGCATGGCGGTTAATTGTGACAGTGAGCTGAACCTGAGCGGTCGGCACAACAAAACATTTACACAGTATCAGCCGCTTTGCGATTTTCTTGATGCGTTTAGGTCACAGGCGAGGGCGCGTGATGTCGAAGCACATGTTTTCTCTGTCTGCATGCCTGTTATTGGCGGCATGTGGCGGCAAGCGTGATGAAGTGAGCAGTCAACCATCCCCTGCACAGCCGGCTGCAGCCACGGCAGTACCTGCAGCAGTGGACCCGCCGGGTCAGCCAAATGCGACGCAAAGCGCGGCGCTGGCATTGATTGGTGAGCCGGTGCCGGAATTTCCGCTGATTCCCGCTATCGTGGTACCGGATATTGTTGGCGTGCTGCCGGCACAGCAGGCGTTCGAGCAAGCGATGGCCAGAGCCTTCGAGAAAATCGGCCAGGTACCGGGCATCAGCGTCACGCCGGCGCGTTGTGAGGGAGGGCGCTTCGTTGCCAATAGCGGCGGTATTACCCGCGTCCATGAGGATGGGCAGGTGTATCGCAATGCTGAAAATGGCGTGTTCCGCATCAACCCCGATGGCAGCGGCTATGCCAATACCGATACCGCTGTGGTGCGTGTGGATGCGTCGGGCGAAATCTATATCAATGGTCAGGCCGAGGCCGATGGCAGCCGTGCCACGGTGCGCATCAAGCCCGATGGTTCGGGGCATTACAACGGTCGCCACGGCAGTATCCGCCTGGACGGGCAAGGCGGTGGACATTGGAGCGGCGATATCGGCATGGTACGGGTGGAAAAGGATGGCTCCGGTTTCTGGAATGGTGCAGAAGGCACGGTGCGTGTTGCAGCCGATGGTTCGGGTTTGTGGAATGGCAAGCATGGCACGCTGCGTAACTATGGCGATGGCTACGGCATGTGGAGCAAATATCCGGGCAAGCGCATCCCGATGGCGCCGTTACCGCTGGTACCGCCGGCCGGACGTTTTCCGGCGCAAGAAGGCTTCCGGCTACCGGGGACGCCCTGTGGCTTTGTGATTACCTTGCAAGATGCGGTGCTGTTTGATTTCGACAAATCCGACATCCGCGCCGATGCCGCGCAAGTGCTGGATGCCCTGGGGCAGGCGCTGGCCGGTATCTCGCTGCAAGATATGGAAGTGCGTGGCCATACCGACAGTAAAGGCAGTGATGACTATAACCAGGGCTTGTCCGAGCGCCGTGCCAATGCAGTGGCAGCGGCGTTGCGGCAGCGCGGCGTCACGGCGCAGATGAGTGCGCGAGGCCTGGGCGAGCGCGAGCCGGTGGCGGCCAATCAAATCAACGGTCAGGACAATCCCTCTGGCCGGCAGCTTAACCGCCGCGTGGAAATCTTTGTGCGCAGCTGATGTTGCCAGCGTTATACCAAAAGCAACGCCCCGGTTTTGGCCGGGGCGTTGTGGTTTGGGGGTGAAGAAAATTACTTCTTCTTGAGTTTGGCCTGCTTGCGCAGTTCTTCGGCCTTGTCGGTCTTTTCCCAGCTGAAGGCGGTGGCTTTTTGCTTTTTGCCAGCACCATCGACGTAGCTGATTTCCTTGGGCTTGCGGCCAAAGTGGCCGTAGGCGGCCGTCTGCTGGTAGATCGGGTGAATCAAGTCCAGCATCTTGATGATGCCGTAGGGTCGCAGGTCGAAGTTGGCGCGAATGAGCTTTTCGATTTCGGCATCGGCGATTTTGCCGGTACCGAAGGTGGTCACCGAGATGCTGGTCGGCTCGGCCACGCCGATGGCATAGCTCACCTGCACTTCGCACTTGTCGGCAAGCCCGGCAGCGACGATGTTCTTGGCCACATAACGGGCTGCATAAGCGGCGGAGCGATCCACTTTGGACGGATCCTTGCCGGAGAATGCGCCGCCGCCGTGGCGCGCCATGCCGCCATAGGTATCGACGATGATTTTGCGACCCGTCAGGCCACAGTCGCCCACCGGGCCGCCAATCACGAAGATGCCGGTCGGGTTGATATGCACCTTGTTCTTGGCCAGCGATTCAAACCACTTCTTCGGCAGCACCGGTTTGATGATTTCCTCGCGCACCGCTTCAATCAGGTCTTTCTGCTTGATGCCGGGGTCGTGCTGGGTGGACAGCACCACCGCATCAATGCCTTCGATGGTGTGGCCATCATCGTTATAGCGCAGCGTCACCTGGCTCTTGGCATCCGGGCGCAGCCACTTGAGCTTGCCGCTCTTGCGCAGTTTGGCCTGTTGCTCGACCAGACGGTGGCTGTAATAGATGGGGGCGGGCATGAATTCAGGCGCTTCATTGCAGGCATAGCCAAACATCAGGCCCTGGTCGCCTGCGCCCATTTCTTCGGGCTTCTTGGCCTTCTTGGCGGTGCCATCGACACCGGCGGCAATATCCGGCGACTGTTTGCCGAGCATATTGATGATGGCGCAGGTATGACCGTCGAAGCCGACATCGGAATTGTCATAGCCAATGTCGTTGATGACCTTGCGTGCCAGCCCTTCGATATCCACCCAGGCTTCGGTGGTGACTTCACCGGCGACGATGGCAGCGCCAGTCTTGACCAGGGTTTCGCAGGCCACGCGGGCGCGCTTGTCCTGTGCCAGGATGGCGTCGAGCACGGCATCGGAAATCTGGTCGGCAATCTTGTCCGGATGGCCTTCGGAGACCGATTCGGAAGTGAACAGATAGCTGGACATGGGTCTATATCCTTTTATTCGGATGAAAAGATGCGCGCATCTTACACCCTGAATGGCGCAGATGCACGTTTGCCCGCGGTGATAGGGCTGTGCCGTTTAACGCAGGTTGCCCATATGGTTGCGGTAAAACCCTGCCGGATGGGCGGCGCTACCAGCCCAAAATCCGCAGCGCCCCTGGGGACGCTACGGATTGAGGCTTGCAAATGGGCGGGTTAGAAGCGTGTGGACAGGGCGATGTCCTGCTGCTCGCCGATGATTTCGGCGGGCAGAAATACCACTTGACCACCATTGTTTTTGACCAGGTCAATGATGTCGCCGACCACGTCATCATTCACGCCCTCGCCACTGGCATCCTCCACGGCCACCAGGGTTTGTTGCGTTTCATCAACCCGTGCCGGCTGCATATAGCCCATGCGCACATACAAGGTGTCACCTGCGCCCTGGTAGGCAGAGCGATAGATATCCTGCAGGTCAACCAGCAGACGGTTCTGGCTGCGTGCCTGGCTGATGCCTTCCTTGGCGGCCTGTTGCTGGTTGTTGCGATAGGTTTCGACCTCATCCTGGATGCTCTGGATGATGTGCAGTGCGCTGCCATCTTCAAGCTGGGTTACCTTGTCGGCGCTGCCGACAATGATTTCCGGACGGTCGCAGACTTCCTGATAGAAGCTGATATTGCGGCTGTCGCCAATCACGAACAGCGGGATATTTTCTTCGCCGGCACGCGCGCGCAGCTCCTGCACACTCTTGTCCACACGGTTGAAAAATTCTTTCAGGTGGTTGTCCTCATTGGAGGCGGCAGTGCGATCGGCTGAGCTGCTGTGCAGCGTGTTCTTGATCGGGAACGGTGTATTGAGCATTTTCGGCGTGTTCTGCTCGGGCGTATCAGCATCAAACTCACGCACCACGCGGTCGTTGACCGCTTCAATCAGGCGCGCCGATTCGCGGGTAATCACCACGGCGTAATAGTGGATGGCGTGGGAAAGCTCGCGCACCAGGTCACGGGTGGAGAAGCGCTCGTCCACCACTACGCGCTCGCTGGCATCCAGCGGCAGTCGCAGCACTTTGGCATCGCTATCGGTGGCAAAAATCGCCAGCGTGTCCAGGTTGTAATTGTGATCCCAGCCTTCCAGGGCGGTATCGATTTTTTCCATGATGGCCTGCGCGGTATGCCGGTCGTATTCGTTTTCGATACGGGTTTGCGCTTCACTCAGGGCATTTTTGAGCGCAATCGGGTCGCGCTTGTTGTCCGGGTGGGTGCGATGGGTGGAAACGAAAGCACTCAAGGCCGGCTGTGCTTTGACCTTGCGCAGCGAATCAAGTGTGTTGCGGATCGATTTGAGGGTGAGGTTCTGGCTCATGGGGCTCCTTTAGAGCGATTGAAATCGCTGTCCATGGTGGCACTGCATGGGCCAACTCAGTGTGATGGGAATGTGTGCAAAATGTGTACAAATGGCGGTATCTTGCTTTGAAAATCTTTGATTTTCACGCGTTGTACACTGCTGTGCGGCGATGGGGCGGGAGCGCGGGCGGGGTTGGCCATGCCAGAGGCGTCATGACTGGCAAGCAGGGCTGCTAGGATGGCGCGATTGCAAACGGAGCCTCAAGGCATGACTCAAGATCTCAATGCGCTGCCCCGGCGCACCGTAGTGACCCGCATGCTCGATCGTGTTGAGCGCGTCGGCAACAAGCTGCCCGACCCGGCAGTGCTGTTCCTGTTGTTCATGGTGCTGGTCTGGGGATTGTCATGGTGGATGTCCACCATGAGCTTTGCCGAAATCGACCCGCGTACTGGCGAAGCTATCCAAATCAAGAACCTGCTGGCAGGCAGCAGCCTGACCGAATTCATGGCGCAGATGGTCAATACCTTTGTCACTTTCCCGCCGCTGGGGGTGGTGCTGGTAGCGATGCTGGGGCTGGGCGTGGCCGAGCACACCGGCTTTATCAGTGCCGGACTGCGCGCGATCTTGTCGGTTACGCCGAAGATGCTGCTCACGCCGATGCTGATTGGCGTGGGCATTCTCAGCCATGTCGCCGTGGATGCCGGCTATGTGCTGGTGATTCCGCTGGGTGCGGTGATTTTCTATGCCGCAGGCCGTCATCCGCTGGCTGGTATTGCTGCGGCGTTTGCCGGGGTGTCGGGGGGCTTCTCCGCCACCATGTTCGTGCCTTCCAGCCTCGACCCGATGCTTGCCGGCCTGACTGAAACGGCTGCGCATATCCTCGATACCCAGGTAAGCGTCAATCCGCTCAACAATTTCTATTTCACCTGTAGCTCGGCGCTTCTGGTGATATTGGTCGGCTGGTTTCTGACCGACAAAATCATCGAGCCGCGCCTTGCCGCCACCCGGGTCGATGGCAATGCCGAGGACATGCCCTCGCTGGAAACCCTGCAACCGGGCGAGCGCCGCGCGCTACTGGCTGCCCTGGGCGCAACCGCCGTGAGCCTGGCGCTGTTTGCACTGACCCTGTTCCTGCCGGGTACCCCGTGGGCCGCGCCTGCCGAACAGGTGCCGGCCACCTCGCACCCGCTGCTGGCGCCTGCCGCACCGCTGATGAAATCCATCGTGCCGCTGATTTTCATCTTCTTCCTGATTCCCGGCATGGTGTACGGCTATGTGTCCGGGGCGGTCAAGAACCACCGCGACATCATCGCCGGCATGAGCAAGTCGATGAGCGGCATGGGCTATTACATCGTCATGGCGTTTTTCTGTGCGCAGTTCATCTGGGCATTCGGGCAGAGCCAAATCGGCGCGCTGGTCGCCATCAAGGGCGCCAATGCCCTGCAAGCCAGCGGCCTGCCGATGGGTATGGTGGTGGTTGGCATCGTGCTGCTGTCGGGCTTTGTCAACCTGCTGATTGGTTCAGCCTCGGCCAAGTGGGCGCTGATTGGCGCCATCATGGTGCCAATGTTGATGCAGCTGGGGGTATCGCCCGACCTGACCCAGGCGGCCTATCGCGTGGGCGATTCCAGCACCAATATCATCACTCCGCTGCTGCCGTATTTTCCGCTGATTGTGGTGTTCTGCCAGCGCTATGTGAAAGCCTCCGGCATCGGCACGCTGCTGGCACTGATGCTGCCGTTCTCGGTGACGCTGCTGGTGGTCTGGACGGCCTTCCTGCTGGCTTTCTGGGGGCTGGGGCTGCCACTGGGCGTGGGCGCCAGTTATGTCTATCCATCTCCCTGATGGCAAGCAAACAAGGAGCCGGGGAATTCCGGCTCTTTGTTTGTGGGGATAAACAAGCCGGCCTGTGGTATGGGGTATATCGGGA
This sequence comes from Lysobacteraceae bacterium NML07-0707, assembly GCA_002798295.1. Lineage (GTDB taxonomy): Bacteria > Pseudomonadota > Gammaproteobacteria > Xanthomonadales > Xanthomonadaceae > Solilutibacter. Next base: position 4,299 of record NWQT01000053.1, on the reverse strand, counting down.
TTAAGACGGCTGTCTTGTGATTCGCTTCTGGCCTGGTCTTGAGATACGGTGATGGGGGTGCTTTGAGCAGCTTCGGGAGCGTTGCCATGAAGAAATGGCTCATCATGCTGTTGGCGGTGTTGCTAACCGCCTGTAGCTACAACATCTATCAAGTGCAGCCCCAAACCTGGCATACCGATTACAGTCGGATACTGGCCTTGGCGCCCGATGGTCAGGGTGGGGTGTATTTGCTGACCGAAGGCTGGGGGGATGGCAAGGGCGGTGGCGATTATCGGTTTGCCGTGATCGATGACCAGGCTGGTGCCGCCTTGCGGACACTGATGGCGCAGGGACAGATTCGGGATGCGCTGCCAAGCAGCATGGCGTGTGGCGCGAGGTTGTATGTGGTGACTAAACCACGTCCACAGCCAGCGAGTGCCTATCTGGAGCTTAAATTTCCGCCTGCATTGTTTGCTGATGGTGTGCGTCCTGTAGCGCTGCGTGAACCTGATCGGGACTATCCGATTGGCGAGCAGGCGCGCGAGGCGGCAGCGCGACGCGGTCTTGAGCTGCCCAAGCGCGGCCGCTTGCCGTTTCTGCAGGTGCGCCTGAGTGAAGGGCGCGTTGTGGAAATGCCCGAAGCCGTCCGTACTGACTTGCTGCAGCGCCATGGCTTTTACTCGCCAGTATCGGCCTGCCGTCAGCTGCAAACCCTGAAACGGGCGGTGATAGGCCGCGAGTCATGGCCGAAAATCATGTAGGCAAGGCTTGTCAGGAGCAGGGGAGTACTAGTGAAAACGGGAGCCGTCTGGCTCCCGTTTTCATTGCGCTTATTTCGAGTCCCGCATGCCGCGCTTGAGCAATGGCGTTACCAGGAACATGAGCGCGCCTGCGCCCAGGCCAATCCACATCATGCGGGTGAATACATCGTTATAGACCGCCAGGGTTTGTGCCGTGCTGGCATCGGGGCTGACCGAGGCCCAGGTGCCCATGCGTCCGGCGATGATTTCACCAAAGGCCGAGAACAGGAACCATGCGCCCATCATCATGCCCACCGCACGCGGGATGGAAAGCACGGTGACGGCCGATAGCCCCACCGGGGAGAGCATCATTTCACCCAGCACCAGTACGAAATAGGCCAGCACCATCCACCACAGGCTGATCTGGTCACTGCCTTGGGCGGTTGCGGCTACCAGTACCGCGAAGGCCAGGCCGCAGAACACCAGTGCCCAGGCGAACTTGGCCGGATAGCTCGGGTTCAGTCCCCAGCGATCCAGCCGCGGCCAGAGCAGGGTGAATACCGGCGTCAGCGCAATCACGAACAGCGCCCCCAAGGCCGTGGTCTGCCCGGCAGTGAGCGTGATGCCGAACAGGCTGCGATCCATCACCCGGTCGGCCATGGCGACCCAGGGGCCATAGGTTTGCTCATACAGCCCCCAGAACAGCGCGCTGATGGTGATGAGGGTCATCAACATGATCATCCGGCCTTTCTCGGCGGCACTGATACCGGAGAACAGCAGGCGTACAAACCACACATACAGACCGGCGCCCAGCACTACGGCCAGCACTTCGGTCAGGGTGACTTCATGCCCGCCCAGAAGCTGCGAAAGCGGTGCAAAATCGATGCGGGTTTGCAGGATTTGCCATACGGCAACGGTCAGCAGTAAACCGCCCAGATAGATGAGCCATTCGCGCGACAGGCCAAGCCAGAGCGGCGCACGCAAGCGTTCCGGATGGGCAGGCTCACCCTGTCCCAGCAAATGTTTGCGGCCGATGACAAATTGCACCAGTCCCAAGGCCATCATCACCCCGGCCAGGCCAAAACCATAGCCCCAGCCGTATTTTTCGCCGATATAGGCCACCACCAGTGAGGAAACCAGTGCGCCGAGATTGATGCCCATGTAGAAGATGCTGAAGCCGGCATCGCGGCGCGGGTCGTTTTCGGCATACAAACGGCCGACGATGGTGGAGATATTGGGCTTCAAAAAGCCCACGCCCACGGCGATGAGCGCCAGTGAAAAATACATCACCTGGATAGCGGTGGCATCCTGCACGGCCTGCCCCTGCACGCCTTGCGCCTGGCTGCCGGTATAGGCCATGCCAAGCTGCCCCAGGGCGAGCAATATCCCGCCATAAAGTACCGCCTTGCGCATCCCCAGATGCTTGTCGGCCAGGATGCCGCCTATCAGCGGCAGGGCATAGGCCAGCCCGGCATAGGTGCCGAGCAGCAGATAGCCGCTGTTATCGGCAAACAAATGGTGCTTGGTGAGATACAGAAACAGCAGCGCCTTCATGCCATAGAAGGCAAAGCGCTCCCACATTTCGGTCAGGAAGCATACGTATAGCCCCTTGGGGTGACCCAGAAACTCATGGTTTGGGCGGGGCAGGGAGGTGGTGGACGACATCGTGATGGGCGCCTTTCAATGCAAACATGCGCTCACTTTAGAGCTGTAGCCGGGGCTTGACCATCTTGCTGTGCGGGGCAGCGGGTGGCGCCGGGGAAAAGTTGTGATAATTGTCACGCAATCGCGTTTCAATATTGCGCCGCAGCATCTTTTTTGATTGACGGCAAGCGGATGCTCCGTAATCCTCGTGGGTCGCCGTCCGTTTGGGTGGCATTCATTCAACAGCTACGGGAATCACGCATGAGTGCGAATCAACCTGCTTTCCAGCCACCACCGGCCGGAGAATTTCTTGGCCACCCCCGGGCGCTTTGGAACCTGTTTGGCACTGAGTTCTGGGAGCGCTTCATGTACTACGGCATGCGCGCCATGCTGGCCGTGCACATTGCCGCACAGTTCTTTGCCCATCTCTCCGGCGCCGAGGCGCGCGAGCAGGCCAGCCTGACCTATGGCGGCTTCACCTCGCTGGTGTACATGACCGGCATCGCCGGTGGCTATGTGGCCGACCGCATTCTGGGCTACCAGCGCTCGATCATGTTGGGTGGGGTGCTGATGGCAATCGGCAGCTTCATGCTGATGGCACCTGACCTCACCACCTTCATCATCGGTCTGGCGGTATTGGTGGTCGGTAATGGCCTGTTCAAGCCGAATATTTCCTCGATGGTCGGCAAGCTCTACGCCCCGGGCGATGCCCGCCGCGACTCGGGCTTCACCATCTTCTACATGGGCATCAATGCCGGTGCGCTGATTGCGCCGATTATCTGCGCCACCTGGATCGGGCAGAAATACGGCTATCGCTGGGGCTTCTTCAGTGCAGGCATGGGCATGCTGCTGGGGCTGATGATTTTCCAGCTGCTGAAGGGCTGGCTGGGGCATGTCGGCACTGCGCCCAAGGGCAAGGAAGGCTGGGGGCCGGTGTTGCAAATCGCCATTGCCGCAGCCCTGCTGGTGGTGCCGGTGTATTTCCTGCTGAGCCAGAGTGAAGTATTGGCCGTGGTGCTGGGCGTGATGATGGCGGCACTGGCGCTGTACTTCATCTGGAGTGGTGTCAAGAGCGGCGAGAAGGCGCAGCTGCATCGCTATATCGCCATGCTGATTCTGTTCTTTGCCAACATCCTGTTCTGGTCGCTGTTCGAGCAGGCCGGCTCCTCGCTCAACTTTCTGGCGCAAGACCATGTAAAGATGCCGGAAACCACGCTGTTTGGCTGGCAGCCCACCTTTGAAATCTTCCAGTCGGTCAACCCGGTATTCATCATCCTGCTGGCGCCGCTGTTTGCCTCGCTCTGGGTCAAGCTCGACAAGGCTGACTGGAACCCGTCGATTCCGCGCAAATTCGCCATCGGCCTCTTGGGCGCGGCATTGGGCTTCTACATTCTGGTGTTTGCCATCAACAACACTGCCGATGCCAACCAGAACATTTCCTGGATCTGGCTGACCCTGACTTATCTGATTCACACCATGGGTGAGCTGTGCCTGTCGCCGATTGGTCTGGCCATGGTCACCAAACTGGCACGCCCGCAGGAAACCGGGCTGGCCATGGGCGGCTGGTTTCTGTCGATTGCGATGGCCAACTTCGTGGCCGGACGCATCGCCGCCATCGCTTCCGGTGGCGCCGGTGAAGTGGCCGACCGTGCCAGCGCACTGGCGCATTACGGCAGCACCTTCAACCAGATGTTCTGGCTGGGACTGGGCTGTGCGGTCGTGTTCTTCCTGCTCTCGCCGGTCATCAACAAATTGATGCACGGGGTGAAATAAACCGCTGCCGTGATGCCAACAAAAACGCCGGGCCAGTGAACTGACCCCCAAAACTTGGACAGTTACGGGTTAAGTGTTCGAGGCCTGAGTCCGGTACTGCACCGGGCTCAGGCCTTTGAGTTTTGTCCTGATACGCTCGTGATTGTAGTAGTCCATATATTCG
>NWQT01000011.1 GCA_002798295.1 Lysobacteraceae bacterium NML07-0707 | reverse complement strand
AGGAGCGCGTCAGATGCGGGATGGTTGCTTGCAAGGCATACAGACAGTCATCCAGCGGCAGCAGGGTGTGCTTGCGGAAAGCAACGATGGCGGCTTCCTCCTCAATGGACAACACGGTAGAGCGCGGTTGCCTGGGGCCGGTGGGCAGGTCGGCCACCGACGTGCGTTTCTTCCACTTGGCCACCGTTTTGGGGTTGATGCCATAACGCTTGGCCAGCACTCTCAAGCTCTCTTGACTATGTTGTATCGCTCGGCGGGTTGCCTCTGTCGTGGTGGCGCTTGCATGAAGAATCTGGCCCATAGTCCTTCCTTCCATTCGGGGGAGAAGATTGAACCATCAAAGTCTGGGATCAAACACGCCAGCAGGCTCACTCCTCCATCATTCACTTCGCTCCAGATCTGAAAGTACGTGTGAACCGTACGCCATTTGGGAAAGTCACTGGGCAGCACCCACCATTGGCAGCCGGTACAACACGGCGCAGAACACCTCATACAGCTCAGTCGCTCGGCAACCTGTCACCGAGCGTCTTTCGCCAATAATGCAAACAGGCAGATTCTCCTTTACAACCGTCTAATTGACGGGGAAGGCTACGTAGTAACTGAACTTCTTGCCAAGCCCCTGTACACTCTGCACTTGATACGCCTTGACCCAGCTCCTGACCGTTGCATGGTCAAGGCTATGATGCCGCGCTGTGGTTTCAAAGCCCATTCTCCTGATGCGTAGCTTTGCACTACGCGGAGCTTGAATACCTCACTGTACTTCGCCATGCCCCCCAAAGGTTGGATGGGTGTCCAACTCTTGGGCGGCAGTTCATAGGGGGTACAGGTCATTCTGGGTAAGCATGTCATCGTGAAGATAGCCAAGCGCATCGAACTGCATACCTTCAAGGTCATGCCCAAGCGCTGGATCAGCGAGCGCAGTTTTGTATGGATGGAGAAGAGCCGCAGGCTGTGGAAGAGCTGCGAACGGAAGCGCAACATCAACTTGCAGTTCATCCACTTGGCGTTCTTGGCACTCGTGCTTCGGCGTCTTTGAACTGGCCCTGAGCCCCATCGCAGTTTTTTACTACGGCACACAACTCTCCTGCCCAACTCGACTACCACTATTGAGCGTAATCAACCTATCTGCTCTTACCTCATTACCGTAGCTTCAACCCGGTTGAAAGTCACTTGAGAGCCGCTTGCAGAGCCTTGCGGATGATGGCTTCTGCACTGTCCCCCGCATCTGCGGCTTTTTTCGCCATGCGCTCGGCCTCGGCAGGCTTGTAGCCGAGCTGTTGCAGAGCGATGGTGGCTTCGCCCAGTGCATCCATCGCGCCTGTGGCCAACACTGGCGTAGCCGCCGCGCCGCCTAAATCGGCTGCACGCTCACGCAACTCCAGCACCATGCGCTCGGCGGTTTTCTTGCCGATGCCGGGAATGCGGGTCAATGCAGTGACATCGGCGGTTTGAATCAGACGCGCAAAATCGGCCACCGAAACGCCGGAAAGCACCGCCAGGGCGATTTTGGCGCCAATACCGCTGACTTTCTGCACATCACGAAACAGCCGCCGCTCGGCCTCATTCAAGAAACCATACAGCGCCACGCTGTCTTCTTTCTGCGCGTAATGGGTATGCAGGCTGACTTCATGACCGACGTCGGGCAGGTCATAAAACGTGCTCATCGGCACTTCCAGCTCATAGCCCACGCCATGCACATCCAGCACCAGCCACGGCGGCTGTTTGTGAATCAGGATGCCTTTCAATCGAGCAATCATGTCTATCTCCTGCCCCAGGCTTCGCGCACGCCCAGTCCCAGCCTGGCCGCACTGGCACGCACATGCGCATGGGTGATGGCCACCGCCAGGGCATCGGCGGCATCGGCCTGCAATTTTCCACTCAAGCCCAGCATCACCGCGACCATATGTTGTACCTGCGCCTTGTCAGCGCCGCCCTTGCCAACCACCGCCAGCTTCACTTCCTTGGCGGCGTACTCGGCCACCGGCAGGTCACGCGCCACACAGGCGGCGATTGCCGCGCCGCGCGCCTGGCCGAGCTTGAGCGCACTCATCGCGTTATTGGAAAGGAATACCTGCTCGATGGCGACTTCATCGGGGCGGTATTCGGCAATCAGCGCCCACAAGCTATCGAGCAAGAGGCGCAGGCGCCTGGGGAAATCCTCGGCGCCCAGCAGTTGGATGGGCTGGTAATGCACGGCCTTCATGCGGCCATCGGCCAATACGTCGATGATGCCGATGCCGGTACGTTGCGAGCCGGGGTCAATCCCCAAAATGCGCGTGGCAGCGGTCACTGCTCGGGCAGCTCCGCATTGCTGTAAACCGCCTGCACATCGTCCATATCGTTCAGCCAGGCAAGCAGTTTTTGCACTTTTTCGGCTTCTTCGCCGGCCACAGCCACATCGTTATCGGCACGATAGGTGACTTCGGCAAAACCGGCTTCAAGCCCGGCAGCCAGCATCGCCTCTTTCACCGCTGTGAAATCCTCCGGTGCGGTGATGACATCCAGCGCACCATCGTCATACACCACCACATCCTCGGCACCGGCCTCAATCGCCGCCTCGGTGATGGCATTCTCATCACTGCCCGGCGCATAGCTCAAAATGCCGAGCTTCTTGAACATGAAAGCCACCGAACCCTCGGTGCCCATATTGCCGCCAAACTTGCCAAAGGCATGGCGCACATCGGCCACGGTACGCACGCGGTTATCGGTCAGGCAATCGACAATCACCGCCACACCGCCGGGGGCATAGCCCTCGTAGCGGATTTCCTCGTATTCCACACCTTCGAGCTCGCCGGTGGCCTTCTTGATGGCGCGCTCAATCACATCCTTGGTCATATTGACCGACAGCCCTTTGTCAATAGCACTGCGCAGCCGTGGATTGCCCCCGGGATCACCGCCACCGGCACGCGCGGCCACGGAGATTTCACGGATGATTTTGGTGAAAATTTTGCCGCGCTGGGCATCCACCGCATTTTTGCGGGCTTCAATCGAGGGGCCACGTCCCATGAGTGCAACCTTTGGCTATTGATGGAAGGGGACGGGATTTTACGCGATACGCATTATCTGGCGCGTCAGTCGGCGCTCATGAAGCTGCCATGACGAAAGAAATGCACGGCCTGCTGCGCGGCCTTGTCAGACCACAGCAAGCCGTTATGTCCCGCAGCCAGCAGACAATGACAGGCCAGCCAGGGCAGCTGTGTTTCGGAAAGCGCCACGGTGCCGTCATTGACTTCGTCAAACCGTGCCAATAAACGTCCAATCCCCAACCCCAGATTGCCCGCAATCATCCCCACTTCTGCCCCTTGGGGGCAGTCGCAACATCCATCTTGCAGCAACCGGGCATTGCCTCCCAGCAAATGCCCAGACAAGCGCCGCCTGGCCAGCGATTTCGCCACCCGGCTACCCTTAAGCGGCGTCCCCAGGCAGAGCACCCGGCCAATCCCGGCAGCTTGTGAGGGCGCGGCAGCAGAGAGTGCGGCTAACGCTATCAAACCGCCCAGACTATGCCCCAGCAAATGCGCCGGTTGTCCCTTGAGTCGCGCCAGCAGGCGCTTCACCGTGGCGTCGGTCGGGCTGAAAATACTGGAATAGGGAAAAATTTCCGGCATAAAACCGGCAGCAGCCAGACGCCGCGCCAGCGGTCGCAAGGTCGCTTCCGGCATCCAGATACCGTGCAGCAATATGACCTTGCCAATAGGGGCGAATTTATCCATCCAACCATCATCGCAAAGTGTTAGCCGGGTGAAAAATGCCCGGTGTTTGTCGCGCCAGCTCAATAGCGCCACAGGATTGGCCACAGGCTGATCGCACCATATAGCCATAACAGCAATGCCAGCCCATGACCGGCAAGCCCCAATAGCTCCAGCCTGTTCTGACCGTTATGTTGACGCAGCCCAGCTACTGCCAGCAGCAAACCACGCACGGCCAACAGTGGCGTTACCAACATCCATAGCGCATGGGCGGCATAGACCATCCAGCGCACCTGCCAAGCAGCAGCCATTTGTACAGGAAAATGCAACAGTATTAACCCTGCGGGCAACAACAGCGCCAACAGCAGCAAAAACAGTCTGACCGAAGCAGGCAGTTCTGCCATCAGCCCAGCGGATGCGCCTTGCGCAAGATGTATTCCAGATCGCGCGCCTGACCGACGGGAAACAGGTATTGCCCGACTCGCTCAAAGCCCTGACGCTGGTAAAAGCGCTGCGCCCGGTGGTTCTGGCTCCATACGCCCAGCCAGATGGCTTCCGGGCCATTGCGCCACATCCAGCGCTCGGCCTCGGCAAACAGCTGCTGTCCCCAGCCAGCCCCCTGGTGCGTGGCCAGCACATAAAGGCGCTTGAGCTCCATATCACCGGAAAGGACGGCCTCATGCGGCAGTCCGCAAGGCCCGGCCAGGGCATAGCCCTGCGCCTGACCTTGCGCATCTTCGGCGATCCATGCGGCGCAACCGGCTTCATCCAGCGCATCGCGGTATTTCTCCGCGGTGTAGGTGCTGGCAAGAAATTCGGCCAAATCCGCAGCTGCGTACAGATGCGCAAAGGTTTCGCTGAAGGTCGTGCGCGAGAGCGCCGCCAGCACTTCGGCATCGGCACTGCTGGCGCGACGGATTTGCAAACTCATGCACCTGGCTCGTTGCGTACCGCGACATGCACTTCGGCCAGCTGCGCATCATCAATCGGCGAAGGCGCATCGGTCATCAGGCATTGTGCGCTGGTGGTCTTGGGGAAGGCAATCACATCGCGAATCGACTCGGTACCGGCCATCAATGCAGCGATGCGGTCAATGCCAAAGGCGATGCCGCCGTGCGGCGGCGCGCCATATTTGAGCGCATCCAGCAAAAAGCCGAACTTGGCCTGCTGCTCCTTGGCATCAATGCCGAGCAACTCGAACACCGCCGCCTGCATCTGCGGGCGATGGATGCGGATTGAGCCACCACCAATCTCGTTGCCGTTCAGCACCATGTCATAGCCACGGCTGACTGCGGTGGCGGCATGGGCGCGCAATTCATCAATGCTGTCCACAGCCGGTGCAGTGAACGGGTGATGCAGGGCGACGAAGCGTCCGGCCTCCTCGTCCCATTCAAACATCGGGAAATCGGTCACCCACAGCGGCTTCCAAGCGTCCTCGACCAAGCCAAAATCCTTGCCGGCCTTGAGGCGCACCGCGCCCATGAAATCGCTGACCGTGCTGTACTTGCCCGCACCAAAGAACACGATATCGCCATTGCCTGCCCCTACATGCTTCAGCAAGGCGGCAAAGGCGGCATCGTCAAAGAATTTCTGGATGGGCGAAGTGATTTCGCCGCTGTCGGCAATCTTGATATAGGCCAGCCCCTTGGCACCGTGCTTGGCCGCATGTGCGCTGTATTCATCAATCTGTTTGCGACTGAGGCTGGCGCCACCGGGAATGCGCAGCGCCGCCACCCGGCCATCGGCCTCATTGGCCGGGCCGGTGAACACCGCAAAACCGCTGTCCTTGACCTGCTCGGCCACGTCAACAAGCTCCAGCGCGATGCGCAGATCGGGCTTGTCCGAACCGTAACGCCGCATCGCCTCGGCCCAGGTCATGCGCGGGAATGGCTCGTCCAGCTCAACCTGGATGACTTCGCGGAATACATGACGAATCATCTCTTCCACCGTGTCCTGCACATCACGCTCATCCACCCAGGCAAATTCCATGTCCAGCTGGGTAAACTCCAGCTGGCGGTCGGCGCGCAGCGCTTCATCGCGGAAGCAGCGGGCAATCTGGTAATAGCGGTCAAAGCCCGCCATCATCAAAATCTGCTTGAACAGCTGCGGCGACTGCGGCAAGGCGTAGAACTCGCCCGGATGCATGCGCGCGGGCACCAGAAAGTCGCGCGCCCCTTCCGGCGTAGCCTTGGTGAGAATCGGCGTTTCAATATCCTGAAAACCGCGTGCATCAAGCCAGGCGCGCAGCGCACTGACCAGCTTGGTGCGGGTACGCATTTTGCGTTGCATTTCGGGGCTGCGCAGATCCAGATAGCGGTATTTCAGGCGAATGTCTTCACCGGGGTTTTCATGATGATGGAATGGCAGCGGCTCGGCCTTGTTCAACACCTCGATTTTTTCGGCCAAGACCTCGACCCGCCCGGTCTTGATTTTGTCATTGACGCTATGCCGCGCGCGCACCTTGCCGGTGATGCGCAGCGCATCCTCATAACCAATCGTGGCCGCCACCGCCAGTGCCTCGTCATTGCCCGGCAGATCCGCTGGCTCGGCCACCACTTGCACGATACCTTCATGGTCGCGCAGGTCGATGAACACCACCCCGCCCATGTTGCGGGCGACATCCGCCCAACCGCACAAAGTAATGGTTTGGCCGATGAGAGCTTCATCGACAAGGCCGCAAAAATGGCTACGCATGAGTTTAATTTCTTGTTGGAAACGACCGCGCATTTTACTCCGCAAGCAAGACTCGCGTACTCGTGTTTGGCGCCACATCATGCCCAGCCGCAGGTCATGGCTGGTAGCGGCTCACTATGCCAAGGCCTATCACGAAGCATCGGCAAAAACCATGCAAACCCGCGGTCATAAGTAGTAATTTCCTGGCTTTCCCTTGCCCTGCAAGGCTTCTGTGAAAGTCAAGCACCCATTCATGAAAAAACACTAGATATTGTGCTTGAGTCCGAAAAAAATACCGTATATCCTGCTTTCGCCCCGGAGCGGGGTCGCTGTTTTTATGTCTGTAGTGGTTGCTGTGCAGGCAAATCAAGCAGAGGTAACGCTCGCCAGTCTTGAGCTGCCAATCTCTTGCCGCCTTGGCTCTTGCCCACACGGCAAAGCAGGCGGTATCGCCCCAATCTCATCTATCTTGAGTGGATGCCATGAGCCAAAACGATTTTGCAGTCCCCTCGCCTGCCACCGCACAAGGCGAAAACTTCTCGCTCACGCCGCCTGCTGCTGCACATGCGATGACGGTGACCAAGCGCGATGGCAGTCGCCAGGCGGTGGATCTGAACAAGATCGTGTTCGCCATCGCCCGCTGCACCGAAGGCTTGCATGCGGTGGATCCGATGCGGGTCGCCACCCGTACCATCTCCGGGCTGTATGACGGCGCTACCACCCAGGAGCTGGACGAGCTCTCCATCCGCACTGCGGCGCTGCTGATTGGCGAGGAACCCGAATACGGCAAGCTGGCCGCGCGTCTTCTGGCCAATGTAATCGCCAAGGAAGTGGCCGGGCAGGAAATTCATGCTTTTTCGCAGTCGGTGGCACGCGGCCATGAAGTCGGCCTCATCAACGACCGCCTGTTGGGCTTTGTGCAAACCCATGCGCGCAAGCTCAATGATGCCATCGACCCGATGCAGGACTGGCAATTCGACTATTTCGGCCTGCGCACCCTGTACGACCGCTATCTGCTGCGTCATCCGCATAGCCGCAAGGTGATTGAAACCCCGCAGCAGTTCTTCCTGCGCATTGCCAGTGCCTTGTCCGAAGAGGTCGGTGAGGCGATTGCGCTGTACCGCACCATGAGTTCGCTGGAATATATCCCCAGCTCGCCGACCTTGTTCAACTCCGGCACCCGCCACGAGCAGCTGTCCTCCTGCTTCCTGCTTGATTCACCGCAGGATTCGCTGGAGTCGATCTATGCCAAGTACGGTGATATCGCCCAGCTGTCCAAGTTCAGCGGCGGCATTGGCGTGGGCTATAGCCGGGTGCGCTCGCGCGGCTCGCTGATCCGCTCCACCAATGGCCATTCCAATGGCATCGTGCCATGGCTGAAGACCCTGGATTCCTCGGTGGCTGCAGTCAACCAGGGCGGCAAGCGCAAAGGCGCGGCCTGCGTGTATCTGGAAACCTGGCATGCCGATATCGAGGATTTTCTGGAGCTGCGTGACAACACCGGCGATGAAGCCCGCCGCACCCACAATCTGAACCTCGCCAACTGGGTGCCGGACTTGTTCATGAAGCGCGTCGAAGCCGACCAGGCATGGTCGCTGTTCGACCCGAACGTGGTGCCGGAGCTGGTTGACCTGCACAACGAGGCCTTTGAGGCTGCCTACCTGCAGGCCGAAGCCCAGGGCAAGGCCAGCAAGCAAGTGTCCGCGCGCAAACTGTACGCCCGCATGATGCGCACCCTGGCCGAAACCGGCAATGGCTGGATGACCTTCAAGGACAAGTGCAACCGCGCCAGCAACCAGACGCTGCGCCCGCAGAACGTGATTCATCTCTCCAACCTCTGCACCGAGATTCTGGAAGTCACCTCCAGCGAAGAAACCGCCGTCTGCAACCTTGGCTCCATCAATCTGGGTCGCCATCTGGACGAATATGGCGATTTCGACTTTGCCAAACTCGGCGAAACCGTGCGTCAGGCTGTGACCCAGCTGGATCGGGTGATTGACCTCAACTTCTACCCGATTGAATCGGCCCGGCGCGGCAATCTGCGCTGGCGTCCGGTGGGGCTGGGCTGCATGGGTCTGCAGGATGTGTTCTTCAAAAAGCGCCTGGCCTTTGACAGCGACGAAGCCCGCGCCCTGTCGAAGAAAATCGCCGAAACCATCTATTTCCACGCCCTCGATGCCTCCTGCGAGCTGGCGCAGGCCAAGGGCGCACACCCGAACTTTGCCGATACCCGTGCATCGCAGGGCGAGCTGCAATTCGATGCCTGGGGCGTGGAGGTGGAGGATCGTGAGCGCTGGGACGGCCTGCGAGCACGCATCCGTGAGCACGGCCTGCGCAATTCGCTGCTGATCGCCATCGCGCCGACCGCCACCATCGCCTCGATCGCCGGCTGCTACGAATGCGTCGAGCCGCAGGTCAGCAACCTGTTCAAGCGCGAAACGCTCTCCGGCGACTTCCTTCAGGTGAACCGCTATCTGATTGATGAGCTGAAAAAGCTCGGCCTGTGGACGCCGGAAATGCGCGATGCCATCAAGCTCGCCGACGGCTCCATCCAGCAAATCAGCGCCATCCCCGAGAGCCTGCGCCAGGTGTATCGCACCGCCTGGGAGCTGCCGATGCGCTCACTGATTGACATGGCCGCCGACCGCGGCGCCTTCATCGACCAGTCCGCCTCGCTCAACCTGTTCATGGAAAGCCCGAACATCGGCGCGCTGTCCTCGATGTACATGTATGCCTGGAAGCGCGGCATCAAGACCACCTACTACCTGCGCTCACGTCCGGCGACCCGCATCGCCAAGACCACGGTATCGACCTACACCCCGGCACAGGCGGTCGCCTGCTCGCTGGAAAACCCCGAAAGCTGCGAGGCCTGCCAATAATGAACGACAACCGCCCCCAACAGCTGCTCGACCCCGGCTTCGAGCTGACCCTGCGGCCGATGCGCTATCCGCAGTTCTACGAGATGTATCGCAATGCGATCAAGAACACCTGGACGGTGGAGGAAATCAACTTCCAGATCGACATCTCCGACCTGCACAGCAAGATGTCGCCGGCGGATCAGCATCTGATTCACCGGCTGGTAGCGTTCTTCGCCACCGGCGACTCCATCGTCGCCAACAATCTGGTGCTAAACCTGTACCAGCATCTCAACGCCCCCGAAGCGCGCATGTACCTCTCTCGCCAGCTGTACGAAGAAGCGCTGCATGTGCAGTTCTACCTGACCCTGCTGGACAACTACCTGCCCGACCCCGGCGAGCGCGCGCGTGCCTTCGCCGCAGTGGAAAACATCCCCTCCATCAAGAAGAAGGCCGATTTCTGCTTCAAGTGGATTGACAGCATCCAGGAGCTCAAGCGCATCGAAACCCGCGAGCAGCGCCGCCAGTTCCTGCTCAACCAGATCTGCTTTGCCGCCTGCATCGAAGGCCTGTTCTTCTTTGCCGCCTTCGCCTATGTGTATTACTTCCGCTCCCGCGGCCTGCTGCCTGGCCTGGCCTCCGGCACCAACTGGGTATTCCGCGACGAAAGCTGTCATATGGAATTCGCCTTCGAGGCCGTGCGCACCATCCGCGAGGAAGAGCCGGAGCTGTTCGACGAGACAATGAAGCAACAGGTGCGCGACATGCTGGCCGAGGCCATCGAATGTGAAATGCAGTTCGCCGAGGACGTGCTCTCCGGCGGCGTGGCCGGCATTTCCGAGCGCGACATGCGCCAGTACCTGCAACACTGCGCCGACAACCACTTTGCCAAACTCGGCATGGACAAGGTCTACAACGTGCGCAACCCGCTGCCGTTCATGGAGTTGCAGGATGTGCAGGAGCTGACCAACTTCTTCGAGCGCCGCGTCTCCGCCTATCAGGTCGGCGTGCAAGGCGAAGTCAGCTTCGACCACGCATTCTGAGCCTGTCCCATTGAGATTGGCCTGCCGAATCGCCCTGTGCGCGGCAGGCCAATCTTTTTCCCGTTTTCCCCTCCCCCACAGCGAGGCCCGCCTTGACTCCTTCTGCTGCCCGCGACTGCGCCGATGTGCGTATGAGCGAAATCGTTTTCCCCCACCACGCCAACCACCTCGGCACGCTGTTTGGCGGCCAGGCACTGGCCTGGATGGACAAGGCCGCATTCATTGCCGCCACCCGTCACTCCCGCCGCACCGTAGTCACCGCGCGCTCGGAAGAAATCAACTTCAGCGCCCCGGTACCGGTTGGCTCACTGGTGGAAGTCATCGCCCGCGTGGTACAGACCGGGCGCACCTCGATGCAGGTGGAAGTGGAGCTGCACTGCGAAAACCTGCTAAGCGGCGATACCCATCTGGCCACCCGCGGCCATTTCAGCATGGTGGCTCTGGATGAAAATGGTCACCCCACCCAAGTGCCAACGCTTCCAACCTGAAAACTCCGACCTCATCAGGAGTCTCCCAGTTTGCCACTTTACCGATTGCTGGTATCTAGTTACTCACCAATGCCATCTCCCAACTGCGCAATCGCTAATCACAATGTCACTGTGAAGCATTCGGCAGGAGACTTCTGGGCGTAGACGCTTACCAGCCCCAGGGAGTAGGCGGGGTTTGCACCGGGCGGCTCAGGTCAAACTCCACCTTGAACATCCGGCCATTGGGACGGGACAGTTCATATACAAAGGCATGTGGATGGATTTCCATTGCCCAGGTATTTTCTACCGAGGCATTCAGCCCGCCTTTCTTGAACATGGCGATCGACTCGTCATCCACCGGGAAGGCTTGGCGTTCGGTGCTGCCCGCTTCACGGCTATCGCCGCCATACATGGTCATCTCATCAGCACTGCCATCTTCATGGCGGTGATCATGCTTGAGCCGCAACCCATTGGGCAAACGGCTCAAAATCCAAGTACGGGAATGGTCATCGCCCACATGGAAAGGAATTTCCAGACGCTCGCGCGGGTTATCGCAACCACGCACATGCATCACCAGAGGCTTGCCTTCAAAAGCATCCGGCTCGCTCGGCTTGGGTTCATTGGCTACGATCCGCCCCTCATAAGCTTGACCACAATGCTTGGCGATGCGCATCAGAAACTCATCAGCAGGCTGCAATGCATCGGCATCGGCCAATGTTGGCTGCGCCTTGCCTTGCGCAGTAGCGGGCGTGGCTGCCGGATGGCTGGCATCGTTATTGGCAGAAGTGCAGCCAGCCAGTGCCAGCAGCGACGTCACAGTGAGCATATGCAGGGTATTCATACCCGGCACCCTAACCCGTCAGCGGCTTACAGGCAATGCCGGCAAATCACTGTGCATAGACCCAGCTGCCGGTCTGCTTGCCGGCAGCTGGGCTTATCAGGCCGTCAAACCGCAGCCAGCGCCTGATGCAAATCGGCCAGGAGGTCGTGGATATGCTCGATGCCCACGCACAGGCGTACTGTTTCCTGGCGCACGCCGGCGCGCTCCAGCTCATCATCATCAAGCTGGCGGTGAGTGGTGCTGGCCGGATGCGTGGCCAGGGATTTGTTGTCACCAATATTGACCAGCCGGGTAAACAGTTTCAGTGCGTCCAAAAAGCGCTCGCCTGCGGCGCGGCCATCTTCGCCTGCCAGCCCGAAGGTCAGAAGTCCCGAGGCCTTGCCGCCCAGCAGCCGCTGTGCGGTGTCGTGGTCGGGATGACCGGGCAAGCCTGCGTAGCTGACCCAGGCCACTTTTTCATGGCCTTGCAGATAGCGCGCCACCGCCAGGGTGTTGTCCACGATGCGCTCCATGCGCAGCGAAAGCGTCTCCAGCCCCTGCAAAATCTGGAACGCATTGAACGGTGACAATGCCGCGCCGGTATTGCGCAGCGGCACGACACGGGCGCGGCCAATGAAGGCGGCCTCGCCCAGCGCCTCGGTATAGACCACGCCGTGATAGCTGGGGTCGGGCGTGGTCAGCTGCGGGAAACGCTCGGCATGTTCGGCCCAGGGGAAGCGGCCGCTATCGACAATCATGCCGCCAATGGAGGTGCCATGGCCGCCGATGTATTTGGTCAGTGAGTGCACCACGATATCGGCGCCGTGCTCAATCGGCCGCAGCAGCCAGGGCGAGGCCACGGTGTTATCGACAATCAGCGGAATGCCATGGCGATGCGCCAGCTCGGCCAGTGCCGGAATATCCGCCACCCGTCCGGAAGGGTTGCCGATGCTTTCCACATACAGCGCCTTGGTGCGGGCATCGATCAGCGCTTCCAGCGCGGCCAGGTTGCGCTCATCGGCAAAGCGCGCCTCGATGCCGAACTGTGGCAGGGTGTGCGCGAACAGGTTCCAGGTGCCGCCATACAGCGATTGGGCGCTGACGATATTGTCGCCCTGACCGGCAATGGTCTGGATGGCATAGGTAATCGCTGCCTGCCCGGAAGCCAGTGCCAGTCCGGCCAGGCCGCCTTCCAGTGCGGCCACACGCTGCTCCAGCACTGCGCAGGTCGGGTTCATGATGCGGCTGTAGATATTGCCGGGCACCTTGAGGTCAAACAGGTCGGCGGCATGTTGGGCACTATCGAAGGCATAGGCCACGGTTTGGTAAATCGGCACGGCCACCGCATGGGTAGTCGGCTCCGGCGTATAGCCGGCGTGCAGTGCCAGTGTTTCAAAGCGCTGTTGTGTCATGCGGATGTCTCCAGTGGGGAAGCGCGCCTGGCCGCAATGACCGGGCGGGCGGCCACTCTAACATCAAATATCGCTACATTCGCATGAAGAGATAAATTAATTTGCAGGCATGCCCATCAGCCATACAGCGCAAGCAGAACTTCTTCCGCCGCTTCCAGCGCTTCACGCAGCTGCATTTGCTCGCGCCCGAGCGCGGCGACTTTTCCGGCATCCGAATACACCGCCGGATCGGCAAGGGCCGCTTCGCATTCAGCAAGCTGGACACTCAAGCGCTCTACCTCTGCTTCGACTTCTTTCAGCTTGTGCGGATTGACCCTGGCAGGCTTGGCTGCGGCTTTGGGCGCTGGCTTGAGAGCCTCGACGGGCTTTTCCGCTGGCGCCTTGGCGGCCGCTTCAGCCTTGCCGGTTTCCGCCGGCCGGGCGCGTAGCCAGGCGGCGTAATCGTCAAGGTCACCGTTGAAAGCCTGTACCTGGCCATCGTGTACCCGCCAGAATTCGTCACAAACCAGACCAATCAAATGCCGGTCATGGCTGACCATGACGATGGCGCCGTCAAAATCACTCAGCGCCTCGGCCAGCGCCTCGCGCATCTCCAGGTCCAGATGGTTGGTCGGCTCGTCCAGCAGCAACACATTCGGCTTGCGCCAGGCAATCAGCGCCAGCGCCAGGCGGGCTTTTTCGCCACCGGAGAAATTGTCGATAACTTCAAACGCACGGTCGCCGGGGAACTGCCAGCGCCCCAGGAAGTTGCGGAACTCCTGCGTCGGCGTATCCGGCGATATCGCTTTCAGGTGGTCGATGGGCGAAGTGCCTTCCACCAGCGATTCCACGGTGTGCTGTGCGAAGTAGCCAATCACCAAATCCGGGTGGGCGATGCGCTCGCCCGCCATCACCGCCAGCTCGCCAACCAGGGTTTTCACCAGGGTGGACTTGCCCGCACCGTTGGGTCCCAGCAAGCCAATCCGGTCACCGGCCTCCAATGCAAAGCCAACATCACCCAGAATCTTGGCATCTGCGCCATAGCCGGCATCCACATGGCGCAGCGTCAGCAGCGAATTGGGCATCCGCGCAGGCTCCGGGAAGTCGATATGCAGGGCGCGCTCGGCACGCACCGCCTCGGTGCCGGTGAGCTTTTCCAGGCGTTTCATGCGGCTCTGCGCCTGCCGCGCCTTGCTGGCCTTGGCCTTGAAGCGGTCGATGAATTTCTGCAAATGCGCGCGCTCGGCCTGCTCTTTTTCAAAGGCGATTTGCTGCTGGCGCAGATGCTCGGCGCGTTGCCGCTCGAAGGCGGTGTAATTGCCCGCATACAGCTTGGCACGGCCATCGTGCAGATGCAGGATGTGAGTGGTGACGTTGTCCAGAAACTCGCGGTCATGGCTGATGACCAGCAAAGTACCGTCATAGCGGCGCAGCCAGTCTTCCAGCCAGACCACGGCATCCAGATCCAGGTGGTTGGTGGGCTCGTCCAGCAACAGCAAGTCGCTTGGCATCATCAGCGCCCGGGCGACATTCAGCCGCACCCGCCAGCCGCCGGAAAAGTCCGCCACCGCCTTGTCGTGGGTGTCGGCGGCAAAGCCCAAACCGTGCAGCAGCCGCCCGGCACGGGCATCACCGTCGTAACCATTGAGTTCGGCAAGGCGCTGATGCGCCTCGGCCACAGCCTCCCAGTCCTCGCGCGCCATCGCCTCACGCTCGGCGCGTACCGCCGCGTGCAGCTGGGTATCGCCGGACATCACATAGTCCAGCGCCGGGTCGGGCAGATGCGGGGTTTCCTGCGCCACACTGGCAATGCGCGCCTTGCCGGGCAGATCCAGATCGCCCTTGTCCGGCTCGACCTCACCCAGCAAAGCCGCAAACAGCGAAGATTTACCGGCGCCATTGCGCCCCACCACGCCGACGCGATAACCGGCATGCAGGGCAAGATCGACATCGGCAAGCAAAAGACGCTCGCCCCGGCGCAGGGCAAAATTACGGAAAGAAATCATCGGCAGATTGTAAGCTGCTACCGCCTCCAGAAATTTTCCCGCATGCGCATTTTCATCAGCCTGGCCGCCTATTGCGAGCCGCATCTGGCCTTTACGCTGGAACAGATTTTCAGCAAGGCTGCCCTGCCCGAACGCATTTTTGTAGGGCTGATTGACCAGTCACACGATGACCATGCCGCATGGATGGCCGGCAAGTCCTGGCAGTGGCAGGTACGCCACCGGAAGATAGACCCGGCGCTGTCCGAGGGAGTGTGCTGGGCGCGGCATCTGGCCATGCAACTGCATCAGGGCGAGGAATATTTCCTGCAAGTCGATTCGCATACGTTTTTCTTTCCCGGCTGGGATACGGCGCTGCTCGACCTGCACCGGCAACTGGAGCGGCAGCTGCCCAAACCGCTGATTTCCGCCTACCCGCCGCCATTCGAGTTTGATGCCGATGGCGACCCGATGGTGCGCCGCGCGGCCGCCTCCGAGGTGTCCATCATCGTCCCGGAAGACGGCGAGGCGCTGCGCCCGGACTGCGCCACCTTGCGCTTTCGCGCCGACTGGAAAGCCGGTACCGATCTGGCACTGGGCTTTCATCTGGCCGCCGGGTTCATTTTTGCGCGCAGTCGCTTCATCCAGGAAATACCATACGACCGCCTGCTGTACTTCCATGGCGAAGAGCAGAACTTGGCCTTGCGTGCCTGGACGCGCGGCTGGGATATCGTGCATCCGCGTCAGGACTGGATTCCGCTGCTGCACCTCTACAAACAGGCCGGGCAGGACTATGCCTCGCAGCACTGGAGCCCGGCGCAGGAAGCCGCCCGTGAAATCTGCTGGCAAAGCCTGGCTGCGCGCAGCGACCAGAGACTTTTGGCCTTGGTACGCGGCGAAATTACAGGCATCTATGGCCTGGGCGATGTCCGCAACCTGCAACAGTTTGCCGACTTCAGCGGCATTGATTACCGCATCTGCCAGCAGGCATAGCGTTGAAGCTGCATTCAGGAAAATTGATTGCAGTGCAACAGGGGCAGGTTTAATGTCCTGCTAACAATTACCCCTAACGGCAACAGGAATTCCCATGAAGCGCCATTTGTTTGTTTCGTCCATCGTGCTGGCACTTTCCGCCACGGCTGCACAGGCACAGGAAAACACTGTGCCGGAAAAAACGGTGCTCGACCAAATCATCATCACCGGCACCCGCGCAGCCGACCGCACCGTGGCCGAGTCTTCGGCACCGATTGACATCATCACTACCGAAGCGCTGCAAGCCACCGGCACCAGCGAGCTTGCCACGGCACTGGCGCGCGCCCTGCCCTCGCTGAATTTTCCGCGCCCGGCGCTGACCGACGGCACCAGTGCAGTGCGCCCGGCACAGTTGCGCGGCCTTTCCCCCGACCAGGTGCTGGTATTGGTCAATGGCAAGCGCCGCCATACCTCATCGCTGCTCAATCTCAACGGCACCATGGGCCGCGGCTCGGCGCCGGTGGATCTCAATACCATCCCGATTTCCGCCATCGACCGCGTGGAAGTGCTGCGTGATGGCGCATCGGCACAGTACGGCTCCGATGCCATTGCCGGCGTGGTCAATGTGGTGCTGAAAAGCGCAGCACGCGGCGGCAGCGTCAGCTTCAGCCATGGCAAGATGGATGCAGGCGATGGCGAGCAATTCCAGCTGGCCGGCAATACCGGGCTTTCCCTGGGCGAGAATCGCGGCTTTGCCCATATCTCGGCGCAAATCGGCACCCAGGAGCGTACCGATCGCGCCCGCCCCTATGCCGGCGCACCCAGCCCCAACCAGCCTGCGGTCGGCCAAAAGGCCTTCGTGATTGGCGACCCCGGCGCCGATTTTGGCGCGGTATCGGTAAACAGCGCTTTTGACATCACCGACAATCTCAGCGTGTATGGCTGGGGCACGGCCAGCCACCGCGATATCACTTCCTACGCCTTCTTCCGCGCGCCGGGCAACCTGCGGCAGAACATCCGCTCGATTTATCCCGATGGCTATCTGCCCAGCATCAACAACATCTCCAAAGACCGCTCCGCGGTCATCGGTATGCGTGGCGTATTCGGCAATGATTGGGACTGGGACTTCAGCTATAACTACGGCCATAACCAGCTGCTGTTCCATACCCGCAACACCCTGAACGCCAGCCTCGGCGCCGCCTCGCCGCGCGAGTTTTACGACGGCATGCTGGAAACCACCCAGAATGTCGCCAATCTGGACTTCCGCAAGGGCTTTGAAATGGGGTTGGCCTCACCGCTGAATATCGCCTTCGGCCTGGAATATCGCTACGACAAATGGAACCAGTCACCGGGCGAATACGGCTCCTATGCGCAACCTGATCTTGGCAAACCCGGCGGTGCACAGGGCTTTGCCGGCTTCTCGCCGCAGGTTTCAGGCCATTACGACCGCCGCAGCCATGCCGCCTATCTGGACGTGGAAGCGGATTTGACCGAAAAGTTCAATCTGGGCGGCGCGGTGCGTTACGAGAACTTCAGCGACTTCGGCAACCACACTTCCGGCAAGCTCTCGGCACGCTACGAATTTGGCCCGGCCATTGCCCTGCGTGGCACGCTTGCCACCGGCTTCCGCGCCCCGTCGCTGCCGCAGCAATACTTCCAGACCATCAGCACCATTTATCTGCCGGGTATCGCCACGCCGTTTGAAGTCCGCACCTTCCCGGCCTCAAGCAAGGTCGCGCAGGCCTTCGGCTCCGAACCGCTGAAGCCGGAAACCTCCAAATCCGCCAGCCTCGGGCTGGTACTGCAACCGGCCAACGGCCTGTACCTCACCATCGACGCCTATCAAATCGATGTCGATGACCGTATCGTGCTCTCCTCCAACCTGACCGGCCCGGGCGTGCGCGCCCTGCTGGAATCACAGGGCATTTATGGCGTCAATGGCGGCCGCTATTTCACCAATGCCATCGACACCCGCAGCCGCGGCGTGGACGTGGTGGGCAGCTACCGCTGGCAGCTTGCCCAAAGCAGCCTGGACTTCACCCTGGGCTATAACCACAGCAAGACCGAAATCCTGCGCGTGGCAGCCAACCCGCAGCAACTGGAAAGCAATGGCCTGAACCTTGAGCGTATTGACCGGGTAGAGCGCGGCCGTATTGAAAAAGGCTTCCCGCGCAACAAACTGCTGCTTGCCGGGCAGTGGAATCATGACCTGTGGGAGCTGTCACTGGCCGCTACCCGCTATGGCAGCGTCAGCACCACGCCGAACAACCCCGCGCTTGACCAAACCTATGCCGCCAAATGGCTGGCCGATGTCGCCGTCAGCTACAAGCACGGGGGTTGGAAGTTCACCCTGGGCGCAGACAATGTGCTGAACGAGTACCCGGATGAAAGCATTTTCGGCAACTCCACCAACGGCCAGTTCCCCTACAGCAACCTTTCACCTTTCGGCTTCAACGGTGCCTATGTGTATGCCAAGGTGGGCTTCCAGTGGTAACACCCCGCAAACCGGCTGTGTGAAGAATGGAGCCTCCAGGCTCCATTCTTTCGCGCGCTTGATAGCAAACAGGCTCTCCTAAAATGCACAACGCCCCTTGCGGGGCGTCGGCTAATCGAATTTGCCTGCAATCCAATCAAGCAGCCTTGCTGGTCTTCTTGGTCACAGTCTTTTTGCCTGCGGCTTTCTTGACTACCGGGGCAGCTGCAGAGCCCGCAGCCTTATTGACGGCCTTCGGACGGACATTGCCGTAGCTGCAGTTATAACGCTTGCCCTTGGCGGTCTTGCGGTCGCCTTTGCCCATGATGATTGCTCCTGATAGTAGTTGTCCTGCGCAGCCGCGCAGGGATGAAAAGTAAACGCCAAGCCTAGCATAAAGCCAAGTGACAATCAGCCCTGATTTTTTGTAACTGCCAGCATCCCGGCACGATGCGTCAGACGCATATTGGTCAAATGCGCCAACGCCAGCAACACCCCACCTGGCACCATCAGCCCCCAGTGCAGCCAGGCATAGGGTTGCTCATCCCCATGCGCATGGAACGGCCCGAAGGCGCCCAACCATAGCAGCAACAATGCTGGCAGCAAAAAACCCCAGGCATGGTAGGCACGATGGCGGCGCCAGCCGGTCGTCAAGGTGGTGGCCGCCAGCACAGTGGCGAACACCACCACGCCCTGGTCAATATCCACCCAGCCCTGACTGCCCAGTCCCAGCGCCGGCAGCAATGCCATCAGGATCGGCAATGCAGCGCAGTGGACTGCACACAGCATGGATGCGGCAAAACCGATGCGGTCAGCCGTTTGCAAACGTGTTCCTGATTGCGCCATGTTGGTCAGTCCAAGCCTCGAAGTGATAAGTGTCAAGGTAGCCCCACCCTTTACTGCCTCTTGCGCATAAAGCCCTTGCAAATCCACCGGTTACACGCCTGATTTGGCAAACGGCACATCAATGACCTTGGCGCAACCCTTGCCCGAAGGACAGGGAACAATATAACATTTGCTACCTTGTAACCACTACTCTACAACAAAGCATGACGAAAATCCTCCCCCTCCCCCCGCGTCGCCATCTTTTGACCCATGCGCTACTGCTTGCCCTGGCCGTCCCGGCTACCGGTTTTGCCCAAAGCCATGACGAGCATCGCAGCCCGGCGCATGATCTTCTGGACAAGGTGAAAGTCACCGCTACGCCACTGCACCAAACGGCCGAAGACTTGGTACGTCCGGTGGATGTGCTGGCAGGCGAGCGTCTTGATGAAGAAAAGGCCGCCACCCTTGGGGCTAGCCTTGAGCGCCTGCCGGGCATTCAAAGCTCCTACTTTGGCCCCGGTGTGGGCCGACCGATCATCCGCGGCCTCGATGGCGCGCGCGTACAGGTATTGAGCAGCGGCACCGGCAGTGGCGATGTCTCCACCGTCAGCGTTGATCACGCGGTCAGCATCGAGCCGTTTATGGCCGACCGTATTGAAGTATTGAAAGGCCCAGCTGCCCTGCTGTACGGCAGCGGCGCCATTGGCGGCGCCGTCAATGTGGTGGATGGCCGCAGCCCGGATGCACTGCGCGACTCACCGTTCTCCGGCCGCGTGGAGCTGCGCGGCGGCAATGTCAATGATGAGCGCACCGGCATGTTCCGCCTTGATGGCAGCACCACAAACACTGGCAGCGGCTGGGTGTTCCATGCCGATGGCCTGCTGCGTGAGACCGGCGACATCAAAATCCCGGGACATGCCGTCAGCGCCGAGCACGCCGAAGAACACGGCGAAGAACGCGATGCCGACAACTGGGGCAAACTCGCCAACAGTGCCACCCGCACCGCCAGTGCCGGTCTTGGCGTGAGCTATATCGGCGAACGTGGCCATTTCGGCATCAATACCAGCCTGTACAACACCCGCTATGGCGTGCCAGGCCATCAGCATATCGAGCATGACCATCATCATGGCCACGGGCATGACCACGGGCATGGACATGGCCATGAGCACGACCATGAAGATCATCATGACGAGCACGGGGTCGCCATCCACCTCGACCAGCGCCGCCATGAGCTGCACGGTGGTTTGAATGATCTTGGCGTCTTCAAAACCCTGCGCTTCAAGTACGCGCATACCGACTACACCCATACCGAATCTGAAGGCGAACATATCGGCACACTGTTCAAAAACCGTAGCCATGAAGGCCGCGTGGAGCTGGTGCATCAGGACTTCGCCGGCTGGCAAGGCGCCTTCGGTCTGCAAGCTACGCGCCGCAGCTTTGCAGCGCAGGGCGACGAGGCTTTTGTGCAACCAAGCAAAATGCGCGATACCGGCTTTTTCTGGATGGGGCAGCGCGATTTTGGCGCAGTAAAGCTGGAGCTTGGCGCACGTCATGACCGCAATCGCGTAGAAACCCAGTCGCAGCCGCTGCTGCCTGGCCGCGTGGACAGCCGCCGCTTCAATACCAATCACTTCTCTGCTGCACTGCGTTGGAATGCGGGGGATGCACTGCAATTCCATCTGGGTCTTGACCGCGCCCAGCGCGCACCGAGTATCGAAGAGCTGTTCGCCAACGGCGTGCATGTGGCCACCGGCGTGATTGAAGTGGGTGATGACAAACTCAAAGCTGAAACCGCCAACCGCATCGAATTGGGCGGCAAATGGCAGACCGGTCGCGTGCGTCTGGGCGCCAGCGTGTATTACACCGACTACCGGGACTATATCTATCTTTCCGGCCTTGAGAGCCTGCGTCGTCCTGGCACACAGCTCACCGATGGCGGCATTCCGGTCATGAAATGGGTGCAGGATGATGCGCGCTTCCACGGCTTTGAAGCCGATGCCCTGTTCACGCTGGTCGATAGCGCAACCGGCCATTTTGACTTGCGCCTGTTTGCCGACAGCGTACGTGGTCGGGTGAAGAATGATGCCAGCCGCATTGTCCGCGCTCCCATCGTGCATGGTGACCATATCCACAACCACCGTGCCTTGCTCAACAGCGGCGGCAACCTGCCGCGCATCGCACCGATGCGCGCCGGCGCCGAACTGCGCTGGGAAAGCCCGGTGTTCCGCGCTGCCCTGGGCGCCACCCGTACCTTCAAGCAAGACCGCGTAGCCAGCACCGAACATGAAACCGTCGGCTACACCTGGGTCAACGCCCATTTGGCATGGCATGGCGACACCAGTAACGGCAAAGGCTGGGAAGTGTTTGTCGATGGCCGCAACCTGCTCAACAAGGAAGCCCGTGTACACACCTCTTACCTGAAAGACTTGGCGCCGCTGCAAGGCCGTGGTTACAGCGCAGGCGTACGCTTCTTCTTCTGACAGAAGCCTCGCCAACAACAAACGGGGCGCAATCTGCGCCCCGTTTTCATTACATCAAAATCGGAGCTGCTGGATCAGCTCAAAGCAACCGCCTATCTTGCAAGGCCGCTCTGGTTAGCCCGCGCAGCGCTCACACAGGCCGTGCACTTCCAGCACTTGCCGCTGCGGCATGAAGCCCAGTGCGCGGGCGCGCGACTCCAGCGCCGTGACGATTTCGGCATCTTCCATTTCCACGGCGCGGTGGCAACGGTTACAGATCAGGAACGGCACCGAATGTTGCGCGCTATCGGGATGATGGCAGGCGACAAAGGCATTGATGGATTCGAGCTTGTGCACAAAGCCGTTCATCATCAAAAAATCCAGCGCGCGATACACCGTAGGCGGCGCAACCGCGCCGGGGCCATCGCTCAAGCGCACTTTCTCCAGCAAGTCGTATGCCTTGATGGGCTGGCCAGTTTCTTCGGCAATCAGGCGCAGCACATGCGCCCGGATGGGCGTCAGCCGCAGGCCGCGCTGCGCACAGGCGCGCTCAACGGCGGTGATGAAGTCCGCCGCGTCGTGGACATGGTGCTCGGGCGAAGTACAGTGCAAATGCGTCTGGCTCATACAGGCATGATGCCGCGAGCTGTCCGGTGACTCAAGCCGGGATTTTGGCAAGCGCCGCATCAATCCGGCGCAGCGCCTCGGCCTGACCTGCCAGATACACGGTATGCGAGATATCCGGGCTGACCTGGGTGCCGGTGATGGCGACCCGCAGCGCCGGGGCAATCTTGCCCATGCCAAGTCCCAGGTTTGCTGCGGTGGCCTTGAGCGCCGCTGCCACGGCTTCCTGCTGCCAGTCGCTCACCGCTGCCAATTGCTCGCGCACCGCAGTCAGCGGCGCACGCGCGCTTTCCACCAAGTGCTTGGCGACCGCCGCCTCGTCGTATTCGCTCAGTGGCTGGTACCAGACTGCGGCCTTCTCGGCCATGTCCTTCAAGGTCTGCACCCGCTCGCGCAGGGCGATCACCACATCCTTGGGCGCCGGGCCTTGCTGCAGGTCGTAGCCACATTGCTGAAGATGCCATTGCAGATGCCGAGCCACATCTTCGGGCGCATCGTTTTTCAGATATTGCTGGTTGAGCCAGCCAAGCTTGGCCGCATCCAGACGCGAGGCCTTGGCATTGACATCCTTGAGGTCAAACAGCGCCACCATCTCGTTCATGGTGAAGATTTCCTGATCGCCATGCGACCAGCCCAGACGCACCAGATAGTTCAGGAGCGCATGCGGCAGATAACCGGCGTCGCGGTACTGCATCACATCGGCCGCGCCAGTGCGCTTGCTGAGTTTGGCGCCGGCCTCATCCAGAATCATTGGCAGATGCGCAAATACCGGCGGGGTTTTGCCGAGCGCCTGATACAGGTTGATTTGCCGGGGCGTATTGTTGACATGGTCATCGCCGCGCACCACATGGGTGATGCCCATATCCATATCGTCCACTACCACTGCGAAGTTGTAGGTGGCGTAGCCATCGGGGCGGAAAATCACCAAATCATCCAGCTCGCTGTTCTGCCATTCGATACGGCCTTTCACCAGGTCATCGAATACCACGCTGCCACTGTCCGGGTTGCGGAAGCGAATCACCCGGTTGGGATCATCCCGCCAGGGCGCGTTTTCATCCCGGTATTTGCCGCGATAACGCGGCTTTTCGCCAGCGGCCATCGCCGCCTCGCGCATGGCATCGAGTTCTTCGCGGCTTTCGTAGGCGTAGTAGGCCTTGCCCTCGGCTACCAGCTGCTCGGCCACTTCCTTGTAGCGCTCAAGGCGCTGCGTTTGATAAATCGGACCTTCGTCATAAGAAAGCCCCAACCAATCCATCGCCTGCAAAATGGCATCAATCGCCGCCTGGGTGCTGCGCTCGCGATCGGTATCCTCGATGCGCAGTACGAACTGCCCCCCGGCGCGGCGCGCGGCCAGCCAGCAATACAGGGCGGTACGGGCACCGCCGATATGCAAATAGCCAGTGGGAGAAGGCGCAAAGCGGGTACGGATGGTCATGATCGAGTCATTCTGAACAGGGAAAGCCATTGTAGTTCATATACCACCCCAAAGAAACAAAACCAGAAACCAATTAAACCCAATAATTAATTAAAATAAAATTTATCAAAACAAAATAAAAACCCATAATACCCCCGACCCCACTCACCACACAAACACCAGTAAACAATAATAAAAGCCAGCACCAAGCCAAAAAACCGCTTCCAGCCAGTACACAAATCCCAGTAAGCTATAATTTCACCGCTGGTGCCCTGGAATACCTGCGGGTTCCGGCCAGTGCACAAACAGTGAGCTATAATCTAAAACTTGAACTAGAACATGTTGCTTCTGTTCCGGCCAGTGCACAAATCCCAGTGAGCTATAATTGTATTCGCAGTGAGCCGTGCTGAAACCCCGTTCCGGCCAGTGCACAAATCCCAGTGAGCTATAATAACAGATTGCGCAACTACTCTCAGAAGAGGTTCCGGCCAGTGCACAAATCCCAGTGAGCTATAATAACAGATTGCGCAACTACTCTCAGAAGAGGTTCCGGCCAGTGCACAAATCCCAGTGAGCTATAATCCGCGTCAACGCCGTGCGCTATGCCCTGCAGTTCCGGCCAGTGCACAAATCCCAGTGAGCTATAATTACTTTAATCGCCCAACGAGCGTTGTTAGAGTTCCGGCCAGTGCACAAATCCCAGTGAGCTATAATGAGGACTATGGGATGCTTGGGTCAATACACGTTCCGGCCAGTGCACAAATCCCAGTGAGCTATAATCTGCGCGAGGACGGCTTCCGCTGGTATCCGGTTCCGGCCAGTGCACAAATCCCAGTGAGCTATAATCCGCTACTCCGCGCACGTTCCGGTACGCCAGTTCCGGCCAGTGCACAAATCCCAGTGAGCTATAATCAAATCCTGCGACTATCGAAGCGTCACCGTGTTCCGGCCAGTGCACAAATCCCAGTGAGCTATAATCGAGAGAAGGATGAGGAACTCTCGCCGGAAGTTCCGGCCAGTGCACAAATCCCAGTGAGCTATAATGGGCGGCCTTTAACCACCACCCGCCAAGGAGTTCCGGCCAGTGCACAAATCCCAGTGAGCTATAATTGTGAGCCGTGCTGTGCTGTCGGCAGACAGTTCCGGCCAGTGCACAAATCCCAGTGAGCTATAATCGTTGTACAGCACGGGGGACAACATCCCGTGTTCCGGCCAGTGCACAAATCCCAGTGAGCTATAATCGTCCAAGCCACCAAGAACGACGGCTACAAGTTCCGGCCAGTGCACAAATCCCAGTGAGCTATAATAACTTATTCGGACTGTCAATACGCTCGACAGTTCCGGCCAGTGCACAAATCCCAGTGAGCTATAATTCTCTCAGCAGCAACCCATTGTTTTTCAATGGGTTTTCTGCTTTTTTGCCGGTCGAAAACATAGTTTTTTAAAAGAGACTGTACTGATCCGGAGCCTTTTGCGGGGCCTGTCTGGATCGCCCATGGAAGGTGAGAATGCGCTCGTACTGCTTGTCGGTGAACTGTAGCACGCTGACCTTGCCGCCGCTGGGCAGGATGGCTTCGACTCGGCGAGCGTAAGTGTCCAGCTGGGTCTGGCTGGTGCAAAAGCGCAGATAGACGCTGAGCTGGCTCATCTCGAAACCCATGTCGAGCAACGATTTGCGGAAATCGTTGGCGGCCTTGCGCTCGGCTTTGCTGAGCACGGGTAAATCGAACATTACCAGCATCCACATCAGTCGGTATCCGGAGAGCATGGCATGGGGTCATCCTGAATCCAGACCTTTGGCCAAAGCGAGCGGCAGACCCGGCAGCGGCAGTTCCAGCTTGTCGCGTTCGCCCAGATACACCTGAGCTAGCGAGACGGCCAATTTCTGCATACAAACCATCACCGGCGTCGCACCGGCACTGCTTTGCATGTCATCGTAAAGCGTGTGCACCAGGGCGCGCTTGGCTTCGGGCGTGACTTGTTCTTCGCCGGCACACTGCAATTGCCAGACCTTCAGATCGATGACCGGGCGGAAAGGCTCCATCAGGTCATCTACCAAGCGCATGGCATTACCGTCATTGCTGTGGTGCAGGCCAATGCTGGGATGTAGGCCGGCAGCTACCACGGCGCGGGCGGTGGCGGAGCGCAGGATGGTGTAGCCGTAGTTGAGCTGGGCGTTGAGGCCGCCGGCGTTCTGATCGCGGCGGAAGTCCTTGCCGAACAGCAAGCCCCAGTAGCGCCGCACACCTTGGCCTTCGACGTTTTCCGGGTCACCGCTTTTGACCTTGCGCACCAATGCAGTCAAGGGCGCGGTGGGGACGCCTGCGGCTTCCAGTGCGGCGGCTTGTTGTTCCAGTTTGGATTTGACGATGACCGCCCACAGCCGCTTGTGCGTGGGCAAGCTGGCGGCGATTTGCGCTTCGATGCGCTTGGCCTGCACGTGATGGCCGTCCAGCGTCAGCAGCATGCCCACGGCATTGTGGTTGGCCGCGCACAGCACAAAGGGCGCGCCGCGCTCGGCCAAAGCCACCAGCAGGTTGTTGGTGTAGCTGATGCCGTGGGCATTGGCAATGACGGCGGCGATGTCGTCCAGCGGCACCTGACCCAGCTCCTTGCGCTCACCCTCGGTATCGCGTACCACCATGAAGCCGCGGTTGACGAACAGGTGGCGCCGGTCGTCTGCGATTTCGACAATGCGGCCAATCATGTCACGCCCCTTGCTCAGCCATTGAAGCCCGGGTCGCGCAACTCGCCAATGGGCGAGATGGTGACGCGGCGGGCTTTGGCTTCCAACAAACTTCCAGCGGAAAAAGCCTTTTGAAAAAACACGTCATTCAACGCCGCCTCATCAAAGAGCTTGCCGGCCTTCTGGTCTTTTTGTGCTGCAAGTTTTGCAAGATAGCGTGCGCTGATATTGGTTTCGTTGGGCTTGATAAAGGTGATTGAGCCGGAGCTGTTGATTTTCAAAACTTGCAGCACTTCTCTTTTCTTTCCTTGACCAATAGCTATGCAGTCCCCCTTGCATAAACGCATGACCAAAGGTTGGCCGTCGGAGGATTCATGATCGCCGAGAAGGTCAAGCAAGGAAAGTGTCTTGGCATTTTTTCCATGCTTATTTCTGTAGGCGCGCAGCAGCTCTCTTTCAATCTTGTAGGCATCAAAGGTCGAAATAACTTTTCCTTCCCAGCCGCGTTCTTCGTTCCGCGTAATTTCAATACAGTAGTTGCTATTGCTCAGCAAGCCTTTGTAGGGTTTTGGCGCGTTGTTTTTGTCACGATAGCGACTCAGGTGTGCATGTTCCGGTCGTGCGTGGAACGGTAGAACTTTCCTGTCTTTTGCGGCCATCCGGCTTTGACCGGATGCGCTGTAGATCGTTGCATCAAACATTTCCCCTTCATGCCCATGATCAGGCTTATGGCTGACCCAGATATTCTGTATGGCGCGTTCCACATGCGTGCGATAAGTGAACCAAGGCAAGGGCATATCCTCCACGAGTTTTTCTAGACCTTGCTGGCGCGCTGTGGCGCTGGCTTGGGCAAAGCGTTGCAGCAAGGCTTGATCGGTGACGCCGATGACGCAGGCATCCACAGCATGATGGCGATGGTCGTTGCGGTTTTTTTCGCCATGCAGGCCAAGCACATCATTCAAGCCGAACTTGGCGCGCAGCAAGGCCGTCATTTGTCCTGGAATCACCCGCACACCACCGGGGCAGACAAGGGTGAGGTAATCCCGGGCGATGCGCGAGAGATAGCGCGTGTCATTCAGTGCGCGAGCCAGAAAATCCTTGTCTTCTTTCAACCAGCGTTCGTAACCATCGGATGCGAAGCGGTAGCGCTTGGCGCGGGGCATGCGTTCGGCGCGTTGCAGCATGCCTTCATACGACCAACCCTGCGCCTCGAAGTCCTGCCGCGCCTGCCAAGGCGTACGGTTGCCTTTGATGCGGTTGGCTTGCCGCATGGAAACGGTTTTGTTGTTCAAGCTGTCATCCAGCGTTTGAGAGAAGGGCAGGATGTGCTCGATTTCCACCTCATCGCTGAGCAGCATGCGCGCGCTGATCTGCACGCCGCTGTAGGGGCAGCGGCGGTCGGCGACGTCAAAGCTCAACTCCTCCCACAGGATCCATTTCTGAATGTCTGCATGCTTCACCCGCTCTTCGCTGATGCCCAAGATAGGCGCAATTTCCGCGCGAATGCGCGCATTGCGCTTTTGGTTGTCGGCTTGCTTGCGTTGCGCCTCCAGCTTTTGCTCACGGCTTTGCTTGAGCTCGCGCGCCAGTTCTACCACGATTTCGGTTGGCCGACCATAACGTCGGATCAAATCGTTGACCACGCGGCGCAGCTGGTTCAGGCCGATATGTACCGTGGGGTTAGCGATCTTGCCGTAGCGTTTTTCTTCTGGGTCTTGCGGGTTGCCACTGCCAAAGGCCACGTGACGTTGCAGCGCCTTGCCGTAGTAGGGCAACTGTTTGAAGGCAGACACAGGCAGGATTTCGCCGGTGGTTTTGTCGATACGCTCTCCCACCTGCTCCACATCGGCGCTGTCGTACTCGAAACTGAATCGCAAATCGCTGTGATGGGCAAAGCCGGCGGCCTGCACGGCCTTGTCATAAGTGATGACCTCGGCCCGCAGCGCGGGCACGATGCGCGCCAGTGCCTTGCGGCTTAGGCTGCCGTAGCCTTCAGGCAGGCCGGTGTTGGCAATGGCCGTGGCGCGTGCCTCATCCACGCCGGTGTTTTCGATCAGCCATTGCACCAGTTCGGCTTCGCTTTCTTCGGTGACCAAGCGCAGCACGATGTCGTCCTGCAGGGTTTCGTCAAAGTCGCGCCACGCAGCGCCGAACAGTTCCTTTTTCGACAGTGCCGCCGTGGTGGCATTGCCCTTGAGTTCACGGCGCTTGGCATCTTCCAAATTGAATTGCACGGCATCACCCAGGTTGAGTGTTCTGCGCATGGCCTGGAACGTGACTTTTCCCCTGTCCTCCAGCAAGGCCACGATGGCATCGCGCTGATCCAGCGTCAGTGCTTCTTCACGCAAGTCCGGGTGCAGGATTCGCAGGTGATTCACCTCTTGCAGGATGCGAAAACGCTGCGTGCTGGGCAGGGCCAGCGGAGTGCGCTCTTCTTCCGGCAGCAAAGTGCAGCGCCCCGGCTTGACCGGGCGCAACGGGCGTTGATGCAGCAGGGTGTCGCGCAGTTCGGCCCGTGCTTGCTCGTTGAACAGTATGGGGTTGAAGGCCGCCTGCACGGCCCACAGCGCATCGAACTCATCGGCCACCATCTGGCGGTCGATATAGAGGTCGTAGCTTTTGTCGATCTTGCCCTTGCCTGTCTCGGTGGCGATGCGCGTTTCCCGGTAGCGGGCACGCGTGCCTTGGCCGGCTTGCAGGCGTTGCCACAGCAGCTCACCCACGGTTTGGCAACCGCTCTCGGCCAAAGTCTGCCGTAATTGGGAAATGGCGGTTTTCAGCGCACCACTTTCGTTGTCTTTCTTGTCGGTCTTGCGGTTGCTCTGAAAGCCACGGCGCTGGTTGATATGAAACAGCGCGCGGGCGAATTCGCCGGGCGTCAGCGCACGCTGCAAGCCCTCGGCGCGCAACTGGTAGGGATTGAGCGCTTCAAGCGCCTTGCGCGCGACCACGTCCTGTGGAAAGAAACCATGCGCGATCAATTTGTTCATCATGCGCGCCTTGCGCTTGAGCAGGCGGTCGCGCCGGCGGCGCATGGCGCGGGCGGCGCGGCGGGTCACGGCCAGTGAGGCGCCATCCTTGGGGTTGCGACCATCGCTGAAGATGCGCACGCCAGCCTTGAGGATGGCACTGGGTCGGTCTTTGGCATCCAAGCGCAGAACAGCCCAACCCAACGAAGTTGAGCCAAGATCCAAGGCCAAACGGTAATGAACAGCTTTTCTTTTCGACATGAACTCAATTCCCCATTGCAAATATTTCTGCATGAGTTTTATGAAAGAAGAGGCCAGCTTGGCGCACAGTCCCCAGATCTCCTCCCAAACTGCCTGCCCAATATAGACAGCAGTCGCACACGACTCAATAGTAGGGGGTCTGTGTGGATAGAAATTTTTTATAGAATTCCATATCACTCCTGCTCACCCCAAGATGGCATGTGTGTGGATGTTCCGGCCAAAGCATGTTAAGTTTGCAACCTCTAGTTCACTGGGATTTGTGCTCTGGCCGCTAACAAGCCGATGCTTGGTTTCCAAGCTGGATGCACCAAATGAAAGGCACCGCATGCGGTGCCTTTGTTTTTGCCCGTATCAGGGTCGAGCCACTACTTCGCGGCCACGCTCTGCTTGAACCATCACAATCGAACACTATGACTTCTTTCTTCATTTCCGACCTGCATCTGGAAGATGCCCGCCCCGAAACCACGGCGCTATTTCGCCGTTTTCTGCATGAAGAAGCGTCCCATGCCCGCGCGCTTTATATCCTGGGGGACTTGTTCGAAGCCTGGGTAGGCGACGACGACCCCAGCGCTACCGGTGCAGAAGTGGCCGAACTATTGCAGCAAACTGCTGCGCGTGGCACGGCGCTGTATTTCATCCACGGCAACCGTGATTTCCTGCTGGGCGAAGATTACGCCCGACGTTGCCGGATGCGCCTGCTGCCCGACCCGGCGGTGATTATGGTACAAGGCATGCCCATCTTGCTGGGACATGGCGACTTGCTGTGCACCGACGATACGGCCTACCAGCAATTCCGCGCCATGAGCCGCAACCCGGCCTGGCAGGCAAATTTCCTTGCCCAGCCGCTGGCTGCACGTCTGGCATTTGCCCAGCAGGCACGCCAGGCCAGCCGCGCCCGTTATGGCGAGCTACAAACCCATGGCAGCGCCGAGGCGATTACCGATGTCAGTCCAGCCACCGTGACGGCCAGTTTCGAGCGCTTTGGCATCCCCCACATGATTCACGGCCATACCCACCGCCCGGCCATCCATGACGAAGGCCAAGGCCGCCAGCGCATCGTGCTGGGCGACTGGTATGGCGAAGGCTTCTTTTATGCCCGCGCTACAGGCGGGCAACTGCAACTGCTGCCGTTTGGCTAAGCTCAGGCAGAAGCCGCTTCAGCGGCATCGCACAGCGATTGCAGCTCGTCGGCATCAAAACCGGCCATCAGCCGTGCTTCCATATTGAATGGGCCGTGCAGCACGCCGCTGGCATATTGGTGCAGCAGCTCGCGGAAGCGGCTGCGCGGTTCCACGCCGGCACGCTGGCAATACCAGCGATACCAGCGCGAGCCTGCGGCGACATGGGCAATTTCCTCGCGCAGGATGATTTCAAGGCAGGCAGCGGTTTGGGTATCGCCCAGGGACTTCAATTTTTCGATCATCCCCGGAGTGACATCCAGCCCGCGTGCCTCCAGCACACGCGGCACCAGCGCCATGCGTGCCAGGCCGTCGTGGGCGGTTTTTTCGGCCATTTCCCACAGGCCGTTATGGGCATCGAAATCGCCGTAATCAAAACCCAGGTCGTTGAGCCGCGCACGCATCATCACAAAATGCCGCGCCTCGTCATCGGCCACCTGCACCCAATCGGCATAGAACTGCGGCGGCAGGCCGCGAAAGCGGTAAACCGCATCGCAAGCCAGATCAATGGCGTTGAACTCGATATGCGCCACCGCATGAATGAAGGCCGCACGTCCGGCCAGTGAGCCAAAGCCGCGCCGTGGCAGCTCACGCGGGTGCACCAGCCGTGGCTTGGCAGGCCGCCCCGGCATACCGATGGCGTCGGGTACCGGGGCGTTTTCATCAATGGCAAGCTGCCCTGCACGAAATGCCGCCGCCATGGCACGTGCGGCGGCCGGTTTTTCCTCCACACCGGCAGTGGCAAGCACCGCCGCGGCGGCCTGATAAACACTTGACATTAGACAAAAAAAATTTTAAGAAGAAAGCCATCTACAATCAGATAGATGGGGGGGAGTCATGCGAATTATATTCATCTTGCTATTTGCCTGCTTCACGAGCTGGTCGGCAAAGTCATACGCAAGCACTTGGGATGAAGGTCGCTGGATTGTATGCAATACCTGCCAGAGCGAACTTCAATTTCAACAGGCCGCAGTAAACATGCACGGCAGTGCCACGCATCCTGCAATTTATGCCGTGGGCAATTTCGAGTCCACTCGATTCAAGTACGTCATTATCTATCCCAGACGTCATCCAGAAGCGCCCCGCCCTGGTCAACGCCCACTAGGACTGCCAGCAGCCCCCGCTTCTCCGGCAATATGCTTGTTGCCCAATCTATATCCATGGCCGTGACATCACATCAAAATGTGACACCATCGCTGGCAGCCCGGCTTAATACTGGAATGCATATTGAAGTCCGGGAGCCAACCCATGGTGAGCGCTTGCAGTTCGAAGCCATCATCAGGATATCACGCAATTTTGTCGTAATCAGACCCGAAAATGGATATTTTTCAAGCTTTGCAGATGCCCAACAAAAAATCGGCATTGTTGATGCCATGCTTAATGCAGCGCTTGTGGCGAACAACCCAGGCTATAGAAACAATGAAATATCAAAAAGCTTTCTAACGTCATTATGGAGCATCCTCGGCCACATGTACGGGCGAGGCTCTGGAGGCTGCATCATTTTTGACAATGGCGACTCTGCTTGCTTCCAGATAAACATCATGCTCCCCGGTGCTGCACGCACACTTCGTGACAGCGCAAAGGATATAAATGGCAAGCCGCTTGAGGAATGGGACTCGCTCCCCAATAAAAATGGCTATGGGCTGTCTGTCAGCAAAGACAATCCGCAAACCGGCTGGTTTACCTGGACACCCATGCCCGGGAGCCGTGGTGGCGGTCGGCAGAGTGTAAGCTGCTCATCCCATAATGGCATCATGCGTTGTACGGTTCGGTCATATTGAGAATCCTCATGAAGCGAAGAGCCTGGAAATTTTTGTCATATATCCTGATTTTTTCAACAGGATTACTTGCAGGCGTATTGGGCTGGCACTGGCTGACCCTCAAGGCGCGTGGCGGTGTGGCTGATATTCACCTTGCCCAGATTCAGAAACACATGCATTATCTGAACGAGGCTCCGGCTTATCCCACCCCCTGCGACCCTGTGCGAAAGTGGGTATCTCTGGATTTTGTCCTGAGCCTGATAACGGCTACCGACCATTATGACGCTTATGCCATTGCCGGCAATCGTGAGCGTATGCACCAGTTGGCCAAGACAAAAATGACCGGGGAAATGTTCCGCTGTGCCGGGCAGTCAGACCCACTCGTTGTCCTTGGACAACAATATGCTCAGTGTCTTGCACAAAATGCGCCGCAAAGCCACACACTGAAGGCCTGCATCAAGCAGGCACAAAGCACCTATACGCCTCGGCCAACGCTGTCCGAGTTGAGAGAAAAAGAGGCAAAGCAGGCATCCACAAAACAAGATCCCACCATGATGGAAGAGGCTCAATAGTCAGGATCTGCGTTTTTCCTTGGCCGCGTCCGAGCGCTGGGACTTGAGCGATTCAAAGTAGCCATCAGCAACGCCGGTGACGTATTCGCCGGAAAAACACGAGGTGTCGAACTTCATGCCGGGGTGTTTGGGGCCGGCCACGGCCGTTTCCAGGTCTTGCAGATCCTGATAAATCAGCCAGTCGCAACCAATGAGCTTTTCCACTTCGGCAACACTGCGGCCATGGGCAATCAGCTCCTCGGCGGTGGGCATGTCGATGCCGTAGATATTGGGATAGCGCACTGGCGGCGCGGCCGAGGCCAGATACACCTTTTTGGCGCCGGCCTCGCGCGCCATCTGCACGATTTGATGGCTGGTAGTGCCGCGCACGATGGAATCGTCCACCAGCAGCACCACGCGGTTGCGGAACTCCAGCGGAATCGGGTTGAGCTTGCGGCGCACTGATTTGGCGCGTGCACCCTGCCCGGGCATGATGAAGGTGCGCCCCACATAGCGGTTCTTGATGAAACCTTCGCGGTATTTCACGCCCAGCACATTGGCCAGCTCCAGCGCCGCATCGCGGCTGGTATCGGGAATCGGAATCACCGTATCGATGTCGTGGTCAGGACGCTCGCGCAGGATTTTCTCGCCCAGCGCCACGCCCATGCGCATCCGCGCCTTGTGTACCGAGATATTGTCAATCATCGAATCCGGACGGGCGAAATACACATGCTCGAAAATGCACGGCCGCGGCAGGATGTTGTCGGCCACGATGCGTGCATGCAGCTGGCGGTCATTGCTGATCACCACCGCTTCGCCCGGCTCGATATCGCGCACGCGCTCAAAGCCGGTCAGATCCAGCGCCACCGACTCCGAGGCCAGTGCGTACTCATCGCCATCGGGCGTGCTGCGCTTGCCCAGCACCAATGGCCGGATCGCATTGGGGTCACGGAAGGCCACCAGCCCCAGCCCCATCACCATGCACAGCACGGCAAAGCCGCCCTTGGCGCGGCGCATCACGCCCTCCACCGCCCGGAATGCCGCTTCCGCGTCCAGCCGCGGCTGCGATGCCAGCTCGTGTGCAAACACGTTCAGCAAAACTTCGGAATCGGACTGGGTATTGACGCTGCGGCGGTCTTGTTCAAACACCTCGCGACGCAGTGCTTCGGTATTGATCAGGTTGCCGTTATGCGCCAGCGCAATGCCGTAGGGCGAGTTGACGTAGAACGGTTGCGCCTCGTCACTGCCCTCGCTGCCGGCAGTGGGATAGCGACAATGGGCGATGCCGATACCACCTTTGAGCAACGACATCATATTCTCGTCGAACACATCACTGACCAGGCCATTGCCTTTTTCCACGCGCAATTGCTGTCCGTTACTGGTGGCGATGCCGGCCGCATCCTGACCGCGATGCTGCAAAACAGTCAGGCCGTCATACAAACGGGCTGCCACTTCGTTGGGACTGACGATACCGATAATGCCGCACATGGAATATTGGCTCCGGGGAAAACTGTGAGATTGGAAAGCGCGCCATCAGCGCTGGCGCAAAACGGGGTGGATAACAGATGTTTCAGGGATGAGCGCGCACCATGCCGTCCACCCCCAGCTTGCTGCGCGCCTGCGCCTGGATGCGCTCGGCGGCTGCACGGTCGGCCACAGGCCCAAGACGCACGCGCGTGAGCGTGCCCCTGTCGGTGCGCACGGTTTCGGTAATCGCCGAAAACCCCGCTGCACGGGCGCGATCACGCAGCGCCCGGGCATCGGCGGCATTGGCAAAAGCCCCCAGTTGCACGGCAAAGCCGGTACTGCTGGCAGCCGGTTTCGGCGCCGCCGGCGCAGGCGCTGTTGCCCGCGGTTGGGGCACAGCTTCTGCCCTGGCCTGTGCGGCAGGCTTGTTTTCTGTCGCCGCCGGGCGTGCGGGCTGGGCAGGCTTGCTTTCTGTCACGGCCGGACGTTCAGCAGCGGCTGCCGGGGCGGGCGTGGTTTGTGCAGCTTGTACGGGGGCTGCCACCGGCCTGGGGCTGGCCGTTGGCACTGGCTCGGCATCACGCATCACCACCGTGGCGCGCGCATTATTGCCAAGTGTCAGTGCGCGAATCCGCGCTTGTTCGGCATCGGCGCGGCTGGCATAAGGGCCGATATATACCCGCCAGGCATTTTTTCCGTCTAGCGTGACCGGATCAATCACGGCGCCCAGCTGCAAACCGGCCAGGGCAGCCACAATCCGGTCAGCATCGGCACGGCTGGCATAGCTGCCGAAATTCACCGCATAGTCACCTGCGGCCGTGGCCGGGCTGGGCGGCGGCGCAGGCGGCGTTTCTTGCGCCTGCGCATCCACTTTCACCGGCGCTGGCGGCGCCTCGCCCATGCCCATCACTCCGCCTTCGGGGACAGCGGCCGGGCCTGTCAGCGGCAGCTCGCGGGTTTCAAAGCCGTCCTTGGGCGCGGGCGGCACATCCATCGGGATATCAGTCACCTCGCGCTCGGACAGTGTTGAGGATTCAAACAGCATCGGCAAAAAAACCACGGCAAGGCCAGTGAGTACGGCGGCGCCAATCAGGCGCTGTTTCAGGGCAGTGTCCATCCGGAGGCGGCATGACAAGGGGGAGCGCGATTATATCGCGCGCCCCGTGGCTGCCTGTTTTTCCTGCAAACAGCCGAGCGCCTGTTCAGCGGCATGGAAGCTGCCCAATACCAGCACCCTGCCCTGCCCGCCAGCAAGCTGCAATGCTGTGTCGATGGCGGCGGCCACCGTGTTTTCCGCAGCGAGCACCGGCAAATCCTGCGGCAGCTTTTCGCGCAGCGCCTCTAGCCCAAGCCCGCGCGCACCGGCCTCCGTGCTTGCTGCCAGTACCCAGCCAGCAATCTGCGCGCGCAACGCCACCGCCACGCCAGCGGCATCTTTGTCGGCCAGCGGCGCATACACCGCCAGTGTTTTTTCAGGCGTGGCCGCCAGTGCTTCAGCCAATGCGCGCGCCGCCTGCGGGTTATGCGCCACATCCACCCAGACCGGGATACCGCAGGCTTGAAAAACTTGCAGCCGTGCAGGCAGATGCGCCGTTTGCAGCGCACTGGCCACCGCTGTCGCTTGCAAGTCCAGGCCAAGCGCGCGCAATGCGGCAATGGCGCAGGCGGCATTGCGCAACTGTACCGGGGCGCTAAGCGATGGCAGCGGCAAAATCATTTCACAGCCGACTTCACGATAGCGCCACTGGCGCTCATCCAGTTTTTCTGCAAAAAAATCATTGGCGATGCGCCAGCTTGGGGCACCGATGGCATAGGCATGGCGCAGCACACTGGCAGGCGGGTCGTCATCGCCCAGTACCAGCGGCTTGCCTTCGCGGGCAATCCCGGCTTTTTCAAAGCCGATCGCCTCGGTATCCGCACCCAGCCAGTCCTGATGGTCAAGGTCAACGGTGGTGATGACGGCGCAGTCGGCATCGACGATATTCACCGCATCCAGGCGGCCGCCCAGCCCCACTTCCAGCACGACGAGGTCAAGCCCGGCGCGGGCAAACAGCCATAGCGCAGCCAGGGTACCCGCCTCAAAATAGGTCAGCGAAACCTCGCCGCGCGCCGCTTCCACTGCTTCAAACGCAGCGATGAGCTCGGCATCACTGGCTTCACGCCCCTCAATGCGCACCCGCTCGTTATAGCGCAGCAGATGCGGCGAGGTATAACAGCCCACCCGCAGCCCCTGGGCGCGGGCGATGGCTTCAATCAATGCCACGGTGGAGCCTTTGCCATTGGTGCCGGCCACGCTGATGACCTGTGCAGCCGGTTTGTCCAGTGCCATGCGCTGTGCAACTTCGCGCACCCGATCAAGGCCAAGCTCAATGGCACGCGGATGCTGCGCTTCAAGGCGCGCCAGCCAGTGCTGCAAACCCTCATTCATCGCCGTCATCATCCATAGCGCCTTGCGCCAGGCTTTCCAGAATCATTGTCCAGATATCTTCCAGCGGCACGGTAAACACCCCGGCCTCGCCCTTCTCGAACGCCGCACGCCAAACCCGGTAGCCTTCCATGTCGTCGTCACTGGGCAACATGTGGCCGACCACTTTCAGGTTTGCGGCCTGCAGCTGCTCGGCACCAATCGGGAAATGCCCAAGACGCTCGGTTTGGCGCAGGCTGTCCAGCTCGTCCTGCGTCAGTGCCTGCGGGTCTTCATCCATCATCAGGATGAACTGCGCCAGCGAATAAATCCCGCCCAATTGCGCGTGCGCATCATGCGCCAGCATCCACAGCAATCGCCACTGGCCGTCCGCGCCTTGCCAAGTGGCCACATCGCCTTGTTTCAACATCTGATTTTCTCCAAAGAAGACGGCAGGGCGTGAACCCTGCCGCCTGAGCATGATTGCCAAGTGCTCGAGTTTACTTGGCTTGGCTGGCAACGCCCATTTCCTGCAACAGATTCGGTGCCGGATAGACCTCCTGCATCACCCAGCGCATATAGCGCGCATCCATGGAGATGGTGCGGGTCTTGGCCGCATCAAACACCCAGTTGGACACCACCGAGTCGAAGGTCATGTCAAACAGCAGCCCCACCAGCTGACCTTCGGCATTCAGCACCGGCGAGCCGGAATTGCCGCCGGTGACATCCAGGTCAGAGAGGAAGTTGACCGGCACGCTGCCAAGTGCAGCATCGGCCAGGCCGCCATAACGCTTGGCGCGCACTGCATCGAGCAGCGCCTTGGGCGAGTCGAACGGCTCTTGGCCGGTGTCTTTGGGCAGGATGCCTTCAAGCGTGGTGAAGGCGGTGTACTGAACGCCATCGGCCGGGGCATAGCCCTGCACATTGCCGAAGGTGATGCGCAGACTGGAATTGGCATCGGGATATACGAATTGGCCGCGGCTGGCGCGATAGTCGGCCACGGCCTTGAGATACAGCGGCCTTGCTGCCAGGGTTTCGCCCTCTACGCGACGGGCTTTTTCTTCCTGTGCCAGCACCGAGGGCATCAGCGCCACGGCAAGCTGGATGGCCGGGTCTTGGCTGGCCTCAAAAGCGGCGCGGTCGGCCTTCAGCCATTTCAGCCGCTCTGCGGTATCGCCCAGACGGCTCTGGTACAGCGCATCCAGCGCCCGCGACATGGCCGCCGCATCATTGCCGCCCAGCCAGGCATCAATCTGCGCCGAACGCTTGTCAGCCGGCAGCTTCAGGTATTCGCCCAGCCAGTATTCGCTGATTTTGCGATCCATGGCCGGCACATAACGGCGCTCCATCTGCCGCAGGCTGCCCTCGATGCCTGCCAGGTCACGCGGCTGATAACCCGGCTGCCGCTCGGCTTCGGGCTTTTCGTTTTCAATCGCCAGTCGGTACAGGGTCATCGCCGTGGCAAGCAGGGCATTGCGGCGAATCTGGCCAACCAGCAGATTGCGCTCGCTATTGGCGGCGGCTTCGGCATTGTTGGTCGTCAGTGTGCGATGCGCCTCCAGCGCCGCACGACCTGCGGCGCCCTGGCTGCGCAACCAGGCCAGTACCGCGGCTTCTTCGGCCTGCTTGTCGGCCAGCGCGTCGATGCGCTTGAAGCCTTCCAACATGCCTTTCATGTTCTTGCTGCTGTTGGCAAGCCCGGCCAGGGTATTGGCGTATTTCACCTTGGTATCGGCATCCCGCGCCCCGGCTTCCTCAATCAGCGCAATCACCCGGTCAAAATGGCGGATGGAGGCGGGATAGGCCTGATTCTGGGTGTGCTCGAACTCCCCGGCCAGTGCATAGCGGCTGGTACGCCCGGGGTAGCCGGCCACCATCACGAAATCCCCGGCGCGCAGCGGCTTGTCGGCCAGCTTCAGCCAATGCTTGGGCTGATATGGCACATTGTCCGGGCTATACGCTGCCGGTTTGCCGTCCTTGCCGACATAGGCGCGGTAGAAGGAAAAATCACCGGTATGCCGCGGCCACATCCAGTTATCGACATCGCCACCGAATTTGCCAATGCCACCGGGCGGTGCATAGGCCAGACGCACGTCGCGGATTTCGATATTGCGGAACAGCCGGTAGCTATTACCGCCCATGAAGCTGTACAGGCGGCAGTGATAGCCCGGCTCAGCTTCGCATTCGGCCACCAGACGGGTTTCCAGCGCATCCAGAACACGGCTGCGTTTGGCCGCATCGCGCTCGGCTGCCAGCGTGCGGCGCACCTCATCGGTGACATCGGTAATTGAGTCCAGCACGAAAATCCGCGCATTGGGACCTGCGGACAACTCATCTGCCTGGCGGGCGGCATGGAAACCATTGGCGATGAGATTGTTCTCGGCGGTGGAGTTGAGCTGAATCGCGCCATAGGCGCAATGGTGGTTGGTGGCAACCAGCCCCTGCGGCGAGACAAAACCCGCCGTGCAGCCGCCCAACGACACCACTGCCCCCAGCGGGTCGCCGGTGAGGTCGGCCAGCTGCTGCGGGTCGAGCTTGAGCCCGGCCTTGGCCAGCGGCTCGGCAATCTGCGGCAATTGCTGCGGCACCCACATGCCTTCACCGGCATGGGCAGCAGTTCCAGAGGCCGCAAGTACAAGCGCAACAGCCAAAGTATTCAGACGCATTGGAAGTCCTCATGAAAAATCAGAACGTAACAGAATATCAGCAAGCGACCGTAAGCCTCCCCGTCAAACATACATTTCAAAAGTAGAACTTCCGGCGAGGTGATTGCGGTATTCGGTGGGGGTGAGATGGCCGAGTGCGTCGTGGGGACGCGCCTGGTTGTATTCGAGCATCCATCCATAGGCGGCTTCGCGCACATCGTCGAGGCGGGTGAATAGGTGTTGATCCAGAACCTCCTCTCGGAACGTCCGGTTGAAGCGTTCGATGTAGGCGTTCTGGTTCGGCTTGCCAGGCTGGATATAGCGGAGGGACATGCCGTTGAGCTTGGCCCACTGCACGAAGGCTTCGCCCAGGAACTCGGGGCCGTTGTCGGTACGCAGCACCTGCGGCAGGCCCACGTTTGCCCCGGATACGCTTGGGGTCGAAATAGGGTTCATCGGCTTCAAGCTCGCCCGAGAACGGAGACTGCACAGCGCATTCTTGAGCCAGGCGGACACGGATACGTTGGTACACGGTATTGACGAGCGCACGGAAAGGCCACACAACTGCACGGCATCCGTGGCGGTCAAGTCCATGGCAAACAGGCGCAAAAGATGTTGAAATTTAGCCTCGCTGATTTTTGAATGGCGGTAGCACCTGTTTTTGCTTGCTATATCAGTAAGTTAAAATTTTGTTTACACATACTTGCTTCCTAAAGCCCTTGTTTTTTACTGCCTGCGCCGAATGAGTCGGTAATACCAGCGTCCAGCTGACCTTTATCAGAAAACTTGCCAAATACCCGCTGGGCGATTGTTCCTGGCTACAAATACAACAGTCCCCGTCCAGATCGAACGGGGGCTGTCGAGCAATAGC
Source organism: Lysobacteraceae bacterium NML07-0707 (assembly GCA_002798295.1). Taxonomy (GTDB): domain Bacteria; phylum Pseudomonadota; class Gammaproteobacteria; order Xanthomonadales; family Xanthomonadaceae; genus Solilutibacter. The sequence goes on along the minus strand of NWQT01000011.1, from coordinate 26,333 downwards.
CGCCTCATTGGCTTTGACTTCAAAGCCGGGCTGCAATCAGGAGAAAAGGCGCAGGGTGAAGGGATAGCGGTAGGCGATGCCGTCTTTGGCCTTGAGTGCGGCGATGATGGTCAGAACAAAGTCTGCAATCGCCAATACCAGCAGTCCCAGCCCAAGCAAAGCGGCAATCAGCCAGCCGATGAACGGAATGATACTGAGAACCATCATGGCGATTGCCGTGACAAAGATAATCAACGCCAGGGAGATCTGGAAATTCAATGCTTCTTTGGCTTGGCTGGCAATAAAGGCTTTTTCCGGCCTGTCTTTGTAAATCAGCCAGAAAACAAGCGGCCCAAGAAACACCAGGATGCCTGCACTGAATATCAGTCCCAGCAGTGCTGAAAGATGGGCGAGCATCGCCAGATTGCGGTCATCGGCAGAAACATCGCTATCGGTCATCGGGTTTTCGTTCATCGTTGCCATCCTCTTGTGAAAATTTCTGGTCTGACTTTATCTTGAAGCTATTAGCTTGACCAGCATCGGCTAATGTCAATTGCCCGCCACGGTCATGCGGCCAATCAGTATCGGGCCTGTGCGCAGGTGCGAGCGCGCGTCGAAGTCAGCGCCGACCGCCTCGATGCTGGCAAACATCTGCCGCAGGTTGCCGGCGATGGTGAAGCCATCCACCGGGTAGGCAATCTCGCCGTTTTCGACCATGAAGCCCGCCGCGCCGCGCGAGTAGTCGCCGGTAATCATGTTCACGCCCTGCCCCATCAGCTCGGTGACATACAGCGCGCGCGACTGGCTGCGGAGGATTGCATCCAGATTTTCGGCATTGGCGCTGACATGGATATTGTGCACTCCACCGGCATTGGCGGTGCTGACCAGCCCCAGCTGGCGCGCCGAATAGCTGCCCAGTACATAGCGCTGGATGATGCCGTCCTTGACGAGGTGCGAGCGGCGTGTAGCCACGCCTTCGGCATCGTAGCTGCCGGAGCGAAAGCCGCGCATCAGGAACGGGTCTTCTTGCAGCCAGAACCAGTCCGGAAACAGCTGCTGTCCCAGGCTGTCGCACAGGAAGCTGGCGCGGCGATACAAAGCGCCCCCGGAAACGGCAGCCAGGTAATGACCCATCAGGCTACGGGCGACTTCTGCCGAAAAAATCACTGGCATCTGACCCGTCGTCACCGTGCGTGGGGAGAGCCGGGCCAGCGTGCGCGCTGCGGCATGACGGCCAATCGCGGCGGCATCTTCCAGCCCGTCCAGTGACAAGGCCATGCTGTACCAGCCATCACGCTGCATCTCATCGCCCTGCCCTGCAATCAGCGCGCAGCCCAGACTGTAATGGCTGTCGCGCTCACGCCCCACAAAGCCATGCGAATTGGCATAGACCGACAACGATTGGCTGCTGGCAAACGAGGCACCATCGGAATTGCCGATACGGCTATCCACGGCGCGGCCTGCGGCCTCACTGGCCAATGCCAGCCCGATGCCATGCTCGGCATCCACGGCTGCCGGATGCCAGGTATCAAACTCGCGCAACTCCGTAGCCATCAGTTCGGCATCGGCCAGACCCGCGGCCTCATCTTCCTCAGTATGGCGGGCAATGGCGCAGGCCTGCGCCACGGTGGCGGCCAGGCTATCGGCACGTATATCGCCGGTGCTGGCCGTGCCCTTGCGCTTGCCAAAATACACGGTGATGCCCATGCCACGGCTGCGGGTGGATTCGACGGTTTCCACCTCGCCCATGCGCACGCCAATGGCAAGGCCGCTGGCATCGCTGCAACTGACTTCTGCCTGGCTTGCGCCCTGCGCCCGGGCGAGCGCCAACAATTGCCGGGCGGTGTCCTCCAGCCGGTCAAGACGGGCGATGCTGTCATCATTTACGGGAAGCGCTTGTGTCATGGCTTATCCTTTAGGGATATTTTCAGAGGGTCTTTCAAAATGCGCGGACGCGATCAGGAAACCGGCGAGTATTTCTCTCCCAGCCGCAGTGAGCAACGCCGGGCGGCGCTGGATGTGCTGGCACTGGCGCAGGTATTGGTGGAAAAAACCCAGGCAGAGCTGGCCAAATTGCCGATGGATGAAATGCTGCAAGCACATGTGCTGGAAGCCAAGCGCATCACCTCGCCGATTGCCCGCAAGCGCGCCGTGGCGTTTTTGGCCAAGCAGATGCGCAAGGAACAGGACCAGGCGCTGGAAGCCATCCGCGAGGCGCTGGATGCCAATAGTGAAGGCTCGCGCCGCCAGGTGGCACTGATGCACCGCGCCGAGGGCTGGCGCACGCGGCTTCTGGAAGGCGGCGATGAGGTGCTGGCGGCATTCCTGGCCGGGCACCCGGAGACTGACCGGCAGCGGCTGCGGCAATTGCTGCGCAATGCGCAGGAGGAGAGCCGCCGTAACAAGCCGCCGCGCGCCTTCCGCGAGCTGTATCGGCTGATACACGAGACGTTGAATGGCGATGATGGCAGCGAAGCCGATGATGCGGCGGTGATGGATGTTGAAGCGTCGGAATAGCGCGTTTGCTTTTGCCTTTCCGCCCTGTTCTGGCGTGCCGAGTACCGCAGCGCCCCATGGGAAAAGGCAGGGCATGTTTGAGCAGCGCGTAGCGATGCGAGTTTGCCCTGCCGCCATTGGGCGCGAGGATCGCAGGGAACCTTGCGCAGCAAGGCACGTCAGCCTGGGCGATTTCTTTGCCCACTTTCTTTCTAAAAGAAAGTGGGTGCGCTGCCGGGCGCAGTCCCGGCGTTGAAAATACAACAAAGGCTCAAGCCATTTTGGGTATAGAAGCGCAAGCTCGTCGAGCTGTACATTCAGGCCGGTCAATGAAAATGACTGATATTGCATTGCAGCGCTCGACGCGGCAGAACAGGGCGGCAAGCCGGGGAGCGCGACCAGCGCCCTCACCGTGCCTTGCCCTGTCTTCGGCCATGTATCGCGCCGCTGCCCGGCATTCACGCCTGGGTGCCTCCCACGGTCAGCTCGCTGATTTTCAGTGAGGGCTGTCCCACACCCACCGGCACCGACTGGCCGTCCTTGCCGCATACTCCCACGCCTTCATCCAGCGCCAGGTCATGCCCCACCATGGTCACTTTCTGCATGGTTTCCGGGCCATTGCCAATCAGGGTCGCGCCCTTGACCGGGGCAGTGATTTTGCCGTCTTCAATCAGGTATGCCTCGGTGGCGGAAAACACATATTTGCCGCTGGTGATATCCACCTGCCCACCGCCGAAGTTGACCGCATACAGGCCGCGCTTGACCGAGCGAATCATGTCTTCGGGATCATCTTGTCCGGCCAGCATATAAGTATTGGTCATGCGCGGCATCACCAGATGCGCATAGGATTCACGGCGGCCATTGCCGGTCGGCGCCATGCCCATCAGCCGGGCGTTCAAGCTGTCCTGCATATAGCCGGTGAGGATGCCGTCTTCAATCAGCGGCGTGCACTGGCTGGGTATGCCTTCATCGTCGATATTGAGCGAGCCGCGCCGCCCGGCCAGGGTGCCGTCATCAACGATGGTGATGCCCGGTGCCGCCACGCGCTGCCCCATGCGTCCGGCATAGGTGCTGGTACCCTTGCGGTTGAAGTCACCTTCCAGACCATGCCCGACCGCTTCGTGCAACAACACGCCGGTCCAGCCATTGCCCAGCACCACCGGCATCAGGCCGGCCGGGGCCTCCACCGCCTCCAGATTCAAAAGCGCCTGGCGCAATGCCTGGCGAGCGAATTTTTCCGGCTGCCCACTGCCCAAAAGCGCCTGATAGCCATAACGGCCACCAAAACCGGCATAGCCGGACTCACGGCGACCATTTTGCTCGACAATCACCTGGATATTCATCCGTACCAGCGGACGGACATCGGCAGCGAGCAAGCCGTCACTGCGCGCGACCAGCACGGTATCCAGCGCCCCCGACAAGCTCACCATCACTTGCTTGACCCGCGGGTCAAGCGCCCGCAACAGGCCATCCACGCGGCGCAGGGCGTCCAGCTTGGCTTCATTGGCCATGCCATCAATCGGGTCTTGCGCCGCATACAACGCCGGGCGGTTTTCTCCGGCCACCAATACCCCGCCCGGCAGCGCTGCGCCACCACGGGCGATGGCACGGGCGCTGTCGGCAGCGGCCAGCAGGGCAGCGCCATCAATCTCGCCGGAATAGGCAAAGCCGGTTTTTTCTCCGCTGATGGCGCGCACGCCCACGCCCTGTTCAATGGCATGAGCCCCGTCTTTGACGATGCCATCTTCCATCGCCCAGCTTTCGCGACGGGCATGCTGGAAATACAAATCGCCAAAATCCGCGCCACTTGCCATAAGACGCGAAAACGCGCGGGAAAGATCATCAATGGCCAGCCCTGCCGGGGTCAGCAAACGGGATTGGGCAAGACTCAGGGCTTGATTCATGAAATACAACTCCGTGCAAAACGCAGGATAAAGACCGGAGGGGATTTTAAGCATCCGGCGGGGTCTTTTCCGCCATTTGCGACTTGCTCTGCACCTCCACCCTGGGGTTGTCCCAAGGGCCGGTCACGCGATAAGTCTTGGCACCCACCTTGCTCAAGGGCTTATTCAGAACCGCATTGGCAACCGCGCCCACCGCCGCGCCGACCGGGCCTGCGGCAATCGCCCCCACGGCTGGCAGCAAATTGCCGGTGCGCGGCTTGACTTCGATGGTCTGGTCGAACTGCCGGGTCGCAAGGTCGGCACTGCCGCTGATGTCGATGCGCGCCGCCGGCCCGTCGATGCTGAAGTGCTCCGCCCGCGCCCTGGCGTTTGCGAACTGCACCTTGCCTTCAATCCGGTCAAAGGCAAGGCCCTTGTCGAAGAAGTCACGAAAATCCAGGCTCAGGCGCTGCGGCAATCGCGCCACGCTGAGCAGCCCCAGCACCCGCCCGGCGCCTGGCTCAAGCTCCAGCAGTTGCCCGTTTTCAACCGCCAGACTGATTTCGCCCTGTAGCCGGGCGGGAGCAAAATCCGCCGGCGCTCCCGGCCAGGCCAGCGCGAAATCCAGCTTGCCGCTGCCGTGTTTCAGCTTGCCGGCAAAGCCCAGCGTTGAAAGAAGCGCGCCAAAGTCCCGGCTTTGCAGCTGCCCGGAAAACGCACTGCGTGCCTGCCCGGCTTGCCCCTGCCAGTCGCCGGCCAGCCGCAGGCTGTGCCCGGGATGCTCGATGCTCAGCGATTCGAGCCGCATCCCGGTCGCGGTTCTGCGACTTTGCAAGGCCAGCTGCCCCAAGGCGCCGTTTTGCAGGCGCAAATCATCCACGCGAATATCCAGTGGCGGGATTTTCGCCGGATTCAGGCTTTGCCCGATTGGCGAGAAATCTTCCGCTTCAGCTGGGGCAACGCCAGCGCCCTGCCAATACAGGCGCGCAAAACGCCCTTGCAGTGGCGCGCCATCGGCATCGGGCACGATAAGACTGCCAGATAGCTGCGCGCCTTCGACCATGACCCGGGTGGCTCTGGGCTGGCGCTGTACTTGTAGACGGGTATTGGCAAAACGCTGCCCCAGAAGCTGCAACTGTGCTGCCTGCATGTCCACACGCACCGGAGCGAGACTGCCACTGGCCGGGCTGCCTTGACCACCCAGCAAGCTGCCCCAGCCCAGCGCATCCACCATCGCCGCACGGCCATTGACCAGCAAGCCCTGCCGGGGCGCTGCGCCATCGGCCTTGTGACTGCCAAAAGTGGCGCGGATACCCAGCGCATCACCGCGGCTGCGCGCCACCAATCCAAGGCGCTCCCCCAATGCCACCTCCACATCGCCATCCTCCAGCGGCATCGGCAGGCGCACGGTCAATGGCAACGCCTGCGCCGCCGGTTTTTGCAGGGGGCTGGGCAGATGGATGGCCGTGCCCTGCAAATCGCTTTGCAGCACGATCTGGCTGGGTACGGCGCTGCCGGCATCACTGCCTGCGGGCAGGGCAACGGCAATATTCCAGTGCGACTGGCCACGCAGGTGCGGCTGCAACCACTGCAACTGCGGCGCGCGGGCAAGCAATGTTTCCGCACTCAGACGCCCGCGCAGATTGGCTTCGAAGATATGGCTTGCACTTTCCACATGACTAGCCCCTGCGCGCAGCGCCAGATGGCCGCGATGGCCTTCATGCAGGACGGCCAGCTCATCGGCACGGAAGCCATTCTGGTCGTAACGGGCCTTGCCGCGCACTTCAGAAAACGCAAGCTGCAATTCGCGCTCGCCCAGTAGCGCACCATCGAGCATGACTTCGCCTTCAATGCGCGTGGCAGGCCCGCCGGCATAAAGCGGCTGCCTGAGCGCAAAACTGGCGGCCGCCTTGCCGCGCGCCTCCACACGCGCAAGCGTATCGGCCAGGGTTTTGTTCAGCGGGCTTTGTCGCAGCACGCCCAGGAAGTGGGCTGCATCGCCCTGCCCTTGTGCATCGATTTCCAGCGTGCCACCGGCAAACCGGGCAATACGGGCGCTGACGGCTTCCACCTGCACGCCGCCCAAAACACCGCTGCCTTCCACCGCCATGCCATCGGCGATAAAGCGGGCGGTAAGCCTGCCTTTTTCAATCGGCGGCCAGTCATTCTGAAAGCGCAGCTGCGCGTTTTCGATGTCGGCCAGCGCCTCGAAACGGCCATTGTTACGGTCGAACGGCCAGTCATCCAGGTCACCACTGACCATTGCCCGGGCGTTTTTCAGCTGCCCGCCCACCAGCGCCATGTTCAGCCAGTCCACCGCCTCGCGTGGCATCAGATGGTGAATCCAGAACTTGCGCGCCACCGGCACTTGCGCATCGTCGATATTGGCGGCGATATCAATCCACGGCCGCGTGCCATCGTTCTGGAACCACATGCCGCCGCGCGCCCTGGCGCGATAGCCCTCACCCTGTATGTCCAGATGGCCGCTGCCAAAACGCAAGCCATTACCTTCGCGCCATAGCGCCAACGTACCGCGCGCCCTGAGCGGGTGCTTGATGCCAAAACCGCGCGGCCAGTCGAACACCATCGGCGCATCAGCTGCCAGCTCCAACATCAGCCCTTCACCATCGCCACGAATCTTGCCGCCAACACCGGATAAACCCGGCGCATCGGCCACCGGCAAAAAGCCCAGCGCCTGCGCGTCGGCCTCCAGCCAGTCCAGCCGGCCAGCCTGTCCATAGGCCTTGATATTGCGCAGCGTACCCTGCGGCCTTGCCCGCCCCAGCCAGTGCCGCAGCTCTGGCGAGAGCGCATCGGCAAGGCTGACCACGCCAAGCACGTTATCCAGCGGCAAATACGGCGCGTGCATCCGCCACTGGCCGTTTTTGTGCTCGGCGCTGATACCGTCCATGCGCAGCTCTCGACCTGCCTGTTGCAGACGGAGCCGCGGCAACTGCAAGCGCCAGTCATCGCCTTCACGGGCAAAATGCAGGCGTTGCTGGAACTGCTTGAATACCCGCTCATGGGTGCCGCCGGGCACCGTGTGTTGCGCGCGCAGATGCAGGTTTTCAAGCTCGGCCACGGCGCTCACCGACTGCACTTGGTGATTGGCAAGCGCAAGCCAGGCCTGCAACTGTCCCTGACCGCCATCCACCGCCACACCCTGCCAGTTGAGGCATTGCGACCAGGCGGCCAAATCCAGCCTGCGGGCGCCGACATAAAACGCGCCATTGCCGGTTTCGCGGTCAAAATCCAGTGCTGCATTGAGCGGGCTCGCGGCTTCATCGGCCCAGGCGCGAATGCCTGCCCGCAGGCGTTTTTGTTGCGACTGCAAGCGTACATCCACACGCGGGATAACGATGGCTGTCGCGGCGCTTTTGGGCGCAACGCGCAGCCGCCCGCGTATCACCTGCAATTCGCCCAGCGCCTGCAAATCATCCAGCGCATCGCCCCGGGCTTGCCGCTCTCCGGGCAGGCCATGCACCTGCCAACGGCCATCTTCGGCTTGCGCCAGCGTCAATTCCAGCCCATGCAGGCGCAACTCGGTCAGGCGCCGTCCCGGCAGCCAGCCGCCATAGACCGCCACCAGCAGCTCGGCGTGTTCGATGCCAAGCGCGTTATCGGTCTTGCCAAGGCCAAGCCCGGACATTTGCAGTAACGGCCCGCGCCGCGTCCAGCCAGCCTTCAAGGCAGAAAAGCGCACTGGCTGCCCGGCTTTCTGGCTGAGCCATGCCGCCACCCGTGCCGGGTTTGCCTCCAGCCAGCGCAGCCCCTGCTGGGCTGCCAGATAGGCCAGTACCAGCAGCAATACCAGTACCGCAAAGCTGTACCAGAGTGATTTGCCGGCAAGGCGGAAACTACGCCGTAGCACATCAGGCATCAGGCACAGCTCCATTTACGCTGCTTGCAGCCAATGCTTTGCCAGCCCGATTGTTGCTGTTGGCTGTTGCTGTTGACTCTCCGCCCTGTTCTGAGGCGCCGAGCAGCCAATAAATAGCGCCCGAACGATCTGACCTGCCCCGCCATGCTCGAAATGATTTCAGCCATTGCCATACGCTCAATGCCGGGATATGCGCCCGGCAGCGCACCTCCTTTCTTTAAAAGAAAGGAGGCAAAGAATCTGCCCTGGCTGACGCGCCCCGCTACGCGGGGTGCCCTGCGTTCCTCGCGGCCAATGGCGGCAGGGCAAACTCGCATCGCTGTGCGCTGCTCAAACATGCCCTGCCTTCTCCCATTGGCCGCTGTGGTACTCGGCACGCCAGAACAGGGCAAACAGGCAAAGCCCCTAGAGCAACACCACATCGTATTGCTCCTGCTGATATTGCTCATCGGCCTGGAAACGGATGCTCTTGCCCAGAAACTCCTCAAGCTCGGCCACCGCCACGGACTCTTCTTCGGTAATGCGGTTGACGATGCCGGGCGATGCAATCACCAAAAGCCCCTCGGCATCGAACTGCCGCACCGCGCGGGTGATTTCCCGGAAAATTTCATAGGTAACGGTTTCGGCGGTCTTGACCGTACCGCGCCCGCCACATTGCCCGCAGGTTTCCGATAGCTGCCGCTCCAGGCTTTCCACGGTGCGCTTGCGGGTCATTTCCACCAGACCCAATGGCGAGAAGTCATACACCGTGGTTTTGGCATGGTCTTTGGCCAGTGACTTTTCCAGCGTGCGCAGTACCTGACGGCGATGCTCGGCATCGTGCATGTCGATGAAGTCGATGATGATGATGCCGCCCAGATTGCGCAGCCTAAGCTGCCGCGCCAGCGCCTGCGCCGCTTCCAGATTGGTGCGGTACACGGTTTCTTCCAGCGTGCGCTGCCCGAGAAAACTGCCGGTATTGACATCCACCGTGGTCATCGCTTCGGTCTGGTCAATCACCAGATAGCCACCGGATTTGAGCGGCACCTGCTTCTGCAATGCGCGCTGGATTTCATCCTCGACCCCGTACAGGTCGAAAATCGGCCGCGAACCGCTGTAATGCTCGACCTTGTCAGCCAGACCGTCCCCCTGCTCGGGCTGGCCGGGCATGTACTGCGCGGCGAATGCACGCAGTTTTTCAAAGGTTTCGCGCGAGTCCACCCGCACTTTTTCCACATCACGGCGAATCAGGTCACGCACTGCGCGCAGCGGCAGGGTCAGGTCTTCGTAAATGCAGGTGCCAACTTTCGATTCGCGCGAGCGTTGCTCAATCAGCGCCCAGGCACGACTCAGATAAGCAATATCCTCGGCCAGGGCTTCCGGCGACACGCCTTCGGCATTGGTACGCACGATATAACCTGCCGCCGCAGGCAGCGACAGCCCGGCAACCTGCGATTTGAGCCGCAACCGCTCAGCCTCATCCTCGATGCGCGCCGACACGCCAATCACCCTGGACTGCGGCAGCAGCACCAGATAGCGCGAGGGGATGCTGATTTGCGTGGTCAGCCGTGCCCCCTTGCTGCCAATCGGGTCTTTCAGCACCTGCACCACGATGTCCTGACCTTCGCGCAGCAGCTCGCTGATCGGACGCACCTGGGTGGCCGGCATATCGCCCGCTTCCACCGTCTGCCCGTCATTGCCCACGGCCACGCTGGGACGATGAATATCATTGGCATGCAAAAACGCTGCGCGCTCAAGGCCAATGTCCACGAAGGCCGCCTGCATGCCCGGCATTACCCGCTGCACCTTGCCCTTGTAGATATTGCCGACCACACCGCGATGGCCGCCGCGCTCGATGTGCAACTCCTGCAACATGCCGTTTTCCACCACCGCCACACGGGTTTCGCGCGGGGTGACATTGACCAGAATCTCCTCGCTCATGCCAGCACCCCGGCTTGCCGCAGCAAGGTGGCGGTTTCATGCAGGGGCAAGCCCATCACGCCGGAGTAGCTACCGCAAAGCCGCGAAACAAAGGCCTCGGCCACGCCCTGAATGGCATAGCCCCCGGCCTTGCCCTGCCATCCACCACTGGCCACATAAGCGGCTATCTGCGCATCGGAAAGCGCAGCGAAAGTCACCTCCGAAACCGATTCGGCATGCATTCTGGCTTCGGCCGAGAGCAGCCAAAGCGTGGTCACCACCTGATGGCGGCGCCCGGCCAGACGCGCCAGCATCGCAGCGGCGTCAGCCGCATCGGCCGGTTTGCCCAGCACCTCATCGCCCAAAATCACCTCGGTATCGGCGGCCAGCACCCAGGCATCTGCGGCCCCATCCAGCTGTGCCAACCCGGCCTCGGCCTTTTGCCTCGCCACGCGCGCCACATAATCGCGCGGGCTTTCGGTGTTGGCCCGAATTTCGGGAATATCCAAATCCAGCGTGGCAAAAGCCACGCCCAGGCGCGCCAGAAGTTCCGAGCGACGCGGAGAACGGGAGGCAAGATAGAGCGACATGCGGGCAGGATAACCCGAGCAGAGCGGATACAGGCGGTTTGATTTAACCCCGTTATGCTTACCCATGCGTTCAACGTCTTACCACCCCCAAGGAGCTGACCATGCGCCTTCGCCCCACCCTGCTTGCCCTGTACCTTGCCCTTGCCACGCCGATGACATTTGCCAATCCCCCCAGCACCTCCACCTCCGCCAGCCAACAAGGCACCCTGCTTGCCATCGAGGCCGAAGGCCATGTGCAGCGCGCCGCCGATATCGCCCGCATCAGCACCGGCGTCAGCACACAAGCTGCCGATACGCAGAGCGCCATGCGCCAAAACGCCGAGGAAATGCACAAAGTGCTGGATACCTTAAAGCAAGCCGGCATTGCCGAGCGTGACATCCAGACCAGCGGCATCAGCCTCAACCCGCAATACCACTACAGCGAAAAGCAGCCGCCGCGCGTCACCGGCTTTCAGGCCAATAACCGCGTGCAAGTGAAAGTGCGCGAGCTGGAAAAGCTGGGCAGCATCATGGACATCCTGGTGCGCGCCGGCGCCAACGAGCTGCATGGCCCGGCGTTCGAGCTGGACAAGCCCGAAGCCGCCCGCGATGAAGCCCGCAGCCGCGCCCTGGCCGAAGCCCGCCGCCGCGCAGAGCGCTATGCCAGTGAATTGGGGCTGAAAGTCCGGCGCATTGTCAGCATCGACGAAGGCCAGCAACTGGCCGGAATGCCCGCCCCGATGATGATGAGCGCCCGCGCCGCCAAGGCCGAAGCCTTTGATGCCAGCACCCCCGTGGCCGTGGGCGAAAATGACATCCGCGTGCGCCTTGCCGTGGTGTTCGAGCTGGGTCAGTAAGCGAAAACACGCCCTCACAAACAAAAACGGCCTTCTTGATGAGGGCCGTTTTTATAACTGTTACACCGTCAATTCCGCAGCATATCCATCCACAGCAGCGCATTCGCTGCCAGCATGATGGCAATACCCAGCCACCAGAGCACAATGCCGGGTGTGTAGAGGTATTCCCCTGCTCGCCAAATTGGCATGACGCTCCATAAGCGCACCCCTGGCTTGCGGAAAAAACCAAATCCGACAAAAACCACGACAACAGCGACCATCAACAAAATCATGCCCCAACTCATCTCGCACTACCCCATCCCAATACCTGCCAAGTATAGGCATAATGCTTCAGGCGCGATGGTAGGGGTGATTCATCAGCATTGATTGGGCGCGGTAGAGTTGTTCGGCGACAATCAGCCGCACCAGCATATGCGGCAGGGTCATCGCGCCCAGTGACCAGGACTCATCGGCGCGGGTGATGACATCCGGGGCATGGCCTTCGGGGCCGCCAATCAAAAATGCCAGGTCGCGCCCCTGGCCGCGCCAGTGCTCAAGGCGCTCGGCCAGTTTTTCCGAGCTCCAGCTCTTGCCCCGGCCATCGAGCGCCACCACCCAGGCGCCTTTGGGGATGGCGGCCAGGACGCGCTCACCTTCTTCCTGCATGGCGCGCTGGCTATCGCGGCCTTTGCCGCGAACGCCGGGGGCGATTTCCAGAAGTTGCAGGGGCAGGCCGTGGGAGAGGCGTTTTTGGTACTCGCCAAAGCCTTCGGCCACCCATGCGGGGGCGCGCTCGCCGACGGCAATCAGGCTGGCTTTCATGTTGGGCGTTGCTTACTCGGCATCCTGCGGGGCTTCATCGCCCACTGTCCATAGCCGCTCCAGCGCGTAGAATTCGCGTACTCGCGGCAGCATCACATGCACGACCACATCGCCCAGATCCACCAGCACCCATTCGGCTTCTTGTTCGCCTTCCACGCCCAGCGGTTGGTAGTCGAGCTGCTTGGCAAAACGCACCACTTCGTCGGCGATGGCTTTGACATGGCGGGTGGAGGTGCCCGAGCAAATCACCATATGGTCACAGACGCTGCTTTTGCCGCGTACATCAAGCACCATCACATCCTGTGCCTTGAGGTTTTCCACGGCATCGCGGGCAGTTTGCAAAAGGACATCCACCGGCGGTGCGGGGTTGGGGGCGGTGGTCTTGACGATATGGGCCTGGCTGGACAAGTGGGGAACTCTCGGTTGGAAAGGGCTTGATTCTAACCCCTGCGGTAAAGCTGGTGGGCATCGATGTACTGGGCGACTGCGGCGGGGGTCCATTGCCGCCAATCGGGCGCGCCTTGTTCGAGCGCACGGCGCAGGGCGCTGGAGGATTCCGGCCGCAGTGGCATCGGCAGGCGGTACCAGTATCCGGCCGCAGTCTGCTGGAGCGGCTGTGGCTGGTTTTGCCAGCGACCTTGGCTGATGGCGGCCAAGTCGGGCGGTAAGGCTTGCGTGGCGAGCGCACTGCCGGGGCGTTCGGCAATCACGATATGCACCTGGACGAGCAGCTCGCGCCAGCGCCGCCAGCTGGGCAGGGAGAGAAAACTGTCCGCACCCAGCAGCAAAGCCAGTGGTGCGTCCTGGCCAAGTTCGGCGCGTAGCGCCAGCACGCTGTCGATGCTGTAGGAAGGCCCCTCACGTTGCAGCTCGCGGATGTCGATGGCAAGGCCGGGTTCGTCGGCGATGGCCAGTTGCAGCATGGCAAGGCGCTGCATGGCATCGGCTCCGGTCGGGCCTTTGTGCGGCGGGTCGGCAGCGGGCATGAAATGCACCGTGGCGCGCAATGTATCGCGGGCAGTGCGGGCAAGCGCCAGATGGCCGCAGTGTACCGGGTCGAAGCTGCCGCCGTATTGAATGCGCAGGCTCATGCCGGAAGCAGCCGCAGGGCGCGCGGCTCGGCCACCGCCACCAGCAAGCGCTCAAGCGCCAGCCAGGCATCCCCTGCGGCGCGGCCTTTGGCCATGCGGTCGATGTGTCCGGCTTCGGCCAGGAACTGGCGCCAGCGTGCGCTATCGTGGCGTTTCAGGGCGCGCAAGTAGAGCGCCTGTTTGGCTTCCCAGATGCGCTGCGCCCGGAATTCGGCTTGCAGATTGCCGCCGCGCGCCTGTAGCGCGGCCAGTTTTTCCGCAATTTGCAGCTCGCGAATCACCATGCCCAGCAGTGCCGGGACAGCCTCGCCTTCGGCGCGCAGCCCGGCCAGTACGCGCGTGACCTGGGCGGGCTGGCCGTTCAGTGCCGCATCGGTCAGTCGGAAAACATCAAAGCGCGCGGCATCGGCGACCAAGTCCTGCATGGCGGCTACATCCAGCATCTGTCCGGGCACCGCCAGCAATGCCAGCTTGTCCACTTCTTGTGCGGCGGCCAGCAGATTGCCTTCCACCCGTGCTGCCAGCTGGGCAATGGCATCGCGCTCGGCACGCAGGCCACGGCTGCGCAGGCGCGTATCCAGCCAGTCCATCAACTCATGCGGTTTGACCGCCCAGGCGATGGCCAGATGACCGGCCTTGGCGATGGCCTCGCTCCATTTGCCGGCATGCGATTTGCTCCAGTCATTGGCGATGATGAGCAAGGTGATGCCTTCTGGCGGTGCGGCGCAGAATTCGCTGATGAGCGCGGCGCCGTCTTTGCCGGGCTTGCCAGTGGGCAGGCGCACTTCAATCAGCCGCTGGCTGCTGAACAGTCCCATGCTGGCAAAGGCGCCGCGCAGCTGCTCCCATTTGAAATCGCGCGGCTCGGCATCGAATACTTCGCGCTCCGTGCAGCCCATGGCGCGGGCATGGGCGCGTATGGCATCGGCAGCCTCCAGCACCCGCAGCGGTTCGACCCCGGCAACGAGGTAAATCGGCCGCAGTGGTTCCTTGGGCAGCTGGGCAATCAGGCGTTCAGTATTGAGTTCCACCGTGAACTGTCAGCGCGCCTGGCGCAGTGCGGCATCCACCCGGCGCAGGATGGCCGCAGCCATTTCGCGGCGCAGTTCCTTGCCCAGCAACTCGGTTTCGCTGTCGGTGCCGATGGCTTCGGTCGGCTGTGCCAGATAATCGCGCGAAAGTTCAACCACCTGTTGCGGGACGACATCCTTGCCTTCGGCATCACGCATGGCAAAAACCACCGCATAGCGCAGGTTGTATTCCTGCGCGCGGCCGTGAGCATCCAGGCTGATGGGCAAATTGCCCCAGCGTTCGGAAATGATTTCAAGCCGTGCGGTTTTTTGTCCTTGTACCGAATCGGGCACCTCGGCGCCTGCGCGCGCCACCGCTTCGCGTAGCGATTCGGCCAGCTGGCTGTATGAGCCGGGCGCGACCACACGCACCGGGCCGAGATTGGCGGGCAGCTCCAGCGGGCGGCGCAAGTGGAAGCCGCAACCGGCCAGGGTGAGGGCAAGAATCGGGACGAGGAGTTTTTTCATGGGGCAAAGTCTGGACGATAGGCTGGCAGAGGGCAATGCTGCGGGCTGAATGATCCCGCAGCACAGGCTTACACAACGATATTGACGATACGCCCGGGGACGACGATGACTTTTTTCACGGGCTTGCCGTCAATAAAACTCACCACCGCAGGCAGAGCCAGGGCTTGCGCCTCGATGGCTTCACGGCTGGCATCGGCGGCAACTTCCAGCTGAGAGCGCAGCTTGCCATTGACCTGCACCGCCAGCGTCAGGCTGTCGCGTACCAGGGCGGCAGTATCCACCTGCGGGAACGGCACATCATCAAGTACGGCTTCGGCATGTCCCAGCCGCTGCCAGAGTGCATGGCTGATATGCGGGGTAATCGGGTTCAGCATCAGTACCAGCGCGCTGAAAGCCTCATGCTGCACGGCGCGGCCTGCCGGGCTTGGGTCATTGAATTTACCCAGGTGGTTGAGCAGCTCCATGCAGGCGGCGATGGCGGTATTGAAGCTATGGCGGCGGCCATAGTCATCGCTGACTTTCTGGATGGTTTCATGCAGCTGGCGGCGCAGGGTTTTCTGCCCGGCATTGAGCGTGCCCACATCCAGCGCGCCGGGCTGACCGGCGGCCATATGCTGTTCCACTTCGCGCCACAGGCGGCGCAGGAAGCGGCTCATGCCTTCCACACCGGCCTCGTTCCATTCCAGCGACTGCTCCGGTGGCGCGGCAAACATCGAGAACAGCCGTGCGGTGTCGGCACCGAATTTTTCCACCAGACTATGCGGGTCAACGCCGTTGTTCTTGGACTTGGACATTTTTTCAACGCCGCCGGGGAGAACCGGCAGGCCGTCGCTGCGCAAACGACCACCGATGACTTTGCCCTTGTCATCACGCTCGATATCCACATCGGCAGGGTTGAACCAGTCACGGCTGCCGTTGGGATTTTCCCGGTACCAAGTGTCGGCAATCACCATGCCCTGGGTCAGCAGTCCTTTGGCCGGCTCATCGGCATGCACCATGCCGACATCGCGCAGCAGCTTGTGATAGAAGCGGAAGTACAGAAGGTGCAGGATGGCGTGTTCGATGCCGCCAATGTATTGATCCACCGGCAGCCAGTAATTGGCGCGGCCATCGACCATGTCCGCCGCGCCCGGCGAGGTATAGCGGGCGTAATACCAGCTCGATTCCATGAAGGTATCGAAGGTGTCGGTTTCGCGCTCGGCCGCCTTGCCGCATTGCGGGCAGCTGGTCTTGCGCCAGTCCGGGTCGGATTTGATCGGGCTGATCACCGCGCCGGGGGTGGCGAAAGCTTCGGCCACGTCCTCGGGCAGCAGCACCGGCAATTGCTCTTCGGGCACCGGCACGGCGCCGCAGTCCGGGCAGTAAATCACCGGAATCGGGCAGCCCCAATAGCGCTGGCGGGAAACCCCCCAGTCGCGCAGGCGGTAATTCACCACGCGCCGTCCAGCGCCTTGGCGCTCGAATTTTTCGGCCAGCGCGCCGAAGGCTTGCGTGTAGTCCAGCCCGTTGAATTCGCCGGAGTTAATCAGCCAGCCGCGCTCGGTATAGGCCGCATCGGAGAGCGAATCCAGATAGCTACGCACCACTTCCACTGCCGCGTCGGTGTCATACACATCCAATGCCTTCTGCTTGCCAAGCGCCGCCTGCATCGGGTCGGCATGGGCGGCTACGTCATCGGAAATATCCAGCAGTGCATCGCGTACTTCCAGCGGCACGATGACCGGGCGAATCGGCAGACCGTACTTCAGCGCGAATTCGTGGTCGCGGGCATCGTGGGCAGGCACAGCCATCACCGCGCCGGTGCCGTAATTCATCAGCACGAAGTTGGCCACATAGATCGGCACGTCTTCGCCAGTGATGGGGTGAATCGCCCACTGGCCGGTCGCCATGCCGCGTTTTTCCTGGGTTTCCAGCTCAGCCTCGGACACGCCGCCCTGCTTGAGTTCGGCCAGGAATGCAGCCAGCTCCGGGTTGTTGGCGGCGGCCTTTTGCGCCAGCGGGTGGTCGCCGGCAATCGAGATGAAGCTCACCCCCATCAGTGTGTCCGGGCGGGTGGTGAATACCGTCAGCGGCGTGTCTTCGCCATCGACCTTGAAACTGATTTCCAGCCCTTCACTGCGACCAATCCAGTTGCGCTGCATGGTCTTGACCGACTCCGGCCAGCCTTCCAGCGTATCCAGCCCGTCCAGCAATTCTTGCGCGTAATCGGTGATGCGCAGGAACCACTGCGGAATCTCGCGCTTTTCCACCAGCGCGCCAGAGCGCCAGCCGCGACCGTCGATGACTTGCTCGTTGGCCAGCACGGTTTGGTCAACCGGATCCCAGTTCACCACCGCATTCTTGCGATAGGCCAGCCCCTTCTTCATCAACCGCACGAACATGCGCTGCTCGTGGGCGTAATACTCCGGCGTGCAGGTGGCGAATTCGCGCGACCAGTCAATCGCATAGCCCAGCGCCTTGAGTTGCGCGCGCATATTGTCGATATTGGCATAGGTCCATTGGGCCGGTGCCGTGCCCTGCTTGATGGCGGCGTTTTCCGCCGGCAGGCCGAATGCATCCCAGCCCATCGGCTGCAATACGTTGAAGCCGGTCATGCGCTTGTAGCGGCTGATGACATCGGCGATGGTGTAATTGCGCACATGCCCCATATGCAGCGCCCCCGAGGGGTAGGGCAGCATCGCCAGACAGTAGTACTTCGGCTTGTCGCCCGACTCCTGCACTTCATAAGCGCGATGCGCCTGCCAGAACGACTGGGCAGCGGCTTCAACGGTGGCGGGGGAATAGCTGTTTTCTGTGGCTTCTTGACTCATGGCGCGGGGCATCGACAGGGGACTGTGCAGACTACCGCAGCGCAATAATCAGCGCCAGCCACCTGCCAGTGCGAAAACACCCAGCAGCCACAGCAATATCGCTCAATGAAGATTTCTAATGTCGAATTTTCCGGGGATGCTGCTGTTATTGTGTCCGCAACGCTTCGATGAATATATTGCGGCGGATGCAACGGACACTCGCCAAACTGAAAAGTACCATCGCCGCACTGCTGATTGCAGTGCTGGCGGTACTACCCGTTGCCGATGCGTTTGCCTGCTCGGTTGAATTGTTCGATGTCCATACGGCAACCACTGCGGGCAATCATACTTCGCCATTGCATGACAGCGCCGACAAGGCGGATGGCTCTGGCGACATGCATGGGGCTTGCACCCACGGCCACTGTCATCACTCGGCGGCCAATATCTCATCCGGTACGGCATTGGATTGCGCCCCGATACGCAGTAGACCAGGCGCATCACTGGATACGCCTCGCCCCTCCGAACTGCTTGAGCAACCGCTGAGACCTCCGCGCGGCTGACGTGCGCCTTGCCCGTCCCGACGGGCTTTCACGTCACTATTGATTATGGAGTCCCCATGTTTACAGCACTTGGACGGTCGTTTGTCGCGACCGTGCCGGTTGTGGCTGCCCTGGCATTCTCATCGCCTGCAATGTCGAGTGATGCTGCCATCAATGCCGCCCCGACCTACGATGATTTGCTCACCCGGCTCGATACGTTGCCTTCAGTTCGCGAAGCTGTGGCACGCCATGATGCCGCCACTGCCCGTGTAGAACAGGCGCGCGCCCTTCCCAATCCTTCAATGGCCTACAGCCAGGAAAACGTTTACGGCAGCGGCCCCTATCGTGGCGCCGGCAGCGGTGAAATGACGCTGTCACTCACCCAGCCACTTGAACTGTTTGGCAAACGCACAGCCCGGATTGAGGCGGCGCGCTCCGAGGCCAATGCCGCCAATCTTCGTCGCGTGCAGGTACGCTGGCAGCTCGCCAGTCAGTTGGCATGGCGCTATGCCGAAGCTGAAGCTGCTGCACGACGTTATGAACTTGCTGCCGAAGCCCTATCGTTGACCGAGCAGGATGCGAACGGAACTGCCGCGCTGGTTGAGCAAGGACGCGAACCGCTGTTGCGCGCTGTCCAGGCGCAAAGCGAAGTCGAGTCAGCCAAAGCCGCACTCGATGAGGCTCGGGCGCTGCGTAACAGCGCATTCGCACAGTTGTCGGCAGTCGCCATGCTTGACAGTCCCATTCAGGCCATCGGCACCAGCCTGCTGGATCGCGTTCCCGAGGCGGCAAAAGCCAGCGCAGATGCGCCTATCGCCATCCAGCTCGCCCGAGCCGACCTTGATACCGCAAGCCAGCAGGTGAAAGTCGAACAACGCCGCACACTTCCGGACATCAGCGTCACTGTCGGCAAAACCCGGTTTCAGGAAACCGCCGATCAGGCGTTTACGCTCGGCATTGAGCTGAGCATTCCCTTGTTTGATCGCAACCGGGGCGGCATTCGCGCTGCGTATGCCGAGCAGCAGGCCGCAGAAGCCCGGCTGATGGCGCAGCAGCAAGCAGTCCATGCCGGGCGGCTGGCCGCAGAGGTCACGCTGTCTGCCTCGAACAGCCGGACACGCGCCGCTGATAGCGGCGTTGCCGCCGCCGAAGAAGCCTATCGCCTGTCCCGTATCGGTTTCGAAGCAGGGCGAATCTCGCAACTTGAACTGCGCAGCACGCGCGCAGCGTTAATCGCTGCGCGCAATGCCGCTGTGGATGCACGACTTGCGCGCGTCCTTGCCGAAATTGATCTGGCGCTTCTGGAAGGTCGAATCCCATTTGGAGCATCCCGATGAAAGCAGATCGCAAGTCGTTGATTTACCTAATCGTACTTTTGGGCGCCTTCGCCACAGGCTTTACCCTTGCACGGCTCACTGGCAACGTCAGCGCCGGGACATCCGTTGATGCCCCGGAAATCAGCACCAATGATGATGCCGCTGGCAAAGACGCCGCTGAAGATGAGGCGGGCGAAAATGAAGATGGCTTGATTGCTCTGACCCGGCAGCAAATCGAAGCTTCAGGGCTTCAGGTGGTTCCTGTCAGCCGCGGGGGAGGCAGTCAGACACGGCTGAATGGACGTGTTGAATACGCCATTGGCGCGCACGCGGCCATTGCTGCTGCCATCGGTGGCCGTGTGGAGCGCGTCATCGTCGCGCCCGGCAGCAAGATTGTTGCCGGGCAGCCTTTGGCCGTGATAGTCAGTGGTGAAGCGGCAGCGCTGCGAGCAAGTGTGGATGCAGTGCGCGCCGAAGCGGAAGCGGCACGACGGGTCTATCAGCGCGATCAGGCCTTGATGGCTCAAGGCGTGGTCGCCCGGCAAGAGCTGGAAGCCTCACACGCTCGCACACTCGCCGCCGAGGCGGCGGCGCGCGCTGCCGCCGCCCAGCTTGTCGCAGCCGGTTCGCCAGGCGCGAATGGGCAAGTCAACATCACCAGCTCGATCACAGGCGTGGTGAGCGCCGTCCAGGTGACACCCGGCAGTGTGATCGCCGCCGGTGACGCCGTGGCCCGGGTGGCCGACCCGACGAAAACTGAGCTGGTCTTTTTCGCGCCGCCCATGTTTGCAGCGCAAATCGAGGCCGGAACACGCATTGAAGCCAAAAGTTCGGGCAGCCACTTCAGCGCCGTAGTGATCGGCGTCGCTGTTGACCGGGGCTCACAAGGCGGCATGGCGATCATCCGTGCGCGCCCGGAGTCTGTCGCACCGCTTCCTGCGGGTATGCCGGTGTCCGGCATCGTGGTCGCGGCAGCTCAAGACAACGCGCTGACCGTACCAGCCGATGCCGTGCAAACCGTGGAAGGGCGTTCGGTCGTATTCGTGGCTAATGGTGACAAGGGCTTTCGAGCAATACCTGTACTCGTCGGTCGCCGTGCGGGCGGGCATATCGAAATCCTCAAGGGCTTGTCGGGAGATGAGCGCGTGGTTGGCAGCAATGCGTTTTTGCTGAAGGCTGAGCTCGCCAAGGGCGAGTCAGGACATGCTCACTGAGGATATCGTCATGTTCAGACATCTCATCGAAACCGCAGTACGCCTGCGCTGGGCGGTGGTTTTTGCCGCCGCCATTACCGCAGCCTATGGCTTGTTTCAGCTTGGCAGATTGCCGATCGACGCAGTGCCGGATATCACCAATCGGCAAGTACAGATCAATACCATCGCACCCGCGCTTGCGCCAGACCAAATAGAGCGGCAGGTAACCTACCCGCTTGAAACGGCGCTGGCCGGCATCCCTGGCCTGACCGGCACCCGTTCGCTTTCGCGCAATGGGTTCTCGCAGATCACCGCCGTCTTTACCGATCAAACTGATATTTATTCCGCACGTCAGCACGTGGCCGAACGTATGCGGGAGGTGCAGGACGACCTGCCCGACGGCGTGTCCCCTGTGATGTCACCGGTCACCACCGGGCTTGGCGAAGTGCTGATGTGGACGGTGGATTTCATTCCCTACAACCCAAAAAATGCCAGCAAGCCGGATATGCCCGGATGGCAATCTGGCGAGGTGTATCTCACGCCGGAGGGGGAGCGTCTTGCAACAGCAAAGGCGCGCGCCACTTACCTGCGCACGGTACAGGACTGGATCATCGCGCCCCAGATGCGCCAAACACCCGGGCTGGCCGGGGTCGATACGATTGGCGGCTATGTCAAGGAATACGCCGTTCGCCCCAATAGCGAACAACTGGCCGCCTACGGTCTTGGCCTGGGTGATTTGGTACGGGCAATTGAGCGCGCCAATGTCCAGGCTGGTGCAGGCTTTGTCCAACGTGCCGGCGAAGGCTGGGTTGTCCGGGGCGATGCCCAGGTACAGACGGCTGAAGATCTTGCGCAAATGCCAGTGGCCAAGCGTGGCGAAGCGGTGATTCGTGTTGCCGATGTCGCCAGGGTCGAACCGGGACAAGCGCCACGACTGGGCGCAGCGACTCGAGATGGGCATGAAGTGGTTCTTGGAACGGCATTGATGATTGCCGGCGGCAACAGCCGCACGGTAGCGCAGGCAGCAGTGGCGCGGCTGGCCGAAATCAATCGCACTTTGCCCCCCGGCATCACTGCCAAGCCTGTGTTGGATCGCAGCATGCTGGTCAATGCCACGATAAAAACAGTCGCCAAGAATCTCGCTGAAGGCGCGCTGCTGGTCATCGCGGTGCTGTTCCTGATGCTCGGCAACATCCGTGCTGCGGCAATCACGGCGCTGGTGATTTCGCTGTCGTTCCTGTTTGCAGTGATAGGCATGAACCGCTTCGGCATCAGCGGCAACCTGATGAGCCTTGGCGCGCTGGATTTCGGCATCCTGGTCGATGGCGCCGTGGTCGTAATCGAGGCAACACTGCTGATGCTTGGACAGAAACAGGCCGAGCTGGGACGCAAACTTTCTGCTGATGAACGTTTGGCAATCGCAAGCCAGGCCGCACAAAAAATGGTGCGACCCGCTGCATTCGGGCAACTCATCATTCTGCTGGTGTTTGCTCCGCTTCTTGCATTGGAAGGTGTCGAGGGCAAAACATTTCAACCGATGGCTGCCACCCTCATGATCGCACTGGTCGGCGCGTTCATTTTTTCCTTCACTTTGGTGCCCGCCATGGCAGCCTTGTTTGTGCGTCCGCCCAAACTGGAAGCTGCACATGCATTGCCATCGGAAAAAACACAGCGGCGCGATGATGAACATGAAACCCGCATCATGCGTCTTGCGCGCAGCAAGGCCGAACCACTCATCCGGGCGGCGGTTGCGCACCCACGCATGATTTTGTCTGGTGCAGTCCTCATGCTTGCCGTTGGCCTTGGCGCATTCGTTTCGCTGGGACGAGCGTTCATGCCAACCCTCGATGAGGGCAGCCTGGCGATGCAGGCGCTGAGAATCCCATCCACATCGCTGGAGCAATCATTGGCGATGCAGATGAGCCTGGAGAAAGCCATTGCCAATGAACCTGAAGTGGAAACCGTTTTCTCCCGAACCGGCACCGCAGAAGCTGCCATCGACCCGATGCCGCCCAATATCTCGGACAGCGTAATTGTGCTCAAATCAAAATCCGAATGGCCAAACCCCGGCTTGGGCAAAGAGGCGCTGATTAACCGGTTCGAGGGCATCGTTGGCCAACATATCGGCAACGCCTTCGAATTCAGCCAGCCAATTGAATTGCGTTTCAACGAGCTGATTTCCGGTGTTCGCACGGACTTGGCCGTGATGGTATTCGGTGACGACTTTGGCATCCTGCAACCGATTGCCGAGCAGCTTTCGCTCAAGCTGCGGCACATTGATGGCGCGGCAGATGTACGCGTGGAGCAGGTATCGGGTTTGCCGATGCTTACTGTGCGGATCGATCACGCCGCTGCGGCACAGTATGGCTTGAGTGCGGCGGATGTCAGCGAAGCATTAAGCACCGGCATTGGGGGGGCTGCTGCGGGCAAGATTTTCGAGGGTGATCGCCGTTTTGAGGTCGTGGTTCGGCTTGATGAAGAGACCAGGAATGATCCCGCTGAACTTGCGGCGCTGCCCGTGCTGACACCCGATGCCACAACCGTGCCGCTGTCCTTGATCGCCAGTATCGAGGTCAGCGAAGGCCCCAACCAAATTAGCCGGAACAATGGCAGCCGTCGCATCGTGGTTCAGGCCAATGTCCGTGGCCGCGACTTGGGGGGATTCGTCAAAGAAGCACAGGCAGCGGTAGCCGATATCGCCCTGCCCAGCGGGGTTTATCTCAATTGGGGCGGGCAATTCGAAAATCTGCAACGCGCCGAAGCTCGATTGGCACTACTGATTCCACTGGTATTCCTGATGATCGGCGTGCTGCTCTACATCGCGCTTGGCAGTATCCGTGAGGCAGCTCTGGTCTTTGTCTGCGTACCGCTGGCTCTGATCGGCGGCGTATTCGCGCTATGGTTGCGTGGCATGCCGTTCTCGGTTTCTGCCGCTGTTGGCTTCATCGCTGTTTCCGGCGTCGCAACGCTCAATGGCCTGGTGCTGATGCAGGCCATCGGCGAGCGTCTGCGCGCCGGAGATATGCCTCTGGAAGCCGCCACAGCCGGTGCATCCGCTCGCCTGCGCGCTGTATTTACCACAGCCCTGGTCGCCATCGCCGGCTTCATTCCGATGGCCATTGCCACAGGTTCCGGCGCCGAAGTGCAAAAACCGCTGGCAACCGTGGTCATCGGCGGGCTGATTACGGCAACCGTGCTGACTTTGCTAGTCTTGCCTGCCTTCGCAGCATTTGCTGCCGTGAAACATCAAGCCAAACTGCGCACAACAGGAGAGGCTCGCCCATGCTGATGGCAAAGCGAAATTGTCGAATGCCCACAACAAACGCGCGGCTCAAAGCCGCGCTTTTTTATCCAAAAAACACAACACTTGTTGCTTGTTTGCTTATGAGCGGTTGCGGAACCGTCCGCCGCGAACTATCAGTACCATCAAAATCCACAGCAATATTGCCAGACGCAGCGCCAGCGCCCCGCTGGTAAATGCCGGCGCCAGCAGTGCCAAAGCCGGTATCGCCAGCCATAGCAGCGCCATCCACAGCCGACGTTTGCCCGGCAAGGTGCGTGCCAGCATCGCGCAGCCTGCCATCAGCCACAGACATAGCCACCACAGCATCCCGGCCAGGACATGCAGGCGGTTTGCGTCCTCGTCTGCCGGACGTGCCGCATCAAACGGCAGCACTCCTTGCAATGCAAACGCCAACGCCGCCAGCAAGGCCATTTGCCAGGCCAGCCGCAGTCCCAAACCACTGCCTTCGGGCAAACGGCCGCGGGCGCGGTGCGCATGCCAGGCCATGCCCAACCCCGGCCATAGAAACAGCAAAACGCCCAGCCAGGGGGCATGTGCGGCCAGCTGCGAGAGGGAGTGCCGCAAGTGCGAGTATTCCGGCCACGCCAGCGCTGCCCAAGACGCCACCGTCAGTGGCGGCAACCAAGTCAATACCATCCACTTGCCATCTGCCTTGCAAACCGCGCTGTCTGACACCATCTACACATCCATCAACCCATCCAAGGCCATCATGATGACCGATTCCAGCAATAACCCCCATGTTTTTGATGCCGCTGCCGCCAGTTTCGAGGCCGATGTCATCCGTGCATCCGTTGAAACCCCGGTTTTGGTGGACTTTTGGGCGACCTGGTGCGGCCCGTGCAAAACCCTGGGGCCGGTACTGGAAAAACTCGCCGCCGAGTACAACGGCGCCTTCCGGCTTGCCAAGGTGGATGTCGATGCCGAGCAGCAACTGGCTGCGGCGTTTCAAATCCGCTCGGTGCCCACGGTGATGCTGGTCAAGGGCGGACAGCTGGTGGATGGCTTCCCCGGCGCACTGCCTGAAGGCGAGCTGCGCAAGTTTTTGGCAAGCCATGGCATCGAGCCACTGGCAGGCGCGGAAAGCGTCGAAGCCGCTGCGCTTGATCCGCATCAGGAAGTCATCCGTCTGCGCACCTTGGTTGCGGCAGAGCCCGACAAAGTCGAACACCGCCTGGACTTGGCTCTGGCTCTGCTCGCCACCGGCGCTGCCAGCGAAGCCGAGCAATTGCTCGATGGCCTGCCGGCCAACCTCGCCACCGACGAGCGCACCGTCAAGGCGCGCGCCCGGCTTGGCTTTGCCGCCTTGCTCAAGGACGCGCCACCGCGTGAAGTGCTGCAAGCGGCCATCGCCGCCAACCCCGATGACCTCACCGCCCTGCATCTTTTGGGTGTGCATGAAATCGTCAGCGGCGATGCCGAACAGGGCTTGCAAGCCTTCATGAGCATGTTGCGCCAAGACCGGCAATTCAACGACGGCCTGCCGCGTCGCGCCCTGATTGATGCCTTCAACATCCTGGACGACGCGGCGCTGGTCTCCAAATACCGCCGGCAAATGTCCTCGATTCTGCTGGCCTGAAGTTTTTTCAAACAAATGCGTGCGCTAGGCACATTGTGCCGCTATACTGCGCACCCGCGCCGGAGTGGCGGAATTGGTAGACGCAGCGGATTCAAAATCCGCCGCCCTTAAAAGCGTGTGGGTTCGAGTCCCACCCCCGGCACCAACGGATAGTCCAAGGACATCCCAAGAAGGCCAGAATCCCCAATGAAATCAAGGGTTCTGGCCTTTTTCATTGGTGCATATCGTCCCAAGCCGTGCCATTGAAGCCAGCCACTTCAGGGGGGTATTTGATCCCAGACTTTGATGGTTCAATCCTCTCCCCCGAATGGAAGCAAGCACTATGGGCCAGATTCTTCATGCAAGCGCCACGACGACAGAGGCAACCCGCCGAGCGATACAACATAGTCAAGAGAGCCTGAGAACGCTGGCCAAGCGTTATGGCATCAACATCAAAACGGTGGCCAAGTGGAAGAAACGCACCTCGGTGGCCGACCTGCCCACCGGACCCAGGCAACCGCGCTCTACCGTGTTGTCCATTGAGGAAGAGGCCGCCATCGTTGCTTTCCGCAAGCACACCCTGCTGCCGCTGGATGACTGTCTGTATGCCTTGCAAGCAACCATCCCGCATCTGACGCGCTCCT
>NWQT01000034.1 GCA_002798295.1 Lysobacteraceae bacterium NML07-0707 | reverse complement strand
CGGTGCAACGCATCTTCCAGCTCAAGGGCTGGCAGGTGCGCAAGCGTGCAGTGGGACGACGGCCCCGTATCCAGGCGCTGCCTTCGGTCGCTACTGCCCCCGACCAGCGCTGGGCGACCGATCTGTGTCGGGTATGGGGAGGACGTGATGGCTGGCTGACGTTGGCACTTGTTATCGATTGCCATACCCGGCAATGGCTGGGCTGGCATCTCTCACGCAGCGGCAAGGCCAGTACCGCGGTGGCGGCATTGGAGCAGGCATTGATTGCCCGCTATGGCACGCTCGGGCGTGTGCCTGAGCCGTTCCTGCTGCGTTCGGACAACGGCCTGGTGTTTACCAGCCGCGATTACACGCGGCTGGTACGCAGCTATGGCTTACAGCAAGAGTTCATCACCCCGCATTGCCCCCAGCAAAACGGCATGGTGGAACGCCTCATCCGTACCCTCAAGGAGCAATGCGTACACCGTCACCGCTTTGAGAGCCAGCAGCATGCCATGCGTGTGCTGGGCGACAACGGCATCCAATTCACCAACCGCCGTCGTGACCGGTATTGCCTGGAGCACATCTTCACCCGGGTGTGTAAAGAGCATGGCATCGAGCACCGTCTGACCCAGGTCAAGCATCCCTGGACGAATGGACAGGTC
The DNA here is from genome assembly GCA_002798295.1 of Lysobacteraceae bacterium NML07-0707. Classification (GTDB taxonomy): domain Bacteria; phylum Pseudomonadota; class Gammaproteobacteria; order Xanthomonadales; family Xanthomonadaceae; genus Solilutibacter. The sequence continues at coordinate 71,278 of NWQT01000034.1, read as the reverse complement.
GAACGGATGAACCGAACCATCAAGGAGGCCACGGTCAAGCGTTTCCACTACGACGATCACGCACAGCTGCAACAACACCTGGCCGGTTTCATGGACGCCTACAACTTCGCCCGCAGACTCAAGACCTTGAAAGGGCTCATGCCCTACGAATTCATCTGCAAACAGTGGGACGCACAGCCTGAACGCTTTAGGATTGCGTCGAGCCATCTAATGATGAAACTGAACACCTAGGTATTACCAAAAAATTTTGAACAAGCGCTTAGATAATCTCAAGTACGCGCTCGGGCGGGCGGCCGACAACCGCTTTGTCGCCGTTTTCAAAAATCGGGCGTTCGATAAGGATCGGGGCTTCGACCATCGCGGCGATGATGGCTTGCTCATCCAGCGCGGGGTTATCGAGGTCATATGCCTTATAGGCCTCTTCACCGGTGCGCAGTAGCTGGCGCGCGCTCATGCCCAGCTTGCCAAGCAATGCGCGTAGCGTGTCAGCATCCGGCGGGGTATCCAGATAGGCCACCAATTCCGGTTCAATGCCGCGCTCATGCAGCAAGGCCAATGCCTGACGGGATTTCGAGCAACGCCGGTTGTGGTAATAGCGCATGGGCATGATGTCCGCAGCTTCAGCGGTGGCGGTAGGTAATCCGCCCCTTGCTGAGGTCATACGGGGTCATTTCCACCTTGACCCGGTCGCCGGTCAGGATGCGGATATAGTTTTTGCGCATACGCCCGGAGATGTGGGCGATGATTTCGTGGCCGTTTTCGAGTTTGACCCGGAACATGGCGTTGGGGAGGGTTTCGCTGATGGTGCCCTCGAACTCGATGACGTCGTCTTTTGCCATAAAACTGGATAGTGAATAAGCCGCGGCGCGGCGAAAGGGCGCAATTATGCCATGCTTTTTGTCAAGCTGCCTGTCAAGCCAGCAGGCTGGCCGGATACGGTTTGAAAATATCCCGCCAATGGGGCTCTGGGCCGGGCAGGGCGGTGTACTCGGCCAGTGCGGCCATGAATGTCGGGCGCGTCATGCGGATTCCGCCCAGGCTCAGTAAATGCGGGTTTTCCACCTGGGCATCAATCAGTGGGCAATCATGTTGATGCAAGAATCGCGCCAGTGCCGCCAGCGCGACCTTGGAGCCGCCGGAGCGGCGCGAAAACATCGACTCGGCAAAGAACATCCGGCCAATCATCACGCCATACAGGCCACCGATGAGTGCCTCATCTTCAAAGACTTCTACAGAATGCGCATGTCCCAGTGCGTGCAGGCGTTGGTAGGCGGCCTGGATGTCCGCACTAATCCAAGTGCCGTCCTGGCCGGGGCGCGGAAGGCTGGCGCAGTGCTGGATGACCTCGGCAAAGGCCGTGTCGGCGCGCACTTGCCAGAGGCTTCGCTTCAGGCTGCGGCGAAAACGCCTGGCGAGCCGGAACTCAGCGCTCAGGAACACCATGCGCGGCGCCGGTGACCACCAGAGAACCGGCTCACCTTCAGAAAACCACGGAAAAACTCCTTGCCGGTAGGCCGCAAGCAAGCGTTGCACAGACAAGTCGCCGCCGGCACAGAGCAGGCCATTGGGTTCGGCAAGCGCTGCCTCGACCGGAGGAAAGCGCTCGCCGGGCAGATCTTCAAGCCACGGGATGCGAATCATAAAAGGCGCAATAATCCATGCAGTGCCAGCCCGGCGAGGCCGCCAATCAACGTGCCGTTCAGTCGGATGTATTGCAGGTCACGACCGACGGAAAGCTCGATTTCGCGGCTCATCTTTTCGCTATCCCAAGCGTTGACGGTCTGGCGGATATAAGCAGGGGCAAGCTCGCGGATTTGTCCGGCCAGATGTTCGGCGGCGATGCGGATTTGCGCATTCACTGTTTGCTGCCAGAGTGCATCCTGACGCAGCCGCGCCCCAAGCCGCGCGGCCTGCTGGCGCAAATAATCCATGCAGCGCGAATCCGGGCTTGCCAGATCCCGATGCAGCCATTGCCATAGCCGCTGCCATAGCTGGTGGCTGTAGTCGCCCAACTCCGGGCTTTGCAGCCACTCGTTTTTCCAGGCATCGACGCGGGCACGAAATGCCGCATCCTCCTCCAGCCGTTGCAGCAGCTGTGCAGTCTGTTCGGCATAACGCTGTCGCAATGGGTGCTCGGGGGTATTCAATACCGTTTGCATCTCATCCATCAGTGCCACGGCGAGCTTCTCTGCCAGTTTCACCCCCAGCTCCTCGGTGTAGTTGAATGCATCGGCAAGGCGGATGAGTTTTGGATATTCACGCCGTGCCATCTCCACCAACTTTTCACTGATGAAGGTGCGCACGGCGGGCTTGTCCAGCCAGGCTGAAACTTCACGCAGCGCCGCATTCAATACCCGTTGATGATGACCGCCCTCGCTGAGCAAGCGCATCAGCCGCGCAGCGCTATGGGAGGCATCCCAGTTGCGCAATTGCTGCTGCAATACGCTGGACAGTTCCTGTTCAAAGGCGGCTGAATCCAGTGCCTTCAAGGCATCGGCAAGCCAGTGCTGCATCTGCCGGGCCAAGGCTTCAACGCGCGCGGGTGTGTCCATGAAGCCGCCAAGCTGTAGCGCGGGATTCCAGGCCTCCAACCGTGCCAGCAATTGCTCGCGGGAGAGAAAATTGTTGACCAGAAAATCGCCCAGGGCATCGGCCAGTCGCGCCTTTTTGCGCGGGATGATGGCGGTATGCGGTATCGGCAAGCCCAGCGGATGACGAAACAAGGCCACCACCGCAAACCAGTCGGCCAGCGCACCGATGGTGGCCGCTTCGGCAAACGCCCCGACCCAAGCCCAGATGCCAGTGCGCCCATTGAGATGCGCAGCGATGAGCAGCGCCACCGATAGCAGCAAGCAGCCCAGCGCGATAGCTTTCATCCGGGCAAGTTGGCGCTGGCGGTGGTGAAGCGTGGCGGACATGCGGCGCATTATCAACGATGCATGTGGAAATTCTGGATACTGATCCTTTCCCATTAGCAGCATCAATCGAACCTGATTGTCGTTTTCCAATGGGTTATTACATAGGTGTTCAGTCTCATCATTAGATGGCTCGGGGCAATCCTAAAGCGTTCAGGCTGTGCGTCCCACTGTTTGCAGATGAATTCGTAGGGCGTGAGCCCTTTCAAGGTCTTGAGTCTGCGGGCGAAGTTGTAGGCGTCCATGAAGCCGGCCAGGTGTTGTTGCAGCTGTGCGTGATCGTCGTAATGGAAGCGTTTGACGGTGGCCTCCTTGATGGTTCGGTTCATCCGTTCGACCTGTCCATTCGTCCAGGGATGCTTGACCTGGGTCAGACGGTGCTCGATGCCATGCTCTTTACACACCCGGGTGAAGATGTGCTCCAGGCAATACCGGTCACGACGGCGGTTGGTGAATTGGATGCCGTTGTCGGTCAGCACCGTATGGATGTGGTAGGGCGCGGTATCCATCAAATTGCGCAGAAACTGCGCTGCTACCATCTTGGTGGCGCGGCGATGCAGCTCGGCGTAAGCGAACTTCGACGTTCTGTCGATGGCAACAAACAGGTAGAGCCTGCCTTCAGCGGTATACACCTCGGCAATATCGACATGGAAGTAGCCGATGGGATAACGCTTGAAGGTTTTTTTGACGGGCTTATCGCCTTCAGGTTCAGGCAGCCGAGAGATGCCATGGCGCTGCAAACAGCGATGCAGCGAGGAGCGCGTCAGATGCGGGATGGTTGCTTGCAAGGCATACAGACAGTCATCCAGCGGCAGCAGGGTGTGCTTGCGGAAAGCAACGATGGCGGCCTCTTCCTCAATGGACAACACGGTAGAGCGCGGTTGCCCGGGGCCGGTGGGCAGGTCGGCCACCGAAGTGCGTTTCTTCCACTTGGCCAGCGTTTTGATGTTGATGCCATAACGCTTGGCCAGCGTTCTCAGGCTCTCTTGACTATGTTGTATCGCTCGGCGGGTTGCCTCTGTCGTGGTGGCGCTTGCATGAAGAATCTGGCCCATAGTCCTTCCTTCCATTCGGGGGAGAGGATTGAACCATCAAAGTAGGGATCAAACACCTAGTCGTCCCAAGTAGCCAGAATTTTGGAGAGCGCTTTCTCCAGTAATGCCTGCCGCCAACCCGCAAGGCTCTTGGGCCATTGCGGCCAGTTTTCCATCAGGGCTTCCAAGTGACGGCGCGAGGCCAGCAGGCCTTCGGGGAGGTGATGCGCCTGGGCCACTTGCAGCACCGCTTGTTGCAGCTGGCGCAAAAGTTTTTTGTCGATGTCCTGGTCGCGCTTGACCGGCGGCATATCGGCTTCGTCTGCCAGCGGGGTGGTCAGCGCCTGCCATAGCTCCCTGGCAAGTTTGCGTGGCGATTTCGGGGTTTTTTCCAGAATCTCTTGCAAAGCCTTGAAGTCGGCCGGTGGCCGCTCGGCCAGGCGCAGTGCCAGCGGCTGGTCGATGACCCAGTTTTTGGGAAGGTCGCGCTCACGGGCGGTGGCCTCGCGCCAGCGCATCAGCCGCAGCAGGCGTGCCTGGGCTTGTGCCGGGAAATCTTGTGCCGGGCGTACGCCGCGGTGTGGCCAGCGCTCCGGAAGCTCATCTGCGGCATTTTCCAGACAGCGCCGGCTGTCCTCTTGCAGCCAGTGGCTACGCCCCAGGGCTTCGAGCCTGGCATCGAGCTTGTCATGCAGGGCAAACAAATGGCGCACATCGTCGGCGGCGTATTCGAGCTGTGCCGCACTCAATGGACGGCGTAGCCAGTCAGAACGTTGCTCGCCTTTGGCAAGGGTAATATCCAGCAGCTGCTGGACCAGCTTTTGATAGCCAAGCCCGGCGCCTTCGCCGCACAAGGCCGCCGCCGCCTGGGTGTCGAACATGGGTGTGGGCAGGGCATTGCAGTCATGTCCCAGCGCCACCAGATCCTCGCTGGGGCTGTGCATGATTTTCAGGATGTCCTCATCGCGCAGCAATGTGGCCAATGCCGTTTTCATGCCAGGGGCGAGCATGTCCACCAGCAAGACTTCATCACCCACCGAAATCTGTACCAGCGCCAGTACCGGCCACCAGGTACGCTCGCGCATGAATTCGGTATCCAATCCCACACGGGCGGGCTTGGGGGTGAGGCATTGCTGCAGTTGTTCGGGCGTATTGATCCAGTGATTCACGCAAAAAGCCGGGCGAAAAATGACGGCTAACGATACCCTAAGCAGATGCGTTTTCCTCTCCTTGTCTCCTTGCCGCTGATTTTGCTCTGTGCCTGCCAACAAGGCGGGGAGCCGGCTGCGCCGGAAGATCGCGCCACCGATGCACGTCTTCGCCGTGGTCTGGTGAGTGTCAGCGAGGATGAATTGCCTGCCTATGCGCTGGACTGGCGCGTGCCTGCGGCAGATATTGCCGAGGACAGGGATGATGAAGTGCTTGCCCGGGCAAAAGCTGCGATGGCGGCTGGGCAGTTGTATGAAAACGCCGGGGCGGCCATCCCGCTGTTATTGGCGCTTGCCAAGCGCAGCCCGGAAAATCCGCAGCTCTCCGGTCATTTGCAGGCGGCCATGACGCAGCTGCTGGCGCAGGGCAACCAGACATTGGCGGGGCTTGCAGAGACGGGTGCGGATATGGCCGCAGTACATCGTATCGCTGCGGTGGCGCGCACGGTGGCGGGCGATGCGCCGGAAACACTGGCGTTTCTTGACCGTGTGGATGCGGCTGACCGACTCCAGGCCTTGCTTGAGCATGGCGAGCAGCAACTTGCTGCCGGTCAACTGGGGGAAAGCGGCTTGGGGGCATTGACCGCTTTTGGCGAGGTCTTGCGTGCAAGACCCGGTGATGCGCGCGCCTTGCAAGGACTGGCAGCGGTGGAACAGGCACTGATTGCACGCGCGCAACAGGCAGCCGGGGACGATGATTACATCGCCTCCGGGCAATGGTTGAACCATGCGGCCAGGGTGCGCCCGGAACTGCCCTGGGCGGTGGATGAGGCGCGTCGGCGCTTGCGCTTGCAGCGCGAAGCACGAGTTGCGGGCTTGTACGCGCAAACACTGAAAACACTGGACAGGCCGCATGAATTTGGTGCGCTGAAACTCGCCCGCAGCCAGATTGACGAATTTGTCGGTATTGCTGCGCAGGGCGATTGGCGAGTGGCGCGTTTGCACCAGCGTCTGGAGCTGGCCACCCGCTATGGGCGGCATCGCCCGGGGCAGCGCTTTTCCGATGCACTGGCTTCGGGAGGCTACGGGCCACCGATGGTGGTGGTGCCGCATGGCCAGTTCATGATGGGGGCAAGCGCTGATGACAAGGACGCAGTGAAGGCCGAGTGGCCCCAGCATCAGGTGCGTTTCCAGCGTGGCTTTGCATTGGCGCGCACGGAAACCACGGTGGCAGATTTTGCCCGCTTTGTCCGCGCTACCGGCTACCGCACCCGTGCCGAGCGCCGCGGTTATTCGGTGGTCTATGACGAGCGCAGCGGCAACTTCGTGCTGCGCAACGATATTCATTGGCGGCATGACTATCTTGGACGTATCGCCCCCCCAAACATGCCGGTATTGCATGTCAGCATGCAGGATGCGGAGCGTTACGCCAACTGGCTGAGTGATGAAACCGGTCGCCGCTACCGTCTGCCACATGAGGCCGAGTTTGAATACGCCCTGCGCAGCGGCAAGGACACCCGTTTCCCCTGGGGCGAAGGCGAGCCGCCAGCGCAGGCCGGCAATCTCACCGGCAGCCAGGACAGGTCTGCTTCGGGCAGGCGCTGGGGCAATGCTTTTGCAGGCTATGGCGATGGTCATTGGGGGCCGGCGCCGGCGGGCAGCTTCCGTGCCAATGCCTTTGGGCTGCACGATTTGGAAGGCAATCTCAGCGAATGGACGATGGACTGCTGGCATGTGGGCTATCGCCGTGCGCCTGCCGATGGCGGCGCCTGGTACAACCCCGGCTGTCGTACCCGCGTGGTACGCGGCGCCTCCTGGTCCAGTGCCCCGGCGCAGGCGCGCTCGGCCTGGCGCATGTCGCAGGCGCACGATGTCACCAATGCCCGAACCGGCTTCCGTGTGGTGCGTGATATTTGAGCCGTGCAAGGGGACGCTTTCACGTAGGCTTGCGCGGTTTGCGTTTCAATACGCGCATTCGTTTTCTGGTTCTGGAGCCAAGCCATGCGTCAACATCCTGAGCACCCCCAATATCCCCGCCGCCGTAGCCGCGGGTTCAATCCGCGTATCTTGATCGTGCTGGGGCTATTGCTGTACGGCGCGTATTACTACCTGTCCAATCGTACCGTTGACCCGTTTACCGGCGAAAAGGTGTTGATCGACAAGAGTCTTGACGCAAGCCAGGAGGAAGCACTGGGTTTGCAGGCCTATCAGCAGATATTGCAGCAAGAGCGGCCACTGCCTGCAGATGCGGAAATCTCCAGGCAGATGCAGGCTATCGCCGCGCGGCTGATTGACAAGATTGACGAGGTAGAGGCGGCACTTGCCCAGGAGGCAGGCATGCAGGCGCAGAATTTTTCCCGTGATTTTCAATGGCAGGTGAGTGTGTTGGACTCGCCACAGGCCAATGCCTTTGCCCTGCCCGGCGGCAAGATGGCGGTGTATACCGGGCTGGTGCCCGTAGCGCAGAATGCCGACGGTATGGCGGTGGTGATGGGGCATGAAATCGCCCATGCACTGATGCGTCATGGCGCGCAACGCATGAGTCGCGGCAAGCTGGAGCAAATCGGCGCCATGGCGGGCGCTGCCAGTGGCATGGATGCGCAAACCCAGCAGATGATTTTTCAGGCCTATGGCGTAACCTCGCAGCTGCCTTATGCCCGCGCGCATGAGTCGCAGGCCGATGAAGTCGGCCTGCTGTTGATGGCCGCAGCCTGCTTCAACCCCGCAGAAGCCATGCCGCTATGGCAGCGCATGGGCGCACAAAGCGGCGGCAAGGCGCCACCGGAATTTGCCTCGACCCATCCCAGCGCCGAAACCCGCATCCGCCATCTTGAATCGCTGCAACCCAAGGCAATGGAATACCGGCAGCGGTTTTGCCGGGATTTGTGAACAGTGTGAGGGAGTATTACTCACTATTTCAGGAAAAGTCGACCTTGCAACTCTGCGCATTCAGCTTGTATATGCTTGCTGATCGGTCTAGTCTTCGGTAAGGAGGAATTAGGGGGAGGGTGTGGAATGGCGATCCAGGTTTTTCTGATTGATGACCATGTGCTGGTGCGCACGGGTATGAGCCTGATCCTGAAGCAGGAAGTGGATATTCAGGTGGTTGGAGAAGCAGCTTCGGGCGAGGAGGCCTTGCCGATGATCCGGCAGCTGAAGCCGGATGTAGTGCTATGTGACCTGCATCTGCCCGGTATCAGCGGACTTGAAATCACCGAGCGACTCAGCAAGGGCAGTGTCGATTGCAAGGTCATCATCGTTTCGGTATTGGAGGATGGTCCTTTGCCCAAACGGTTGCTGGATGCGGGTGCCAGGGGGTATTTGGGCAAGGCTGGTGATGCAGTGGAGTTGGTGCGCGCCGTACGCGAGGTAGCCAAGGGGCGTCGTTATCTGGGCAACAATATCGCCCAGAACATGGCGCTTTCCGCTTTTGATGGTGAGGCCTCGCCATTTGACAAACTTTCACCGCGTGAGCTTGAAGTGGCGATGTTGCTGGTACAGGGGGTCAAACAGGACTTGATTGCCAAGAAACTGAGCTTGAGTGCCAAAACGATCAGCACCCACAAATCACGTCTATTTGAAAAGCTGTCGGTGGAAGACAATATCGCGCTTGCACGGCTGGCTAGTCAGTATGGCTTGAGCGACGACTCGCACATGCTTTAGCGTGTGCGAAATGTTTACCCGAGTGGTGATGTCGCCAGCATTTTTTCAGCGGCAAGTGCAAAGGTCTGGCGTGCTGCTGGGTTGGCAGGGGTGGCGCGCAGGGCGATAACGGCTTGTTGCAGGGCGCAGGCGCCCACGAAGGCACAGCTGGCCTTCATGCGGTGCAGCTCGGCTAAGGCTGTGTCGCTATCGCCCGCATCCAGTGCGTCCATGATTTTCCGGTATTGCTGCGGCAGTTCTTTGTAAAACAGGTTGCGCAAGGTTTCGAGCGCCTGTTGATTGCCATTGAGCGCACGCAGGGCGCTGGCGTCGTCCCAGTCATCAGGCGTAGTTGCGCGGCTTTGGGGATCAAGGTTTAGCAGGCGTCCCAAGGCATTGCGCCAGGCACCGGCAGGCAGTGGCTTGACGATGACAGCATTGAATCCGGCGGTTTTGAGCTCGGCCAGTTTTTCCGGGGCTTGTGATGCGGTATGCAGCAGGGCAGGTGTTGCGCTACCGTGTGCCTTGCGCAGTCGCGCCAGCAGCTCAATACCGCTGCCATCGGGCAGGTGGGCATCAATCAGCCAAGCGTCAAAATGGTGGTTACGGGCAAGCTGGCAGGCCTGCTCGGCAGTGGCGGCGCAGGAGACGTCAGCAGGCAGGCTGCGCGCAGCTTCAGACAAGAATGCCTGACTCACCGGATCATCCTCGACCAGTAGCAGGTGCGGGTTCATCGCATGCTCGGGCATTTTTCGTATCCTTGCCAAATGCTTGCACGCATCTTACTCCTGATTTTGCTTGGCCTGTTGCTGGCCGGGACAGCCAGTGCGCGGGTGTTAAGCATGAAAGCGGCAAAAGTCAGTACGGATATGGCCCAGCTTGAAGGATTGACGTTGCGGCTGGAGTGGCCGGAGGGCAATGCCGAGGGGCAGTTGCAATTGCATGCCAGACAACTGGATGCCGGAAGTCTGGGCTACAAGTTCCAGAATCTGCACTGGCATTGCCCACTGCGGCGGGCGGCCAACAATGGCTGGCATTGTAACGGGCCGCTGCGTGCCGGGAAGCTGCCGCCGCTACAGCTGGCGCTGCATCTGGATGATGAAACAACATGGGGGCAGCTTGGCCGTGGTCGGCAGCAGGCGAAGTTTTCCATGCGCACGGCAACGCCGGATCTGGCGCAGATTGATTTGCAAAAGTTGCCGCTGAAATGGCTGGAGGCCTGGCTTGCCATGATGTTGGAAGGGGCGCAGGTGGAAAGTGGCGCAATCGATGGCGAGGTGGCGCTGCTGATGGGGGGCGTGGCGTTGCAGGCCAAAGCGGATTTGCAGCTTGAAAACATCGGCCTGCAAAGTGCCGATGGCAGTCTTGTGGTGGCCGGGCTTGGCGGACGCCTGCAGTTTGACTATCACCACAAGCGCGCTGCGGAAATGGCAGTGCAGGCCGATTTTTCCGGTGAGTTGCTTTATGGCGCGCATTATCTGGCGCTGACCCAGAAGCCGGTACATCTGGCGCTGCAAATGCGGCAGGATGCGGCGGGCATCTGGCAATTGCCGCAGCTGTTTTGGAAAGATGCGCACCTGCTTGAAGCCGAGGGCAGTATTGCGCTGGATGCTGGAGGCGAGTTTGAGCGCATCCGGTTGCACGCCCAAAGTGGGGATATTTCCGGCTTGCCAGTGCGCTATTTGAGTGGTGTGCTGGGGCAGCTGGGGCTTGCCGATTTGCAGATGCAGGGGGCATTGCAGACCCGGCTGGACTGGGCGGCAGGTCATCTGCAAGGCCTCCATGTCCGGCTGGATGCGGTGGATATAAAAGACCCGCAGCAGCGCTTTGGCTTTGAGCGCCTGGCAGGCGATATTGCGCTTTCTGCTGATGAAAATGTCGATTCGACACTGGGCTGGCAACGTGCCGAAGTGCTGGGGCTGGTATTTGACCCGGCAAAGCTCGATTTTCGCAGCCACCAGGGCGTGCTGGGCTTGCGGCAAAGCGCCGAGCTGCCGATTTTCGATGGCCGCATGCAGTTGCATGATTTGCGCCTGCAACCGGCAGGCCGCGAGGGCGCGATGCAGATGGCATTCGGCCTTGACCTTGAGCAAATCGATATTGGCAAGATGTCCAGGAGCCTTGGCTTGCCGGAGTTTCGCGGCGAGTTGAACGGTAAAATCCCGCGCGTGGTGTATGCCAATGACCGCATTGATTTTGATGGCGGGCTTGCCATCGGCCTTTTTGAAGGCGCGGTGCAAATCACCGAATTATCCATGGAGCGCCCGTTTGGCACCGCGCCCACCTTGAGTGCCGATATTGATTTCAACGACCTTGACCTTTTGCGCCTGACGGAAGTTTTCGGTTTTGGCAGCATCAGCGGGCGGCTGGATGGCTATCTGCACGACCTGCGCCTGGTGGACTGGCAGCCGGTGCGTTTTGATGCACGCCTGGTGACCGAGCGCAAACCCGGCGTGCGCCAGCGCATCAGCCAGCGCGCCGTGCAGAATATTTCCAGTGTCGGTGATGCCACTTTCATGACCAGCCTGCAAAACCGCCTGATTGGCCTGTTCGATGATTTTGGCTATGCACGTATCGGCATTGCCTGCCGGCTGGAAAACGAAGTCTGCCAAATGGCAGGGCTGGATGAGGCAGCTACGGCGGATTCAGCCAAGGCCGGGTTTACTATCGTCAAGGGCAGTGGCCTGCCGCGCCTTGAAGTTATCGGGCACAATCGCCGCGTGGACTGGCCGACCCTGCTGGAGCGTTTGCAGGCGGCAGGCAGCGGCGAGATTGAACCTGTCATTGAATAGAGGAGAGTTTCATGGCAATCAAAAACTGGCTTCCGCTTCCGGCAGCCCTGGCGCTGACCGCCTGCGTCACCATCAATGTGTATTTCCCGGCGGCCGAAGCGCGCGAGGCGGCGCGTGAGTTCGTGGACAAGGTGATTGGCGAGGAGGCCACGCCATCACAAGAAACATCGCCGCAAAAACCCGAAGCCGGCGGCGGCCTGTCGGCGCTGCTACGCCGCATCGACCCGTGGTCGCTGCTGGGAATTGGCTCGGCCTATGCACAGTCTGCGCCGGATATCAGCATCAATACCCCGGCCATTCGCGCCATCCAGAACCAGATGCAGAGCCGTTTTGAAAGCACGCTGCGCGCCGGTTTTGATTCCGGGGCGCTTGGCTTTACCCAGGACGGCATGGTCACGGTGCGCGATGCCGGTAAACTGGAGCTCAAAGACCGGGTGGCGATGAATGCCGCCGTAGCCGATGACAACCGCGACCGCAAGGCGCTGTACCGCGAAGTCGCAGTGGCCAATGGGCACCCGGAATGGGAAGGGCAGATCCGTGAAGTGTTTGCCCGGCAATGGATTGAGCGCGCCCATGCGGGCTGGTGGTATCAAAGCGCCGCAGGCTGGAAGCAGAAATAAACATCCAGGCACAAGTGCGGGGGCGGCATGCGACAATGCCGCCCCTTCTTTGCCAGCCTATAGCCAGCAACCGTGGCCCGTATCGACCAAACCCCGTTCCAAGTCCGCATTCTCGACCTTAGCCACGATGGCCGTGGCGTTGCCCGCCGTGAAGATGGCCCGCATGCAGGCAAGACCCTGTTTGTCAGTGGCGCTTTGCCGGGCGAAGTGGTGAGCGTGCAGCAAACCGCGCGCTCGCGCAGTTTTGATGAAGCCAAAACCCTGGAAGTGCTGGAGGCCTCGCCCGACCGGGTGACGCCGCGCTGCCCGCATTTTGGCGTGTGCGCCGGCTGCACCTTGCAACATCTGGCTGAAGATAGGCAAATCCATGCCAAGCAGCGGGTATTGCTGGAAAACTTCGAGCGCATCGGCCATGTCAGTCCGCAGCAAGTCTTGCCGTCCTTGACCGATGCCGCTTGGGGATATCGCCGCAAGGGGCGCTTCTCGGTGCGCCGGGTGGAAAAGAAAGACAAGACTTTGGTGGGCTTCCGTGAGCAAGACCCGCGCTTTGTTGCCGATTTGCATGAATGTCACACGGTAGTGCCGGAAATCGGCTTCAAGATTGCCGAGCTTTCGCGTCTGGTGGATTCGATGGAAGCGCGCCGGGTAATGCCGCAAATTGAATTCATCGCCGGCGATGAGGCGCGCGCGCTGGTGTTTCGCCATCTGGAGCCCTTGAGCGAGGGCGATTTGCAAAAACTGCGCGATTTTTCCGCCGAGCACGGCTTTGCCATTTATTTGCAGCCCAAGGGCATTGATTCGGTGCATCCGCTGGATGATGCGCCGCCGCCCAAGCTGGCGTTCCGGCTGGAAGCGTGGGATGTGGAACTGGCGTTCCGGCCGCTGGACTTTATCCAGGTCAATCGCGGCCTCAATGAAAAAATGATTGCCCATGCGCTGGCATTGCTGGATGTGCAGCCTGGCGAGCGTGTGCTGGATCTGTTCTGCGGGCTGGGCAATTTCACCCTGCCGCTGGCGCGCTGTGCGGCGGAAGTGGTGGGCGTGGAAGGCGATGCCGGGCTAGTGGCGCGGGCGCGCGAAAATGCCGGGCGCAATCAGCTTGGCAATGCCCATTTTTATATGGCCGACCTCACCACTGACTTGCGCCATGAGCCGTGGTTTGGCAAGGGCTTTGACAAGCTGCTGCTCGATCCGGCGCGCGCCGGCGCGCTGGAGGTGCTCAAGCAACTGCCGCTCGATAGCATCCGCCGCATTGTGTATGTCAGCTGCCATCCCGGTTCGCTGGCGCGCGATGCCGGTTTTCTGGTCAATGAGCGTGGCTGGACGCTGCGCAAGGCCGGGGTGATGGACATGTTCCCGCATACTGCGCATGTCGAATCCATCGCGGTATTTGAGCGAGACTGACGCATGGGTATCGAAATCGAGCGCAAGTTTCTGGTGGTCTCCGATGCCTGGCGCGGGCAGGTGTGGAAAACCCTGGACATGGCGCAGGGTTATCTCAATGACAGCCAGGCCGTGGCCAGCGGCGCACAGCACAGCTCGGTGCGCATCCGCCTGGAAGGCGATGAGGCCCGGCTCAATATCAAGTCGCGGCAAATTGGCGCTTCGCGGCAGGAGTTCGACTATCCGCTTCCGGTGGCAGATGCCGAGGCGTTGCTGGCCTTGTGCGTGGGGCCGGTGCTGAAAAAGCGCCGCCATTTTGTGCGCCATCAGCAGCATGAATGGGAAATCGACGAATTTTTCGGCGATAACGCCGGGCTTATCGTCGCCGAAGTGGAACTGAGCGCCGAAGACGAAGCCTTCGCCCTGCCCGAATGGGTGGGGGGGGAAGTCACCCATTTGCTGCGTTACTACAATCTCAACCTCACCACCCGCCCGTTTTCGGTCTGGAGCCAGGCCGAGCGCGCGGCAGAGGACGCCAACGGAGAATCTGCATGCTCATCATCGGCCTAGCTGGCACGGAACTATCCGCGCGTGAGCGCGACTGGTTGCAGCACGATGCCTGCGCCGGGGTGATTCTGTTTGCCCGCAATTTCGCCTCCCGCAATCAGGTCGCGGAGCTGAGCCAGTCCATCGGCGAGGCGGCGCGCTTTCCGCAATTGATTTGCGTGGATCAGGAAGGCGGCCGCGTGCAGCGCTTCCGGGAAGGCTTCAGCAAGCTGCCCGCGCTGGAAGGCTTTGCCAGCCTGTACCGGCGCGACCGTGAAGGCGCACTGGCACTGGCGCGCGAGCATGCCTGGCTGATGGCCAGCGAAGTGCGCGCCAGCGGCGTGGATTTGAGTTTTGCGCCGGTGGTGGATCTGGGGCGCGGCAATCGCGCCATTGGCAGCCGCGCATTCGCCGCCGAGCCGGAAATCGTTGCCGAGTTCACCCGCGCCTATATCGAAGGCATGCACAGCGCCGATATGGCCGCCACGCTCAAGCATTTTCCGGGTCACGGCTCGGTGCTGGAAGACACGCATTTTGATGAGGCCATCGACAACCGCAGTCTGGAAGAAATCCGCGCGCTGGACTTGCTGCCGTTTGCAGCGGGGATTGATGCCGGCGCCGATGCGGTGATGATGGCGCATGTGGTGTATCCGCAGGTCGCGCCCGAGCCGGCCGGCTATTCGCCGCACTGGATTGGCGAGATTTTGCGTCGGCAAATGGGTTTTGCAGGCGCAGTGTTCTCCGATGACATCGGCATGGCGGCGGGTTTTTCCGCAGGTGGCGTCAAGGCGCGTATTGATGCGCATCTGGATGCCGGCTGTGATGCGGTACTGGTGTGCGACCCAGCGCTGGTGCCCGAAGGCCTGGCTGCGGTGGAAGGCCGCGAACTCAATACCCTGGCGCTGGTCGGGCTGATGGGGCGTGGGCCGATGGGCTGGAGCCAGTTGCTTGCCGATAGCCGCTACCACAGCGCCCAGCAGCGCCTTGATGATGCGCTGGGCGCGATCACCCCCACAGCCGGTCAATCCGGCGCCTATGACAATGGGAGCCTGGCATGAGTGCCGACCTGAAAACCGCGCTGCAAAACGCCGAAGTGCTGTATGCGCACCACGAAATTCAACACATCATCCAGCAGATGGCGGGCAGGATTCATGCCGATTACCAGCACGATGCGCAGCCGCCGCTGTTTCTGACCGTGATGAATGGCGCACTGCCGTTTGCGGCAGCGCTGGCGCTGGCATTGGGCGAGCGCGGGCTGGATTTGCAGCTGGATTATCTGCATGCCACCCGTTACCGCGGCGATACCCGCGGCAAGGAATTGCACTGGCTGCGCCAGCCGGAGGTATCGCTGGCCGGGCGGCGTGTGCTGCTGGTGGATGACATTCTGGACGAAGGCCAGACGCTCTTGGAGGTCAAGCACTGGTGCGCGGCGCAGGGTGCGACCGAGGTGCGCATCGCAGTGCTGGCGGTGAAACGCCATGATCGCTGCGTGCCGGGCATCTGCGCCGATTATGCCGGGCTGGAAGTCCCCGACCGCTATGTGTTCGGCTACGGCATGGACTATCACGAACAAGGCCGCAACCTGCCGGCCATTTATGCCCTGAAGGATTGAGCAAACCATGAATCTGGCAGCCGTTGATTTGGCATTGATTGGCGGTACTGGCGTGTACCGTCTGGCCGCGCTTGAAAATGTCGAAACGCACCAGCCGCAAACCGCCTATGGCGAGCCTTCCGGGCCGGTGCGTATCGGCCAATGGGCGGGCAAACGGGTGGCGTTTTTGGCTCGCCACGGCGAAGGCCATTCCATTCCGCCGCACAAAATCAATTACCGTGCCAACCTGGCCGCGCTGAAGGCGCTGGGCGCCAGCCGGGTGCTGGCGCTCAATACCGTGGGCGGCATTAGCGAGCGCTGTGGCCCGCGTGCGCTGGTGTTGGCTGACCAAATCATCGACTACACCTGGGGGCGGGTTTCCACCCTGTGCGAGGAGCCGGGCAGCGAAGTGCTGCATGTGGATTTTGGCGAGCCGTACAGCACCGGGCTGCGCCGTGCCTTGCTGGCCGCTGGGGTGGCTGCCGGAGTCGAACTGGTCGGGACAGGCTGCTATGGCGCCACCCAGGGGCCGCGGCTGGAAACCCGTGCGGAAATCGCCCGGATGCGCCGCGATGGCTGTGACCTGGTGGGCATGACCGGCATGCCCGAAGCTGGACTTGCGCGCGAGCTGGGGCTGGAATATGCAAGCCTCGGGATTGTGGCCAACTGGGCGGCCGGCGCAGGCCCCGACCCGGATGAAATCATCACCATGGAAGAAGTGCTGGCCAATGTCGATGCCGCCATGCAGCAAGTGCCGCGTCTCATCCAGACTTTGTTGCAGGCGCTGTAAGCCCGGAAATGGGCACACTCGCTGCGCCTTGAAAAATGGCCTTGGAGGCCGGTGTTTAACGGCCTGGCTGAAATTCGGCTAGAATATTTGCCCAAATTTTGGCTGAAATCTTGCAGGGCGCAGGCCTTGCCGGAGGCCGGCTTTATTCCCCCACCCAGCGGGGCTTGCCCGCATCTTGAAAACCGGAGAATCCCATGGCGCTTGAGCGCACCCTGTCCATCATCAAACCCGATGCCGTTGCCAAGAACGTGATTGGCGAAATCTATAGCCGCTTTGAAAAGAACGGCCTGAAGATTGCTGCGGCCAAGTTCACCCAGCTCTCCCGCGCCGAAGCCGAAGGCTTCTACGCCGTACACCGTGAGCGTCCGTTCTTTGGCGCGCTGGTGGATTTCATGGTGTCAGGTCCTGTGATGATTCAGGTGCTCGAAGGCGAAGGCGCGGTGCTGAAGAACCGTGAGCTGATGGGCGCAACCAATCCCAAGGAAGCGGCAGCAGGCACCATCCGTGCCGATTTTGCCGAATCCATCGACGCCAATGCCGTGCACGGCTCGGACTCGCTGGAGAATGCCGCGATTGAAATCGCCTATTTCTTCCCGGCCACCGAAGTGCACGCACGCGGCTAAGCCAAGAGCGTGTGAGATGAACCAGAGTCTGCCGCCGCAACAACCATCACAGGGCGCTGCCAAGGCGCCGCTGGCGGCGGCTGCCTCGGCCAAGCAAAACCTGCTCGACCTGGATCGGGCAGGGCTTGAGAAATTCTTTGTGGAAACGCTGGATGAAAAGCGTTTCCGCGCCCAGCAGGTGATGAAATGGATTCATCACCGCCATGTCACCTCGTTTGAGGAAATGACCGATCTGGGCAAGGCGCTGCGCGCCAAGCTCGAAGATGCCGCCGAAATCGTGGTGCCCAATACCCTGTTCGACAAGGGTTCGGAAGATGGCACGCATAAGTGGCTGCTGGGCATGGATGGCGGCAATGCCATCGAAACCGTTTATATCCCCGACAAGGGGCGCGGCACCCTGTGTGTGTCCTCGCAGGTCGGCTGCGGGCTCAATTGCAGCTTCTGCTCGACCGCGACCCAGGGCTTCAACCGCAATCTGTCCACGGCTGAAATCATCGGCCAGGTGTGGGTGGCCGGCAAGCATCTTGGCAATGTGCCGCACCAGCAGCGCCGCCTGACCAATGTGGTGATGATGGGCATGGGCGAGCCGCTGATGAATTTCGACAACGTGGTGCGCGCGATGAGCGTGATGCGCGATGATCTGGGCTATGGACTTGCCAACAAGCGCGTCACCCTGTCCACCGCCGGCATGGTGCCGATGATTGACCGGCTGGCGGCGGAAAGCGATGTGTCGCTGGCGGTATCGCTGCATGCGCCGTTCGATGAGCTGCGCAACGAGCTGGTGCCGCTCAATCGCAAATACGATATCGCCACGCTGATGGATGCCTGCGTGCGCTATGCACTGCGCAAAAAGGGCGAGTCGGTCACTTTTGAATACACGCTGATGCGCGGGGTCAATGACCAGCCTGAGCATGCCCGCGCGCTGGCGAAGCTGATGCGCGATTTTGACCGCCGGGTGCAGATGAAGGATGCCGCCAAGGTCAATCTGATTCCGTTCAATCCGTTCCCCGGTGCCCGCTATCAGCGTTCAGGCGAGGTGGAAATTCGTGCCTTCCAGAAAGTGCTGAACAATGCCGGGCTGGTGGCGCCGCTGCGCCGTACCCGTGGCGATGATATCGATGCCGCCTGCGGCCAGCTCAAAGGCCAGGTGCTCGATCGCACCCGCCGTCAGGCCGAACATGCCAAGCGGCTTGCCGCTGCCGAGGGTCGCCATGCGGCTTGACCGACGCCTTGCCGGATTCCTGTTGCTGTTGCCGCTGCTGGGCGGATGCAGCAAGCTCACCTTTATCCGTCAGGATGTCATCGGCAAGGGCAAGGTGGAGCAGGCCAGAAGGCCGGTGGTGGCGCGCGACAGCCAGCAGGACAAGGCGCGCATGTCAGCACATGATCTGGTGGTGCGCGCATCCTCCGCCCTGCAGGGCAATGATTTTGATCTGGCCGAGCGTCTGAGCCGCGATGCCCTCAAGGCCGACCCCGCTTCTGCCGATGCGCATACCCTGATGGGCGCGATTGCCGCACGTCGCGGCCGCGAGGCCGAGTCCGGCGACTGGCTGTTCAAGGCGATGCAGGTTTCAGGCGGGGGCGCTGCCGAGGCCAATAATTATGGCGCCTGGCTGTGCGGCCAGCAGCGTTTTGAGGAATCACTGCGCTATCTGGACTATGCCGCCGAGCGTCTGGGCGACGGTCAAAGCCGCGCCGACACGCTTGCCAATGCCGGCGCCTGCGCCCTGCGTGCAGGCAATGTCGAGCGCGCTGTTAGCTATTTGCGCCAGTCGCTGCAACTGGATGCAGAAAACCGGCTGGCGCTGGAGACGCTTGCCACGCATGCGCTGGCACAAGGGCAGCTGCTGGAGGCGCGGGCCTTTATTGAACGCCGCCTGGCGTTGCAACCCATTACTGCCGCACTTTTGCAAAGCGCCGAACAAATCGAACTGAGAATGGGCGATACTCGTGCTGCGGCACGTTATCGCGAGCGTTTGCAGCGTGATTTCCCTTCCAACCCCTCTACCGGGAATTGATCCGATGAGCCATGCCAATCCGGACAGTCACATCGCCCAGGGCCAGATGCTGCAACAGGCGCGGTTGCGAGCAAAACTGTCGCTGGAGGATGTCAGTGCCCGCCTGCATATGCCGGTACGGGTGTTGCGCGCGTTGGAGGCCGGGGATTGGCAGGCATTGGGCGCGCCGGTGTTCGTGCGCGGCCAATTGCGCAGCTATGCCAGATTGCTGGGGCTGGAGGTGGACGCTTTACTGGCTGAAACCGAATTGCTTGCGCCTGCCGAGCCGGTGCAGCTGGTCAGCCGCAGCCATGTCTCCTCCTGGGAGCGCTTCATCAACCAGCTCGGCATGAAAACCGTGTATGTGGTGATGACGCTGGGTTTGGTGATTCCGACCTGGATGGCGCTGAACCGCCCGCCTGTGCCTGAAAGCGAGCTGGCGGCTGTGCAGCAGCCAGCACCCGAGGGCGGACATGGCGGCAATATGCGCAACCCGGTCACCGCCTCGATGACGCCGTTGTCCAAGCCGGTGGTTCCGGCCGCAACGTTGCTGAGCTTTGAATTTGATGCAGAAAGCTGGGTGCAGTTCCACGATGCCGAAGGCGAGCTGCTGGAAAAAGGCCTGATGAAGGCCGGCGATAGCCGCCAGTTCAACAGCGGCGAGCTGGGGCGTGTGGTGCTGGGCAATGCTTCGCAGGTGCGCGTTATGCGCGCCGGCGCACCGGTGGATATCAGCCCCTGGCTGCGCTCGAATGTGGCGCGCTTTACGGTATCCTCTGACGGCAGTTTTGCCGAAGGTGAATGAGCCGTTGGCAAAATTTCCCCCGATTTTGATTTCCCGCCCCGATAGTCCGGGGCTCTGACTTTTGCAACCGGATTCCCCTATGGATGAACTTTTGAACGAACACGAGCAGGGCGAGCGCGTGCGCTCGTGGCTGCAACGCAATGCGGCCAGCCTGATGGGCGGTGTGGCCGTGGGGCTGGCGCTGATCTGGGGCTGGCACTGGTGGCAGGATAAGCGCAGTGCCGACCAGGCGGCTGAGGCGATGGCTTATGAGCGCTTCCAGCAGCAGCTCGATGGCGGCGTGGATGCGCTGGCCAAGGCCTATGGCGACCTGCCCAAGGGAACACCCTATCAGGTCATGGGCGGGCTTGATCTTGCCAAGGCGCAGGTCGAGGCCGGCAAGCTGGATGAAGCGATTGCCACGCTGCGCGCAATCGAGGTCGGCGAGCCGGCTTTGAAGCCGGTGGTGAACAACCGTACCGCGCGTTTGCTGGTGGACACCGGCAAGTATGAAGAAGCGCTGAAACTGCTGGCGCAAAGCGATGATGCCCAGGCACTGGAAATCATCGGTGATGCCCAGCTTGCTCTTGGCAAGACCGATGCTGCCCGCGATGCCTACCAGAAAGCCCTGCGCAGCCTGGAAGAAGGTTCACCTGCGCGTCAACTTGTGGAAATCAAACTGGCGCATGCCGGTGTCGATGCCGCAGCGCCTGCCACAGCCAAGGCCGAAACGGCGGCCACAGCCGGCTGATTTTTTGCGCACGCGCTTTCAGTCAAACGTTTCTCAAGGAATACCCATGCAACTTAGCTCCCGCTTGACCCGTGTCAGTGCCATTGCCGTCTGCGCCGTTGCGCTGGCCGGTTGCAGCACCATGAAGGGCTGGTTCAGCAGCAAGGACAAAAAGGCGGAAAAACCCGCCGAGCTGGTGGACTTCACGGCCAGTGTCAACCCGCAAAAAATCTGGTCGGCCAATTTGGGCAAGGGCGATGCGGCCAGCGGTGCGCGACAGCGCCCGGTGGTTGCCGATGGCCGGGTTTATGCCGCCACGGCCGGGATGGCAGTGCGGGCGCTGGATCTCAACAACGGCCAGACCTTGTGGAGCTGGAATGGCGAGAAAAAATCCCGCTGGAGCGGCGGCCCGGGGGTGGGCGATGGTCTGGTGGTGATTGGCAGCCTGGATGGTGAAGTCATCGCGCTGGATGCGATGAGCGGCACTGAGCGCTGGCGCAGCAAGGTCAATAACGAAGTCATCGCGGCGCCTGCCATTCAGGGCGGTGTGGTGATGGTGCGCAGCAATGACGGCCGGGTAACCGCCTTTGATGCCATGAGTGGCGCAGAACGCTGGCGCTGGCAGGCGGACATGCCGGCGCTGACCGTGCGCGGTAATGCCAGCCTTACCCTGGGGCCGGGCTATCTGTTTGTCGGCAATGACAATGGCAAGCTGGTGGCGTTGTCGGTCAATGAAGGCGCCGAGTTGTGGGATGTCACCGTGGCGCAGCCCGAAGGCCGCAGCGAGCTTGAGCGCATGAACGATGTCGATGGCCAGCCGGTCATTGATGACACCCTGCTGTATGTTTCCAGCTTCAAGCCGCGCACCATGGCGATTGAAGCGCCGACCGGGCGGGTGCTGTGGATGCAGGAAAACGGCGGTGTCGGTGGCGTGGGGCTTGGCAGTTACCGCCTGGCGGTGGCCGATGCCAAGGATGTGGTGTGGGCGCTGGATCGCAGCAATGGCGCGCCGATGTGGCAGCAGAATGCATTTGCCCGCCGCAAGCTGACCGCGCCTGCGGTGCAGGGCGATTATGTGGTGGTCGGCGACTATGACGGCTATCTGCACTGGCTGCGCATGGATGATGGTCAGCTCGCTGCCCGCAGCCGCGCATCGCGCAAGGCGATTACCGCCCAGCCGCTGGTGGCCGATGGCGTATTGCTGGTGCAGGACAGCGAAGGCGCGCTGGCCGCTTACCGTCTGGAGCCGTAACCGATGTTGCCGACTGTTGCGCTGGTGGGACGGCCTAATGTCGGCAAGTCCACGCTGTTCAATGCCTTTACCCGCAGCCGTGATGCGCTGGTACACGATCAGCCGGGCGTGACCCGCGACCGCCATTACGGCGTTTGTCGCCTGCGTGAGAGCCGGCCGTTCGTGCTGGTCGATACCGGTGGCATTGCAGGCGATGAAACCGGCCTCGCCGGCGCCACTGCCAAACAGGCGCGCGCCGGGGCGGAAGAAGCCGACCTGATTTTGTTCGTGGTCGATGGCCGTGAAGGGCCGTCGGCGCTGGATGATGAAATCCTGCGCTGGCTGCGCAAGTCCGGCCGGCCAATGCTGCTGGTGGTGAACAAGGTCGATGGCATTGACACCCGTCAGGCCTTGTCGGAGTTTGCCCATTACGGCTTTGACGCGGTGATTCCGACGGCGGCCTCGCACCGCTCGGGTATTGATGATTTGCTTGATGAAATCTATCCGCGCCTGCCCGAGCAAGGCCAGGGCGAAGTGCTGGATGAAGACCCCGAGCGCATCCGTATCGCCTTTATCGGCCGCCCGAATGTGGGCAAGTCCACGCTGGTGAACCGCATCCTCGGCGAGGAGCGCATGATTGCCTCGGATGTGCCCGGCACCACGCGCGATTCCATCGCCGTGGATCTGGAGCGCGATGGCCGCAAATACCGGCTGATTGATACCGCAGGCCTCAGGCGCAAGTCGCGGGTCGATGAGGCCGTGGAAAAGTTCTCCGCCGTCAAAACCCTGCAGGCCATCGAGCAATGCCAGGTGGCGGTGCTGATGCTTGATGCCACCGAAGGCGTCACCGACCAGGATGCCACCGTGCTCAGCGCCATTCTGGAGGCCGGCCGCGCCCTGGTGGTGGCCATCAACAAATGGGATGGCCTCTCTGAGTACCAGCGCCAGCAGGCCGAAGACCTGCTCGCCCGCAAGCTGGCCTTTGTCAACTGGGCCGAGGCGGTGCGCATTTCTGCCCTGCATGGCTCCGGGCTGCGTGAGCTGTTCCGCGCCGTGCATCGTGCCCATGCTTCGGCGATGCGCGAGTTCGGTACCAGCGAAGTCACCCGGGCGATGGAAATGGCTTACCAGAGCAACCCGCCGCCGACGGTGCGCGGGCATGTGGCGAAGATGCGCTTCGCCCACCCTGGCGGCAGCAATCCGCCGACCTTTATCGTGCACGGCAATCGCCTGTCCACGCTGGCCGATAGCTACAAGCGCTATCTGGAAAACTTCTTCCGCCGCCGCTTCAAACTTATCGGCACGCCGGTGCGCTTCGTGTTCAAGGAAGGGGATAACCCTTACAAGGACAAGAAAAACGAACTGACCGAGCGGCAGATTGCCAAGAAACGCCGCCTGATCCGGCACGTCAAGCGTCGCTGATGGAGGTCAAACGCCTGTCCGCCGATGCGGCGCACCAGCGTCAACAGGCCGGTGCGCGGCTTGTGGATATTCGCAGTGAGGCCGAGCAGGCCAGCGGTATGGCCGAAGGCGCCGAGGCGCTGTCGCAGGATATGCTGCTGGAAAATCCGGCATTACTGCCCGCACAGCAGGAAATCCTGCTGATTTGCCAGCGCGGCCTGCGCTCGCTGCAACTGGCGCAGCATTTGCAGGCGCAGGGTTTTGCCCATATCGCCAGTGTCGAGGGCGGCACCGACGCCTGGCAGGCGGCAGGCCTGCCGATGACCCGCTCGGCGCTTGATGAGGATTTTCTGGCGCGTTATTCGCGCCAGTTCCGCCTGCCGCAGGTCGGCATTGCAGGACAAAAACGCCTGCAAAATGCCCGTATCACCGTGGTGGGGGCGGGCGGGCTTGGCTCACCGGCGGCGTTTTATCTGGCCGCTGCCGGCATTGGCCATTTGCGGCTGGTGGATGCGGATGTGGTCGAGCGCAGCAATCTGCAACGGCAAATCCTGCATGTGGAGGCGGCGCTGGGTCAGCCCAAGGTGGACTCTGCACTTGAACGGCTTACCGCGCTCAACCCGAAAATTCATGTGGAAGCGGTCAATGCCCGCGTGGATGCGGGCAATGTGGAGCGCCTGATTGCCGATGCCGATGTGGTGCTCGATGGCGCCGACAATTTTCCCACCCGTCATGTGTTGAATGATGCCTGCATCAAGCTTGCCAGGCCGCTGGTGTATGGCGCAGTGCAGCGCTTTGCCGGCCAGGTGAGCGTGTTTGATGCCGGTCGCAAGCCGGGCATCGCGCCCTGTTATCGCTGCCTGTTTCCCGAAGCGCCCACGGATGCGCCCAACTGCGCCGAGGCCGGGGTGCTGGGTGTGTTGCCCGGCATTATCGGCCTGATTCAGGCCACCGAAGCCATCAAATTGATTCTGGACATTGGCGAGCCGCTGACCGGGCGCCTGTTGCAGCTGGATGCGCTCGCCATGCGCTTTGGACAAACCCGGCTGCGTCCTGACCCCGAATGCCCGGCGTGCAGCGCCGTGGGCTGAAAAATCATCATGGGTTTGCCATTTGCAAGCATCTTCCCCAGGGGGCTGGCAAGACCTTGGAGACTTCGATGGGCTGACAGTTTTGGGATGCGGGTATTGGGCTCGTTCTTGCGGTTTTGACCTCGAAGTCATTGCTGTGATGCCGGGACGGGGTGTGGTTATGGCTTTTGATTTTTCGCCCTGTTCTGGCGCGCCGAGTACCGCAGCGACCAATGGAATAAGGCAGGGTATGTTTGAGCAGCGCGTAGCGATGCGAGTTTGCCCTGCCGCCATTGGGCGCGAGGAGCGCAGGGTACTTCGCGTAGCGAAGCGCGTCAGCCAGGGCAGTTTCTTTGCCCACTTTCTTTATAAAAGAAAGTGGGTGCGCCGCCGGGCGCATATCCCGGCGGTGAAAATACAGCGATAGCCGAATCACTCCAGAGCAAGCCCTCCCGACCCTGCCTCGCAATCACTTGCAAAGGAGTGCGAGGACAATGGCGATATGGCGGCTTTGGCAGGCTCGGTAGAGGTGCTTGAAAATCAGGGAGCAACAGCCTGCCCGTCATCAGTGATGTTGGTTTCAGCGTCTTGCAGGCATTTGTCAATCACGCCGGGTTCAATCAGCGCATAAGGTTCAAACTGCGGCAGGGTTCGCGCAATCTGGTTCTGGATGTCCATCAGCCCGTTGATTTGCTGGCATAGCCCGCGCGTCCGGGTTTTGATCTTTTCCGCCTGCGCGGTGATTTCAGCTTCTATCTGCGCCTGGCTTTTGCCATTCAAAAAGCCGCTGGCGACCTGCATCAGTGCCGAGCCGCCAAGGTCGGCGCCGGCGATGGCGATATCCAGTCCAGCATCGGCAATCTGCTGGGCATGACGGTGATAGCGGGCGGTGAGTGCCTGTTGTTCGGGCGAGAGCGCGATGCGCTGCTGGTTGATAAGCACCTCGCCCTGGGCGGTGATTTCCAGCAAGGGCAGGCTCTGGATGGGGCTTTCGGCATCCAGGACATCGACGTTGTCCAGCGCCTTGATATCGAAGCGAATGCCCTGGCCGCCGCCAATCATCAACGAGCTGTTGGGCAGGGATTGGCGCATTTGCGCGGTTTTGTCCGCCACCATTCTGCCGAGCATGGTCTCGGGCTGGTTTGGCGTGCCGGCCTGCGCGGCTGTATCGGTGGCGGGCGGCTGCTTGTTGCAGCCGGCCAGCAGTGACAGGCCAAGCACGGCGGGGAGCAGAATCTTTACGGGGTTCATGCAGGTTTCCTCCAGGACTGCGGGAGTTCAGGCCTCACTGCGCCAGCGGCGCAGGCGGATGGCGATGAGAATCATGGCGATACCGGCCACGGCGCCCAGCCACAGGGTGGGTCGGGTGAGCAATGGATAGCCGAACCAGAGTTCGCTGTTGATGGCAGAGAGCGGGAGGCCTTGCCATATCGATGGTGAGCCTTCAAGGTTGCCGATATAGCCGAGCCAATGACTGCCGGGCCAGGCGCTGGCAATCAGTCGCCAGACAATATGCTGCCAATACCAGCTGCTGGAATAGCCCAGGGTGGAGAACATGCTGATGGCGATGCCACTGAGGATGGGTACCAGCAGGCTCCACAGGAACGGGGCGCTGCGTGCCCAGGCCGAGCACAGCAGCAGCCAGCCCACGGTGGGCAAGGCCCAGAGGATGTAAATTGGAATCCAGGCAAGCAGTCCACCGGCGAGTTGCAGCGGCGAGACATGCGCCCAGAACAGGGTAAGCGGATTGCCGCCATTGATCAGGATGAACAGGCTGATTAGCAGGCCAAAGCCGAGCGCGGTGACGAGCGCAACCAGGCTGGCGCTCAGCGGCGCAACCAGCAGCGCGGTGACGAGCTTGCTGAGCACGGTCTGGGTATCGGAGAGCGGCAGCGATTTCCATAGCAGGATGCTGCGGTCGCGGCGCTCGTCATACAGGGCGCCGAGCAGGTAGAAAAACACCGCAAAACCGAAAATCACCAGCGGCCAGGTGCCAGCAAACAGCAGGCTGGCATTGATGGCATCGGCATAGGATTGCAAATGCTCGGGCGACATCTGCGCCAGCGCGTTCTGGTCAAGTTTGGCGAGGTCAAGATTGTTGATTTTGACAGCGCCATCCAGTGGCTTGTTCTTGTTGAATAGCACCTGCCCGATGATCAGCATCAGCAGGGTGAGGATGAGGAAAATCCCCCCGGCCATCACCGGGCCTGTGAAGAAGCTGCCGCGGTGTTCCCACCATTCGCGGCGGATGAGCCATAGCAGTTTGCGGCCAAAGCCGTAGGACGGGCCGGATGCGGTGATGGCATTCATGCGTAGGCTCCTTTCATGAGGGCGACAAACAAGTCGGCAAGGCCGGGGTTGCGGGTTTCGCCATAGCGCGCCAGCGTGGCGGCATCCACGCCGTCAAACAGCAGCACGCTCTTGCCAAACGCCAGGGCGCGTTCGCTGATGGGCGCCAGTGCGCGCAATGCCTCAAGCTGTTCGGCGCTGGCCAGCACTTCCACATAGCGTTGGCTCAAGGCGTCCATTTCGGCATCGAGCACGATTTTTCCATCCTGGATAAACAGCACGTCGGAGAGGATGTGCTCGATTTCCTCGACCTGATGGGTGGTGATGAGGATGGTCTTGTGCTCGTCGAAATAATCTTCCAGAAGGCGCTGGTAGAACTGTTTGCGGTAGAGGATGTCCAGCCCCAGGGTCGGCTCGTCCAGCACCAGGAGGCGCGCGTCGATGGCCATCACCAGCGCCAGATGCAGCTGCACAATCATGCCCTTGGACATTTCCTTGACGCGCATCTTCGGCCGCAACTGCGTGCCCTTCATGAACTGCTCGAATTTGGCGCGCTCAAAGCGCGGATGGATGCCTTCAAAAAAGTCGGCGGCATCGCCGACCCGCAGCCAGCGCGGCAGGATGGCAACATCGGCGATAAACGAGACATCGTTCATCAGCGCATCGCGTTCGCGGCGCGGATCCTTGCCCAGTACCGAAAGCTCACCCTGGAACGGAATCAGCCCCAGGATGGCTTTGAGTGCGGTGGTTTTGCCCGCGCCATTGGGGCCAATCAGGCCGACGATACGCCCGGAGCCGATGGCAAAATCAGCGCCATCGAGTGCGGCCTTGCCGCGATAGTGTTTGCGCAGCCCCTGCGCGTGAATGACATGACTCATGGTTTACCCCATTGTTTTGCCGGGTCGATGAGCTGGTTCAAGTCCAGCCCCAGTTGTTCGATGCGTGCCAGTACTTGCGGCCATTCCTCATCCAGAAAACGGCGGCGTTCGCTGGCGAGCAGTTTTTGTGGTGCGCCTTCGATGACGAACATGCCAAGGCCGCGGCGCTTTTCCACCAGCGCCTCGTCGGCCAGCTCCTGAAAAGCGCGCGAGACGGTAATCGGGTTGAGCTGATATTCCGCCGCCACCGTGCGCACCGAGGGCAGGGCATCGCCGGGCTTGAGCTCACCGCCGATAATCCGGGCGATCACCAGTTCTTTGAGTTGCCGGTAAATGGGAATCCCGTCCTGCCATTGATGCGTATTCATGGCAGCAACCCTGGCGGCAGCAGCGAAAAGAAAGCCGCAGGTTTGCCGGGCTTGACCGGCGCTGTGGCAGTGCGCGATGAAGCAGGCATGCTGTACAGGACGCCCGCTGCGGTGAGGGCAAGGGCGCTCATCAGCAGCGTGAGGGCGGTGATGCGAGAGAGATAACGGCGTGGCATGGCGGGCTCTCTGTTTGGTGTTGTATTTAACTATAACACTACTTCTGTAGCCGTCAAGCCGCTCAACCGCTGCTGAAGGCATTGCATGCAGACTGGATTTTGTGATTGCCGTTGACGCCCTGGAAGGCGAAAATGGCCGACTTGTTTGCTGGAGAGTCAACGAATGAAATCTGCAATCTGCGCGGCAACGCTTGCGATGGGATTGGCTGCCGGAGCGGCTGTGGCCGAGCCGCCGCTTGCCAATGAACGCGAAAAAGTCGGCTATATGGTGGGTATGGATGTCGGCGCTGATCCTTCGTTGCAGGCTGCCTTGCCGGATGTGGACATGGCCGCTTTCGAGCAATCGCTGCGGCGTGTGCTGGCCGGTGAAGCCCCGCAGATGAAGCCTGAGGATGCGCAGCAAACTTCGGCTGCGCTGATGCAGCGGGTACAGGCGCGTGCCGCCGGTACGCTGGACAAGGCGCCTGAAGTATCGCGGCAGAAGGTGGGCGAGCTGCTTGGCATCAATGTGGCGCGCTCGTTGGCGGCCATTGGTGATGAGCTGGATGTGGCCGCCTTGGTGCGCGGTGTGAAAGTGGCTGCCGAAAAAGGCCAGCCGCTGCTTTCGGATGAAGAGCGCAGCAATATCCGCAATGCCCTGATTGCCCGCCAGCAGCAGCGTGCAGCGCAGGCAGGCGAAGAAAACCGCAAGAAGGGCGAGGCTTTTCTGGCGGAAAACGCCAAGGTCAGGGGCGTGGTAACCACCCGTTCCGGCCTGCAATATCAGGTGGAGCGCCCCGGCAATGGCGCGCGCCCGTTGCCGACCCAGCAAGTGCGGGTGCACTACGAAGGGCGGCTCCTGGATGGCAAGGTGTTCGATAGCTCCTATCAGCGCGGCACGCCTGCCGAGTTCGCACTGAACCGGGTGATTCCGGGCTGGACCGAAGGCGTTGGCCTGATGGCGCCGGGCGCCAAATACCGCTTCTGGATTCCTGCCGAGCTTGCCTATGGCGAGCGCGGTTCGCCGCCGAATATCGGCCCCAATGAAACCCTGGTGTTTGATGTCGAGCTACTGGATGTGCTCAATTAAGCGGCCATCTTGCTGATTTTCCCCCTTTCCTGCGGCTTGCCGCCTTATCAAGAATTTTGGAGTTTTCATGAAATCACGTTCCCTCATCCTGCCCGCCGCCCTGGCCTCTGCGCTGCTACTTGCCGCCTGTGACAAGGAAGCGGTCAAGCCCAAGGGCGAGAGCGCGGAAAAGAGCGAAACCGCAAATAGCGGCAGCACGCTGAATATCCCCGGCCTGAAAGATGAAAAGGCACAGTCCAGCTATGTGGTCGGCATGACCCTCGGCAAGCAAATGGCCGAAATCAAGGGCGAGCTGGATATCGATACCGTGGTGCGCGGCCTGAAAGACGAGCTGGCCGGTGGCGCCAAGAAAGTCACCGACGAGCAGGCGCAGGAAATCATGGCCGGCTTCATGGAGCGCATGCAGGCCAAGATGATGGCCGAGCAGATGGCCGCAGCGCGCAAGAACAGCGAAGAAGGCCAGAAGTTCATGGAAGAAAACGCCAAGAAGGAAGGCGTGAAAACCACCGCATCCGGCCTGCAATATCAGGTGCTGGAAGAAGGCAAGGGCGCCAGACCGACCGGCAATGATGCGGTCAAGGTCAAATACACCGGTACGCTGCTTGACGGCACGGTGTTTGACAGCACCGACAAAAATGGCGGTGAGCCGGCCATCCTGCCGCTTGACCGGGTGATTCCCGGCTGGGCCGAAGGCCTGCGGCTGATGCCGGTGGGCAGCAAGTACAAGCTGTGGATTCCTGGCAACCTGGGCTATGGCGAGCAAGTGCCGCCGGGTGCGCCGTTCCCGCCGAATGCCACCTTGGTGTTCGAGGTGGAGCTGGTGGAAATCGTCAAGGCGCCGAAGTGATTTTTCCGCGCGGTTGAACTGCCACAACTGCCGCTTATGCGGCAGTTGTGGTTTTGGCCGTTTCAGCAAGAGGGCAGAGCGATGCGCATCACCATTTTCGGTACCGGCTATGTGGGCCTTGTCACCGGCACCTGTCTGGCCGAAGTCGGCCATCAAGTGACCTGCGTGGATGTGGACCGCGCCAAGATTGACGGGCTTGTCCAGGGCATCGTGCCGATTTACGAGCCGGGACTGGAAGGCATGGTGCGTGCCAATCATGCGGCAGGTCGCCTGCAATTCACGCATGATGCGGCCAGTGCCGTGGATGCGGCCGATGTGCTGTTCATCGCCGTGGGCACGCCGCCGGATGAAGACGGCAGCGCCGACTTGCAGTATGTGCTGGCGGTGGCGCGCAGTATTGGCCAGCATATGCAGCGCCCGGCGCTGGTGGTCAACAAATCCACCGTGCCGGTGGGCACTGCCGACCAAGTGCGTGCCACCATCGCCGCCGAGCTGGAAAAACGCGGCGTGAGCCTGCCGTTTGAGGTGGTGTCGAATCCGGAATTCTTGAAAGAGGGCGCGGCCATTCACGACTGCATGAAGCCCGACCGCATCATCATCGGCGCCGAAAGCAGCGAGGCCATCGACACCATGCGCCGCCTGTATGCACCGTTCAACCGCAATCACGAGCGCATGGTGGTGATGGATGTGCGCTCGGCCGAGCTCAGCAAATACGCCGCCAATGCCATGCTGGCCACCAAGATTTCGTTCATGAATGAAATCGCCAATATCGCCGAGCAGGTCGGCGCGGACGTGGAAATGGTGCGCAAGGGGATTGGCTCCGACCCGCGCATCGGCTGGCATTTCATTTATCCGGGGGCGGGCTATGGCGGCTCGTGTTTTCCCAAGGATGTCAAGGCGCTGGCGCGCATCGCCGCCCAGCAGGGCGTGAAAAGCCGCATTCTGGATGCGGTGGAAGCGGTCAATGAGGCACAGAAAGGCCATTTGTTCCGGCTGATGCTGCGGCACTACGGCAGCATCGGGGCGCTGGCAGGGAAAACCGTGGCGGTGTGGGGGTTGGCGTTCAAGCCCGATACCGACGATATGCGCGAGGCCTCCAGCCGCCGCCTGCTGGCCGATCTGTGGCAGGCTGGTGCCCGGGTGCAGGCCTATGACCCGGAAGCAGGCAAGGAAGCGGCGCGGATTTTTGGCCTGCGCGATGATTTGAAACTGTGCGAAAGCGCCGAAGAGGCACTGCAAGACGCCGATGCCCTGGCGGTGGTGACCGAATGGAAACAATTCCGCAGCCCGGATTTTGCGCGCCTTAAAGCCACGCTTGCCGATGCGGTGATTTTTGATGGCCGCAATCTGTATGAGCCTTCCGAGGTGGAAGCACAGGGGCTTGCCTATTGGGGCATTGGCCGCGGCCGTTCTGTCAAAATAGCGCCATGAACGACGCCGACCGTATTGCCGAGCTGGAAACCCGCATCGCCTTTCAGGAACATGCGCTCAACCAATTGAGCGACGCCCTGGCCGATGCCCGCCATGAAATCGCCTGCCATGCACGCCTGCTTGCGCGGGTGGTGGAAGAATTGAAATCCTCGCGTGGTGCCGGTGTCAGCGTCGATGCCGCCGACGAGCCGCCGCCGCCGCATTATTGATTGAGTAGTCTCATGTCCTCATTACGCGACCAATTGCTTGGCCTGGGCTTCAAGGCTGCGCCCAAGCCGCAGAACAAAGCCGCCGCCAAGGCGCAAAAGGCGGTCAAACCCGCCAAGCCCAAGCAGCCTGCGCACAGCCCGAAAAGCCGCGAAGAAATGGACTTGGCGCGTGCCTATGCGATGCGTGCGCAGCAAGAAAAAGAAGAGCGGCTGGAGGCCGAGCGGCAAAAGCAGGAACAAGCCCGGCTGCGCCGCGAAGCCCGCAACAAACTGGCCGCACTTTTGAGCGCCGATAAAGTGCTGAACTTGGCCGATGCCGATATCGCCCGGCATTTCGAGTACGGCGGCAAAATCAAGCGCGTCTATGTCAGCGCCGAGCAGCTCAAGGCGCTGAACGCCGGCGAGCTGGGCGTAGTGCAGCACAATGGCCGCTATCTGCTGGTCAGCGCCGCCACCCTGGCCGAGGCCGAAGCGGTATTTGCCGATGCCATCGCCTTCAAGGTAAACCCGGATAGCCCGGCCGAGGACGACCCCTATAGCGACCCGAAATACCAGATTCCCGACGATTTGGTGTGGTGAAACCGGCTTTTATGTGGCCATCAGTGCGGCAAGATGCTGCTCAAAGCCGACGCTTGCACAGCCGGCGTTGACATGTTCGAAGTAGTCATACCAGCCGCTGGCCTTGATGCCTGCCAGCAGGACATCGCGCGCTTCAGGCGTAGCAAAGCGCCAGATGCCGACAAATTGATGGGGGCTGGCCTTATCAATGCCGGGCGCTGTCTCGGCCAGCGTCAATACTTCAATGCCAAGGCCGGACAGCTCGCCCATGGCGTTGCCGATGGCGCCAAGAAACTGCTGTCGCTGTGTGTCATCAAGGGCTTTCCAGGCCGCGTTGGGGGTATAGAGCTCAACCAGATAATGTATGGGGTTTCCTTCATTTACAGATTGCGCAGGGCGCGTTGGCAGATGCGCCGGGTAGCGGCGCTGTTTGAGGTTTGTTGCCACGCCCGGCACAGGTCTGTCACCCAGCCGGGCTGGTCTTTGGCCGCATCGTTCAACCAGTTGGCGACCGAGTCCTGCACATAGCGGGACGGGTCGGCATTGAGTGCCGCCAGTATCGGCAGCGCCCGTTGCGGCTGTTGCTTCAAGGCGCTGATATGCGCGCACCATACGCCGCGCGGGCGCAGCACTTCGCTGGCAAAACGGCGCAAGCGCTCCGAGCCTTCCTGCGTCCACGGTACGAGGGCGCTGATGGCAGTTTCAAGCTCACGCACCAGTTGAGGGCGCACGGCCAGCCATGCCCATTCGCGCACGCCAAAATGGGCATCGTCGGCCAGTGGGCGGATGGCAGCAAGCCTCTCCGGAATATCCAGGTCTTGCCGTGCACCGATCATGAAACAGGCCCAGCCGCGTACCGTATCCGAGCCATGCGCTGCGCACTGGCTGATGCCGTCGATGCCCAGCTCATCGAGCAAAACGGCGGCGATGGCCGTCATGCGCTTGACGATACCTTGCTGGCAGGCCAGGTCGATGGTTTGCAGCGCCGTGGCAGGCAGGCCGGGGAAAACGCTTTGCGCCAGCAGGCGCTGGTCAAGCGCCAGTCCTTCGGTCAGGGTGGCGGTGGCGATTTCGCCGCGCGAGAGCGCCTGCAGGATATCGGCAGGAATGTCGCTGGTGCGGCGTGCGCCCTTGCGCGTGGCGGTGTCGCTCATGCGGCGGCCTCCAGAGGCTGGGCAAGTTTGCCAAGCAGTGCGCTGAGCTGTTTGCGCTCTGCGCCGGAGAGGCCGGACAACAGGCTGGCAATCCACAGGCTGTGTTGGGCAAACACCTGTTTGGCAAGGCGCTTGCCTTTGCGCGTGAGCACGATGCGCAGCGCGCGCCGGTCATGGGCATCGGCCTGACGCTCAATCAATGCCTCGCGCTCAAGACCATCCAGCAGCCCGGTGACGGTGGCACGGGTGATGCCCGCGCGCGCTGCCAGCAGATTCGGAGCTATCCCGTCGTTGGCGGCATCGAGCAAAAACAGCAGGACAAAGCGTCCCTCGGACAGGCCGTAAGGCGCCAGGCGTGCGGCGCAGTCGCGGTCGATATCGGCAGCCACCGACAGCAGCTCAAGACAAAGCCTCATGCCCTGGACATCAGGCAGCTCGCGCCGCTGCGCCTCATCAAGCAGCGCTTGGTATTTTTGTGTCAGCTTCATGTTAGCCATCATATTGTATGGCAGCTAATTAATGCAAATGGCATGCTGTTGGCTGCGCGGCAGCAGGCTGGCAGGTGCTTTTCCACACTGACTGTGTACTTCCTTGTAGGCAAGTTTGTGGATAACTCGGCTAAGCCGCGCCGGGCAAGCGCTGTAGTGCTCTGGACAAAAAATCACCAGTCTGGATGCGCTTTTCCACAGCGGTTGTGGATGGCATTGCCCACAAGTTTGTGGATAAGTTTCAGGAAGCTTTGTCCCGCCTGCGATTGCCGGGGCTGGTGATTTTTTCATCAGCCTATGCGCAGGGTTTGTCCCATATTGGCCCCCGGCTGCGAATTGCAAAGCTAGGATGGGACTGTGTTGCCCAAACCGCTTTTGTCCTCATGAACAAAACTTTCCACTCTCCCAAATGCAATGTCGAAGCGCCGATTCTGGTCAGCGCGCATCGCGGCGCGGATGACCTTCTGAGCGCAGGTCTTGGCCTTGCGGGTTTGCGTAGCCAGCAGCCACCAGCGTTTGCCGATAGTCGCAAGCCCACGCCTGCCGAGCTGCGCCGTCGCGCAATCTGGTCAAGCTGGCGCGGTATCGCCGACCTTTCGCCAAGCGGCGGTTACGGGCGGCTGTATGGCGCGCTTGGGGCTGTGCCGGGGCGTGAGTACTCAAGTCTTGCCACACTGCCCGGCGCCCGCCATCCGCACCGGGTGCTGGCACAAGTGCCCGACGGCTTTGACCACGACAAGCGCTGTTTGGTGGTGAGCGCCGCTTCCGGCTCGCGCGGGGTCTATGGCGCGATGGCAGTGGGTGCGGCCTGGGGGCTGCCGCGAGGCTGCGCGGTGGTGCATACCGACAAGGGCGCGGGCAGTGATTATTTCGATCTGCAAGCCGGACTGGGCGTCGGGCTGGACGGACGCCTGGTGACGGCTGATGAGGCGCCGGTGTTTTTGCCCGTGCCCGCCCGCGGTCAGGGCGTGGCGTCCAAGCATGCACATTCGGGCGACCATCCGGAAAGCGACTGGGGGCGCCATGTGCAGCAGGCCGCCGCATTTGGCTTGCAAGCCCTGAACCTGGCCTTTCCCGAGGCCGCGCCGTTCACCTTCGGCAATACCCGGGTGATTGCCACCGGCATTTCCAATGGCGGCGGCGCCGTGCTGCGCGCTGCCGAGCTTGAGGGCGACTGGCTCGATGGCGTGGTGGCAGGCGCCCCCAATATCTATCTGCCCGTGCCCGGCGCGCGCACGCTGTATGACTACGCCAGCGAGGCGGCCTTGCTGATGCCCTGTGCCTTGCCCGCGCTGGGGCTGCCCGCACCAGCCAATGGTGAGGCGCTATGCAAGCGGCTCGCTGCGCAAGGCGTGTTGCAAGGCCAGACACTGGCCGAACAGCAACGCTCGGCGCTGGCCAGATTGAAAGCTGCTGGCTGGGAGGATGCTGCGCTGATTGCCGCCGCCAGCAGTACCGGCTTTGATATGTGGCGTGCGGTATTGGTGACCTATGCCTCGGCCTATACCGGCAGCGGTCATGATGCACACCCGTGCGGCTACCGCTTTGTGCTGGGCGATGCGGCGGCGCGCGCGAGCTGGTGGAGCGATGCCAGCGGCATTCCGCCCGGTAGTGGTGTACAGATTGTGGATCCGGCAGCGCCGGAAGATTGGGGCATCACCGGCCTTGAATGCCTGCGTGCGCTATGGACGGGGGATAGCGCCATCGCCCAACGGCTGCAACAAGGCGTGGCCGGGACGCATGCGGCATTGCCGCGCCCAGGCCTGCCGGTAATGGTGGTGCATGGCAAGGCCGATGGACTGATCCCGCAGGCGTTCAGCGCCGTGCCCTATGTGCGGGCGGCGCGCGATGCCGGGCGTGAGGTGCGCCTGTGGCAGGTGGAAAATGCCCAGCATTTTGATGCGTTCTTGGCGCTGCCGCAGTTTGCTGCCCACTATGTGCCGCTGCTGCCGTATGTGTATGCGGCACTTGACCGGCTCGATGCCTATCTGGATGGCAAGGCGGCATTGCCAGAAGATGCCGAAATTGCCGCGCGTCCGCGAGGCGAGGGCAAGGACTTGAGTGCCGGGGATTTGGCGGTGCCAGGATAAAGCCATGCCTGTTGCTTTGGGCTTTCCGCCCTGTCCGTATGCACCGGTTATCGCAGCGCCCTCGGATTACGTCCCCCATGCAGTTCCCCGCAGACGAGCACCAGTGCAAATGTATTGGCGGGATGGGATACAGCGGCTTGTAACTGCCGCCGCTTGGCGGTAAGATGCCGCGCCTGATGCAGGCTTGCTGCTGCATCACCCGCCTGACAGATGAGATTGCAGGCTCGGGCCGTCGGTGTCGTTGACGCATCGGCACCGGATACACGTCTTCACCGGAAGGGGCCCTAGCGGCCCTTTTCTTTTTGTTTTTCTGGATTTTCGATGGACAAGGCACAACAAATCAGCCAATTGCTGGCACCCACGGTTGCAGCGTTAGGGCTGGAGCTGCTCGGGGTTGAATATCTCAACATGCCCGGCGGGGCGGTGCTGCGCCTGTATATCGACGTGCCCGAAGCCGAGGCCGCAGGCGAGGCGCCGCGCTCGGTGGGCATTGACGAATGCGAGCAAGTCAGCCGTGAAGTCTCGGCGCAGCTGGATGTGGAAGACCCCATCAGCGGCCATTACACCCTGGAGGTTTCCTCCCCCGGCCTTGACCGGCCGCTGTTCACGCTGGCGCAGTTTGCCCGCTTTGTCGGCGAAACCGCCAAGGTTGGCCTGAAGCTGCCGCAGGATGGACGTCGGCGCCTGACTGGACGCATCCTGAAAGTGGAAGGCGAATTGGTTCATTTCGATATTGACGGCCAGCCGTTTGCGGCCAGTTTCGACAATATCGACAAGGCCCGCATCGTGCCCGACTGGGCGGCGCTGGGCTATGCCGCTGGCAAGGCAGGCCGTGGCAGCAAGCAAAAATCCCCAACCTCACCCAAGCAGGCGGAACAGGCCGCCGATGCGGAGTCTGAACAATGAGCAAAGACCTGTTGCTGGTCGCCGAAGCGGTCGCCAATGAAAAAGGCGTCCCCAATGAAGTGATTTTTTCCGCTATCGAAGCGGCGTTGGCCTCGGCCGCCAAGAAGCGCTATATCGACCAGGATGTGGCCGTGCGCGTGGCCATCAATCCCAAGGATGGCAGCTATGAAACCTTCCGCCGCTGGGAAGTGGTGGCCGATGATGTGGTGATGGAGTCGCCCGACAGGCAAATCCGCCTGATGGATGCGGTCGATGAGGCCGAAGGCGTCGAGGTGGGCGACTATATCGAAGAACAAATCGAGAACGCCGAATTTGGCCGCATCGCCGCCCAGGCCGCCAAGCAGGTCATCATGCAGCGCGTGCGCGATGCCGAGCGCCAGCAGGTGGTGGATGCCTGGAAAGACCGCGTGGGCGAGCTGATTACCGGCACTGTCAAGCGCGTGGAGCGCGGCAATGTCTATGTTGATCTGGGCGGCAAGGCCGAAGGCTTCATCCCCAAGGACAAGGGCATTCCGCGCGACATCCTGCGCACCGGCGACCGGGTGCGCGGCTATCTGTACGAAGTGAAAAGCGAGCCGCGCGGCCCGCAAATCTTCATCAGTCGCGCCGCACCGGAATTCATGATGGATCTGTTCCGTCTGGAAGTGCCGGAAGTCGGCCAGGGGCTGGTGGATATCAAGGCCTGTGCCCGCGACCCGGGTGACCGCGCCAAGATTGCCGTGCTGGCCTATGACAACCGCACCGATCCGATTGGCGCCTGCATCGGCATGCGCGGCTCGCGTGTGCAAGCGGTGACCAATGAACTCAATGGCGAGCGCGTGGACATCGTGCTGTGGAGCGACAATCCGGCGCAGTTCGTCATCAATGCCATGGCGCCTGCCGAGGTGCAGTCGATCATCGTCGATGAAGAAAAGCACGCGATGGATCTGGCCGTGGCCGAGGAATCGCTGGCCAAGGCGATTGGCAAGGGTGGCCAGAACGTGCGCCTCGCCAGCCGCCTGACCGGCTGGCAGCTCAATGTCATGACCAGCGAGCAGGTTGCTGCCAAGAGCGAGGCCGAACAGGCAGCCGCCCGCAACCTGTTTGTGGAAAAACTGGAAGTGGACGAAGAACTGGCCGGGATTCTGGTCAGCGAAGGCTTCAGCACGGTGGAAGAAATCGCCTATGTGCCGGTGGCCGAGCTGCTGGCCATCGACGGCTTTGATGAAGAAGTGGTCGAGGAGCTGCGCGCCCGCGCCCGCGATGCGCTCATCAATGATGCCCTGGCCGTGGAAGAAGCGCTGGATGAAAACCAGCCTGCCGAAGACCTGCTCTCGCTGGAAGGGATGGATGCCGCCGTTGCCTACGAATTGGCAGCCCGTGGCGTGCGTACCCGCGAGGATTTGGCCGAGCTTGCCGTGGATGAAATCACCGACATTGAAAATGTCGATGAAGCCCGCGCCTCGGCATTGATCATGGAAGCGCGCAAACACTGGTTTGAATGACGGCGCTGGCGGCGCCATCACACTTAGAATCGAATACCGGCCATGCCTGACATGGCTCGCAATACGGAAAACGCATGTCGCAGAAAACCACTATCCGCAAACTTGCCGAACTGGTCAAAACCCCGGTTGACAAGTTCCTGGAGCAGCTCGCAGAAGCTGGAATGCCGTTCAAGGACGCCGACCAGGAAGTGACGACCGAGCAAAAAAGCAAGTTGCTGGCATTCCTGAAGCGCTCGCATGGTCGCGATGAAGGGGCGGCGGATATTGTCGCGCCGAAAAAAATCACCCTAAAGCGCAGCAAGACCGAAGAGCTGACCGTTGGTGGCGGCAAGAACAAGCAGACCGTGGAAGTCACGGTGCGCAAGAAGGTGGTGCTGAAAAAGCCCGTTGCCGGCGCCGAAAAAATCAAGCCGGTGGATGATGAACACGCCGAGGTGCTGCGCAAGCTGGAAGAGTCGCGCAGGCGCAATCTGGAAGAGCAGCAGCGCCTGGCCGAGCTTGACCGCCGCCGCGCCGAAGAGGCCGAGGCCGAGCGTCGCCGGGTGGAAGAAGAAGCCCGGCGTGCAGCCGAGGAAGCCGAAGCTGCAAAAGCGGCCGAAGAAGCCGCTGCCAAGGCAGCTGAACTGGCCGCGCGCCAGCAGCCAGCGACTGCTGTGCAAGACGAGCCTGCGGCATCGGCACAGGAGGCAAAGCCTGCTGCGCGCAGCGCTGCCAAGTCCGCCGCGCCGCGCCGTGCAGAAACCCCGCGCGATGAGCGTGGCAGCAGCAAGGGCAAATCGCGCAGCAGCCACGGCATGGGGCGCGATGACGATGATGACGGCAGCAGCCGTTACAGCGGCCAGTTGCATCTGCCCTCGGGCGAGCGCAGCCGCCGTGGCGGTGCTGCCGCAGGCCGCGGCAAACCCGGCAAGGGGCGTCGTCCAGAACCTGCGCGCAGCGGTGGCGGTGAGCACGGCTTCCAGCGTCCGACCGAGAAAATCGTGCGCGAGGTCGCCATCGGTGAAGCCATCACTGTCGGCGACCTGGCGCAGAAATTGGCGCTCAAAGGCGGCGAAGTGGTCAAGGCGCTGTTCAAGATGGGGGTGATGGCGACCATTACCCAGACCATCGACCATGACACGGCGGTGCTGGTGACCGAGGAACTCGGCCACAAGGCGGTCGCTGCCGACCAGAACGATGCCGAATCGGAACTGCTTGCCCATCTGGAAGACCAGCAGGGCGAGGCCAGTCCGCGTCCGCCGGTGGTCACCATCATGGGTCATGTTGACCACGGCAAGACCTCGCTGCTCGATTACATTCGCCGCACCCGTGTGGTATCGGGTGAGGCTGGCGGCATTACCCAGCATATCGGGGCTTATCACGTTGAAACCGACAAGGGCGTGGTCAGCTTCCTCGATACTCCCGGCCACGCCGCCTTCAGCCAGATGCGTGCCCGTGGCGCCAAGCTCACCGATATCGTGGTGCTGGTGGTGGCCGCCGATGACGGCGTGATGCCGCAGACCCGCGAAGCCATCCAGCATGCGCGTGCGGCCAAGGTGCCGCTGTTGGTGGCCATCAACAAAATCGACAAGTCCACTGCCGACCCGATGCGCATCAAGAACGAGCTGCTGGAGTCGGAAGTGGTCGCGGTGGAATTTGGTGGCGACGTGGAAATGGTGGAAATCTCCGCCAAGACCGGGCAGGGCATCGACGACCTGCTTGACACCATCCTGGTGCAGGCCGAAGTGCTGGAGCTCAAGGCCGTGGCCGAAGGCCGCGCCTCGGGTGTGGTGATTGAATCCTCGCTCGACAAGGGACGCGGCCCGGTAGCCACCGTGCTGGTGCAGCAAGGCCAGCTCGCCAAGGGCGATTACCTGG
This sequence comes from Lysobacteraceae bacterium NML07-0707, assembly GCA_002798295.1. Classification (GTDB taxonomy): domain Bacteria; phylum Pseudomonadota; class Gammaproteobacteria; order Xanthomonadales; family Xanthomonadaceae; genus Solilutibacter. The sequence goes on along the minus strand of NWQT01000034.1, from coordinate 31,177 downwards.
TTTGCGGCGTGCAATATGGCCGTGTGCGTGCGCTGTTTGATGAAAACGGCCAGCAGGTGCCCAGCGCCGGGCCGTCGATTCCGGTGCAGCTCCTGGGGCTTTCGGGCGTGCCCGATGCCGGTGATGACTTCGTGGTGGTGGCCGATGAGCGCCTTGCCAAGGACGTGGCGCAGCAACGCGATGCCAAGCGCCGGGAAATGCGTCTGGTCAAGCAGGCCGGCAACCGCATGGAAGACATCATGGCGCAGATGGGCGCGGGAGCTGAGCAGCAGGTGCTGAACCTGGTGATCAAGGCCGATGTGCAAGGCTCGGTGGAAGCGCTGCGCGAGGCATTGACGGGGCTGTCCAACGAACAGATCCGCATCAATGTCATTGGCGCCGGTGTCGGCGGTATCACCGAATCCGATGCCCAGCTGGCGGCCACCTCCAAGGCCACCGTCATCGGCTTCAACGTGCGCGCTGATGCCACTGCGCGCAAGGTGATTGAAGGCAATGGCGTTGACTTGCGTTATTTCTCCATCATTTATGACGTCATCGACCAGGTGAAGCAGGTCGCTTCCGGGCTTTTGGGCGTGGAAATCCGCGAAGAAATCATCGGCATCGCCGAAGTGCGCGATGTGTTCCGCAGCTCCAAGTTCGGCGCCGTGGCCGGCTGCATGGTGGTCGAGGGCATGGTCAGGAAGTCCAACCCGATTCGCGTGCTGCGCGACTCGGTGGTGGTGTTCGAGGGCGAACTCGAAAGCCTGCGCCGCTACAAGGAAAATGTCGATGAGGTCAAGGAAGGCACCGAATGCGGTATCGGCGTGAAGGCCTATAACGATGTCAAGGCCGGCGACCAGATCGAATGCTACGAGCGCATCGAAGTGCAGAGGACGCTGTAAGCGATGGCAGGACAACGCAAATCCTTTCATCGCACCGACCGGGTTGCCGCGCAGATGCGCCGCGACCTGGGCACCCTGGTGCACAATGCCGTGCGCGAGCTTGGCCTACCTTCGGTCAGCGTATCCGATGTGGAAGTCACCCGTGACCTGGCGCATGCCAAGGTGTTTGTCACCGCTCTGTTGAGCGAAAAATCGGCAGAAGCGGTGGCCGGCTTGCAGGCCAATGCCCGCGAGATTCGCTTTCAACTGGCGCAGATGATGAAACTGCGCCATGTGCCGGAGTTGCACTTCCATTACGACGATTCGGTTGACCGTGGCGAGCGTATCGACGCACTGCTGCGCGAGCTGCCCGAAGCACAGACAGACCCGCAGGCCCCAGGCGAGGCGGAACCGCACGATTGACAAAGGATGCCGGGCTTGCCCGGCATCTGTTTTTGCACACCATGTCCAAACCCCGCACCCGCCACCGTTTCCGCAAGTTGCACGGCATCCTGCTGCTGGACAAGCCCAGCGGCCCCAGCTCCAACCAGGTGCTGCAAAAAGTGCGGCATCTGTTTCGTGCCGAAAAGGCCGGGCATACCGGCGCACTTGACCCGCTGGCCACCGGGTTGTTGCCGGTTTGCTTTGGCGAGGCGACCAAAATTGCAGGTCATCTGCTCGGGGCGAGCAAGGCTTATGAAACCGTGGCCAGGCTCGGCATCACCACCGATAGCGATGATGCCGAAGGCCAGATATTGCGTGAGCGCCCGCTTCCAGCCTTGAGCCAGGCCGACATCCAGGCCGCGCTTGCCAAGCTCACCGGCCGCATCCAGCAAGTGCCGCCGATGTATTCGGCACTCAAGCGTGGTGGCGAGCCGCTGTATGCCAAGGCAAGGCGTGGCGAAACCATCGATCTGGAGGCGCGCGAAGTCGATGTTCACGCCTTCAGCCTGCTGGCGGCAACGCCCGCGACATTGCGCCTTGCAGTGGAATGCGGCAGCGGCACTTATGTGCGTTCGCTGGTGCGCGATCTGGGTGAGCTACTCGGTTGTGGCGCGCATGTGGCCGAATTGCGCAGACTTTGGGTTGAGCCGTTCCGCAAGCCGCAGATGTGGACGCTGGAGGAATTACAGGCGCTGGCAGAGCAGGGCGATGCTGCACTCGATGCCTGCCTGTTGCCGATTGAAGCGGGCATGGCGGCCTGGCCGAAAGTGCAGCTCGATGCGGTACAGGCGCACAAGCTGGGTCAAGGGCAGGCCTTGAAGGGCGCGTTCTTGCCGCGTGGAGACGTGCTCGTCTGCGATAGGCAAGGGCGCGCGCTTGGCATCGCACAGATAGATAAAAGTGGCAGCCTGCGCGGCAAACGGCTGTTTTCGTGGGCGGCGGTGACGGCCGCCTCCGCATCGGCTACCGAGGTTTGATATGGACACTGGAGTCATCCGTGTATTGCCCGAAACATTGGCCAACCAGATTGCCGCAGGCGAGGTGGTGGAGCGCCCGGCCTCGGTGGTCAAGGAACTGGTGGAAAATGCACTGGATGCCGGCGCCACACGGGTGGATGTAGAACTGGAAGAAGGCGGTGTGCGCCTGATCCGGGTGCGTGATGATGGTGCGGGTATCGCCGCCGATGAGCTGGCGCTTGCCGTGCAGCGCCATGCCACCAGCAAAATCGCCACGCTCGATGACCTTGAGGCCGTGGCGACATTGGGCTTCCGTGGCGAAGCACTGCCTTCCATCGCCTCGGTCAGCCGCTTCCGTATTGCCTCCAAACGCGCCGACAGTGCTCACGGGCATGCCCTGGAAGTGGAAGGCGGCAAGCTCGGCGCGCCGGCGCCTGCGGCGCAAGCGCAGGGCACTACGGTGGAAGTGCGGGATTTGTTTTTCAATGTGCCGGCGCGGCGCAAATTCCTGCGCACCGAGCGCACCGAGCTTGGACATATCGAAGAATGGTTGCGGCAGTTGGCACTGGTGCGCCCGGATGTGGAACTGCGCCTGTCGCATAACGGCAAGCCGCTCAAGCGCTATCGCGGCGGCGAGGCGGCCGAGTTTGCCCGCACCAGAGTGCTGGAAACCCTGGGCGAGGAATTTGCGCGCAATGCCATCGTCATCGAGCATGAAGCGGCAGGCCTGAAGATTTCCGGCTGGATTGCGCAGCCTGCCTACAACCGCGCTGCGACCGACCAGCAATACTTTTATGTCAATGGCCGTGCGGTGCGCGACCGCAGCGTGGCGCATGCGGTGAAGCTGGCCTATACCGATGTGCTGTACCACGGCCGGCATCCGGCCTATGTATTGTTTCTGGATATCGACCCGCGCCGGGTGGATGTCAATGTGCATCCGGCCAAGCATGAAGTGCGTTTCCGCGATGGCCGGCTGGTGCACGATTTTGTCTATCGCAGCCTGAAAGAAGCCCTGGCGCAGACCCGCGCCGGTTCAGAAACTGACATCGAAATGCCGGTAGCGGCGCCCAACCCACTGGCTGCCGCACAGGCCCCCGGGCAACAGGCGGCTTATGACTGGCAGCGTCCGCAGCCGGGCTTGCGGCTTGGCGTTGCCGAGGCGCCTGCGGCGTATGCGGCGCTGTATCGCGGCAGCCAGGCCGCTTCACATGGCGAGTTGCCGGTGAGCGCTCCAGCCATGCCGGAAGGCGATGGCGAAATGCCGCCGCTGGGCTTTGCCGTTGCGCAACTGCATGGCATTTACATCCTGGCTGAAACCGCCGAGGGTATGGTGGTGGTGGACATGCACGCCGCGCACGAGCGCATCAATTACGAGCGCCTGAAGGCGGCTTTTGATGGCGAGGGGCTGCGCCTGCAACCGCTGCTGGTGCCGCAGACCCTGGCCGTTTCGCTGCGCGAGGCCGAGCTGGTGGAGCAAGAAGGGCAGACACTGCGGCGGTTGGGCTTTGAGCTTGACCGCAGTGGCGAGCTATCGGTATTGCTGCGTGCGGTGCCGGCACTGCTTGCCAATGGCAATGCCGAGGCGCTGGTGCGCGATGTGCTCTCGGACTTTATCGAGCACGGCCACAGCCTGCGCGTGGCCGAAGCCCGCGACCGGCTGCTGGCCACCATGGCCTGCCACGGCAGCGTGCGCGCCAACCGCCGCCTGACCCTGCCGGAAATGAACGCCCTGCTGCGCGATATGGAGGCCACCGAACGCTCGGCGCAGTGCAATCATGGCCGCCCGACCTGGGCGCGCTTCACACTGGCGGAAATGGATCGCTGGTTTCTTAGGGGACGCTGAGAGATGAGTCACTGGCAACCTTCTGCTGCGTTCGATGCGCTGCGGCTGCGCGCCCGGCTGAACCGCCTGGTTCGCGAGTTTTTCCATGCCCGCGATGTGTTGGAGGTGGAAACACCGATGCTCTCGCAGGCAGGCGTCACCGATGTGCATATCGCCCCGTTTTCGCTGCATTTCTCCGGCCGCACCGAAGGCGGCCCGGCAACCCGCTGGCTGCGCACCTCGCCGGAATACCCGTTGAAGCGGCTGCTGGCGGCAGGTTTGGGCGACTGTTATGAGCTTGGCCGGGTGTTCCGCGATGGTGAAGCCGGCGGCCGTCACAATCCCGAATTCACCATGCTCGAATGGTATCGGCAGGGCTGGAATCATCATCAGCTGATGGCCGAAACCATCGAACTGGTGCAGGCCGCCCTGGCATTGGTGGGGCGCAAGGCAGTGGGCGTTGAAATCGTCAGCTACCGCGAATTGTTCCAGCGCAGCCTGGGGCTGGATGCGTTTACTGCCAGCATTGATGAGTTGCAGGGGGCGCTGGGCGATGTGCTGATTGACCCGGATGGTTTGACGCGCGATGACTGGCTGGATTTGCTGATGACCCATCGCATCCAGCCAGGGTTTGCCGCCGGTGCCATCACCGTACTGCACGATTATCCGGCCAGCCAATGCGCCCTGGCACGGCTGCGCGATGATGGCGATGGCTATCCGCTGGCCGAGCGTTTCGAGCTGTATCTGGGAGCGCTGGAGCTTGCCAATGGCTATCACGAGCTTGCCGATGCGTCAGAGCAGGGCGAGCGTTTTGCCCGCGATGTCAGGCTGCGCCAGCAGCGCGGCGATGCGCAGATTCCGCCAATCGACCCGCATCTGCTGGAAGCGCTCGCACACGGCCTGCCTGATTGCGCAGGGGTAGCGCTGGGCATCGACCGGCTACTGATGGCCATGCAAAACACCGGGAAAATCGCCGACGTACTGGCCTTTGATTTTTTCCGCGCTTAAGCGCCTGTTTTTGGGGGGGCTTCTCCACAGCTTCACGCCAACGCGGTACATTGGGCGCATGGCGAAAAGCATGTTTTCCGGTTGGCTGGTTGGGATGGCGCTTATTGGCAGCCAAGCGGCGCAGGCAGAATCGGCGCCGCCTGACAGAATCACCTGCGAATCCATTGCCGAGCGCTGGCAGCAATGCGCCTTTCCGTTCACGGGCGAAGCGGTGCTGCTGCGCCAGCTCTCGCGCAATGCCTGTGTACGCAACCACTCCTGGGGGCAGGACGAGGGCGGCGTTTGGGTTGCGCGTGGCTGTCGTGGCGAGTTTGGCGTGTTGCGCCCAAATCACACCGATACACAGGGCGCGATGCTGTGGCGGCGCCTGCGCTGTGAGTCCCGCAATGGCACACAAGTGGACTGCCCGGTCGATACCCGCAATGGCGTGCGCCTGCTGCGCCAGCTCTCCAAACCCGATTGCATCTTGGGACGCAGCTGGGGGTTTGAGCCAGACCGTATCTGGGTATCACGCGGCTGCCGCGCCGAGTTTGAAGTGCGCACCAGCAGCAAACCGGGCTTCTGGCGCAGGCTGTTGCGTGACAGGCAGAATCAAAACCACGACAGCGGCCAAAGCCTGCGCTGCGAATCCCGCAATGGCATGCGCGCTGAATGCGCCGTGTCCGGGGTCAGCCAGGTGGTGCTGGTGCAGCAGCTTTCAACGGCGGCCTGTAGCGAGGGCGTGAGCTGGGGCTGGGATGCCGATACCGTGTGGGTGGATGCCGGCTGCCGCGCCGAATTCATGCTGTGGTGAGGCCTGCTCGATGTTGCCTGAATGGCGGCTGCCCAGATTTTCAGCCGTTGCATTTTTTACTTCTTCATTCATGCGCACTCCATAGAGTTTGTCGTGCCGCTGCAGTTGCACTGGGTCAATACGCAGCATGGGACGGGGATGATGCCCGTCGGGCTTGACCACTAACCGACAATCAAGGAGATCACCCTCATGAAAGCTTCGATTTTTTATGCAGTGCTTGTCGCAGGGCTTTACGGGGCTGCGGGTATGGCCAGTGCCCAGGAGGCTACGGGCTATTGGCGTGGTGATGAAGGCGGCAGTGCCAATTTTCTTTGTGAATCCCATGACGGGCGCTATCGTGAATGCCGGCGTGGTCAGGGGGTAGTGCAAGATGTGCACCTGGTGCGCCAGCTCTCGCGGACTGCCTGCATCGAAGGCCGTACCTGGGGTTTCAATCGCGGTAGCGTTTGGGTCAATCACGGCTGCCGCGCCGAATTCGAGGTTCGCTACCGTGGCCGGGACAACGACTGGAATAATGGCTGGAATCGCGACCGTGACTGGCGAGATAACAACCGCTGGGGGAGTGGCAGCGGTACGGTGATATGCGAATCGGTCAGGAATAACCCTAACACTTGCCGGATTGATACCCGTTATGGCGTTACTCTGGTGAGACAGCTTTCCAGCACCCGCTGCCGCGAAGGACATAATTGGGGTGTGGGCAATGGTGATGTCTGGGTTGACCACGGCTGCCGTGCCGAGTTTGCGCCGCGCCACTATCGCAACCGCTACCGGGGGCGTGATGACGATGACCGTTATGACCGCGATGACTGGCGCGGTGATCGTGATGGCTGGGGCTATGGCGGCTATGGGCCGGTGCCGCAGCTGATTCATTGTGCTTCGTATAATGGCCGCCAGAACTACTGTCGCGTGCATATTCCGCGTGGCGTGGAGTTGTCCCGGCAGCTTTCGCGCGGCGCCTGTGTCGAAGGCCGTAGCTGGGGCTGGAACCACGACGGCGTCTGGGTCAGTCATGGCTGCCGTGCCGAGTTCCGCATCTGGTAAATGCCTGCCATCAGGCAGCCAACAAAGCGTCGGCTTGAAGTCCGGCGTTTTGTTTTTCGGACGGACATGGCTCGGCTTTAAAATGGCGGCATGAACACTTTCGACTATGCCCGTTATGACCGCATTCGCCCGATTCGCTGGTGTGGCGATGCCCTGGAGTTGCTCGACCAGCGCCAACTGCCATTTGCAAGTCAATACCTGCGGCTTGGGGGTTACGCGCAGGTGGCCGATGCCATCCATGCGCTGATTGTGCGCGGCGCGCCAGCCATCGGCATTGCCGCTGCCTGGGGCGTGGTGCTGGCAGCGCGCGAAGTGTCTGCCGGAAATGGTGATGAGGCCTTGCAGCAATTGGCGCCTGCCATGCAGCAGCTCAATGATGCCCGCCCCACGGCAGTGAACCTGGCCTGGGCGCTGGCCAGGATGCGCAAGGCAATAGCCGGGGCAGGTGCTGACTGGCGTGAAAAGCTCGAAGCCGAGGCACGGCTTGTCGAAGAGGAAGACCTCGCCGCCAATCGGGCGATGGGCATGGCCGGTGCCGCGCTGATTGCGCCGGGCAGTGGCGTGCTGACCCATTGCAATACCGGCTCGCTGGCGACGGCAGGGTTTGGTACGGCGCTGGGCGTGATTCGCGCCGGGGTGGCCGAAGGCCGGATTGCGCGCGTGTTTGCCGGTGAAACCCGGCCCTGGAATCAGGGGGCACGGTTGACCGTATGGGAGCTGTTGCAAGATGGCATCGACGCGACCTTGATTGCCGATGCGGCGGCCTCTCACCTGATGAGTACCGGCCAGGTACAGTGGGTCGTGGTGGGCGCTGACCGGATTTGCGCCAATGGCGATACCGCCAACAAGATTGGCACCTTGCAGCTGGCGATTGCTGCGCGCCATTTCGGGGTGAAATTCATGGTGGTTGCGGCTTCTTCGACGGTGGATATGGCGACCGAATCGGGTCACTTGATTGAAATCGAAGAGCGCGATGCTGCCGAGCTGCTTAGCCACCGCGGCGAGCGCAGCGTGGCCGAAGGGGTGAGCGCCTGGAACCCGGTATTCGATGTCACCCCGCATACGTTGATTGATGCCATCGTCACCGAGCGCGGCGTGGTACACAAGCCCGATGCCGGAATGATGCGCCAATTATTTGCGCAACAGCCCTGAGGGCGGCTTTGTTAATATCCAAGTGCTTGTTTTTGCGTGAATTTCGTCTAACTTTCAGCGCGCGAAAATGCTAGAATTGCCGGTCTTTTTATTTATGTGATGCTTGTCTTGCGCCAAGGCGCACAGACGGCAAGCGTCCCGCTCCCGAACTCAATACGGAAATCTGATGGCTCAACCGACCGATACCGCCCGCGAAATCATCCCGGTCAATCTCGAAGACGAAATGCGTCGCAGCTACCTCGATTACGCCATGAGCGTGATTGTCGGCCGCGCGCTGCCGGATGTGCGCGATGGCCTCAAACCCGTGCATCGCCGCGTATTGTTTGCGATGAACGAGCTGGGCGCGCATAGCAACAAGCCGTATTACAAGTCCGCGCGTATCGTCGGTGATGTCATCGGTAAATACCATCCGCATGGCGATACCCCGGTGTATGACACCCTGGTGCGCATGGCGCAGCCGTTCTCGCTGCGCTACCTGCTGGTGGACGGGCAGGGTAACTTTGGCTCGGTGGACGGCGACCCGCCGGCGGCGATGCGTTATACCGAAGCGCGCATGTCGAAGATCGCCCACGAGATGCTGGCCGACATCGACAAGGAAACCGTCGATTTCCAGCCCAATTACGACGAAAAGGAACTGGAGCCGACGGTCATGCCGACGCGCTTCCCGAACCTTCTGGTGAACGGCTCGGTGGGCATTGCCGTGGGCATGGCGACCAATATCCCGCCACACAATATGAGCGAAGTGGTGGATGCGCTGCTGGCGCTGATTGAAACGCCGAGCCTCGATATTGACGGCCTGATGGAATACATCCCGGGGCCGGACTTCCCCACCGGCGGCATCATCAATGGCGTGGGCGGCATCCAGCTGGCCTATCGCACCGGCAAGGGCCGGGTGCGGATGCGCGCCAAGGCCGACATCGAAGTGGCCGACAATGGCCGCGAAGCGATTGTCGTCACCGAAATCCCGTACCAGGTCAACAAGGCGCGCCTGATTGAAAAAATCGCCGAGCTGGTCAAGGAAAAGAAGCTCGATGGCATCAGCGAGCTGCGCGATGAGTCCGACAAGGACGGCATGCGCATCTATATCGAAATCAAGCGCGGCGAATCGGCCGAGGTGGTGCTGAACAATCTGTATGCACAAACGCCGATGGAATCGGTGTTCGGCATCAATATGGTGGCGCTGGTCGATGGCCGCCCGCAACTTCTGAATCTCAAGCAAATTCTCGAAGCCTTCCTGCGTCACCGGCGCGAAGTGGTCACCCGCCGCACCATTTTCGAGTTGCGCCGCGCCCGCGCCCGCGCGCATATCCTCGAAGGACTGACGGTGGCGCTGGCCAATATCGACGAGATGATCGAGCTCATCAAGACCTCGGCCAATCCCGAAGAAGCCCGCCAGAAGATGCTCGCCCGCCGCTGGCAGCCGGGCATGGTCGGCACGCTGCTGGCCGCCAGTGGTGCTGAAGCCTCGCGCCCGGAAGACCTGCCCAGGGGGGTGGGACTGATTGAAGGCGTGTATCAGCTCACCGAAACCCAGGCGCAGCAGATTCTGGAAATGCGCCTGCACCGCCTGACCGGGCTGGAGCAGGAAAAACTCACCGAAGAATATCGCCAGTTGCTCGATGCCATCCGTGGCCTGATTGAAATCCTGGAGCATCCCGGCGTGCTGATGCGGGTCATCCGCGAAGAACTGACCGCGCTCAAGGCCGAGTTTGGCGATGCGCGCCGCAGTGAAATCCGCGCCAGCGAAGAAGACCTCGACATCCTCGACCTGATTGCCCCCGAGGATGTGGTGGTAACGCTCTCGCATGCCGGTTATGCCAAGCGTCAGCCGGCCACCAGCTACCGTGCGCAGAAGCGCGGCGGCAAGGGACGCAATGCCGCAGCCACCAAGGACGAAGATTTCATCGACCAGCTGTGGCTGGTCAATACCCATGACACCTTGCTGACTTTCACCAGCGCCGGCCGGGTGTTCTGGCTGTCGGTGTATCAGCTGCCCGATGCCGGCCCCAATGCCCGTGGCCGTCCCATTATCAACTGGATTCCGCTCACCGAAGGCGAGAAAGTCCAGGCAGTGCTGCCGGTGCGCGAATACCTGGAAGGCAAGTTCGTATTCTTCGCCACCCGTAACGGCACGGTGAAAAAGACCCCGCTGACCGAGTTCGCCTATCGCCTTGCGCGCGGCAAAATCGCCATCAACCTGGACGAAGGCGATGCCCTGGTGAATGCCGAGCTGACCGACGGCGAGCGTGACATCATGCTGTTTGCCAGCAACGGCAAGGCGGTGCGCTTTGACGAAAACACCGTGCGCGCCATGGGACGTACCGCCACCGGCGTGCGCGGCATGAAGCTTGCCGAAGGCGAGAGTGTGCAGAGCCTCATCGTGGTCGATGGCGAGGGCGATATCCTCACCGCCAGCGAAAACGGCTTTGGCAAGCGCACGGAACTTGCCGAGTTCCCCAAGAAAGGCCGTGGCACCCAGGGCGTGATTGCCCTGAAAACCACCGAACGCAACGGCCAGTTGGTGGGCGCCATCCAGCTCACCGAGCACCATGACGTGCTGCTGATTTCCGATGGCGGCACCCTGGTGCGCACCCCGGCTGCCGACATTGCCCAGGTGGGGCGTAACACCCAGGGGGTCACCCTGATGCGCGTTGCCAAGGACGAAAAGCTGCAAGCCATCGAACGCCTGGATGTGTCACTGGATGAGGAGACAGACGCCGAAAGTGTCGAAGGCGAGGGCGCGACAAACGCCTAGCAAGATGTTTGACCAACTAACGGCACTGTCACTTGACAGTGCCGTATTGATTTGCAATCTGCACCATCACCAGATATCAACGCAGATTGCTTGGGAGGCAGGAGTATCTTGCCTGCCAATGATTGAACCCCTTTTTACAGGAGATTCCATGTTTAAACCTGCAGTTATCGGTGTTGCCATCGCGCTCGCGCTTGGTTTTGCCGCTCCCGCCTCTGCCCATGCGCATTGTCTGGATGAGGCCTGCTGGCAGCAGGCACGGTTTGCCGGGGTCGAGGGTTCTGGCGCTGACAGTGGCAATGCCACGATTGCAGCCCAGCGTTTTGGCATTTGGGGGGTTGATGTCGATGGCATGAATCGCGCTGTCAAACCGGGCGAAGACTTCTTTGAATACGCCAGCGGCAACTGGGCAAAAAACACTGCGATTCCTTCCGACCGCTCCAATTACGGGGTTTTCCATATCCTGCGAGACCTCTCCGAGGCGCGGGTACGCAAACTGGTGGAAGCCTACCCGCAGGGCAATCCGGCCACGGATGGTGATGCGGCCAAAATCGCTGCCATCTACCGGGGATTCATGGACGAGGCGGCGGTGGAAGCCCAGGGGCTGGCACCGCTGAAGCCGTCACTGGATGAAATCGCGCAAATTGCCGACAAGCGCCAGATGGCCGAATGGATGGGGCGTGCCAATACGCATTTTGGTAGCAGCTTCTTTGCCGTGGGCGTTTCCGATGACCAGCGCGACCCCGAACGCTACACCCTGTACCTGAGCCAGTCCGGGCTTGGCCTTGGCGATAGGCAGATGTACCTGGAGGCACGCTTTGCACCGCAGCGCGCGCGTTATCAGCAATATATTGCGCAGATGCTGGGGCTGATCGGCTGGAAGGATGCTGGCAAGCAGGCCGAACACATCATGGCGCTGGAAACCCGCATCGCCGAGGCGCACTGGAGCCGTGCTGAAAGCCGTAACCGCGACAAGACCTATAACCCGGTGGAAATGTCCCGGTTCGCGGCTTTTGCACCGGGCTTTCCATGGGCGGACTACTTCAAGGCCGCCCAGCTTGATCAGGCGCCAGTCGTCGTGGTGCGGCAGAACACCGCGGTGCCGAAACTTGCAGAAATCTACCATCAGGCCGCGCTGGATACTTTGAAAGCCTGGGCGGCTTTCCGAACCATCGATTCGGCAGCGCCGCTGCTTTCCAGCCAGTTTGTCGATGCCCACTTCGAGTTCCGCAGCAAGTTCATGTCCGGTCAGCCGCAGCAGCAGGCGCGCTGGAAGCGCGGCGTATCGCTGGCCGAGCGCACCATGGGCGAGGCCATTGGCCGCGATTATGTGCAGCTGTATTTCACCGCCGATGCCAAAGCCAAGATGGACGCATTGGTTGCCAATGTGAAAGCGGCGATGGGCGCGCGCCTTGCCCAACTGGAATGGATGGGAGCGGACACCAAACGTGAGGCCGCCGCCAAACTGGCCAACTTCGGCCTGAAAATCGGCTACCCGGAAAAATGGCGCGACTACAGCGGCCTTGAAATCCGCAATGGCGATGTCATTGGCAACGCGCTGCGCAGCAATGCCTTCCAGTGGGATTACTACCGCAACCGCTTGGGCAAGCCGGTGGACAAACTGGAATGGGGCATGACCCCGCAAACGGTGAATGCCTATTACAACTCGGTGAAGAACGAAATCGTCTTTCCCGCCGCCATCCTGCAACCGCCGTTCTTTGACCCGCAGGCGGATATGGCGGTCAATTACGGCGCCATCGGCGGCGTGATTGGTCATGAAATCATCCACGGCTTTGATGACCAGGGGCGCAAGTCCGATGGCGCCGGGATGCTGCGTGACTGGTGGACGGCCGAGGATGCCGCCAAGTTTGAAGCCGAAGCTGCCAAACTCGGCGCCCAGTACGAAAGCTACACCTTCCCGCAACTGCCGGGCATGCATATCAACGGCAAGGTGTCGATGGGCGAGAACATCGGTGACCTGGGCGGCCTCACCATCGCCCTGGAAGCCTATCGCCGCTCACTGGATGGCAAGCCCGCGCCGGTACTGGACGGTTTTACCGGCGAGCAGCGCCTGTTCCTGGGCTGGGCACAGGTCTGGCGCACCCTGTGGCGCGATGATGCGCTACGCCAGCAACTGGTCAATGGCCCGCACTCGCCGGGACAAATCCGTGCCTTCGCACCGCTACGCAATATCGACGCCTGGTATGACGCCTTCGACGTGAAACCCGGCGACAAGCTCTATATCAAACCCGAAGACCGCGTGCGGATTTGGTAAATCGCCAGCAGACAAATCTCTTTCCGGAGTCGCTGAATGCGGCTCCGTTCTTAGAGCCTGTTCAAAATCTTTTCAATGATGGGTCTATGTTCTTTGCATGGAAGCGAAATATCCGAGCGACCGCGCTTGGGCAAGCGTCGCTTGGCCTTGCGGCGCAGTTTGAGCTGCATGGCGGTGTAGACCCGATAAATCCGTTTGTGATTCCAATCTGGCCGCATACGCCGCAAAGACTTGGCAGCACTTCCAAAAGCCGCGACTGGGGCGTGTGGCGACCTGCTCGGTGAGTGCCGCGATGATCTCGGCATCGCGCACTGTCTAGTGCGGCGCTGGTCGATACTAGGCAGCCCGTGACAGGCCGACACATTTGCAGAACCGGCTCAGGGGGCGGGCGTGTACCTGGGTCAGATATCGCACCGCCTCACGTTTCTGCGCCGACCCTACAGTTTTTTTGCGATCAAATCCTTCATGGCCGCGTTGTCCAGTGCCAGCTCGGCATACAGCCGCTTGAGCCTGGCATTCTCCGCTTCCAGCTCCTTGATCCGGCGCAGCTCGGAGGCCTCAAGGCCGCCGTACTTCGACTTCCACTTGTGAAGTCGGCATGCTGATACCGGACTGTCGGCAGATATCCTTGACGGGGACACCGGCATCAGCTTGCTTGAGGATGGAAACGATCTGGGTCTTTAGTAAAACGGGACTTCTTCATGAAAACGCCTGGCTGGGGAATCAGGCCAGAAAGTTCTACTTATGCAGTGTCTGGTGATTGGGGGAGCTTACGGCTTGTCCACCTTGTTTTTTAGCCCCGGCGCTGTGCTGGTGTGCACGCACAAGGGTGGCGTCAATCATTACCCACTCGTTGCCGGCATCCTGAGCCAATGCCGCAAAGACACGTTGCCAAATGCCTGAACGACTCCAGCGTGAATGCCGAAGATGAACCACGCGAAAGTCGCCAAAGCGTTCGGGCAAATCACGCCAGGGAATCCCTGCCCGGTAGCGGTAAAGCACCGCATCGACGAACAATCGGTTATCCGAAGCTGGGCGACCGACGTGACCGGCTCTACCGGGTAGCAAGTCTTGAATCCGTTCCCATTGGGCATCTGTAAGGGCATATCGACGTGTCATACCCCTTATGATGCAACATCATCAACTTGATTTGATGACGAGCTCTAAGTCCCTTTAGTTTTGTGCGGGACATGTATCCATAGGTCAGCCTCATTGTGAAGGCTTTGAGTTACCTTGCCAACGCCGCAATCAGGCAACGCTTTGCAGCAGGCTGCGTGCGGCTTGGCGCACGGCGTCGCTGATGTTGACGCCGCCCAGCAGGCGGGCGATTTCTTCTATCCGGCCGGCTTCGTCCAGCTTTTCGACGGCGCTTGAGGTGACCATTTCATCCCCGCTTTTGCTGACCCGCCATTGCTGATGCCCCTGGGCGGCGACTTGTGGCAGATGGGTCACGCACATTACTTGTACGTGTTCGCCAAGGGCGCGCAGTTTCTGACCGACCACTTCGGCCACAGCGCCGCTGATGCCGGTGTCCACTTCGTCGAAAATCATGGTGGCCGAGCCACCGGCGGCGTGGCTGGCGACTTCAATCGCCAGCGAAATGCGCGAGAGCTCACCGCCGGAAGCGACCTTGCGCAATGGTTTGGGCGGTTGGCCGGGGTTGGCGGCAATCATGAATTCCGCACGCTCTGCGCCCTGCGGGTCAGGGGTGTCGCGGTCTTGTTCGACAAGCTGAATCTGGAAATCCGCCTTGCCCATGCCCAGCTCACGGATGATGGCAAGCACGGCGCTGGCCAGTGCCGTGGCTGCGGTCTGGCGGGCACGGCCAAGCTGTTTGGCGGCTTTCTGCCAGGCCTCTAGCGCCTTGCCCATTTCCGTCTCCAGCCCGGCAAGCCGTTCACCGGCGTTTTCCAGCGCCTCCAGCTCACCTCCGATATGGCTGCGGACATCGATGAGTTCATCCATGCCGACGCGATGCTTGCGGGCGAGGGTATGCAGCCGTTGCAGGCGCGCATCCAGGGCGTCGAAATGCGCCGGATCCAGTTCGGCCTCATCGCCCAGGCGGCGCAGGGCATCGCTGGCTTCATCCAGCGCAATGCCGGCCGATTCCAGCATGGTATCGATATCGGCCAGACGCGGATCATGCGCGATGACATCGCCCAGTGCATGGCGGGCGCGATGCAGCAGGCTGAGGGCATTGAATTCATCGCCTTCGGCGAGCCAGGCCAGTGCTTGGGCCTGGGCGCTGGCAAGCTCACTGCCATGCGCCAGACGGCGGTGCTCGGCCTCCAGGGTGGCGATGGCATCGGTTTCCAGCGTTTCGGCTTCCAGCTCCTCCAGCTGGTGGCGCAGATATTCGCATCGCTCGCTGACATCGCCCTGGGCGCTGAGTTTTTCCTGCTCGCGCTTGAGCTGTTGCCAATGGCGGGCAGTCTGTGCGACCTCATCGAGCAGATTTTGGTGGCCGCCGTATTGATCCAGCAATGCCAGTTGCGCCGGACGCGCCAGCAGCGCCTGCTGGGCGTGCTGGCCGTGGATTTCCAGCAGCAGGGACGCCAATTCGCCGAGCTGGCCGGCACTGACCATGCGGCCATTGATCCAGGCTTTGGAGCCGCCATCGGCGCGCAGTACCCGGCGCAGGCGGCATAGGCCGTCGGCTTCATCCATCTCCTGCTCGGCAAGCCACGCACGCGCGGCGGGCGTGTCATGCAGGCTGAATTCGGCAGTCAAATCGGCACGCTCGGCGCCGTGGCGCACCACACTGGCATCGGCGCGCTGGCCGGAAATGAAGCCCAGCGCATCGACCAACAGCGATTTGCCCGCGCCGGTTTCACCCGAGATAACAGTCATGCCGGCGTCAAAGGCCAGCTCGGCCTGTTGCACGACGGCGAAATCACAAATGGCAAGTCGGATCAGCATGGCGCATAGCTTAATGCGCGCCTGTTGCAAATGCTGCGACTGGCTGTGATTTGTGGGCTCTTGAAAGCCGCGGGCACTGCCCCTATGTCGCGGGTATCGCCCGTCATGGAAAGGCCACAATGAGCCAAGAAAACACATTTGACCCGAACGAAAACCCGCAGCCGGAAATGGCGGCAGAAGACGAGCTGGAGGCCTTGAAAGCCGAAATCGAGCAGCTCAAGGCGCAATCGCTGCTGGAGCGCGCCGATCTTGAAAACCAGCGCAAGCGCCTGGCGCGGGATATTGAAATGGCGCGCAAGTTTGCCAATGAAAAGCTGCTGTCGGAAATGATTCCGGTGTTTGACGCACTGGAGGCCGGGCTTGCCAGCGCCAAGGCGGATGACCCGCTGCGCGCAGGCCTTGAACTGACACTCAAGCAACTGACCGATATCGCCGGCAAGAACGGTTTTGCCGAAGTGGCCGCGGCAGCAGGGGATGCGTTCAATCCCGAGCAACATAACGCCGTGAGCCAGATGGCGGCCGAGGGCATTGCCAGCGGCGCCATCGTGCAGGTGTTCCAGAAAGGCTATGTGCTGAACGAGCGCCTGTTGCGTCCGGCAATGGTAGTGGTTGCCCCCTGATTTTTTCAGCCCAGCCCTTGAAGCGGCGCTGGGCATCCCCAAATACCTGTCATCGCGGCATCGCCGCCCAATCATTAGAGAGAGTAATCAACAATGGCAAAAATCATTGGTATCGACCTTGGCACCACCAACTCCTGCGTGGCAGTGATGGAAGGCGGCAAGGCACGTGTCATCGAAAACGCCGAAGGCGATCGCACCACGCCTTCGATCGTGGCCTGGAGCAAGGATGGTGAAGTGCTGGTCGGCGCTTCGGCCAAGCGTCAGGCTGTCACCAACCCGAAGAACACCTTCTTCGCCGTCAAGCGCCTGATTGGCCGCAAGTTCACCGACGCCGAAGTCAAGAAAGACCTCGACCTGGTGCCCTATGCGATCATCGGCCATGACAATGGCGATGCCTGGGTGGAAACCAGCGAAGGCCGCAAGCTGGCACCGCAGGAAGTCTCCGCCAAGGTGCTGGAGAAGATGAAGAAAACCGCCGAAGCCTTCCTGGGCGAGACGGTGACCGAAGCGGTGATTACCGTGCCGGCCTACTTCAATGACAGCCAGCGTCAGGCCACCAAGGACGCCGGGCGCATCGCCGGGCTGGAAGTCAAGCGCATCATCAACGAGCCGACCGCGGCAGCGCTGGCCTATGGTCTGGACAAGGATGGCGGCGACCGCAAGATCGTGGTGTATGACCTTGGCGGCGGCACCTTCGACGTGTCGATCATCGAAATCGCCGATGTCGATGGCGAGAAGCAATTTGAAGTGCTGGCCACCAACGGCGATACCTTCCTCGGCGGCGAAGACTTCGACGCCCGCGTCATCGACTATCTGGTGGAAGAATTCCAAAAGAGCGATGGCGTGGATCTGCGCAAGGATCCGCTGGCGTTGCAACGCCTGAAGGATGCCGCCGAGCGCGCCAAGATCGAGCTTTCCTCCAGCCAGCAGACCGATGTCAATCTGCCCTATATCACGGCCGATGCCTCGGGGCCGAAGCATCTCAACATCAAGCTGACCCGCGCCAAGCTCGAAGCCCTGGTCGATGACCTGGTGAAGAAGACCATCGAGCCTTGCCGCGTGGCACTCAATGATGCCGGCCTCAAGGCAGGTGACATCGCCGAGGTGATCTTGGTCGGTGGTCAGACCCGCATGCCCAAGGTGCAGGCCGCCGTGGCCGAATTCTTTGGCAAGGAGCCGCGCAAGGACGTCAACCCGGACGAAGCCGTGGCGCTCGGCGCAGCGGTGCAGGGCGGGGTGCTGGCCGGTGATGTCAAGGACGTGCTGCTGCTCGATGTGACCCCGCTCTCGCTCGGCATCGAAACCTTGGGCGGCGTGTTCACCAAGATCATCGAAAAGAACACCACCATCCCGACCAAGGCCAGCCAGGTGTTCTCCACCGCCGATGACAACCAGTCCGCGGTCACCGTGCATGTGTTGCAGGGCGAGCGCGAGCAGGCGCAGTACAACAAGTCGCTGGCGCGCTTTGACCTGACCGGCATCGAGCCTGCCCCGCGCGGCATGCCGCAGATCGAGGTGAGCTTTGATATCGATGCCAACGGCATCGTGCATGTGACTGCCAAGGACAAGAAGACCGGCAAGGAACAGAAGGTCGAAATCAAGGCCGGCTCGGGTCTGTCGGACGAAGAAATCCAGCGCATGGTGCAGGATGCCGAAGCACACCGCGAGGAAGACAAGAAGTTCCAGGAACTGATTGCTGCCCGCAACCAGGCCGACGGCCTGATTCACGCCACCCGCAGCGCCATCAAGGACAATGGCGAAAAACTGCCGGGCGATGTGATTGGCCGTGCCGAAAGCGCGATTGCCGACCTCGAAGGCGTGCTGAAGGGCGATGACAAGGCACAGATCGAAGCCAAGGCCAAGGCACTGGAAGAAGCCGCACAAGCACTGTTTGCCGCAGCGGCGGCTGCCAGCCAGCCCGGCGATGAAGGCGCTGCACCGAGCGGTGCGACCCAGGACGATGTGGTGGATGCCGAGTTCACCGAAGTCAAGGACGAGAAGAAAGACTGATTCTTCTCAACACGCAGACACGGGCAGGCGGATTCACGCCTGCCCGTTTGCATGAGACCAGTAGCCAGCCATGAGCAAACGCGATTATTACGAAGTACTGGGCGTTGCCCGTAGCGCAAACGAAGCGGAACTCAAAACCGCCTACCGCCGCGCTGCCGCCAAGCATCACCCCGACCGCAATCCCGGCAACGAAGCCGCCGCAGAAGCCGCCTTCAAGGAAGTGAAAGAGGCCTATGACGTGCTTTCCGATGCCAGCAAGCGCCGCATGTATGACCAGCACGGCCATGCCGCTTTCGAGCATGGCATGGGCGGCGGTGCAGGCGCTGGCTATGCCGATATGGGCGATATTTTTGGCGACATCTTCGGCAATATCTTCGGTGGCGGCATGGGCGGCCAGCAGCGCGCACGGCGTGGCGCGGACATGCTCTATCACCTGGAGCTGGGGCTGGAAGAAGCCGTGGCCGGGCTGAAGAAAACCATCGAGATGCCCACACGGGTTGAATGCAGCGACTGCAATGGCAGCGGCTCGGAAGATGGCAAGCTCGAAACCTGCCGGCATTGTCATGGTCACGGTCAGGTGGTGATGCAGCGCGGTCCCTTCCGCATGCAACAGACCTGTCCGCATTGCGACGGTCGTGGACAAACCATCGCCAAACCCTGCAAAACCTGCCATGGCAATGGCCGCGTACAAAAAGACAAGGTGCTGGAAGTCACCATTCCCGCAGGCGTGGACAATGGCGACCGCATCCGCCTCTCCGGTGAGGGCGAAGCCGGTCCTGCCGGTGCACCGCCTGGCGATTTGTATATCGAAATCCATGTGCGCAAGCACGAAATCTTCACCCGCGAGGGCGATGACCTGCACTGCGAAGTGCCGATCCGCATCTCCCAGGCGGCGCTGGGCGATAGCGTGCGCGTGCCGACCCTGAAGGGTGAGGCGGAAATCCGCATTCCTGCCGAAACCCAAAGTGGCAAAGTATTCCGCTTGCGCGGCAAGGGCGTGAAATCGGTACGCAGCCGCAGCGAAGGCGACCTATACTGCACGGTGATTGTCGAAACCCCGGTCAACCTCACCAAAGAGCAGAAGGAGCTGCTGGAGAAATTCGAAGCCACCTTTGTGGGCGAGGGCGCCCGCAAACATTCACCGCGCCATAGCACCTTCATGGATGGGGTGAAAAGTTTCTGGGACAGGATGACCGGTTAAGCCCGGCATGTTGGCAAGCCAGATCCAAGAGCTGCAAGGGGATTTGCTTGAGCAGCCGGTCGATGTGATCGTCAATGCCTGGAACCGCAACCTGATCCCGTGGTGGTTGCTGCTACCGCAGGGCGTGTCCGGTGCAATCAAAAAGCGCGCCGGTTATGCGCCGTTCCGGGAGTTGCGTCGCCATGGCGTGCTGCCGCTGGGCGGCGCGGTACTGACTTCGGCTGGACGCCTGCCTTATCGCGGCATCATCCATGTGGCCGGCATCAATCACTTTTGGCGTGCCTCACGCCATTCCATCCAGCAGGCGGTGGTTGCGGCGATGGCCTTGGTCGATGCCCATGGATTTGGATCGGTGGCCTTTCCGCTGATCGGCGCCGGTACTGGCGGCATTGGTGAGGCGCGGGCACGGCAATGGATGCTGGAGGCGCTATCGGGCATCGATAGCCCGGCGCAAGTGCGGCTGGTGCAATACCAGCGGAAACGCTAGCAGGCGCTTGCGCAGGACTGAGCTTGTCGTTTTTCGCGTTTGCTGAGATGGTGAGCATTTTCACGGGAGCACGGTAAATGGCAGAGGCATTGCGACTTTTGATCCACGGAGCCAGTGGGCGCATGGGTCAGGCGCTGCTGCGGCTGGTGGCCGAAGACGAGCGCTTTGCTGCGCCTTTGGCGGTGTCACGCCGTCAACCGCTGGAGCGGGTCAGCCAGGGCGCGGCGTATTTTGCCGCCAGTGAACTGGACGCTGTGCCGGCGTTTGATGTGCTGCTGGATTTCAGCCTGCCGGAGGGTTTCGATGCCGCACTGGCACTGGTGCGTGAGCGGGGCAAGCCGCTGGTGTCCGGCACCACGGGATTGTCCGGTGCGCAGCAGGCTGCATTGCGTGAGGCCGCAGGCGAGATTCCCGTGCTTTGGGCCAGCAACTTCAGTATCGGCGTGGCCTTGTTGCAGCAGCTGGTGCGCAAGGCTGCCAGTGCCTTGCCAGGCTGGGATTGCGACATCATCGAGATGCACCACACGCAAAAACAAGATGCACCTTCGGGCACTGCGCTGAGCCTGGGAGCGGCTGCAGAAAAAGGCGGTGCCGCACCGCACTACGCTGCCATCCGTGCGGGTGATATTGTCGGCGAGCATTGGGTGCAGTTCGCCGGGACGGGAGAGCGCATCGAGCTGGTTCATCGCGCCACAAACCGCGATATTTTTGCCCGTGGCGCCTTGCAGGCAGCGCTGTGGCTGGCGGAAAAGCCCGCCGGTTGTTATGCGCTGAGCGACTTGCTTTCGCTGCGTTGAGGAAAATACAGGTGAAGTTCAAAAAATTGAATTTGGGTCAGCGAGTCATTGAGTATTTGAAGTCCCGGGAAGGTCAGCGTTTTACTGCTAGGGAAATTGCTATTTGGGTAATGGAAAGCTACCCGGAGGCGTGTCGAGAAAAGCTGGAAAAGAGTCGGGCTATCAAGAATGATGACGCTCTTTTGCAGCAATTAGTGGCCGAAATAGGAGCAAGCCGCCCGGCTATGCAAAAGCGTGAACCGGGTTTGAGAACCACCGAAGGGAGACCAAGAAAGTATTACTACTCGCTGCTCTCCGATCAGGACGAAGTGGATGCCCTGGAAGACAGAGGTAAAATTGTTGACTCTAGTAGTGAAGCTCCAGGTTTGGTTAGTTCGCGAAAAATTCACGAACATGATTTATATCCATTGTTGGCCGAGTATTTGAAAGGCGAGTTTTCGGTCTATTGCAAGCGGATCGATGAAAAACGCTCATCCAACAGGCGCGGCTCCGGCGGCAATCACTGGCTATATCCGGATATGGCAGCTATGGAGGACTTGGGAGCTGAATGGCATCGGGAACTGCAGGAGTGTGTGCGTCAGTATTCGGTTCGCAGAACTCGACTTTGGTCATTTGAAGTCAAGCTACTGCTAAACCGTTCAAATGTGCGCGAATGTTTTTTTCAAGCAGTATCCAATTCTTCTTGGGCGAATTTTGGTTATCTGGTGGCGGCTGAAATTACCGGTGTGGACACATTGAAGGAATTGCGGATGCTTTCGGCAGCGCATGGCATCGGTGTTATCCAGCTTGATAGTGAAGATACCTCAAACAGTCAAATACTCATCCCAGCACGCGAGCGTGAGGTGATGGATTGGGAAATGATGAACCGTTTAGTTGAAGAGAATGCCGACTTCAAGGCATACGTGACCTTGGTTCGACAGTTCTATCAGACGGGCGATGTGCGTGAGGCAGACTGGGAGACACCTGCCCGCAAGTAGTCCCTGTTGTTTGAAGGGCTGGATTCATCCGGGTAATCCGGCTAGAATCCATCCTCGCCTATACCCCTTCCGCCTCCGAAGTTGCAGTCGCACTTCGGTGGTTTTTTGCAACCCCGTTTCCGCTCTGGCAGCCCTGGCGGCCAGGCTCTGATACAAGGCGAAGCCCGTGACTCATACAGCAATTCTCGCGCTCGAAGACGGTACTGTCTTCCGGGGCGTTTCCATTGGTGCGCCCGGCCTGTCGGTCGGCGAGGTGGTGTTCAACACCAGCATGACCGGCTATCAGGAAATCCTCACCGACCCCTCCTATGCCCGCCAGCTGGTGACGCTGACCTATCCGCATATTGGCAATACCGGCATGACCGCACAGGATGATGAGGCTGCCAAGGTGTGGTCGGCGGGCTTGATTGTGCGTGATGTGCCGCGCCGCCCCAGCAATTGGCGCAGTGAAATGTCGTTGCCCGAATGGATGAAGGCGCGTGGCATTCAGGGGATTGCCGGGATTGATACCCGCAAGCTGACCCGCCTGCTGCGCGAGAAGGGCGCGCAAAATGGCGCCATCATGGCAGGCGAAGTGGTGGACGAAGCGGCCGCGATTGAAGCGGCGCGCAAGTTCCCCGGTCTCAAGGGCATGGATCTGGCGCGCGAAGTCACCACGTCCAAGCCCTATGTGTGGACGCAAGGCTCGCTGGATCTGGATGCCAATGCCTTCACCCAGCCGGCCAAACGCTTCAAGGTTGCGGCCTATGACTTCGGCGTCAAGGCCAATATCCTGCGCATGCTGGCCGACCGTGGTTGCGAGGTACATGTGTTTCCGGCCACAACACCGGCGGACGAAGTGCTGGCGATCGAGCCGGATGGCGTATTCCTCTCCAATGGTCCGGGCGACCCGGAACCCTGTGATTACGCCATCGCTGCCATCAAGGAATTGCTTGCCGCTCGCGTGCCGGTTTATGGCATTTGCCTTGGGCACCAGTTGCTTGGGCTGGCGGTCGGCGCCAACACCATGAAAATGCCGCACGGCCATCATGGCGGCAACCACCCGGTGCAGGCGCTGGCCAGTGGCCGGGTGCTGATTACCGCGCAGAATCACGGCTTCTGCCTTGACGAAGCTACGCTGCCTGCCAATGCCCGTGCGACCCACCGTTCGCTGTTTGACAACACCAACCAGGGTATTGAGCTGACCGATGCCCCGGCGTTTTCTTTCCAGGGACACCCCGAAGCCAGCCCCGGCCCGCATGATGTGGACGGCCTGTTTGACCGGTTTGTGGGGATGATGCGGGACTCGGGACTCGGGACTCGGGACTCGGAGCATGGCTCTTGAGTATTTCGCATTTTCGCGAGCTGGAGGTCTGGCAATTGGCGATGGCTTTGGCCAAGCAGGTCTATCAAGCTGTCTCAGGGCTTCCCCGCGAAGAACGTTATGGCCTGAGTGCGCAACTGCAGCGTTCGGCGGTTTCGATTCCCTCGAATATCGCCGAAGGCAATGCCCGTGCCAGCCTCAAGGATTACCTTCGTTTTATTTCGATTGCACAGGGCTCCTGTGCCGAGCTTCAAACACAATTGTTGCTTTCCATTGAACTCTTTCCCGAAGTCGCCTTGGCGCTTCAGGAATGTCTTTCCACCTGCAACCGGGTGGGACAGATGCTGCTGCGGCTGCATCAGGCCTTGAGTCAAAGACTCGATGCCGAGTCCCGAATCCCGAGTTCCGAGTCCCGGACTTTTTGAGCCATGCCCAAACGTACCGACATCAAAACCATCCTCATCATCGGTGCTGGCCCGATTGTTATCGGCCAGGCCTGTGAGTTCGACTACTCCGGCGCGCAAGCCTGCAAGGCGCTGCGTGAGGAGGGCTATCGCGTGGTATTGGTCAATTCCAATCCCGCCACCATCATGACCGACCCGAACATGGCCGATGCGGTGTATATCGAGCCGATCAACTGGCGCTCGGTCGAAAAAATCATCGCCAAGGAGCGCCCCGATGCGCTGTTGCCGACCATGGGCGGGCAGACGGCGCTGAACTGTGCGCTGGATCTGGCCGATAACGGCGTGCTGGAAAACTACGGCGTGGAGCTGATTGGCGCCAGCCGTGAAGCCATCCGCATGGCCGAAGACCGCGAGCTGTTCCGCGTGGCGATGGAAGACATCGGCCTGGAATGCCCGAAGGCAGAAGTGGCGCGCAGTTTCGAGCAGGCGCTGGAAATACAGGCCAAGGTGGGCTACCCGACCATCATCCGCCCAAGTTTTACCCTGGGCGGAACTGGCGGTGGTATTGCCTACAACCGCGAGGAATTTGAAGAAATCGCCAAGCGCGGCCTGGAGCTCTCGCCCGTGCACGAGATTCTGGTGGAAGAATCGGTGCTGGGCTGGAAAGAGTTTGAAATGGAAGTGGTGCGCGACCGCGCCGACAACTGCATCATCGTGTGCAGCATTGAAAACCTCGACCCGATGGGGGTGCATACCGGCGACTCGATTACCGTGGCGCCGGCGCAGACCCTGACCGACAAGGAATACCAGCGCCTGCGCGATGCTTCCATCGCCGTGCTGCGCAAGATTGGTGTGGATACCGGCGGCTCCAATGTGCAGTTCGGTATCAATGCCAAGACCGGCCGGGTGGTGGTGATTGAAATGAACCCGCGAGTGTCGCGCTCTTCGGCGCTGGCCTCCAAGGCCACGGGTTTCCCGATTGCCAAAATCGCCGCCAAGCTGGCGGTGGGCTATACCCTGGATGAGCTGAAAAACGACATCACCGGCGGCCAGACCCCGGCGAGCTTCGAGCCGTCGATTGACTATGTGGTCACCAAGATTCCTCGCTTTGCCTTTGAAAAATTCCCGACGACCGATGCACGCCTGACCACACAGATGAAATCGGTGGGCGAGGTGATGGCGATGGGACGCAATTTTCAGGAGTCCATGCAAAAAGCCCTGCGCGGGCTGGAAACCGGCAAGGTCGGCTTTGACCCGACTGGCATTGACTGGCAGAGCGAAGATGGCCTGGCACGCTTGAAGCGTGAGGTGAAAGAGCCCGGCCCCGAGCGCCTGTTCTATCTGGCCGATGCTTTCCGCGCAGGTCTTAGCGTAGAAGACGTCCACGCGCTGTCATTCGTTGACCCGTGGTTCCTGGACCAGATTGAGGAAATCATCTGCGCCGAGAAGGCCATCGCCCAGGGCGGGCTGGCCGCGCTTTCGGCGGACAGCTTGCGCACTTACAAGCGCATGGGCTTTTCCGATGCCCGCATCGCGGCGCTGTGCGATACCAACGAGGCCGCCATCCGCGCCCTGCGCCGTGGCTTCGGTATCCGCCCGGTGTACAAGCGCGTGGACTCCTGCGCCGGCGAGTTCGCCACCAGCACCGCCTATATGTATTCGACCTACGAGGAAGAATGCGAGGCGGCGCCGAGCGGCAAGGACAAGATCATCGTGCTCGGCGGCGGCCCCAACCGCATCGGCCAGGGCATCGAGTTCGATTACTGCTGCGTGCATGCAGCGCTGGCGCTGCGCGAGGATGGTTATGAAACCATCATGGTCAACTGCAACCCGGAAACGGTCAGCACCGACTATGACACCTCCGACCGCCTGTATTTCGAGCCGTTGACACTTGAGGACGTGCTGGAAATCATCGAGCTGGAAAAACCCAAGGGCGTGATTGTGCAGTACGGCGGGCAGACGCCGCTGAAGCTCGCCCGCGCGCTGGAAGCCAATGGCGCGCCGATTATCGGCACCTCGCCCGATTCCATTGACCTGGCCGAAGACCGCGAGCGCTTCCAGAAACTGGTCGATGATCTGGGGCTGAAACAGCCCCCCAACCGCACCGCCCGCAGCGCCGAAGAAGCGCTGGTGCTGGCGCGCGAAATCGGCTACCCGCTGGTGGTGCGTCCCAGCTATGTGCTGGGTGGCCGGGCGATGGAAATCGTCCATGCCGATGCCGACCTTGAGCGCTACATGCGCGAGGCGGTGAAAGTCTCCAACGACTCTCCGGTGCTGCTGGATCGCTTCCTCGACAATGCCGTGGAAGTGGATATCGACATCATCGCCGACCAGGATGGCAATGTGCTGATTGGCGGGGTGATGGAGCATATCGAGGAAGCCGGGGTGCACTCGGGTGATTCCTCCTGCTCGCTGCCGCCGTATTCGCTGCCGCGCCAAGTGCAGGATGAGCTGCGCGAGCAAGTGCGCGCGCTGGCCAAAGCCTTGAACGTGGTCGGGTTGATGAATACCCAGTTCGCCATCCAGATGGACGAGGACGGCAAGCACACCATTTATCTTTTGGAAGTGAACCCGCGCGCCTCGCGCACCGTGCCGTTCGTCTCCAAGGCCACCGGACAGGCGCTGGCGAAAATCGCCGCACGCTGCATGGCCGGGCAAACGCTGGCATCGCAGGGCGCTACTAGGGAAATCATCCCCGATTATTTCTCGGTCAAGGAGGCGATATTCCCGTTTGCCAAGTTCCAGGGCGTGGACCCGATTCTGGGGCCGGAAATGCGCTCCACCGGCGAAGTGATGGGCGTCGGGCGCAGCTTCGGCGCGGCTTTTGCCCGTGCCGAGGAAGCGGCCAATATCCGCGCGCCGCAGCCAGGCAAGGCGTTCATCTCGGTGCGCGACCCGGACAAGCAGCGCGTGCTGCCGGTAGCGCGGGAGCTCATCCAGCGCGGCTTCCAGATTGTCGCCACCCGCGGCACGGCCCAGTGGCTGGCCGACAACGGCATTGAATGCGATGTGGTCAACAAGGTGATTGAAGGCCGCCCGCATATCGTTGACCTCATCAAGAACGGCGAAATCACCTATATCGTCAATACCACCGAGGGTAAGCAGGCCATCAGCGACTCGTTCTCGATCCGCCGCGAAGCCCTGCAACAGCGCGTGACCTATTCCACTACCATCGCCGGTGCCCGGGCACTGCTGCATTCGCTGGATTTCCGCGATACAGGCCCGGTCTGGTCGATTCAAGAACTGCACAAGGAACTGCAACAAGCATGAACCATCCACCGATCACCGCCGCAGGCGCTGCCCGCCTGCGTGCAGAGCTCGAAGAGCTCAAATCCGTCAAACGCCCGGCCGTGATTGAAGCCATTGCCGAAGCCCGCGCCCACGGCGACTTGAAGGAGAACGCCGAATACGCTGCTGCGCGCGAGCAGCAAGGTTTTATCGAAGGCCGCATCAAGCAACTCGAAGGCGAACTTTCGCACGCGCAGATTATCGATGTGACCAAGCTCACCGCCGGTGACAAGGTGGTGTTTGGCGCTACCGTCACTTTGCTGGACACCACCACCGAGCAGGAAGTGACCTATCAAATCGTCGGCGACCTGGAAGCGGACATCAAGCAACGCCTGATTGCCATTTCTTCTCCCATCGCCCGTGCCCTGATTGGCAAACACGAAGGCGACGAGGTCACCCTGGAAGCCCCGGGCGGCACCCACGAGTTTGAAATCCTGGAAGTGAAGTACGTTTGAGCGGCTTGCCCTCTCTCCTGCGAAAAGGAGAGAGGGTAGCTTTTCATGTTTGACAACGCGCTCAAGCATGTACAGAATTACGTACATGGACGCCATAACGTACACCGCTGCAAGAGCCAAGCTCGCCGACACCATGAACCGTGTCTGCGAAGACCATGAGCCGCTCATCATCACCCGCAATGGCGAGCAATCGGTAGTGATGATTTCATTGGCTGACTATCAGGCGCTGGAAGAAACCGCGTACCTGTTGCGCCACCCGCGCAATGCCCGCCGCTTGCTGGAATCCATTGCCGCGCTGGAAGCAGGCGAGGGCGTACAGCGGAATCTGGCCGAGTGAAGCTGGTGTTTTCGCCGCAAGCCTGGGATGACTATCTCTACTGGCAAAAAACCGACAAAAAGCTGCTTCAGCGCATCAATACGCTTATCAAGGAGACCTGCCGCAATCCCTATCAAGGCATTGGCAAACCCGAGCCGCTGAAACATGCGCTTTCAGGTTATTGGTCGCGCCGGATTGATGGCGAACACCGCTTTGTTTACAAAGCAGGTGAAGATGCCTTGTTTGTGGCGCAACTGCGCCTGCATTACTGACCATGCCCACAGCTCCGCACCTCACCTTCCTCTTGCCGCGCGCCAAGGTTTTTGGGGCGCAGCGCTGGGACGCGGTGCTGATGAAGCGGCTGGGGCAGGGCGATGCCCGCCATGTGGCAGCTGGCCGCATGGCGCAATTGGCGCGGCATTTCCAGCTGCCCGGCGATGCTGCGACTTGGCCGCTGGCTGCACTCTCGCGCCAGGCACAGGTCGGCGATGCGGGCGATGCACTGTGGCTGCGTGCCGACCCGGCATGGATGGTGGTGGACATCAATGGCGTGCGCCTGCTGGGCGTGGGCGAGCACCTGCATCTGACGCAAGCCGAGGCCGATGCCCTGGCGGCTACACTGACCGCCCTGTTTGCCGAAAACGGGCTGTTTTTTGACTGGCCAACACCTGCCGCGGCCTGGTTGCGCTTGTCCCCAGAAAGCAGCATCGAGTCATTGCCGCAGTTTGCCGACCCGGCAGATGCACTCGGCGATGATGTCTTCGAGCATACCGACACCCGTGCCCAAGCCCGTCAATGGCGGATGCTGGCCGGTGAAATACAGATGCTGCTGCACGGCCATCCTGTCAACCAGGCGAGGCAAGCGCGCGGCCTGCCGCCAGTCAATGCACTGTGGTTCTGGGGCGCGGGTGTATTGCCGCAACAGGCGCTGACCACGCGCCATGCGCTGACTTATGCCGAAGATAGCCGCATCATGACCTTGGCCAAAATTACCGGCACGGCGCAGCCGATGCCGCAGCAGTTCGCCATCCCCAAGGGCGATGCGCTGTTTGATTTCAGCCACCTGCGCGATGCCAAAGCCTTGCAAGAAGCGTGGTTGATGCCCGCACTGGCAGCACTCAAACGCGGACAAATCGCCAGCCTTGCGTTGGATAGTGAAGATGGTTGCTGCCTGCAGCTCACGCGCGCGCAAGCCCTGCGCTTTTGGCGCAAGCCCTGGGCATGGCCGCAAGTACAACCAGAAGCAGACATCGAATGAGCACGCAGATCCTGCGCCGCCCGCTACCGGAAAACATCGACGCGCTGGCCGGATTGCCGCCACTGCTGCGCCGCCTGCATGGCGCACGCGGGTCGCAGGATATCGACACTGCCCAGCCACGGCTGGCGCAACTGCCATCGCCCGACTTGATGAAAGGTATGGAGGAGGCCGTCGCGCTGCTGTATTCAGCCATCCAGCGCAATGCCCATATCCGCGTGGTAGGCGATTTTGATTGCGACGGCGCCACCGGCTGCGCAGTGTTGATGCGTGGCTTGAAGATGCTGGGCGCGCGTCAGCTCAGTTTTGCCGTGCCCGACCGCCAGCGCCACGGCTATGGTCTGAGTCCTGCCCTGGTGGAAGAACTGGCCGCCGATGCGCCGGAACTCATCCTTACCGTGGATACCGGCATTGCCTGCGTGGCCGGTGTGGCCGCCGCGCGTGCCCACGGCATGCAGGTCATCATCTGCGACCACCACCTGCCGGGGCCGGAACTGCCTGTGGCCGATGCCATCGTCAATCCCAACCAGCCCGGCTGCGGTTTTCCAAGCAAAGCGCTGGCCGGTGTGGGCGTGGCGTTTTACCTGCTGCTGGCTTTGCGCGCCCATCTGCGCAAACAGGCCGATGCCGCAGGCGATGCAGATTTGAGCACGCTGCTGGATTTGGTGGCCATCGGCACCGTGGCCGATGTGGTGCCGCTGGATAAAACCAATCGCGCCCTGGTGGCGGCCGGTTTGCGCCGCATCCGCCAGGGCAGGGCGCAGCCCGGCGTACGGGCATTGATTGAGGCCGCCAAGCGGCAACATGCCACGCTCACGCCTGCTGATATCGGTTTTGCCATCGCGCCACGCATCAATGCTGCCGGACGGCTGGAGGACATGACCCTCGGCATTGCCTGCCTGCTCAGCCATGACCCGCGCGAGGCCGCACAACTGGCGCAAATGCTCTCGGACATCAACCAGGAGCGTCGGCAATTACAGGCACAGATGCTGCACGATGCCGAAAGCCTGCTGGCAGGCACAGACCTGGGGCAGTTGGGTGCCCGGCTTGCCATCAGCCTGTACCAGCCGCATTGGCACCCTGGCGTGGTCGGGCTGGTGGCGTCCAATGTCAAGGAAAAACTGCATCGCCCAGTGATTGCCTTTGCCCCGGCAAGCGAAGGCAGCGAAGAACTGCGCGGCTCGGCGCGCTCCATCAGCGGCTTTCATATCCGCGATGCACTGGCCTGGGTGGATGCCCATCACCCGGGGCTTATCAGCCGCTTTGGCGGTCATGCGATGGCAGCAGGCTTAAGCCTTGCCCGGCAAAACCTGCAAGATTTTGCCCAAGCCTTTGAGGCCGCCGCGCAAGCCCTGCTGCCGCCCGAAAGCCTGCAAAAGCACATCTTGAGCGATGGCGAACTGGCTGCCGAAGACTTCAACATCGCCACCGCCATCTTGCTGCGCGATGGCGGCGTCTGGGGACAGCATTACCCCGAGCCGCTGTTCGATGGCGTGTTTGAGGTACTGGACTGGCGGGTAGTGGGCGAGAAACACCTGAAACTCACCCTGGCCTCAGGCAGCCAGCGCCTCAACGCCATCCACTTTGGCGGCTGGGATGGCATTCCCCCACAGGGCCGCCAGCACATCGCCTATCGCCTGACCCCGGACGAGTGGCGCGGCGGTGGTGCGATACAGCTGGTCATAGTGCATCGCCAAGCGCTGGCGTAGGTGTAATGACCCACCACTTTCTGCACAGGTCATGCTGCTAAAGCATACGCTTGAGCGGGTGTTTTCATGCCGAGCGCCTGATGCGGGCGTCGGTGATTGTAGAACTGGATCCAGTCGCCCCGTAGCCTTCCCCTCAATTGAGACAGTTCTAAAGGAGAACTTTTGGCAGTCTATGAAGATGACTGAAGGAGAGTTCTGATGCGCAAGAGCAAGTTCACTGAATCCCAGATTGTGGGGATCCTGAAGGAGGGCGATGCAGGCATTCCCATCAAGGATCTGGTGCGTAGTCACGGCATCAGCGTGGCGACGTACTACAAATGGAAGAGCCGCTAT
>NWQT01000025.1 GCA_002798295.1 Lysobacteraceae bacterium NML07-0707 | reverse complement strand
CAGCCCCGGCAGGCCTTCGGCCAGGTAGCACCCCAGCCATTTGCGTGCGGTGGACGCTGTCACGCCGTGGCCGGCGGCAGCCTGTGCGGCATTCAAACCACTTCCGGTCATGTCCTGAACCATTTCAGGGCGACGGACAAAGGTAAGTCGGGCATTCTTATGGGTGTTCATCCGGCTGTCTCTGGAAGTTTTGGGTGTTTGGCAACTTCCAGTCTCCCAGACTCAGCTCGGGTGAACGCCAGAGACAACGTATTGAGACATCGCAGCTAGGTGATGGCCTGATCCTGCACTGCAAGGTATTCATTGGCCGACAGCGGTGGTAGTGCAGCCTGCCGCGCCCCGCTGAAGCTCAAGCAGTTGCAGAAAGTCCTGGCGCAGCTCTCCGAGGAAGGCGCCGCCCAGTTCTTCCGCCCGCTGATGAGCAATGACCTGATTCTGGGCGCCGTGGGCGTGCTGCAGTTCGATGTGGCCGCCTACCGCCTGAAAGACGAATACGGCGTGGACGCCAGCTTCGAGCCGGTACAAATCGCCACTGCCCGCTGGGTGAAGTGCGAAGATGCCAAAAAGCTGGAGGAATTCCGCGAAAAAAACGCCATCAACCTAGCCGTGGATGCCGCCGGCGAGCTGGTCTATCTCGCCCCCAGCCGGGTCAACCTGCAACTGGCCGAGGAGCGCGCCCCGGCAGTGCGATTCCTTGCAACCCGTGAACATGCCCATGCCTAACGGCACTTAGAGCCTGTTCAAGGACTCTTAAGGTCGCCGGTGGTGGCCTTGTCACTACCCCATCAAACCGCATGAAGCATCCATAGAAAACAAAAAATTAACTCTGATCGCCTTTATCAGATGTATGCTCAAAACTCAAGCAATCAGAGGGGATTGATTGAAATGAGCACATCAGGCAATCACGGCAACCAGCCCCGTCCCTTGGGCACCATTGTTGTTATAGGCCGGGGGTTTTCAATTTCTTTCGGCACTGACTTTGGTGGCTCCGGCATGCGTTCGGAGCCGCCATCGCAGCATGCCAGCATTGGCGATGATTTCTCCAGCAGCGACACTGACAAGAATGAAATCGAAATCAAGGTGGAATTTGAGCGCCCCTTGACTGACGATGAAAAGAAAGCACTTGATGATTTGGCCAAATCCATCGCCGAAATCTCCAGGCTGCTTTCCAAACTACCTGCCGATGCCAGGATAAAGCTCAGCGACGGCAAGGAAATCACCGGCCAGGAGCTCAAGGATATCTGGAGCCGGACGGATTTTTTCATTGATGAAAAAGGAACGCCATACAGGAACCAGACAGACCGTGGAGAAGCCGATTACAACGGAGGAAATCCCCGTGTCCGCTTCACGATTGAAACCGTGAGCAACTACGCAAGATTGAATGAAAACTCACTAGCAGGCACCAACTATATAGCCCTGCATGAATTGGCACATATGACTGCAGCCGGGCGTGCAAGCAATCAAGCACATGGGGGGCAACCTGACCACTCCCAGGGCTGGAAAAAAAACGAAAGTCTCGCCAACGATGTCGCTCATGCGCTTCTCGTCCATGCCGGATTGCCCACCCTGCCTATTGGGGAAAAACAGGGCGGCTTGAGCAACCCGCCGCCGCAAGTCACCTTGCCATCCACCCCAGATGGCGGTGGCGGTGGCGGTCATGATCATCAGGTGATTCACTGAAATGAACAGGTCATTCCTTGCCGCCATCCTGCCGGTACTGCTTGGTATCGGCTGCGCTTCTTCTCCCTCTGCACGCAGCACCATGCAATCGCCATCATTATGCGAGCCGCCTGAAAGGGCGCTGGAGCATATCGCCATTGGCAAGCATATTATCGGGGATGCCGTACTGGAAGGCATGCACTTCCCGCCCGGACAACCGCGACCGGAAACCTTGTATGACCAGGGCGAGACTTTTCATTTTGCATCTGCCTACCAGATGACTGGCATTTGTGCGCACCGGATCAGCTATTACTCAGATGCCCCTGTCCCAATTTTCTATGTACTGGGTAGCCCAGACACCACACCTCGTACTGCCGAGGTACTCATAATGGCAAAAGACAGCCCAACGCCATTTCATATAAAAATCATCGACAAAAAACCATTTTTTTACGACACCACTTATTCGACAGACCCCCATCCCCATATTCCTGGCGCCACATTCATAATGGCAAGGGAAATCACCACCTTATTCCATGATGAGTTGGAGGCAGTAAAAAAATATGGAAAATTCGAATTACCGCCTGACGGCAGGCGCCCCTCTCCCGAGGATCACAAAGTCATGCTCGGGCTTTGGCAAACACCACAGGGGGCTTTTATCGGCTCCTTCGTGCAAATGGCCGATGGCCGCTTTGGCCCGGTGATGGAAGAATTCAGCACCCGCTTCCCGGTTGACAGCCTGCTTTACTTTCCCGGCCATAATGCCCCGCTTGGCACCATCAGTCTTGTCGCCCGGAAAAACGGCGAGACTTGGCTGATCAGCCAGATCTGGTATCACCCAAGATACGAAGAACTGGAACAAATGGTGCTCCAACCGTAGCAGCAGGCCAGACCAGCGCTCCAAGGCAGGACGTGTTACGGTTAATGGGATTTTTCCCCCGGTATCTCGGTGGCAAAATGGTGCCCCTTTTGCGGAGAGCGCCCATGACCTTCATCCACCGTTTGCGCCAACGCTGGCAATCATCCCATTCCCTGCTGTGCGTGGGACTCGACCCCGACCCGGCGCGTTTCCCGGAGCATTACGCCGGGGATGAGGATGCACTGTTCTCGTTCTGCCGCGATATCGCCGATGCCACGGCAGAATACGCCTGCGCGTTCAAGCCGCAGATCGCCTATTTCGCCGCGCACAACGGCGGCGAGTCAGTATTGCAACGGCTGATTGCGCATATCAACGCCACACACCCGGGCATCCCGGTGATTCTCGACAGCAAGCGTGGCGACATCGGCAGTACCGCCGCGCAGTATGCAGTGGAAGCCTTCGACCGCTTTGGTGCCGATGCGGTCACGCTCAACCCCTATATGGGCTACGACAGTGCCGAGCCATTCCTCTCTCGTGATGGTCGCGGCTGCGTGTTCCTGTGCCATACCTCCAATCCCGGCGCGCGCGATTTTCAGGAACTGATGGTGGACGGGGAGCCGCTGTATCAGCATGTGGCACGCACGATTGCGCAAAAATGGAATGCCAACGGCAATTGCGCACTGGTTGTGGGGGCGACCTTCCCCGAGGAACTTGGCCGCATCCGCAGCATTGTCGGCGATATGCCACTGTTGATTCCCGGTGTCGGTGCGCAAGGGGGCGATGTGGCGGCCGTGGTGAAAAACGGCAAGACCGCCGATGGCACGGGTCTTGTAATCAATTCCTCGCGCGGCATCCTGTATGCCTCGATGGGCGAAGACTTCCGCGAAGCTGCCGCACAGGCCGCACGCAACCTGCGCGACGAAATCAACCGGCACCGCTGATAGCCGCACCAAGACCTCGACGGGCAACACAGGCTGCCCGATCGTTTCATGCTCTCAACTCAAACCGCTTTCAAGGCCTTGGCATGGTGGGCGATATGTTCGCCAATGAAACTGGCGATGAAGTAATAGCTGTGGTCGTAACCTGGTTGCAGGCGCAACGTCAGCGGGTGGCCGGTTTTTTCGCAGGCGGCTTTGAGCAGCTCGGGCTTGAGCTGCCCGGCCAGAAATTCATCGGCATCGCCCTGATCGACCAGCAGCGGCAGGCGCTCGGCCAGCTCACCCTGCAGCAGCGCCACGGTGTCGTACTGCCGCCATGCAGCCTCGTCATCTCCCAGATAAGCGCTGAAGGCTTTCTGCCCCCACGGCACCTGGCTGGGGGCGACGATAGGTGAAAATGCCGACACGCTGCGATAGCGGCCGGGATTTTTCAGCGCGATGCTGAGTGCGCCATGCCCCCCCATGGAATGCCCGCTGATGGCGCGCGCCTGGTTGACTGGAAAATGCTGCTCAATCATCCCGGGCAGCTCATCGGCGATGTAGTCATACATGCGGAAATGTTTGTCCCACGGCGCGCGGGTGGCATTGAGATAAAAACCCGCCCCCTGCCCCAGATCGTAGCCTGCATCATCGGCCACCCCCTCGCCGCGCGGCGAAGTATCCGGCGCCACAATCACAAGCCCATGCTGCGCCGCCCACTGCTGCGCCCCGGCCTTGGTGATGAAGTTCTGCTCCGTGCAGGTCAGTCCCGAGAGCCAGTACAGCACCGGGCAACGCTCTGCGTCCAACGCCTGCGGCGGCAGATAAATGCCAAACTTCATCGCCGTGCCGGTACTGCTGGCATCGTGCTGCCAGACTTCCTGAAAGCCGCCGAAACTGGCGTGGGATTCGATTTTTTTCATAGTTCCTCCAAACCCCTGATATCACTCAACCGCCATTTCTTCCGGCCATAGGAAGTAGCCACCAAATTTCTTGCTGATCCGGAACTCACCACCGGCATCTTTGCCTTTTCCAGTGAGATAGGGTTTGCCATCGCGCTCCTCCAGCAACCCTGCTGCCATCAATTTTTCAAGCAATTCCGCCGTTTTCATGCCGTGTTTGGCTGCCAGCTTCGATGAGGTCAATTTGCTGCCTCCAGTGCCGTCTTCCTCCTCACTGCCATCCGTATCGGTACTGGCATCACTCGCCGGAACACGCTCCATCGAAATCCGCACCTCCTCGCTGATCCGAATAATGCGCTGTGCTTCCTCATAGGCATCACGATACAACTCATGGTCTTCCGACCTGCGGAACAGGACACCCATCTCATTGTTGTTGACCTGACTGAATTCGTACAGATTGAGACTGGTCACGATGCAGTTTTCTTCATTGATGTAGCACTTGGCGTGCAGGTTCTTGCAAAAGCTGGTACGCACATAGGTCAACGCATTGAGCCAGGCAATTTCCTCCGGTTGCAATTCGCTCTTTCCATACACAATCCGCACATCAATTTTGAGACGATTCTTATCCGCCAAAAGCTCTTTTATGCGGTCATTGAGCTTAAGAAACGGACTAATCAGAATCACCCGCTCACGTGCATCCTTGATGAGTTCTTCAAGAAAGTAATTGGTTGCACTGGTGTTGAGAAATTTGGCCATGGCTTATCCCCAGATAAATAAGCACGAATCCTAATCTACAAATTACCCATAGAAACAGGACATCGCGCCCAACTTTCAACACCAGCGCCGTACCCGGCGCAGGTACTGGGCATACGGTTCGCCGAACTTGTGCAGCAGGATGCGCTCCTCCGGTTTGATCTGGAGCCAGTGCAGGCAGGCGATGAACAAGACTACGCCGGAGAGCGCCAGCGGATGCGCCAGCCACAGTGCCCAGCCGGTCAAGCAAAACACCATACCCAGATACATCGGATTGCGGCTATGGGCAAAGATGCCAGTAGTCACGATTTGGCTGGAACTATCTGGCCGCAGCGGATTAAGCGTGGTGCGGTGGCGGCGGAAGGCCATCATGCCCAATACCGCGGTCGTGATGCCCGCAATGCCCCAAAGCCCGGCAAGGCCGGCGCGCATGAAGATGGGCAGCGACAACTGCCAGTGTGGCAGCAGCCGCACTGCGGCATACATGGCGGCGGCCAATATGGCCATCACAACCGGGGGCGGGATTTTCAGTTCCAGTGCGCGCATGGGTCTGGCTCAATAATGCACCACCGAGCGAATCGACTTGCCCGCGTGCATCAGGTCGAACGCCTGATTGATGTCCTCCAGCGGCATGGTATGGGTGACAAACGGCGCCAGCTCAATTTCGCCGCGCATGGCATCCTCCACCATCCCCGGCAACTGGCTGCGTCCCTTGACACCACCAAAAGCGGTGCCCATCCACTTGCGGCCGGTGACGAGCTGGAACGGGCGGGTGGAAATTTCCTGCCCCGCACCGGCGACGCCGATGATGACGGACTGCCCCCAGCCACGATGGGCGCATTCCAGCGCGGCGCGCATTACATCGACATTGCCGATGCACTCAAAGCTGTGATCCACGCCCCAGCCGGTCATCTCGATGATGACTTGCTGGATCGGCTTGTCGTGCTCTTTGGGGTTGAGGCAGTCGGTGGCGCCAAACTGCCTGGCCAGCTCGAACTTGGACGGGTTGGTGTCGATGGCGATGATGCGTCCGGCTTTGGCCTGGCGCGCGCCCTGAATTACCGCCAGGCCAATGCCGCCGAGGCCAAACACGGCCACCGAATCGCCTTCCTGCACCTTGGCGGTGTTGTGCACCGCACCGATGCCGGTGGTGACGCCGCAGCCCAGCAGGCAGACCTGTTCCGGGTTCGCCTGCGGATTGACCTTGGCGACCGAGACTTCCGCCACCACGGTGTATTCGCTGAAGGTGGAGCAGCCCATGTAGTGATAAATCGGCTCGCCGTTATAGCTAAAGCGCGTCGTGCCATCGGGCATCACGCCCTTGCCCTGGGTGGCACGCACCGCCACGCACAGATTGGTCTTGCCGCTTTGACAGAACAGGCATTGGCCGCATTCGGCGGTGTACAGCGGGATGACGTGATCGCCGGGCTTGACGCTGGTCACGCCTTCGCCGACATCGACCACGATGCCTGCGCCTTCATGCCCCAGCACGGCCGGGAACAGGCCTTCGGGGTCATCGCCGGAGAGGGTGAAAGCATCGGTATGGCAGACGCCGGTATGGGTGATGCGGATGCGCACTTCGCCCGCCTTGGGCGGGGCGACGTCGATTTCAACAACCTGCAGCGGCTGTCCCGCGGCAAAGGCCACGGCAGCACGGGATTTG
Source organism: Lysobacteraceae bacterium NML07-0707 (assembly GCA_002798295.1). Lineage (GTDB taxonomy): Bacteria > Pseudomonadota > Gammaproteobacteria > Xanthomonadales > Xanthomonadaceae > Solilutibacter. Next base: position 231,685 of record NWQT01000025.1, on the reverse strand, counting down.
AGGGTTTTGCCAGCGGTATCGGCGGGAAGGTTCATGACACGGCTCCGGGTGGTCACTTCAGATAGGAACGCACCAGCGCCACCACTTCGTCGATGGCCTGATGCATGTGCAGATGTTCGGGATCGGTGCTGTCCTCGCAGCCGACATGGCCGAAGGTTTCGCGCAGATGGCCTTGCAGTACCTCGGCCATCAGCCCGTTGATGCCGCCGCGCATCGCCGCCAATTGCTGCAATACCTCGCTGCAACTGCTGCCTGCGGCAATGGCGCGCTCCAGGCTCTCGGCCTGGCCGCGAATGCGGCGCAGCCGGGTGATGGCGCGTTTTTTCTCGGCGGGACTGTGCGGCATATCACCTCCAATACTGGGGGGGAGTATATGGCAAAGTCATATCCGCGCCAACAAAAAAGCGGGCGCCGAGCCCGCTTTCATCAAATCCGAAGGCTGATAACGCTCAGTGCATGGTATGGCTCAACACCCAGAACAGTGCGCCCGAGAGCAGTGCCGATACCGGCACGGTAATCACCCAAGCAGCGGCCACGGTGACAAAGTGCGAGCGCCTCACCAGCTTGCGGCGGGCGCGCTCTTCAGGCGCCAGCGGTTTGCCCTTGCGGATGCCAAGCTGACGGGCGCGGCGTTCGGCATGCCATTCGCGGAAGAAACCCACGCCGAAAATCGCGCCTACGGCGATATGCGTGGAGCTGACCGGCAATCCCAGCCAGGAAGCCAGAATCACCGTCACCGCAGCCGAGAGCGATACGCAATAGGCGCGCATCGGGTTGAGTTTGGTGATCTGGCTGCCCACCAGGCGAATCAGCCGCGGACCAAACAGCAGCAAGCCAAAACTGATGCCAAGTGCGCCAATGGCCATCACCCACAGCGGGATACCTACCTGGCCTTGCACATTGCCGGCCTGGACAGCGTGCACAATCGCTGCCAGCGGGCCGACGGCATTGGCCACATCATTGGCGCCATGCGCAAAGGAGAGCAATGCCGCCGAACACACCAGCGGGATGCCGAACAATTTGCGGATGGATTTTTTGCGGTTTTCCAGTCCCTGTGACTGGCGCTTGACCATCGGCACCGATAGCAGCCAGACCAAGAGCCCGGCGACCAGGCCAATCAGCAGCGAGGTCTGCAGGCTCATCTTGACCACCTTGGACAAGCCCTTCAGCGCCAGATAAGCCCCAAAAGCGCCTGCCATGAGGCCAATCAATACCGGCACCCAGCGCCGGGCGGCGGCAATCTTGTCCTGCCGGTACAGGATTCGCGCCTTGATGAAGGCCAGAAACACTGCGGCAATCAGCCCGCCCAGGAGCGGCGAAATCACCCAGCTTGCCGCGATTTTGCCCAATACCTGCCACTTCACCGAACTCATGCCCGCTGCCATGATGCCGGCACCGACCACGCCGCCGACAATTGAATGGGTGGTGGACACCGGCGCGCCAATCACGGTCGCCAGATTCAGCCACAAGGCAGCAGCCAGCAGCGCCGCCAGCATCGCCAACACGAAAGTGCGGCCATCGCTGACCGCGTCCGGGGCGATGATGCCCGAGGCGATGGTATTGACCACATCGCCACCGGCAATCAGCGCGCCTGCGGTTTCAAAAATCGCGGCAATGATGAGCGCACTGCCCAGCGTCAGTGCATTGGCGCCCACCGCCGGCCCCATATTGTTGGCTACGTCATTGGCACCGATATTGAGCGCCATATAGGCGCCAATCACGGTCGCGGCGACCACCACGAAGGTACCGGGCTGCACGCCGATGAAGGCCAGCGAGGCCGCTGCCACCAGCACCACGAAGGCGATGGCGATGCCCGGCGCAATCAGCGGCCTGGCAACAAAGGTGGTGGCGCGCTCCAGCAGGCCGATGCGCCCCAAGTCCTTGTCGAGCGTTCTCCAGCGGGTGAGGGTATGGGCGTTGGGGTCGTTAGGCGATGACATAAGCCAATTTTGTCATTACTTCAGCAGTTCGCGCTTGATTTTCGGCAAGCGCCGCGCATTTACTGCGCCGGTTTGTCCAGGCTGCGCAGGATCTGCGCAAGTTCCGGCTCGTCCACCTGGGCGGCCGCCTCTTGCAGCGGCCACCAACGGCGCTCGCGCTGGCCGACTTCGGGATAATCATCGGCCAGTTCAACTTCATCCATCTGGAACACCACCACTTCCACCGGCTGGGCAAAATCTTCGACCAGCACGCTGTCATAGTGATAGCGCCCCAGCGGCTGCGGGCGCACCCGGCCACGCGCGCCGGCTTCTTCCCAGGCCTCCTGCTGGGCCGAGCCGGGCAGGTCACTACCGGCCATCGGCCAGCCCTTGGGCAAAATCCAGCGCCCCTGGCGCTTGCTTGTAATCAGCAGCACTTCGCGGCGCGCTTCATGAACACGCAGGCACAGGGCGGCCACTTGCAGGCGTTCGGGCCGTACTCCCAGCAAGTCCAGCAGCAGGCGTCTTAGTCCCATTTTTCTCGTCCTTAAAACGTAATCTGCCATGGCGCCCGTACACCGCAGGTGCACGGGCGCCGGCCTGCACATCAGTCAGCCTGGCGACGCAGGAAGGCCGGGATGTCGAGATAATCCGCCCCGCCAAAATCCGCCGCCTTGGGCGCGGCCTCTGCTGCCGGGGTGGCGACAGTCTGTGCCGCACCGCGACGCAGCCCGGAAGCCAGACCCTGTGCCGGGTTGAAGCTGGTTGCAGACACGTCGTCAATCGGCAGGCCGGTGGTGCCATCGCGCTTGACCGTGGTCACATCCGGCACGATTTCCATTTGCGGCTTGGTGCGGCGTACCGGCTCGAAGCCGCCAACGAAATCATTGCGCACCGAAGTACGCTGCTGGGCAGCCCGGTTGAGGCCGGTCGCCACCACGGTGACCTTGATTTCGTCCTTCATTTCCGGGTCGAGCGAGGTACCGATGATGACCGTGGCGTCTTCTGCGGCAAACTCGTCCACCGCGCGGCCGATTTCTTCAAATTCGGCCATGGTGATATCCGAGCCTGCGGTGATGTTGACCAGGATGCCATTGGCGCCATGCAGATTGACATCATCCAGCAGCGGGTTCTGGATGGCCATTTCCACGGCGGCCTGGGCGCGGTCATCGCCCCGGGCAATGCCGGTGCCCATCATCGCCAGCCCCATTTCGTTCATCACCGTCTTGACGTCGGCAAAGTCCACGTTCATTTCGCCCGGACGCACGATCAGGTCGGCAATGCCCTGCACTGCGCCATGCAGCACGTTGTTGGCCTCACGGAAGGCCTGCACCATGGTGGCATTGCGCCCCAGCACGGTCAGCAGTTTTTCGTTGGGGATGGTGATCAGCGAGTCCACATGCTGCGCCAGCTCCTCGATGCCCTTCAGCGCCACCTGCATGCGGCGACGGCCTTCGAACGGGAACGGCTTGGTCACCACGGCCACGGTGAGGATGCCCATTTCCTTGGCGAGCTGCGCCACCACCGGCGCTGCGCCGGTACCGGTACCGCCACCCATGCCCGCGGTGATGAACACCATGTCCGCGCCTTGCAGGGCATCCATGATGCGCTCGCGGTCTTCCAGCGCCGCCTGACGGCCGACTTCCGGGTTGGCGCCTGCGCCAAGCCCCTTGGTGACATTGCTGCCCAGTTGCAGTTGCAGCTGGGTGCCGGAGCTGCCCAGCGCCTGCGCATCGGTATTGGCGGTAATCAGCTCCACACCTTGCAGCTGGCTTGCCACCATATGCGCCACGGTATTGCCACCGCCGCCGCCGACGCCAATCACCTTGATGACGGCATTGGGTGCCATTTTTTCCATCAGTTCAAAACTTGCCATACCTGTAGTCCTCTCTGTCTGTGCGTTGTTTTCTGTTGTGCCGGGCACTGGAACTTCTTGTGCGGTTTCCATCTGCCCGGCAGGCGTTGCTGCTTTCATGACTTGTGCTACCAATTCCCGGGACTTCTCAGCCACCGATACCACTCTCACCACCATCCACCTCCTTCTTTGCCGCTTCCTGCATTGCCCAGTTGCCAAAGGCCAGCGTCTCAAAACTGGCCGCTGTACCAATCCTTCAATTTCTTGATGAAGCCAAAGCCGCGCCCGGAAGGCAGCAGGCTGCGCGCTCTGGGCGCATCCATCCGGCTGCCCATCAGCAACAGCCCGACGCCGCTGGCATGCACCGGGTTGCCGACCACTTCGGCCAGCCCCGCCACATGCTGCGGGATGCCGATGCGCACCGGCATTTGCAGCATTTCCTCGGCCAGCTCGACCACGCCTTCCATCTTGGCGCCGCCGCCGGTCAGCACCATGCCGGCGCGTACCAGCTCCTCGAAGCCGGAACGGCGCAGCTCGGCCTGCACCATCTCGAAAATTTCCTCGTAACGCCCCTGCACCGCCTGCGCCAGGGCATGACGCGGCAGGCGCCGCGGCGGACGGTCGCCGACGCTGGGCACCTGGATGGACTCTTCGGCCGTGGCCAGCTGTGCCAGTGCGCAGGCGTAGCGCACCTTGATTTGCTCGGCCTCGGGCGTGGGCGTGCGCAGCATATGGGCGATATCGCTGGTGACATGGTCACCGGCAATCGGCAGCGAGGCGGTATGCGCAATCGCGCCCTGCACGAATACGGCGATATCGGTGGTGCCCGCACCGATATCCACCAGCACCACGCCCAGCTCGCGCTCGTCATCGGTCAATACCGCTTCGCTGGAGGCCAGCGCGGAAAGAATCAGGTCATCCACCGCCAGGCCGCAGCGCTGCACGCATTTGCTGATATTGGTGGCGGCCGACTGTGCGCAGGTGACCAGATGCGCATGCACTTCCAGACGGATGCCGCTCATGCCCACCGGGTTCTTGATGCCCTCCTGCGAGCTGTCCAGCACGTATTCGCGGGCAATGGCATGCAGGATGCGCTGGTCGGAAGGAATCGCCACCGCCTTGGCCGCCTCCAGTGCGCGCTCCATATCACTATGCGTGACTTCGCCATCGCGCAGCGGCTCCATGCCCTGCGAATTGCGGCATTGCACATGATTGCCGCTGATCGAGGCATAGACCGAACGAATCTCGCAACCGGCCATCAGTTCGGCTTCTTCCACCGCGCGCTGGATGGACTGCACGGTGGAGTCGATATCCACCACCACGCCGCGCCGCAGGCCGCGCGATTCATGGCTGCCCACGCCGATCACTTCAATCGGCAGGCCGGGGCTGTACTCGCCCACCAGCGCCGTCACTTTGGAAGTGCCGATATCAAGGCCAACGATGAGGGTTTTATCGCCTTTGCGGTTCATGCTGCAGCGCCTTGGGAAACAAGAGTGGAAACAGGAAAACGGCCAGGGTTTGCCGCCTCGGGGATCGCGCCCCAGCGCAGCGCAAAACCATTGGCATAACGCAGATCGGCGCGCTGCAAGGTCTTGCCCGGCGGCGCAATCAGCTGTGGCAGCAACTGCGCAAAACGGCGGATGCGCAGCTCGGCATCATGGCGGCCGACCATCACTTCAAGGCCGTTGTCAAAATGAATCGACCAGCTGCCGCGCGCATCCAGCCGCAGGCCGGTGACATCCAGGCCTGTGGCGGCAAACAGCTGCCGTGAGAGGTTGTAGAGCGTGACGACTTCCTGCACCCGGTGCCGGTCGCCGCCGAGCTGCGGCAGTCCTGCGGGCAGGGCATCGCCCATCACCGCGCGCGGGTAAAGATTGCCGCGCTCGGACAGCAGCCAGTCCTCGTCCCACAGGGCAAATGGCCGGTGCTCAACGATGTTCACTTTCAGCACATCCGGCCATTGCTTGCTGATTTCAGCCTGCTCCACCCATGGCAACTGCTCCACGGCCTGCTGCGCCTCTTTCAGGCGCACGGCAAAAAAGCCCTGCGCCGCATAGGGTTTAAGCGTCTGCTGCAACTGCGCCGCATCCACATGGCGGAACTCACTGGTGACCTGCAACCGGGTCAGCGCAAAGCGCTCGGCGCCCAGCCAGCCCTGCATCACCGCCACCACCGGCAGCGCAATCACGGCGATGGCAAGCACGATGCCCAGGATGCGGGTCAGGGCGCTCATAGCGTCTGCTCCAGAATCCGCCAGCACAGCTCGTCAAACTCGATGCCGATGGCGCGTGCAGCCTTGGGCACCAGCGAGGTCGCGGTCATGCCCGGCGCAGTATTGATTTCAATCAGCTGCCAGCCGCGCTGCTTGTCGCGCATCACATCCACCCGGCCATAGCCGGTGCAGCCGGCGCTGGCAAAGGCCTGCAAAACCAGCTGACCCAGCACAGCTTCTTCTTCGCCTTGCAGACCCGGGGTGATGTAACGGGTGGTATTGGATTGGTACTTGGCCTTGTAGTCATACCACTGCCCTTCGGGCACGATGTGGATGGATGGCAGCGCCAAATCACCGAGCACCGGCACCGAAAATTCCTCGCCCTCGACCATCTGCTCCATCAGCATCTCGCCGCCATATTCGGCTGCGACTTCACAGGCATGATCAAGGTCGGCCGCATTCATGACCCTGGCCACGCCGACGCTGGAGCCTTCACTCGAAGGCTTCAGAAAGACCGGCAGTCCCAGCGTTGTGGCCGCTGCACGCACATCGCCACCGGGGGCGATGCGCAGATAGCGCGGTGTCGGCAAGCCTTCGGCAATCCACACCTGCTTGGTGCGGATTTTGTCCAGCGTCAGCGCCGCGCCCAAAACGCCAGTACCGGTACAGGGAATGCCAAGCGCGGCCAGCAGGCCCTGCACGACGCCGTTTTCGCCATCGCCACCGTGCAGGATATTGAAAACGCGATCGACCCGGCCTTCGGCAATGGCCGGCAGCAATGCCTTGATGCCATCGACCGCAAACGCATTCACGCCGCGCGACTGCAATGCCGCCAGCACGGCCGCACCGGATTTGAGCGAGACTTCACGCTCGCTGCTTTCGCCGCCCAGCAACACCGCCACCTGCCCGAAATCGGCAGGATTGTGTGTCCGCAACGATGGCAAACGTTGCATGTTCATGCCCCACCTCCCGCTTCACCCTGGCCTCTGGCTTCCGCCAGCAGCGGCTGCTGTGCCAACTGCTGCGATACCGCGCCGATGTCTCCGGCGCCCATCAGCAACAACAAATCGCCATCGCGCAGCACATCCGGCAACACGTCGATGAGTTCTGCGGCGCTGCCAACCACCACCGGGTCGATGCGACCCCGGGTGCGGATGGCGCGCGCCAGCGACTTGCCATCGGCGCCGGCAATCGGGGCTTCGCCTGCCGGATACACTTCCGTCAGCAACAGCGCATCGACGCCGGAGAGCACTGCGGCGAATTCATCAAACTGGTCACGGGTACGGCTGTAACGGTGCGGCTGGAACGCCACCACCAGACGACGCTCCGGCCAGCCACCACGGGCGGCCTTGAATACCGCATCCAGTTCCACCGGGTGATGGCCATAGTCATCCACCAGCATGGCGCTGCCGCCGCCCGGCAGGCTAAGCGTTGCCAACTGGTTGAAGCGCCGGCCAATGCCCTTGAACTTTTCAAATGCGGCGGCAATCTGCGCCGGCGCAATGCCCAGCTGCCAGCCAATCGCCGCAGCGGCCAGCGCATTCTGCACATTGTGGCGGCCGGGCAAGGCCAGCGTCATCGGCGTTTGCGAGCCATCGGGCAGATGCAGGTCAAACTGCATCTGTGCCCCTTGCTGGCGCACATTCTCGGCGCGCACTTCGGCCTGTTCGGCAAAGCCGTAGGTCAGCACATGCCGCGACGTGGCGGCCGCCAGCTCGGCCACTTCCGGGTCATCAATGCACAGCACCGCCAGGCCATAGAACGGCAGCCGGTGCAGGAATTCATTGAACGCCTGCTGCACCTTGGCAAAATCGTTGTCGTAGTTTTCCAGATGGTCCGCATCGATATTGGTGACCACGGCAATCAGCGGATTGAGGCGCAGGAAGCTGCCATCGCTCTCGTCGGCCTCGGCCACCAGCCACTGCCCGCCCCCCAGTTTTGCGTTCGCACCGGCCGCCAGCAGCTGCCCGCCAATCACGAAGGTCGGGTCTTTGCCGCCCTCATGCAGCACGCTGGCCACCAGCGAGGTGGTGGTGGTTTTGCCATGGGTGCCGGCGATGGCGATGCCGCGACGCAGGCGCATCAGCTCGGCCAGCATTTCCGCGCGCGGCACAATCGGGATGCGCTGCGCGCGCGCTTCCATCAGCTCGGCGTTGTCCGGCTTGATGGCCGAGGACACCACCACGCAATCGGCGCCCAGCACATTGGCGGCGCTGTGTTCGCGGTCGATGCGTGCGCCCAGCGATTGCAGGCGGCGGGTAGCGGCATTGTCGGCGCGGTCCGAGCCGGATACCTCATAGCCCAGGGTGCACAGCACTTCGGCAATGCCGCTCATGCCGACCCCGCCGATACCGACAAAATGCACGCGGCGAAAAACCTTGGCCAGATCGCCGGGGTCTTGCAGGCGGCGTTGGTTGACAGTGCTCATCATCACTTGGCCGCCTCCAGTACGGCTTCGGCCACCTGTGCGGCGGCATCGGGACGGGCGAGCTGGCGCGCTGCCTGCCCGGTGGAAAGCAATAATTCGGGATGCCCGGCAAAATGCGCCAGGTGCTGTGCCAGCTGCGCCGCCAGCGCATCGCCCTGTTTCACCATCAAGGCCGCATGGCGCGACACCAGATACTCGGCATTGCGGGTCTGGTGGTCATCCACCGCCTGCGGGAACGGCACCAGGATGGCGGCCACACCGGCGGCGCAGACTTCCGCCAGCGTCAAGGCCCCGGCGCGGCAAATCACCAGGTCTGCCGCCTGCCAGGCGGCGGCCATATCGGCGATGAAGGCTTCGGGCTCAATCTCCAGCCCGGCCTTGGCATAGGCTGCGCGGGTTTCTGCCAGCATCGCCTCACCGCATTGATGCCGCACCTGCCAGAGCTCACCCTCGCCGCGATCAGCAAGCATCGCCAAAGCCTGCGGCAGCGCCTGATTGAGCGCGCGCGCGCCCTGACTGCCGCCAATCACCAAGAGTTTGAACGGCGCAGCAGGTACGCGCTGACGCGCTGGCAGGGCAGCAATTTCTTCACGCACCGGATTGCCGACCACAACTTCACCGGCAAAGGTATCGGGGAAGCCGGTCATCACCCGGCTTGCAAGGCGCGAGAGCACACGGTTGGTCATCCCGGCGGCGCGGTTTTGTTCATGCACCAGCAGCGGAATGCCAAGCAGGCGCGCAGCCAGACCGCCCGGACCTGCGGCATAGCCGCCAAAGCTCACCACCGCGCGCGGGCGGTGTGTCTGCAAAACGGTGCGCGCAGCCTTCACCGCCGCAAGCAGCTTGAGAGGCAGGCTCAACAGCTTGCCCAGCCCCTTGCCGCGCACGCCGCTGACCTGGATGGTGTCCATCGGGATGTCATGCGCCGGCACCAGCCGGGTTTCCATACCGCCCTCGGCGCCCAGCCAGCGCACCGGTACGCCGCGCGCAACCAGTGCACGCGCTACGGCGATACCGGGGAAAATATGCCCGCCCGTACCACCGGCCAGAATCATCACCGGACGCCTGTCACTCATGGCGAGCCTCCATTGCCAAACGAAGGCTCGATGCGTTGCCGCGGCGCTTCAGGGCGCGGCCTGGACTGAGATAGCCATCCGTCAAGGCGCTGCCACAGCCCCGCCATGGGTGCAGGGCGTTGCGGCATTTGAGCCAAGTCTTCATCAACCGATGGGCGCGGCGCCGACGCGGGCGCGGGCGTTGCCACGATTTCCGGCACTTGCGCTGCGGCACGGCCTTGCAGCGTCATCTCCCGGCGCAGCGCCACCTGGCGCTTGGCGCGCTCCAGCTCCCAGGACACCCGCAGCAACAGCCCCATGGCGGCAAAGGTCATCAAAATGCTGGAACCACCAAAAGAAACCAGCGGCAGGGTCAGCCCCTTGGTCGGCAACAGGCCGATATTCACGCCAATGGAAATAAAGGTCTGCATGGCCATCCACATGGCGACGCCAAAGCACAGATAGCCGGGGAAATAGCGCCGCATTTGCACGCATTGCAGCCCCAGCCACAATATCCGCCCCACCAGCAGCGCATACAGCGCAATCAGCACGCACAGGCCGACAAAGCCGAACTCTTCGGCCAGCACTGCCAGGATGAAGTCGGTATAGGCCTCGGGCAGGTAATTGAGCTTTTGCACCGAGCCGCCCAGCCCCACGCCCCAAAGCTCACCACGGCCAACGGCCATCAGTGCATTGGTGAGCTGATAGCCATCGCCAAACGGGTCTTCCCAGGGGTTGAGCCACAGCCGCAGGCGATCCATTCGATAGGCTTCACGCACCACGAACCAGATCAGCACCGGTATCAGCATGGCCACCGGCATGATCATGCGCGGCAGATGCACCCCGCCAATCACCAGCATCAGCGCTGCCGTTGCCAGCAACAGTACCGTCGTACCAAAGTCTTTCTGCACGGCAAGCAAAACAATCGACAGCAGCGCTGCCGCGCCAAATGCCTTCAGCATCGACAGCCAGGAACCTTTGACCTCATCGGAAAAGCGCGACAGATAGCTGGCCATCCAGATGATGAAAATCAGCTTGACCGCTTCTGCGGGCTGGAAATTGATGATGCCAAGATTGAGCCAGCGCCGTGCGCCCTTGGCCGAATGCCCTATCCCCGGCACCCAAACCAGCAGCAGCAACACAAAGGCCAGCAGCAACAACCAGCGGCTGTATTTTTCCAGCTGGCGAATATCGCAGCGGTACATCAGCGCCAGCATCACGCCGATGCCCATCAGCACCGAGAGGATATGGCGATAGAAGTAGTACAGCGGCTCCAGCCCGCGCGCTTCGGCCATGGCGATGGAGCTGGAAGCCACCATCACCAGCCCTACCGAAGTCAATGCCAGCACGCACAACAGCAGCCACTCGTCAAAGCGGCCGCTTACCGCATCCAGGCGGATCGCCTGACGCTCGGCATGGATGCGCGGGGCGTAGCGTCCGTCCATCAGCGCACCTTCAGGGTAGCCAGGCCGACGAGCACCAGCACCACGGCGATGATCCAGAAACGCACGATCACGCGCGGCTCCGGCCAGCCCTTGAGCTCGAAATGGTGGTGAATCGGCGCCATGCGGAATACCCGCTTGCCGGTGAGCTTGAAGCTCGCCACCTGGATCATCACCGACAGGGTTTCGATGACGAACAGCCCGCCCATGATTACCAGCACCAGTTCCTGACGGACAATCACCGCCAGCGTCCCGAGCACCGCGCCCAGCGCCAGCGCGCCGATATCGCCCATGAACACCATCGCCGGATAGGTGTTGAACCACAAGAACCCAAGTCCGGCACCGGCAATCGCCGCACAGATGATGAGCAGCTCACCGGCGCCCGGCACGGCCGGGATTTGCAGGTAGCGGGCAAATTCGGCATGACCGGAGGCATAGGCAAATACGCCCAGCGCGCAGGCGACCATCACCGTCGGCATGATGGCAAGGCCGTCCAGACCATCGGTGAGATTGACCGCATTGGAAAAGCCGACAATCCAGAAATAAGCAATCGCCACGAAGCTGATTCCCGCCAGCGGCAGCGCCACCGACTTGAACAGCGGCACATAGAACGTGGTCGCCGCCGGCACGTCGGCATACAGGTACAGATACAACCCGGCAGCCAGCCCGAGCAGCGATTGCAGCGCGTACTTGGTGCGCGAGCGCATGCCATTGGGATCGCGCCTGACGATCTTGATCCAGTCATCCCACCAGCCGATGGCGCCAAAGCCGACCATCACCGCCAGCACCACCCACACATATTTATTGCGCAGATCCGCCCACAGCAGCACCGAGGCAAGGATGGTGATGAGAATCAGCGCCCCGCCCATGGTCGGCGTACCGGCCTTGGAGAAATGCGACTGCGGCCCATCGGTACGGATGGGCTGGCCGCCGGACTTGAGCGAGGCCAGATAGCGGATGACTGCCGGCCCCCACCACAGCGACAGCAGCAAGGCCGTCAATGCCGAGAGAATGGCGCGGAAGGTCAGGTAATTGAACAGCCCAAACAGGCTTTGCAGCTGTTCCAGCCAGCGGCTCAGTTCAAGCAGCATCGCTCTTTTCTCCTTGTAGCAACGTGACCACGCGATCCATCGCACTACCGCGTGAGCCCTTGACCAATACCCGTACATCGGCCTGCATATCGTTTTGCAAGGCCGTAGCCAGCGCCTGGTGGCTGTCAAACACCTGTGCGCCCTCGCCAAACGCCCTGGCTGCCTCCGCACTCAGCGCACCCAGCGCATACAGGCGCTGGATGCCGGCCGCACGCGCCCGTGCGCCGGCTTCGGTATGCAGGCGGGCAGCATCCGCGCCCAACTCGCGCATATCCCCCAGCACCAGCCAGGCTTCACCGCCTGCGGCCGCCAGGGTGTCGATGGCTGCACCCAGCGAGCCAGGGTTGGCGTTGTAACTGTCATCAATCAGCCAGGCGCCATTTGCCAGACGCTGTGCAGCCAGCCGCCCGGCGACCGGCGCAACGCTCTCGATGCCAGCCTTGATGTCCGCAAGCGACAGGCCTGCTGCCAGCGCCATGCTGGCGGCCGCCAGCGCATTGGCGATATTGTGGCGGCCTGCCAGCGCCAGCCGGATATCGGCCTCGCCCTGCGGACACAGCAGCCGGAACTGGCTGCCCTCGGCATCACTGCGGATATTGTCCGCGCGCACATCGGCGCTGGCCTCAAGACCGAAGCGCAGCACTTTGTGGCTGCCCGCGCGCGCGGCAAAGTATTCGGCAAACGCATCATCGGCATTGATAACCGCCGTGCCGCCTTCGCGCAGGTCGTCATAGATGGCGGCCTTGGTATCGGCAATGCCCAGCAGGCTGCCCATGCGCTCAAGATGCGCCGGGGCGATATTGTTGACCAGCGCCACATCGGGCGCGGCCACCGCGGTCAGCCAGGCGATGTCACCCGGCTGCCCTGCGCCCATTTCGTATACCGCGTACTGGCTGTCCTCCGGGGTGGCAATCACGGTCAGCGGCAGGCCGATTTCGTTATTCAAATTGCCCGGCGTGGCATGGGTGCGACCGGCGCGCTGCAAAATCGCCGCAAGCAGGGTTTTGACACTGGTTTTGCCATTGCTGCCGGTAATCGCAAAGGCTTTGAGACGACGCGCCCGATGCAGGCCGCGGGCGATATCGGCCAGCGCCGCCTGCGTGTCTTGCACCACCACCTGCGGCAGCGGCAACGGCAACTCGCGGCTCACCAGCGCCGCGCAGGCACCGGCAGCGGCGGCCTGTTGCACATGGTCATGACCATCAAAATGCTCACCCTTGAGCGCCACAAACAGCACCTGCCCGGACGGCAAATTGCGGCTGTCGGTGGCGATCACATCCACTTGCCGTGCAGCATCGCCCACGACACGGCCTTGGGTGAGTTCGGCAATCTGCGCCAGTGTCATCGGCTTCATGCCCGCCCCTCCAGCGCCGCGCGCGCTACTGCCAGGTCATCGAAGTCGTGCTTGACGCCATTGACCTCCTGATAGGTTTCATGGCCCTTGCCGGCAATCAGCACGATGTCATCGGCGCCGGCTTCGGCAATCGCAGCCATGATGGCGCGACGACGGTCGCGCTCGGCCACCACGTTCTGCATGGAGGCAAAACCCGCCAGAATGTCGGCCACGATCGCATCGCCATTTTCGGTGCGCGGATTGTCGTCGGTGACATACACCTTTTCTGACAGCCGCTCGGCAATCGCCGCCATCTGCGGGCGCTTGCCACGGTCGCGGTCGCCACCGCAGCCAAATACGCAAATCAGGCGGCCATCAAGATGCCCGCGCAGCGACTGCAAGGCCTGCTCCAGCGGGTCGGGCTTGTGCGAATAATCCACCACCACCAGCGGCAGGCGGCCATCGCCGCCCAGCCGGTTCATGCGTCCGGGCACGGGGGCAAGCTGCGGCAGTACGGCCAGGATTTCTTCAACATCACGCCCCTGGGCATGCAGCACGGCGGCAACCGAGAGCAGGTTGTCGATATTGAAGCGCCCGAGCAGCGGCGATTGCACGGCGGCGCATTGCTTGCCAATGCGCAATCCAAAACCAATGCCGCGTGCGTCCAGGCGCAGATTTTCCGCCGCCACCTCGGCCGTGGCGTCTCCGGCTGCGGAAATGCCGATACCGCGCACCCCGGCCGGCAACTGCGAAAGCAGCCGACGGCCAAACGCATCATCCTGATTGACCACCGCCACTTTGAGGCCGGGACGCTGGAAGAGCCGCGCCTTGGCCGCGCCATAGGCGTCCATGTCGCCGTGATAGTCCAGATGGTCGCGGGTGAGATTGGTGAATACCGCGATGTCGTAATGCACGCCATCCACGCGCCCCTGGTCGAGCGCATGCGAGCTGACTTCCATGGTCACCGTGGTCGCACCGGCATCGCGCAAATTCGCCAGCATCTGGTGCATCGGCAATACCAGCGGCGTGGTGAAGCCGGTGGCGACTTCCTGCCCATACAGCCCTGTGCCCAGCGTGCCGATGGTGCCGCAACGCTCGCCCAGCAGCTCAAAGGCTTGCGCCAGCATCTGCACGGTGGAGGTCTTGCCACTGGTGCCGGTGACACCGATCATCTTCATCGCCTGCGATGGCGCGCCATGGAAGGCGTTGCCCATCTGCCCAAGCCGCGCACGCAGGCCGGGCACGGCGATGGCATCGGCCGGCGCAGGCAGATCCGCAGGCGCCGGCGGCTCAAACAGCACTGCCAGCGCACCGCGCTCGCGCGCCTGCTGCACAAAGCCAAGGCCATGCGCACCAAACCCGGCGATGGCGACAAAAGCATCGCCCGGACGCACCTCGCGGCTGTCCATCACCAGCCCGGAGATGGCAAGCCCTGCGGGAATGTCCGGCACATCCGGCAACAAATCGGCAAGCAGCATGCGGCGGCTCATAGCGGGCGCTCCAAAGGTTGTGGCAGCGGCATGGCAGCGCTTGCCTGCGAACCGCTGGCTTTTTGCTGGGCCGCAATCCAGCTTTCAATATCGTCTGGCGGCACATCCATCAGCCGCAGCGTGCCTTCCATCACACTGCGAAACACCGGCGCAGAAACCAGCCCGCCGTAATAGCCCTTGGCAGGGTCAGGGTCATCGACCGACACCACCATCGCATAACGCGGGTTCTGCGCTGGCACCAGGCCTACGAAAAACGCCACATAACGGCGCGAGTAACCACCGCCACTGGACTTGCGCGCAGTCCCGGTCTTGCCTGCGACGTGATAGCCCAGAATCGCCGCCTGGGTGGCGGTGCCGCCCGGCTTGGTCACGGTCTGCATCATCTGCACCACGCTGCGTGCGATTTCCGCATCCAGCACCTGGCGGCGCTCGCCCGCCTGATCCTTGATGAAAGTCGGACGCACGGCCACACCGTCATTGGCCAGCGTGGCATAGGCATGCACGATCTGCATGGGCGTGACATTCAGTGCATAGCCATAGGACATGGTTTGCTTGCTGGTGCCATCCCAGCGCGCTGGCTCGCGCAACAGCCCGGCCGCTTCGCCCGGAAAGTTGATGCCGGTGCGCTGGCCGTAGCCCATCTTGTGCAGAAAATCGTAGAACTGCTGATTGCTGAGTTTGCGCGAAATCAGCGCCATGCCCACGTTCGAGCTTTTCTGGATCAGCCCGGTGGTGGTCAGCGTGCCGTAATTGCGGGTATCGGTGGTGCGGTAACCACCGTTGGCAATCCAGCCCGGGCTGGTATTGAAGGTGGAGTTGACCGAAATCACCCCGGCCTCAAGCCCGGCTGCCACCGTCAACGGCTTGATGGTGGAGCCAGGCTCAAGCAGGTCAGTCAGCGCACGGTTGCGGCGCGCCTCGGGACTGGCACTGGCGATGTTATTGGGGTTGTACGAGGGCAGGTTGGCCATCGCCAGCACTTCGCCATTGCGCACATCCAGCACCACCGCAGAGCCACTGACTGCACCGCTTTTTTCAAGCATCGCCTTCAGTTCACGATAGGTCAGGTACTGGATGCGCCGGTCGATGCTCAGCACCACATCCTGACCCGGCTCGGCAGCGCGCAACAAATCCAGATGCTCGACATAGCGGCCACGATTATCGCGTACCACTTGCTTTAGCCCCGGTTTGCCCGCCAGCACATCATTGAAGGCCAGTTCAATGCCTTCCTGCCCCTTGTCATCGATATTGGTAAAACCAAGGATGTGCGCAAAGGCTTCGCCCTGCGGGTAGAAGCGACGAAATTCGCGGGTGCTGTAAACCCCCGGCAGCCCCAGGGCGATGACCGCCTCACCTGCAGCCGGACTGAGCCCGCGCTTTGCCCAATAAAAAGTTTTGTCACTACGCGCATGCAGCTCTTCGCTGAGCTTGCGGGGATTCAAGCCCAGCGCTTGGGCAAGGCGGCCGATTCCCTGTTCAAGCCCGGGGCTTGACGCACCCTCTTCGCCCTTGAGTCCTGCCAACAATTCGCGCGGATTGACCCAAATGGAAGCCACCGGGCTGGACACCGCCAGCGGCTCGCCATTGCGGTCGGTAATCATGCCGCGGATGGCCGGAATCTCTACTTCACGCTGGCTGCGGCTATCCCCTTTTTGCTGATAAAAGTCCTTGTTCACCAGCTGCACCCATTCGGCGCGCAGCACCAGGGCGCTGGCAAGACCCACCAGCCCGACGCTGGACAGCAGCACACGCTGGCGTACATCCATCGACAGCCAGCCGTTGATGATTTCATTAAAACTGCGCTTGCGGCGACCAGGTTTCATGGCCGCACCAACACGATTTCATGCGCCTCGGGCGCCACCATGCCCAGCCGCTCGCGCGCCGCCTTGTCAATCAGCGTACTTTCGGCATATGTGGCCTGCTCAAGCTGCAACTGTTTGAATTCAAGCTCCAGCCGGTCGCGCACGTTCTCGGCCTTGACGATTTCAGAAAACACCTGCCGGTGACTGTGACGCGCCTCAACACGCATCACCGCCGTAGCGATACAGGCCAGCAGCAGAACCAGCAGCATCAGGCGCATCATGGCTGCACCTGCGCAATTTTTTCGGCCACCCGCAGCACGGCGCTGCGCGCGCGCGGATTGGCACGGTTTTCTTCATCATCGGCCTTGATGGCCGAGCCAATCAGCTTCAGCGTGGGCGTGAATGCCTGCAACTGCGGCAGGCGCCGGTCGGCTGGCGGCGCTTTGGCCTTGCTCGCCATGAATTGCTTGACGATCCGGTCTTCCAGCGAGTGGAAGCTGATGACCGCAAGCCGCCCTGCCGGGCGCAAGGCATCATGCGCGGCGGCAAGACCGGCCTGCAGATCCTGCAACTCGCGGTTGATATGGATGCGAATGGCCTGAAAGCTGCGCGTGGCCGGATGGCTGCTGTCCTTGCCGCGCGGCACATGGGCGGCAATGACCTCGGCCAGATCCAGCGTCCGCAAAAATGGCCTGTGTGCCCGGCGCGCAACGATGGCACGGGCGATACGGCGGCTCATGCGCTCCTCGCCATAACGCCACAGCACATCGGCGATTTCACGCTCATCGGCCGCCGCCAGCCACTGCGCAGCACTGTGCCCGGCGTCCTGGTTCATGCGCATATCCAAAGAGCCATCCTTGCTGAAGGAAAAGCCGCGCTCGGCCACATCCAGCTGCGGCGAGGACACGCCCAGATCCAGCAACACGCCATCCAGGCCATCACGCACCGCCTGCCATTGCCCCAGCTCGGCAAAACTGCCGTGATATATCTGCACGCGGGCATCGGCGCCAAAACGCGCCCTGGCCGTTTCGATGGCGGCCATATCCTTGTCCATCACCAGCAACTTGCCGGCATCGCCAAGCTGCGCCAACACACCGGCCGCATGGCCGCCACGGCCAAACGTGCCGTCCAGATAGACGCCATCGGCCTTGATCGCCAAGCCTTCCAGTACCGGCTGGTACAGCACCGGCACATGCGCAGATGAAGGATTGCTCGCCATGCCCATCACAAGCTCAGCCCCTCCAGCACGTCGCTGTCCATATCCTCATCGGACAGCGTCTGCGCAATCTGTGCGGCATGTGCTTCCGGGCTCCACAGCTCGAATTTATCGCCCATGCCAATCAGGATGGCGCGGCGCTCGATACCGACCGCATTGCGATGGCTGGCGCTGATGCTGATGCGGGCACTGCCATCGAGCACCTGCAGGCTTGCCGAGCCCACCAGCTTCAGCTGCAACTGCCGCGAAGACTTCTTCGCGCGCGGCAAGGCGTTGACCTGATCTCGCAGCGTTTCCCAGGCCGGCTGCGGATAGATATACAGCGAGCCGGACTCAAACGGGTTGTAAGTCACCACCAAATGACCGCCACAGACCTGCTCAACCTGCTCACGGAAGCAGGTCGGGATAGTCAGTCGCCCTTTCTCATCAAGGGTGATGGCGGTTTCGCCTTGGAACATGGCTGGACAGTGGCTCGGTCTTGGGAACGATGGGATCAAATGGAAACCACGAAATTCCACCTTATCCCACGATTTACCACAATAGGTTTCACCCCTCCCCTTGTCAACCGGCTTTGCTGAACCGTTTTCCTTGCCACATCAATATCTTGCAGAGAACTTCAGAACTAACTCAAAGGTTTTCTCGCAAACAATTGTTGTGCATTGGTTCACATCTTTGACGCACGTTTTGTACGCGCAACCCGGTTCATTTCATGAATACGGGCAGGCAGCGACCTGCCTGCTGAACGCAAGGCCAATCTGCGAGAAAAATCCGTGAAATGGCGGAGCCGGCCGATAAGCCGGGTTCTGTCGTGGACAGTCATTCTTCTTGGCCTGCCATCACTGGCAGGCTCCAGCAACCTACCCGGTGCCGACGCGGGTCACGCCATGACACCCTATTTGGTCTTGCTCCCGATGGGGTTTGCCGTGCCGGTGGGTTGCCCCACTCGCGGTGCGCTCTTACCGCACCATTTCACCCTTACCGCGCCCGAAGGCGTGGCGGTATCTTTCTGTTGCACTTTCCGTCGGCTCGCGCCGCCCAGGCGTTACCTGGCATCGCACCCTGTGGAGCCCGGACTTTCCTCGACACCGCAAGGGTGCCGCGACTGTCTGGCCGACTCCGCCGCGCGCATTGTAGCGGCAACCCCAGCTAACACGCCAAGTAACTCACCCGTCGGGGACATCGGGCAGTCCGGTAATAACCGTTTCCTAGTCCTGAATGCTGTGCTCCAACCAGCTTCAGTCATGCCCCAGCACACGCTTGAGCGCCTGGGCAAACGCCTGGGCGCCTGCCTCATCGAGGCTGGAAACGGTGATACGCAGCCCCGGCCTTGGCGATTGCAGTACAAAAGCTTCGCTACCGCGCACCAGCCAGCCGTGCTGGGCCAACGCCAGCACGATGGGCGGCGTGTCTTGCTGCAATGGAATCCACAGGTTCAGCCCATCGGTCGGTGAGGCCACGGCAATGCCTTGCGCATCGAGCGCGGCAGTCAATAGCCCTCGCCGCCGTGCATAGTCATCGCGCGCCTGCGCCAGTTGCGCCATCACGTCTGCTGAAGACAGGCAGGCCAGCACGGCATCTTGCAGCAGGTGGCTGACCCAGTTCGTGCCCGGCGCCAGGCGCAGACGCAGGCGTTGGGCGGTATGCGCATCGCTCGCCACCAGCGCCAGACGCAGGTCGGGCCCCAGCATTTTCGATACCGAACGTATCAGCGCCCAGCGCGTGGCCGCGCGTGGAATCGCGTCGTAGTAGTCGCTAGTGGCCAGCAGTGAGAAATGGTCGTCGGCAATGACGAGTACATGGGGATGACGGGCCAGCACCTCACGCAGCTGGCGCGCGCGCGCGCCGCACTCAGGCTGGCGCCGGTGGGGTTGTGCGCACGCGGCGTCAGGATGACCGCTTGCGCGCCCTGCACCAATGCGCGCTCCAGGCCTTCGGCACACATGCCCTGCTCATCGACAGGCACGCCGATGGCCTGCAGTCCGGCAATGCGCAAGGTATTGACGCTGCTAATGAAGCAAGGGTCTTCCACGGCCACCTTGTCACCGGCGACGAAATAGGCGCTCAGCAGGCGCTCCATCGCATCCACCGCGCCGTGGCTCAAGCTCAGCTCGAACGGCGCCGGGCAGTCGCCGTCCAACACTTGGCGCGCCAGAGTTTCCATGTCCGGGTCGATGGTCGGCTCGCCATACAGGCGCGGCCGGTAGGGTCTGCGCGTCAGGGCGGCGCCCAGGTCGGGCAGCCAGGCAGGGTTGGGGTTGCCACTGCCCAAATCCGTCAGGGGTGAGCCTAGTACCAGCCCTTCCTGTTCGCCCGGGCTTGCCTGCTCACGAATAAAGGTACCCAGGCGGCCCTGGGTGATGGCAATGCCTGCTGCCGTCAGCTTTTTGTAGGCCATCGCCACCGTGTTGCGGTTGACGCCCAGGGTGAGCGCCAGATCGCGCGTGGTGGGCAACTCCTGCCCCGGCTTCAAGCCGCCGGACTGTGCCAACACACGGATGCTGTCGAAGATCTCTGCTGCGGTTTTTCCATTGATTCCCATAATGGCCTAGGTCATGTTAATATTTGGCATAGGACAATAACGCGCCAAGCAAACAAAGTGCGCTTGAGCGCAGCAGGCTTGTCGGCAAAGAGGCTTATTTTGTGATCATTGACATCCCCTTGGAAACCGCCACCCGCCACGAGCAGCATGGGCGCTGGCCGCAGGCGGCATCGGTGGAGGACTTCCGCCACAACCTGGCCACGGTTCAGGCGCGCATTGCCGCGGCCTGTCAGCGCGTTGGCCGTGATCCTGCCGGGGTTCGCCTGCTGCCGGTGAGCAAGACCAAGCCCGAAGCCAGTCTGCGCCTGGCCCATGCGGCCGGTTGCCGCATGCTGGGCGAGAACAAGCCGCAGGAGGCCTACCGCAAGTGGCAGGCCATGCAGGATCTGGACGACCTGCGCTGGTCGGTCATCGGCCATCTGCAAACCAACAAGGCCAAGCTGGTGGCGCGCTTTGCGACCGAGTTTCAGGCGCTTGACAGCCTGCGCGTGGCCGAGGCGCTGGAGCGACGCTTGCAAATGGAAGGACGGGGGCTGGATGTGTTCGTGCAGGTCAACACCTCTGGCGAAGCCAGCAAATATGGCTTGGCGCCGGACGAGGTGGCGGCTTTTTTGCAGGCGTTGCCCGCCTTCTCCGCGCTGCGCGTGCGCGGGCTGATGACGCTGGCGCTGTTTTCCGCCGAGACCGAGCGGGTGCGCCAGTGCTTCGTGCTCCTGCGCACTCTGCGCGAGCGGCTGCGGCAGGACGCTCCTGCCGGGATCAGCCTGGATGAATTGTCGATGGGCATGTCCGGCGATTACGAAATCGCCATCGAGGAAGGCGCGACCGTGGTGCGCGTCGGGCAGGCCATCTTCGGCGCCCGTCCCATGCCGGACAGCTATTACTGGCCGGGCGAGAGCAGCGCGCAGGCGTTTGAAGCATGAAAACCAAAACCGCCATCGCCATCCGCCATGTGCATTTTGAAGACCTTGGCAGCCTGGAGCCGCTGCTGACGGCGCACGGTTATGCCGTGCTTTATCTGGATGCGGCGCACCGCGCGGCCTGGTCTGCCGGGCGGGAAGCGGCAGAAAACGCCGATCTGCTGATCGTCCTGGGCGGCCCGGTTGGGGCCTTCGACGAAGCCACTTACCCGTTCTTGCGCAATGAGCTGGCACTGATCGAGCAACGCCTGCTTCAGCGCAAACCCTTGCTGGGCATTTGCCTGGGCGCGCAACTTATCGCGCGTGCGCTGGGGGCGGCGGTCCGGCCCATGCCGCAGAAGGAAATCGGCTTTTCCCCTTTGCGCCTCACTGCGGCGGGGAAAGCCTCGCCCCTGGCAGCCCTGGGCGATGTGCCGGTCTTGAACTGGCATGGCGACCAATTTGATCTTCCGCAAGGCGCCACCTTGCTGGCGAGCACCCCGGCATGCCCGCATCAGGCGTTCAGCTATGGCCATCAGGTACTGGCGCTGCAATGCCATCTGGAGGCCGATCCCGCGCACCTCGAATACTGGCTGCTGGGCCACGCCTGCGAGCTGGCACAGGCGGGCATCGATCCCCATGCATTGCGCCGGCAAGCAGCCGTCTGCCCGGGAAAACTGCCGCAGGCGGCGCTGGGCGTGTGGCAGGCCTGGCTGCAACAGATTCACCCGACACCATCCGGCGGCTCTCCCGGAGAAGGCGAACCATGAGCACCTCCCTCGACCCTTTGCTGCTTTCGCGCATCCAGTTTGCGGCCAATATCAGCTTCCATATTCTTTTTCCCACCATCACCATCGCCCTGAGCTGGGTGCTGCTGTTCTTCAAATGGCGCTACGGCAAAACCGGCGACCCAAAATGGATGGCCGCCTATGGGCTGTGGGTGAAAGTGTTCGCGCTCTCCTTCGCGATGGGGGTGGTCAGCGGTGTGACCATGAGCTTCCAGTTCGGCACCAACTGGCCGGGCTTCATGAACACGGTCGGCAATATCGCCGGGCCGCTATTGGCCTACGAAGTCCTGACCGCGTTTTTTCTGGAAGCGGCCTTTCTCGGCATCATGCTGTTTGGCTTTCACCGGGTGGGCAACCGCCTGCATACATGGGCGACCTTCCTGGTTGCAGTCGGCACCAGCCTGTCCGCCTTCTGGATTCTGGCGCTCAATTCATGGATGCAAACGCCAGCGGGCTTTGAAATGCGCGAGGGCGTGGCGCATGCGGTGGATTGGTGGGCCATCGTCTTCAACCCGTCCATGCCTTACCGCATCGCGCACAAGCTGCTGGCATCGGGCCTGACCGTGGCGTTTCTGCTGGCCGGGCTGAGCGCCTGGCGCTGGTTGCGCGCCGACCGGGGCGCGGAAGTGATCGCGACCCTGCGTACCGGCATCGTGCTGGCGCTGGTATTGATCCCGGTGCAGATCTGGGTGGGCGATCTGCACGGCCTCAACACCCTGAAACACCAACCGGCAAAAATTGCCGCCATCGAAGCGGTCTGGCATACCGAGCGCGGCGCGCCCCTGGTGGCGTTCGGCTGGCCAGACGAGAGCACGCGCAGCACGCGGTACGCGCTGAAAATCCCCAAACTCGCCTCGCTCATTCTCACCCACGACCCTGAGGGCGAACTGCGCGGACTTGACCAATTCCATGGCCAGCACCCGCCAGTGGCGCCGGTGTTCTTTGCCTTCCGCCTGATGGTGGGCATTGGCGTGGCCATGCTGCTGGCGGCCTGTTGGGGCGCGTGGCGGCTGTGGCGCCACGGCACGCCATCACGGTGGCTGGCGCGCTGCCTCGTAGCCATGACATTTTCAGGCTGGGTGGCTGTGCTCGCGGGCTGGTACACCACCGAAATCGGCCGCCAGCCCTGGCTGGTGCAGGGCGTGTTGCGCACCGCCGATGCCGTCACCCAGGTGCCCGGCGCCCAGATCGGATTCACGCTGGCCGGTTATCTCGCGCTGTATGCCGTACTGCTGCTTGCCTATGTCGCGGCGTTGTACCAACTGGCCAAAAAAGCCATGCCAGCCTCGCGCCCCGCGCCGGCCTATGAAGTGTCCGACGCACTGACCCAAAACATGACGGAGAACCAGCCATGATGCCGAATCTTGCAACACCGGACGGCTGGCTGCCACTGGCATTTCTCGCCGTGATGGGTCTTTCCATCCTGCTGTATGTGGTGCTGGACGGCTTTGACCTTGGCATCGGCATCCTGATGCCGTGGGCGAATGCGGAAGAAAAAGACCAGATGGTGGCGGCCATCGGCCCGTTCTGGGATGCCAACGAAACCTGGCTGGTATTGGGCATCGGCGTCCTCTCGGTGGCTTTCCCGGCTGCGCACGGAGAAATCCTGCGCGCGCTTTATCTGCCCACGGCACTGATGCTCACCGGCCTTATCCTGCGCGGCGTGGCCTTCGATTTGCGTGTCAAGGCAGCCCTGCACCAGCGCCATTGGTGGAACCGCGCCTTCTTTTTTGGCTCGCTGCTGGCCGCACTGGCCCAAGGTTACATGCTGGGAATGATGGTGATGGGCTACGCCAGCGACATCAAAGCGCAAGCATTCGCCGTGCTCATTGCCATCTGCGTGACCGCCGCCTACGTCCTGCTGGGGGCAGGATGGCTGATCATCAAGACCCAGGCAGACCTTCAGGCCAAGGCCGTGCGCTGGGCCGCGTATGGCTGGAAGGGTGCGCTGCTTGGCTTCATGGCCATCTCTGCGGCCACGCCCCTGCTCTCGGCGGAGATCCAGGCCCGCTGGTTCGCGCTCGAACGCCTCCCCTGGCTGGCGCCTTTGCCCCTCATCACCGGCGTGCTTTTCTGGCTGATCCAGCGGCGTCTTGGCCAAATGCAGCGCGGCGAGCGCCGCGAAAGCCGCACCCCGTTCGCAGCCTCGGCAGGGATATTCGTTCTGGCATTTGCAGGGCTTGTTTACAGCCTGTTCCCATGGCTGATCCCCGGCAAACTCGACATCTGGCAAGCCGCTGCCGCGCCAGAATCGCTGATGATCGTGTTTATCGGCACCTGCCTGGTGCTGCCGGTCATTCTCGGCTACTCCTTCTTTGCCTACCGCATCTTCCGCGGCAAGGCCGCGCTCCTGGACTACGGAATTGAGCGCGCCCCGCTACTTGAGGCCGCCCCCGCCCCAAGGCAGGCCGATGAGCATTGACGTGGCCTCGGTTCAGTCGCAGGTGGTCCATGGCCGGGTGGGTCATAACTTGCCACACCCCGTGTTTGCCGCCGAAAGCCACGCAAAGCATGCGCTTGCGCCAGTTACGCCGCGCATCAAACCAGACACTTCAAACGATAGGAAACCTCCATGTACGACAGCTTGCTCACGCTTGACGACTTCGATCCCGAACTGGCCCAGGCCTTGGAAAACGAGGCCCGGCGGCAGGAAGATCATGTTGAGCTGATCGCCTCCGAGAACTACGCCAGCCCGCTGGTGATGCGCATTCAAGACTCGGTACTGACCAACAAATATGCCGAAGGCTATCCCGGCAAACGCTATTACAGCGGCTGCGAATACGTCGATGTGGCCGAACGCCTGGCCATCGAGCGCGTCAAGCAGCTGTTCGATTGCGACTATGCCAATGTCCAGCCCCATGCCGGCGCCCAGGCCAATGCGGCGGTTTTCCTGGCACTGACCAACCCCGGTGACACCGTGATGGGGATGAATCTGGCCCAGGGCGGCCATTTGACCCACGGCAACCCGTCCAATTTCTCTGGCCGACACTACAACATCGTCCCCTACGGCCTTGACCCGGAAACAGGCCTGATCGACTACGACGCGATGGAGCGCATTGCACTGCAAACCCGCCCCAAAATGCTGATCGGCGGCTTTTCCGCCTATTCGCGCCACAAGGACTGGGCGCGCATGCGCGCCATCGCCGACCAGGTCGGGGCGATCTTTTGGGTGGACATGGCGCATGTCGCTGGCCTGGTGGCGGCCGGTGAATATCCCAATCCACTGCACCATGCCCATGTAGTGACCAGCACCACCCACAAAACCCTGCGCGGCCCGCGTGGCGGCATCATCCTCGCCAAAGGGCAGGATGAAGGCTTCTACAAAAAGCTTGATGCCGCCGTATTCCCCGGCATCCAGGGCGGCCCGCTGATGCACGGCATCGCCGCCAAGGCCGTGGCTTTCAAGGAGGCGCTGCGCCCGGAGTTCAAGACTTACCAGCGCCAAGTCATAGCCAATGCCCGCGCAATGGCCGCCGTGCTTCAGCAGCGCGGCTACAAAATCGTTTCCGGCGGCACCGACAACCACCTGATGCTGATCGATCTTTCCGCCAAGCCATATACCGGCAAAGACGCGGATGCGGCATTGAGCCAGGCCTATATCACCACGAACAAGAACGCCGTCCCCAACGATCCGCGCCCGCCATTCATCACCTCCGGTCTTCGTATCGGCACGCCTGCCGTGACTACGCGCGGCTTTGGCGTCACCGAGTGCGAGCAACTGGCAGGCTGGCTCTGCGACATACTCGATGCACTGGAGGATGACGACAGCGTGCAGACGACAGTCCGTGATCGGGTTCGCCAACAGGTGGTAAGTCTGTGTCGTCGCCATCCTGTGTATCGTCCGGTCAGCTCCTGAGCACAGGCCATTGCGACAGCCGGGAGGTGTTCTGGCGCTCGCCGAAGAACGCCACTTCTCCCACGCAATGAGACGTTTAGCCGGATTAAGACTGCCCGTAGAGCGCCTTGCGTGGTGCGCCGCTCAGTTCTGCGGCAATCTTGGCAGCGGTCGAAGGCGGCAGATGCGCCAGCAGCGCACGATAGATGCGCAGGCCTTCGGCCTGTTGCGCTTCGCCGCTGTCAGCCGCGCCTTCAATCAATACCACGAACTCGCCTTTTTGCTGGTTGGCATCGGCCTCCACTTGCACCGTGATTTCGGCGAGGCGGCCATCCAATACCGTCTCAAAAAGCTTGGTCAGCTCGCGCGCCAGAGCTGCTTTGCGCTCGCCGCCGAATACTTCACCCGCATCGCGCAAGAACTCGCAAATGCGATGCGAGGACTCGTAGAAAATCATCGTCCGGCGCT
The DNA here is from genome assembly GCA_002798295.1 of Lysobacteraceae bacterium NML07-0707. Classification (GTDB taxonomy): domain Bacteria; phylum Pseudomonadota; class Gammaproteobacteria; order Xanthomonadales; family Xanthomonadaceae; genus Solilutibacter. The sequence goes on along the minus strand of NWQT01000025.1, from coordinate 205,313 downwards.
CGCCCGCCAGCGCCTGCAAACGCTCGCGTCTGGCGCCTGCCTTGGCTGGCAAAAAGCCTTCAAACACGAAGCGGTCGCTCGGCAATCCCGCCACCGAAAGCGCCGCAATCAGGGCCGATGCCCCCGGCACCGGGCTGACCCGCACCCCGGCCTTGCGCGCCGCCTGCACCAGCCGGAAGCCCGGGTCACTCACCAGCGGCGTGCCGGCGTCGGAAATCAAGGCCAGCGACTCACCGGCCAAGAGCCGCGCCACCAGCTTTTCCGCCAGCGCCTCCTCGTTATGCTCATGCAGCGCCAGCAGCGGCGTATCAATGCCGAACTGTTGCAGCAGCGGCCTGCTATGGCGCGTATCCTCGGCACAAATCGCTGCCACTGCGCGCAAAGTCTCTACCGCGCGCGGGCTGAAATCGCCCATATTGCCAATCGGGGTGGCCACCACATACAGGCTGGCGGGTGAAGCAGATACAGGCGGCATGCGTTTCTCCGGCTAAAGCGCGGGTAGAATCGTAAAGCAAACATCCTCAAGAGTTTCCAGACATGCGCAATGCCCATTTCCGTGTGCTTTTGTTGGCAGGCCTGCTGGGGCTGGCTGGCTGTGTCAGCACCCCGAGCGTTACCACGGTCAAAGCGCCGCCCACACCCAGCGCCTTTACCCAGGCGCATCAACTGGCGCAGAGTGATGTACGCGGTAATGCTGCGCAAATCGAAGCCTTGCTGGCCACACTGGACGATGCCAGCCTTGCCCGTCACACCACCGCCCTGGCCGCCAATGATCCGCTGTATGCCCTGGCGGGACGCGCCATGCTGCGCCGCGGGCTGACGCCGCCGCATCCCTTCAATCGCGGCCCCGAGCTTGGCGCTCGTGCGCCAGCGGCAGCCGATGGCTATCGCCCGCCCAACGCCCTGGCCGTGCTGCTGCCCCTGACCGGCGCCATGGCCAATGCCGCCAAACCGGTGCGTGACGGCCTGATGGCCGCCTATTACGCTGAGCGCCGCGCCCGTCCGCCGGTGCGCTTTTATGACACCAGCGCCGGGGTGATGGTGGCCTACCAGCGCGCCGTGGCCGATGGCGCCGATTATGTGGTGGGGCCATTGCAGCGCGGCGAGGTGGACACGCTGTTTGCCCAAGGCCAACTGCCAGTACCAGTTCTGGCGCTCAACCGTGGCGAGCGCGAAACGCCCGAAAGCCATATCGCCTTCTCGCTGGCGCCCGAAGATGAAGGCATCGCCGCTGCCGAATGGCTGATTGCCCGCCAGGCCAGCCGTGCAGTGGTGATTCTCAATCCTGGCGATGACGCCCTGCGCCGCGCCGCCAATGCCTTTTCCGAGCGCCTGCACCAGCGCGGCGGACAGGTCGTCGAAACCGTGCGGCTGGGCAGCGCGCCCGCCCGCTTGGATGCGCTCTCCGCCCATGCGCCGGTAGATGCGGTGTATTTCGCCATCCGCGGCGAGCAAGCCCGCAGCCTGATGCCGCAGCTCAACCAGCAACCGGCACTGGCACGGGCAGCGCGCATTGCCGCATCACAAATCACCAGCGGCATGGGCAATGCCGAAGACGCCAGCGTACTGGATGGCATCGTTTTTCCCGGCGAATCGCTGCAAACCCGCAACATCTCTGGCCTGCCGGGCAATCCCGGCGCCCTCACCCCGACCGCACGCGGCGGCGCTGCCCGCCTGTTCGCCTTCGGTCATGATGCCTGGCTGATTACCGCCTACCCCGAACGCCTCAGCCATCCGCGCGAAGGCGGCCTGGGCGGGGCAACCGGCGTATTGAAGCTCGACGGCTTTGGCAATATCACCCGCAGCCCGGACTGGTCGGTACTGCGTGGCGGCGTTGCCCTGCCCCATCGTGACCGCTGAGCACCTCAAGACCGGACAGGCGGCAGAACACGCCGCCTGCCACTGGCTTGAAGCCCACGGCCTGCACCTGATTGCCCGCAATCAGCGCTGGCGTCATGGCGAACTGGATTTGGTGATGCGCGATGGCAATACCCTGGTGTTTGTCGAAGTGCGCTACCGCGCCAATGACCGCTACGGCGGCGCCGCCGCCTCCATCACCCGCAGCAAACAGCAGCGCCTGATTCGCGCTGCCGCACATTTTCTTGCCGCCCACCCGGCACTGGCACAGCTGCCCTGCCGCTTTGATGTCATCAGTGCCTGCGGCAACCCCGCCACCCCGCAAATCAACTGGCTGCGCAACGCCTTTACGGCGCAATAATCACACCCAGTCGCGCATTGCCTCGCGCACTTCCGGCAGGCAGCGGCGGCTGACATCCAGTGGTTTGTCCACGCCGTGCAGCCAGACATGCGCCTTGCCATGGCTGTCGCGCTGCAGCTCCTTGAGTGCGTCGCGGGCAATCAGGCAATTGCGGTGAATGCGCAAAAAGCGCTCGCCAAATTCTTCTTCCAGTGACTTCAGGCTTTCTTCAATCAGATCCTCGCCACCGCTGTGGTGAACCACCACGTATTTTTCCTCCGCCTGAAAATAGCGGATATCCACCACCGGAATCAGCCGCATATGCCCCCCTAGGCGGGCGCATAGCTGGGTTCTGACATGCACTGCGGGCGTGATTTGCGCCATTCCCAGCCGCTGCCGCGCGCGGCGCAGCGTTTCAGCCAGACGCTCGCTGCGAAAAGGTTTGACCAGATAATCCAGTGCCGCATTGTCAAAAGCCGCCAGCGCATGTTCATCGTAGGCGGTGCAAAACGCAATCAGGGGAGGGGCGGCCAGTTGCTGCAATTGCCGCGCCACTTCCAGCCCGCTCATGTCCGGCATATGGATGTCCAGCATCAGCAAATCCGGATGGTATTTATCGCAGGCCAGAAGCGCGGTATGCCCATCCGCGGCCTCTGCGACCACCTCCACATCCGCCTCTCGCTGCAGCATGGTGCGCAAGCGGGCGCGCGCCAGCGGCTCATCATCGACAATCAGCACTTTCATGACTCCCCCCCTGTTTGCAGCCTGATTAATCCTGCATGGAAAAGCGCTGCGCAAACCAGGCACCCAGATCGGCGATTTCCTCGGCAGATACCTGATGCATCATCGGATAGGCATGCCAGTCCACCTCAAAACCGGCATCACGCAGCCTATCGCGGCTACACTTGCCGCCCGTGTAGGGCACCACTGGGTCATGCAGGCCATGCGCCATGAAGACCGGCTGTTTGCGCGCGGCATCGGTGAGTTTCGCCATGCTGGCCGAGCCCAGCGGCAGATAGGTGGACAAGGCCACCAGCCCGGCCAGCGGCTCGGCACGCTCAATCCCCGCCGCCAGCGTAATCGCCCCGCCCTGCGAGAACCCGGCCAGGAAAATACGGTTGGCCGGAATGCCGCGCTCGATTTGGCGCGCAATCAAAAGTTCGATTTGCGCCACCGACTCGGCCACGCCTTCGGCATCGGCGCGATTGGACAAGTCCATATCGCGGATGTCATACCAGCCACGCATCGGCACACCGCCATTGATGGTGATGGGGCGCACCGGCGCATTGGGAAACACAAAACGCAAGGCAGGCCAATCCTGACCAATCAGCTCCGGCACAATCGGCTCGAAATCATGGGCATCCGCCCCCAGGCCATGCAGCCAGATCACTGCCCACTGCGGCTGCTCACCAGTTTCGCGCTCAATACAATCAGGAATGGATACGTTCATAACGCTCGCGGTTTAACCAAAGCCCATAGCCTGACATGATTTTTCAGCTGCGGGGAGATACACGGAAAAACAAAACCCGGCATTGGCTGCCGGGCTTTGTCTTGCAAACGCAGTTGGCGTTGGTGGGCCCACCAGGATTCGAACCTGGAACCAAAGGATTATGAGTCCTCTGCTCTAACCGTTGAGCTATAGGCCCGTTGATCTGCAATCAGGTGTCAAGGAAGCTGCGCAGGGTTTCGCTGCGCGAGGGGTGACGCAGTTTGCGCAGCGCCTTGGCTTCGATCTGGCGGATACGCTCACGGGTGACATCGAACTGCTTGCCGACTTCTTCCAGCGTGTGGTCGGTATTCATGTCGATGCCAAAGCGCATGCGCAACACCTTGGCTTCGCGCGGGGTGAGGCCGGCCAGCACATCGCGCACGGTTTCCACCAGATTGATGTCGGTGGTGGCGTCCACCGGCGACATGACATTGGTGTCTTCGATGAAATCACCCAGATGCGAGTCCTCATCATCGCCAATCGGGGTCTCCATGGAGATCGGTTCCTTGGCGATTTTCATCACCTTGCGAATCTTGTCCTCGGGCATGTCCATCTCGCGCGCCAGTTCCTCCGGCGTGGCTTCGCGACCATAGGTCTGCAACATCTGCCGCGAGATGCGGTTGAGCTTGTTGATGGTCTCGATCATGTGCACCGGGATGCGGATGGTGCGCGCCTGGTCGGCAATCGAGCGGGTGATGGCCTGACGAATCCACCAGGTGGCATAGGTGGAGAACTTGAAGCCGCGACGGAATTCGAACTTGTCCACGGCTTTCATCAGGCCGATATTGCCTTCCTGAATCAGGTCAAGGAACTGCAAGCCGCGGTTGGTGTATTTCTTGGCGATGGAGATGACCAGTCGCAGGTTGGCCTCGACCATTTCCTTCTTGGCGCGGCGAGCCTTGACTTCGCCCTCGCCCATGCCCTTGATCAGCGAACGCATGTCCGCCAGGGTCATCGAATTCTTGCCTTCCAGCTCCAGAATCATTTCTTGCTGGGCAATGATTTGCTCGCGCACATCACGCAGGGCCGAGCCCCACTTCTGCTTGCGTTTGAGCATCTCGTCCACCCAGTCCAGGTTGATGTTATTGCTGTCCCAGGCTTTCAGAAAATCCTTGCGCGGCATCCCGGCCTGACGGGTAGCCAGCTCCATGACGCGACGTTCACGGGTTTTGACTTCCTCCTGCACATCGCGCAGTTGCGCAACCAGGGCGTCAAAATAGGGCAGCGGGAACTTGAAGGTCACGAAGATGTCAGCCATTTCCTGACGCAATTGGGCCACCGACTTGTGTGCCGGGCCGTGCTTGGCCAGCGCCTTTTCAAACTTGGCCCACAGCGCTGCCATCTCGGTCATGCGCAGCTTGACTTCTTCGGGGTCAGGGCCGGAGGGAGCAGGCTCATCGGCCGCGCCCGCATCATCGTCCTCGTCCTCGCTGGCGTCTTCATCCAGCGCCTCGACTTCGTCCTCTACATCCTCATCTTCGGCAGCGGCGGCGGCATTGGCTTCCTCAACATAGTCATTGAAGCCAACCACCACTTCCGGCAAGCGCTTTTTGCCGTCCAGATGTTGCTGGTAATCCTCCAGCACCAGGCTGACCGACGGTGGGAACAGCGCCAGCGAGGCCAGCATCTGGTTGATGCCTTCCTCAATGCGCTTGGCGATGGCGATTTCGCCTTCGCGGGTCAAAAGTTCGACCGAGCCCATTTCGCGCATGTACATGCGCACCGGGTCGGTGGTGCGGCCAATCTCGGCATCCAGGGGCGAAATCGCGGCAATGGCATCTTCCGTCGTGGTTTCGTCCACCTCACGACCCGAACCCGACTGTCCCGCCAACAGCAGCGTCTCGGCATCGGGCGCCACTTCGTACACCTCGATCTCCATGCCGCGAATCATGCTGATGATGTCTTCGATCTGTTCGGGATCGACCAGATCATCAGGCAGGTGGTCATTGACCTCGGCATAGGTCAGATAGCCCTGTTCCAGGCCCTTGCTGATGAGCTGCTTGATTTCCGACTGGGCCTGACGATCACTGGCCATGTGTTTCACCTGAAAGAAACTGAACCCCCAATTATACTACTTTATCCGCCTGCTGCCGGGCTCAGGTTTGCAGCATGAAGGTCACCGGGCCGTCATTGACCAGGCTTACCTGCATATGGGCGCCAAACCGACCCATTTCCACCCCTGGCGGATGCCTTTGCCGGCACTCTGCTATCAACTGCGCATACAGCTGTTCAGCCAGCGCCGGCGATGCGGCGGCGCTGAAACTCGGGCGCAGGCCGCTGCGGGTATCGGCAGCCAGCGTGAACTGGCTCACCAGCAGCAATTGCCCGCCGCTATCGCGCAGCGAACGATTCATCCGTCCAGCCTCGTCGGCAAACACCCGGTAAGCCAGCAGGCGCTCGGCCATTTTGATCACTTTGCCGCTATCGTCACCGGCCTCGGCGCACACCAGCGCCAAAAGCCCTGCGCCAATCTGGCCAACGGTTTCGCCCCCGACCTCCACTTTGGCGCTGGAGACGCGCTGAATCAAAGCCAACATGGTTGTTTTGCCCGTACAAAGCCGCAAGATTAACCAAACTTGCCCGCCGCCCCTGTGTTTTCTCTACACTCAAGCCCCTTTGTTGATGTCCTGCCCATGCTTTACTGGCTTGCCAAACTGATCGGCCTTTTGCCCATGCCCGCACTGCGCTGGTTGGGCGACCAGCTGGCCGCCTTCTGGCTGCGCGGCCAGCGCCGTGAAAGCCGGGTGGCCTGGCGTAGCCTGGAGCTTGCCTTTGCGCATATGCCCGAAGCCGAACGCCGCGCCCTGCACAAGGCAGCCCTGCAAAGCACCGGCCGGCAAATGTTCGAAACTTTGCGCATCTGGACGCGCCCGGCAGCGGAGAACCTGCAACTGCTGCGCGAAGGCGCCGGCATTGAATTATTTGATGCAGCCCTCGGCAGTGGTCGCGGGGTGATTATTGCCGCCCCCCACCATGGCAATTGGGAGCTTTTGAACCAATGGCTGGCCTCCCGCACGGCGCTCGCCATCCTGTATGCGCCGCCGGAATCGGCGCGGGTGGATGCGTTTTTGCGCCGGGTGCGCAAGGCACAGGCGCAAGACGGACAGGTGGAGCAAATCCGCGCCGAAGGCATCGGCATCCGGCAATTGTTCAAACGCCTGCAGGGCGGCGGCGTGGTCGGCATCCTGCCCGACCAGCAGCCCAAACAGGGCGAGGGCGTCTGGGCGCCATTTTTTGGGACTCCTGCCTCGACCATGACCCTGATCGGCCGTCTGGCCGAGCGCAGCGGCGCCATCGTCCTGTTCGCCTGGTGCGAGCGCGATGCCGATGGTCGCGGCTTCACCCTGCATATCGAGGCGGCGCCGGATGACATCGCCGCCAAAGACCCGCAGGTTTCTGCCACGGCACTCAATGCCGGTATCGAAGCACTGGTGCGCCGCAATCCTGCGCAGTACCAGTGGACTTACAAACGCTGGTCGCAACAGCCCGAAGGCAGTGCGTTCGGCAACCCCTATTGGCCAGATTGCTATTGATATGACACAGCCCATCCCCCCAGTCCTGCCCTGCGCAGATACCGAGGCCTGGCAGCCCCTGCCCGCACGCGGACGGATTTTGTTCTGCCTGAGCCATGCCATCGCCTGTGCCATTTTCGGCGCTGCACTGGCTTTGGCTACCGCACTTGTGAGCGAGGCCAAACTCGGCACCGGGCCATGGCTCTGGGCAGGTCTGCTGGCCGTGGCCGGCCTGCTTGCCGGAGCCGTGTTCGGCATTTGGTTAGGCGCGCGCCGTCACAGCTATTACCGCTGGCGACTGGATGGAACCGGCTTTGCGGTGAAAAGTGGCAAGCTCTGGCAGCGGCATACGCATGTCCCGGCCACCCGCGTACAGCATCTGGATATCAGCCGCAGCCCGCTGCAGCGCCGCTATGGGCTTGCCACACTGACCGTACACACCGCTGGCACGCATAGCCATGCGCTCAGCCTGCCCTGCCTTGACCAGCAGGATGCCGAGGCGCTGCGCAAGGCGCTGGCCGCTGGCATTGAGCCCGAAAGCGATGATGACTGAAGCACCGCCTCCCATTCCCGCCCCGCCCGCCCGCGAGCATCGCCTGCACGCCTGGTCATGGCTGTTTGTTGCCCTGCAGCATCTCAAACAGTTCATCTTCCCGTTGCTGCTTTTGCTCATTGCCCGCCGGGGGGACGGCCATGCGCTATGGCCACTCCTGGGGGTCGCGGCCCTGGTGCTGGTTTCAATCTGGCAATACTTCACCTACCGCTATCGGCTGCTGCCCGAGCACATCGAAATCCGCAGCGGCCTGCTGGAAAGAAAACTGCGGCAAATCGCCTATGCGCGCATCCATAACGTCGCCCTGCACCAGACGCTTTTGCACCGGCTGTTTGGCGTGGCCGAAGTGCGCCTGGAATCGGCCGGCGGCAGCCAGCCAGAGGCGCAGATGCGCGTGCTGCGCCTGGACAAGGCGCTGGCGCTGGAGCACTTGGTGCGCGAGCGCGGTCAGCATGGCAGCGCCATCACGCCGACCACTGCGATTGCACAAGCCGCTGCCGCGCCGCTGCTAACACTGTCCACCCCGGAAATCATCCGGCATGGCCTGATTTCCAATCGAGGCATGGTGGTGGTCGCCGCCGCCTTTGCCACCCTCGGCCAGTTCATGGATGAATTTATCGAGCACTATGCCGGGCAGCTGGCGCGCACCACCCGCGCCACACTCAATGGCCTGGAGATCCAGCGCCTGGAGTTGGGCTGGCTCGATTACAGCCTGATAGGCCTAGCCCTGCTGCTTGCCATGCTGGTTCTGCTGCGACTGCTTTCGGTCGTGCTGTCCCTGCTGCAATATCACGGCTTTGTACTGGGCGAGAGTGGCCGGCGCCTGACCATCAGCCGGGGGCTTCTAACCCGGATTCGCAGCTCCATCCCCAAGCGCCGCATCCAGGCCTGGCAACTGCAAGAGAGCTGGCTGCACCGGCGCTTCAAACGCCGGGCGCTGTCGGTGCAAGTCGCAGCCAGCCCCCAGCCGCAACAACAGCAGGACCGCAGCAACCATGCACTGGCGCCCATCGCCACACCCGCCAGCTGCGATGCACTCATCAACCAGCTGCTGCCTGCCGCCCACTGGCCGCCCGAAAACTGGCAAAAATTGCACCGGCTCGCCTGGCTGCGCCGTTGGCTGGGCAGCTGTGTGTGGCTGCTGCCGCTGACCGTCACCACCGTATGGCTGCTGGGTTTCTGGGGACTGCTGCCATTGGCAGGGATTGCAGTTTCTGCGTTTTCCGCATGGCAGGCCAACCGGCATGCTGGCTGGAGCCTTGACAGCACCCTCATCGCCACCCGGCGCGGCTGGCTGTCAAAACAATGGCGCTTTGCCGAAGTGGCAAAACTGCAAAGCCTGCGCCTGTCCGCCTCGCCAGTGGACAGGCTCTTTGGCATGCGCAGCCTGCTGCTGGACACCGCAGGCGCAAGCCCGTTTGCACCGCTGCGCATCGACTACCTAAGCCGCGAAGAAGCCGAGCAATTGCTCGCCACCCTTGCCCGGCAACTGGCGCATAGCCCGCTGCGCTGGTAAAGCGCTAGTCCAACAGCTCCATCGCCATCACCAGGCCATCCTCCCGGCCATGATTGGCTGCGGGGTAATAGCGCGGCCGGCGGCCAATTTCGTTGAAGCCCTCGTCCTGATAGAGCTGCACCGCATGGCTATTGGAAGGACGCACTTCCAGAAAAATCCGTTGCGCGCCCTGCGCCTGCGCAGCCTGGCGCACATCGCGCAGCAAACGCCTGCCCAGCCCGCGCGACTGCCAGGCCGGGTCAATACAGATATTGAGCAAATGTGCCTCATCGGCCTGCACGCTGAGCACCGCATAGCCAATGATGCGCCGGTCAGCTTCCAGCACCCACATCGAATAGCCCGAGCGCAGGCAATCGCGGAAATTGCCCACCGACCACGGCCATGGGTAGGCGCGCAATTCCACCTGCATCACCTCCGCCAGGTCAGACTCCTGCATACGCCGGAGCTTCACGGCCGCTGCGCTGCTCATTGCCGGGCACGCAAACGGCGCAACTGTGGCCACAAGGCGCGCTTGACCGCCGCATCACGCAAGCGCTCGGCATCGGGCAGCACAATCCCCGATGCCAGCAGCGCTTCCGCCGTGACACCAGTAGCGGCCGCCAGCTGCGCCACTACAAACGGGTCAGGCGGCAGGGACGCCGCCGGCCAGACCTGCCGCCACGGGGTATGACCCAGCTCGCCCAGAATTTCCGTTTGCAGGCTGTCCCAGTTCATACATCCCCGGCACTGCGTTTGCGAAACACCCTCATCAGCGGCCCGGAAAGCGCATAAGCGGCGAACACCAGCAGCAAGGTCTGTGGCGGGTACAGCGCCAGCGCAATCAACACGCCCAGCACTATCGGAAAGACGAAAAACGGCACACGCTCGCCCTGCTCGCCACGTTGGCTGCCCTTGAAGCTGGTATAGCGGATATTGCTCACCATCAGCAGCGCCACCGTCACCGTCACCGCCAGCGCCGCATAGCGCAGCCCCTGTCCTGCCACCTCATAGTCATGCAGTGTCCAGACGAAACTCGCCATCACCGCCGCCGCTGCCGGGCTTGCCAAACCAATGAACCAGCGCTTGTCCACCACTCCGACCTGACTGTTGAAACGGGCAAGCCGCAGAGCCGCACAGGCGGCATACAAGAATGCCGCGAGCCAACCCAGCCGCCCGGTGGTGGCGCCCTCCAGATGCATGTATTCCATGGCCCAGTGGTACATCAGCATCGCCGGCGCCATGCCGAAGCTCACCAGGTCAGCCAGCGAATCATATTGCACGCCAAATTCACTCTGGGTATGGGTGAGCCGGGCTACCCGGCCATCCAGCCCGTCCAGCAAGGCTGCGATGAAAATCGCCACACAGGCATGGGCGAATTTTTCCTGGCTCGCCGCAATGATGGCGTAGAAGCCGGCAAACAGCCCGCCTGTAGTGAACAGATTGGGAAGCAGGTAATAAACCGCACGCGGCGGACGAGATGGGTTTTTGTTTTCTTCCATAACAGGCAAGTGTAGCGCCTTGCTGTGGCCATGATGAGGGCTGAACCGGCGACATCCGGCGCCATCACTTGCAAGCCATCGGCTGCGGTGTTGCAATGTGACCCTGATCACAAGGAGCTGCACCATGCTCACGCGCGTATCCATTCTCATGATGCTCGGCCTTTGCACTGCCGCAGCACTTTCGCCCGCTGCCGCTCAACAGATTTATCAATGGAAGGATGCCCAGGGGCGCACCCACTATTCCAGCACGCCGCCAAGTTCCGGCAATTACAGCGTTCGCGGCCTGAAGGCGGCACAGCCTGCCGATGCGCCGGCCACGCCCGCTGCCGAAGCCAAGCCTGAAAGCGAACAGTGCAAACAGGCGCGCACCAATCTTGCCGTACTGCGCGATAGCCCCAGCGTGCAAATGGCAGGCGCCGACGGCAATCCGCGCACGCTCAGTGATGAAGAACGCGCCGCCCAGATGCGGCTTGCCCAGACCATTCTGGAAACCAACTGCAAATAAGCAGCGCAACAAAGCGGCAAGGCGCATGGCAAAATGCAGGGCTCACCCCAATCCGAGCCTTGCCATGCGCCTGTCGCGTTTTCATCTGCGTACTGAAAAAGAAACTCCCGCCGAAGCCGAAATCATCAGCCACAAGCTGATGCTCAAGTCCGGCATGATTCGCAAGCTGGCAGCCGGCCTTTATACCTGGTCGCCGCTGGGGCTACGGGTATTGCGCAAGGTCGAGCGCGTGGTGCGCGAAGAAATGAACCGCGCCGGCGCCATCGAGATTCTGATGCCGACCATCCAGCCGCAGGAACTATGGCAGGAAACCGGCCGCTGGGAAAAGTTTGGCGGCCAGCTTTTGAAAATCCGCGACCGCAAAGAGGCCGGTTATTGCTATGCGCCTACCGCTGAAGAAGTGGTGACAGATTTTGCCCGCAACGAGCTGGCCAGCTACAAGCAATTGCCGGTTAATTTCTATCAGATCCAGACCAAATTCCGTGATGAAATCCGCCCGCGCTTTGGCGTGATGCGCGCCCGCGAATTTCTCATGAAAGACGCCTATTCCTTCCATCTGGACGAGACCTCATTGCAGACCGAATATCGCAATATGTATGACACTTACAGCCGGATTTTTACCCGCCTGGGGCTGAAATTCCGCGCCGTATTTGCCGATACCGGCGCCATTGGCGGCTCGGCCTCGCACGAGTTTCACGTCCTGGCGGACTCGGGTGAAGACGCCATCGCCTTTTCCGACGCATCGGATTATGCCGCCAATGTTGAGCTGGCCGAAGCGCTTGCCCCCGGTACGCGCCCGGCGGCAAGCCAAGCACTGCGCGATATCGCCACGCCCACGCAAAAGACCTGCGAAGAAGTGGCCGCGCTGCTGCAAATCCCGCTTTCACACACGGTGAAATCCATCGCCTTGATGGGTGAAGATAATGAGGGCGCGCCGCAATTTGTGTTGGCACTGGTGCGCGGTGACCATTCCGCCAATGAAATCAAACTGGCCAAACTGCCGGGTCTTGGCGATTATCGCCTCGCCAGTGAGGAGGAAATCCGCACCCATCTGGGCGCATCGCCCGGCTTCCTCGGCCCGCTCAATAGCGCCCAGCCCATTCGCGTGATTGCCGACCGCGCTGTGGCGGCCATGGCCGATTTTGTGGTCGGCGCCAATCGTGACGGCTTCCATATTGCCGGCGTGAACTGGGGGCGCGACCTGCCAGAGCCGGAAGTGGCCGATATTCGCAATGTGGTGGCCGGCGACCCCTCGCCTGATGGTCAGGGCATACTTGGCATCGCCCGTGGCATTGAAGTCGGCCATGTCTTTGCGCTGGGCAATAAATACTCCGAGGCGATGAATTGCACGGTGCTCGATGCCCAGGGCAAGCCGGTCAATCCGCTGATGGGCTGTTACGGCATTGGCGTTTCCCGCATCGTCGCCGCCGCCATCGAACAAAATCATGATGAGACCGGGATTTGCTGGCCAGAGGCGATGGCGCCCTGGCAGGTCGCGGTCTGCCTGATCAACCCGAAAAACAACCCGGACGTGCTGGCAGCGGCCGAGGAACTGTGCGAGGCACTGAATAAAGCCGGAATCGATAGCGTGCTCGACGATCGCGGCCTGCGTCCGGGCGCGATGTTTGCCGATATGGAGCTGATCGGCATTCCCCACCGCGTGGTGGTTTCGGAGCGCGGCCTGGCCGCAGGTAGTTTTGAATATCGCCATCGCAGCGCGGCTGAAGCTGAAAATCTCGACCATGCAAGCCTGCTTGCCCGTCTGACCGTCTCACCCCCCTGACCCCGGGTAAAAGTCTGTTTATAAATTGCATCCAGATAATCAAGGCTTTAATATCGCTTGCGGACGGCGCCCATGCCAGCAATCGATAAATGATCAAGCCCGTGGAGTAAACGTGGACATTACAAAACTGAACAGCAAAGAACTTGCCGATTTGATTAGCCAGGCGCAAAAGCGCAAGCGAGTGCTGGCCAAACGCAAGCCCATCAATCAGGTGCGCACCCAAATCAACAAAATCGTGCGCGCTTCTGGCTATAGCTTTGAAGAACTTTTTGGTACTGCCGGCGCTACCAGCACAAGCGCGCCGCGCAAAGCCGCGAGCAAGAGCAAGGGGCCGCGCAAAGGCAGCAAGGTGGAAGCCAAATACCGTGATCCGGCCAATGCTGAAAATACCTGGACCGGCCGTGGCAAACAGCCGCGCTGGCTGGCCGCTTATATTGAGCAAGGGCGGCAGTTGAACGACTTCCTGATTGCGCCGCAGACGGCAGTGCCTGCAGTCTCCGGCAATTAATGCCGCTATCAAGCCATTTCAGACCCCACCAAAGCGCCGCACAAGCGGCGCTTTGTTTATGTCTTACAGATTACTGCGTGGCGGCGCCAGCAAATTGCCAAACATCAGGCCGGCAATCAGCGCCAGCAGGATATTGAGCACAGCCATCAGCGCCGCCTGCCCGGCGCTGATATTTTGCTGCTGCATCAAATCTATCAACCCCCGGAAACTGACGCTACCCGGTACCAGCAGGATAATGCCGGGGACGCGAACCAGGGCGCCGGGACGATTGCATAGCCGCGCATACAGATTGCCCAGCATGGTCAGCGTCAGCGCACTCAAGAATACTCCGGCAACATTGCCAAGCATCGTCCCGGCATAGCGGGCAATCAAATAACCGGCAGCTGCGGAAGCCATCACCAGCAAATAATCTCGCCCCCCGGCACGAAATGCCACGGCGAAAGCAAAGCAGGCAAGCAAAAGCCCGACCGCCTCCACCCAGCCAGGCTGCGGACGCGCATATACCACCTGCGGCTTGATGCCGAGCATATTGGCCAATGTCAGCGCAATCATGGTGCCGATGGTCAATTTCAAAATAGTGCTGAGCGCGCCGGCAAAACGCGCCACCCCGGCGCCCAGGTGCTGGTTGGTCAGCTCGCTGATGGCATTGGTCAGTGCCATACCCGGCAGCATGACGATGACCGCGGCGATAATCACGGTATTGAGATTGAGGGGCGCCCAAAAACCTGCCACCAGAACGGCCAGGGTCGCTGCCAGCATCCCCGCCAGGGCTTCCACCGATTCACGCAATAACGGCAGGCGGCTGACGGCATAATCCAGAAGGCCAATCAGCAGCCCGGCAATACTGGCAACGGCAATGTCCAGCCAGGGCAGGCGCAGCAACATGGACACGCCCCCGGCTACCAGCACGAATGACAAAATCTGCATCAGCTGCCAATGCAGCCGCGGCGGCTCGTCGAGTTTTTTCAGGGCCGCCTGACCTTCGGCCAGGTCAATCTTTCCGGCCAATACATCTTCAGCGATGCGATCGGTCATGCTGAGCCTGGCCAAATCGACCTCGCCCGGCGGCAGGCGAATCACCCGGGTCACATCATTGGCATCGGCATCCCCCAGGTCGCGGAAGGTGAGAATCATTCCGGTCGGATTGACCCAGGGCTGGCATTCCAGATTGAACTGCGCCGAAACCCCAAGCAACGCGCCTTCAAGGCGCTGCGCTGTGGTGCCATAGGCATGCAGGCGGGCGGCAAGCTCGGCAACGAAATCAATCCGGTTGCGGGCAGAAATTTTGGCAAGTGGCAGTTGTGGCATGACAAAAGCATGACATGGATAATCCTGACCGCAAGCGTCATTATCATGACCATTTCACACGCCTATCCCGAACAATCTCTAAGATGCGCGGCTCACGGATTTTGCCTGCATGACCGACCCTACCGCCCCGACCGCCGAACTGGATCTTGCCACCGGACAGCTCAGCCTGCATGGCAGCTGGACACTGGCGCGCGCCAGCGCGCTTGAAAAAGCACTGGCGCAGGTGCAGGGCGAGGTCAAAACGATTGATGCGCGCGCTATCAGCGCCCTGGACTCGCTGGGGGTTTTGCAGCTGCAGCGCTTCGCCCACCGCAATCAGCTACAGCGCGAGCAGTTCCAGTTTCGTCATGAGCATGAGCCGCTGATTGAGGCGATTGCCGAAGTCGCCCACGAACGCCCCAGCCCGAAGCGTGACCTGGGCTTCAAGGCGGCAATTGGCCGGCTTGGCTTTGCGGTGGTCGATAATTACCGCGAAATCATTGCCCTCATAGCGTTCTTTGGCGAGGTGATGGTCAAGCTGCTGCGCCTTGTGCACCAGCCGCGTCGCCTGCGCATCACCAGCATAGTGCATCACATGGAACAGGTCGGGCTGGATGCGGTGCCGCTGGTGCTGTTGCTGACTTATCTGGTGGGTGCGGTACTGGCATTTCTGGGCGCCAATATCCTGCAGGATTTCGGCGCCACCATTTTGGTGGTGGATCTGGTGAACATCGCCTTCCTGCGCGAATTTGCCGTGCTTCTGACGGCCATCTTGCTGGCCGGACGCACCGCCAGCGCCTTTACCGCACAAATTGGCGCGATGGTCAGCCGCGAAGAAGTCGATGCCATCCGCACCCTGGGACTTGACCCGATTGACCTGCTGGTGATTCCGCGGGTTCTGGCGCTGCTGCTGATGCTGCCCTTGCTGACCTTCCTGGCGATGATTGCCGGGCTGCTGGGCGGCCTGACCGTGGGCGCGGTCAGCCTGGATATTCCACCGGTGGCCTATGTCACCAAGATTTATGAGGGCATCGACATCGTCGATTTCTGGGTGGGCATGTCCAAGGCGCCGGTATTTGCATTGGTGATCGCCCTGATTGGCTGTCTGGAAGGCCTGCAAGTCACCGGCACCGCGCAGTCGGTGGGCGAGCGCACCACCTCCAGCGTGGTGCAGACCATTTCGCTGGTCATCATTTTCGATGCCTTCTTTGCACTGTGGTTCATGCACATGGGCTGGTAAAGGATGGCGATGAATCAGGACACCCACACTAACCATGATGCACCCATCATCCGGGTGCGCGGGCTTGTCAACCGTTTTGGCACGCAAACGGTGCACGACGGTCTGGATCTGGATGTGCGCCGCGGCGAAATTCTCGGCGTGGTCGGCGGCTCGGGGACCGGCAAGTCGGTGCTGATGCGCTCAATCATCGGCCTGCGCCGCCCCAATGCCGGCCATGTGGAAGTGATGGGCATCGACGCGCTCTCGCCCAGCGGCCACGACCGGCAGCAGGTCAAGCGCAATACCGGCGTGCTGTTTCAGGATGGCGCGCTGTTTTCATCGCTGAGCGTGGGTGAAAACATCGAAGTTCCGATCCGCGAACACTACCCGCAACTCAGTGGTGAATTGCGTCATGAGCTGGCGCTGCTGAAAACCAAACTCGCAGGACTGCCTGCCGATGCCATCGACAAGCTGCCCTCGCAGCTTTCCGGCGGCATGCGCAAACGTGCCGGACTTGCCCGCGCACTGGCGCTGGACCCGCCGCTGCTGTTTCTGGATGAACCCACCGCCGGGCTCGATCCCATCGGCGCGGCGGCCTTTGACAACCTGCTTTTCACCCTCTCCCGCGCACTTGGGCTGACGGTATTTCTGATTACCCACGACCTCGACACGCTGTATGCCATCTGCGACCGCATTGCCGTGCTGGCCGAAAAGCGCGTCATCATCAATGCACCGCTGGCCGAGGTGGAGCAATTCGACCATCCCTGGGTGCAGGAATATTTTCACGGCCCGCGCGCGCGCGCCGCACAGGCCACTGCACAGCGCTCAAAGCGAGATTGATTATGGAAACCCGCGCCAATTACGTCCTGATAGGCAGCTTCACCATTTTGGTCATGGCCTTTTTGTTCGGCTTCATCCTGTGGGCGGCCAAATATTCATCCGACGCCACCTGGGATCGCTATCAGGTGATATTCAACGAGCCGGTGACTGGCCTGAGCGAAGGCAGCAGCGTGCAATACAACGGCATCTCGGTCGGCACGGTCGAGCACCTCAAACTTGACCCCAACGACCCGCGCCGGGTGGTGGCACAACTCAAACTCAAGGACGAGGCGCCGGTGAAGGTCGATACCCGCGCCAAGATGTCACAGTCCGGCATTGCCGGCAGCCCGTTCATCCAGCTCACCGGCGGCAGCCCTGGCGCGCCACGGCTGGTGGCCGACAAGCGCAATGAGATCCCGGTGATTCTGACCGAGCCTTCCGCGCTGCAAAACATCGCCGATACCGCCAATATGCTGGTGGCGCGGCTGGACAAGGCGCTTAGTGAAGACAACATCGCGCGCATCTCCGAAACGCTGGAAAACCTGCGCGCCACCACTGCCAGCATCAGCGATCAGCGTGATGACATCGAGAAGCTCATCAGCAATGCACGGCTGGCCAGCGACGATCTGCGCACCATGCTGGCGCAGGTCAATGGCTCGGTGCAGAAGGTTGACCGCGAGGTGCTGGCACGGCTGCCCGCCACCATGGACAAACTCGATGCCGCCATCGCCTCGTTCGAGGCCGCCGGCCACAATGCCAATGCGCTGGTCTCGGAAAACCGCGCGCCGATCAACCAGTTCACCCGCGACGGCCTGCAACAGCTTGGCCCCACCCTGGGTGAGCTGCGCATGTTGATGCGCGATTTGCGGCAAATCACCGACCGGCTGGACAGCAACCCGGCAGGCTATCTGCTGGGTCGTGAGCAACCCAAGGAGTTCACCCCGAAATGAGCATCTCAATCCCTGCACGCGCACTGCCGCTGCTATTGCTGGCAGCGCTGGCTGGCTGCGGCGTCGTCCCCAAGAAAACCGAAATAAGCATCCATGACCCGCAGCCTGCGGTGCAGTCGGATCCGGCCTGGCCGCAAGTGGCAACCCAGCTGGTGGTGCAGCGCCCGCTTGCCAGCCGCATACTCGATGGCAATCGCATCGTGGTGCGCCCGCAGCCGGGCGAGCTGCAGGTGTATCAGGGCGCAAGCTGGGTGCAGCCTGCCCCGGAAATGCTGCAAACCGCCCTGGTACGCACCCTGACGCACAGCGGCAAACTTGACGGCGTGGCGCGGCGCGGTGGCGGCATCATCGGCCAATACGAGCTGGCACTGGAACTGCACCGCTTTGATGCCGACTACAGCGGCGGCGGCAAACCCAGCGCCGTGCTGGAAGTCTCGGCACAGCTGATCCGTACCGATCGCAACCAAATCGTTGCCCACCGGGTGTTTCAGGCCAGCATCCTGGCAAACGGCATGAGTGCCCATGATGTCTCGGATGCCTTCGAGCAGGCGCTTGCCCAAGTGAGCCTTGAGATTTCCGGCTGGTCGCTGCAAACCCTGCATCGCCAACCCTGATTTGCCCAGCAGCCACCAAAACCGGACAATTCGCGCCTGTATCGAAGGAGCCACGATGGAACACATCCAGCCAGAAATCGAACGCGACGTGATGGAATATGACGTCGTCACCGTCGGCGCCGGCCCTGCCGGGCTTGCCTTTGCCATTCGCCTGAAGCAACTGAACCCCGAGCTTTCGGTGTGCATCATCGAAAAAGGCAGCACCGTGGGCGCGCACATCCTCTCCGGCGCAGTGATTGAGCCCGAGCCGCTGGATGCGCTCCTGCCTGGCTGGCGCGACAACCCGCCGCCGGTATGCGTGCCTGCCCGCGAGGACGAATTCTGGTTGCTGTCGAAAACTGGCCAGCGCAAGCTGCCGCTGCCGCCGGGCATGAACAACCACGGCAATTTCATCGTTTCGCTCGGCGGCCTGTGCGCCTGGCTGGCGCCACAGGCCGAGGCTCTGGGCGTGGAAATTTTCCCCGGCTTTGCCGCTGCCGAAACCCTGCACGATGACAGCGGCCGCGTCATTGGCGTGCGCATTGGCGACATGGGCGTAGCCAAGGATGGTACGCCCAAGGATAGTTACACCCCCGGCCTCGACATCCACGCCAAGGTCACGGTGCTGGCCGAAGGGGCACGCGGGCATCTCACCAAGCGGCTTGTCAAGCGTTTTGCACTGGACAAGGACAGCGACCCGCAGAGTTATTCCATCGGCATCAAGGAGCTGTGGCAGGTCGATGCCGCGCGCGTCAGCCCTGGCAAAATCGTGCATACCCTGGGCTGGCCGGCGGACAACCACACCTATGGCGGCAGCTTTCTGTACCACCTCGAAGGCGGCCGCGTGGCGCTGGGCTATGTCAGCGGGCTGGATTACCGCGACCCGAATTACCAGCCTTGGGAAGCCTTCCAGCAGTGGAAAGCGCATCCGATGATTGCCCCCTTGCTCGAAGGCGGCAGCATCGTCTCCGCTGGCGCCCGCGCCATCGTCACCGGCGGCTACCAGTCGCTACCGAAGGTGGAAATGCCCGGCGCCCTGCTGATTGGCGATACTGCGGGTCTTCTCAATGTGCCCAAAATCAAGGGCACCCATCAGGCGATTCGCAGCGGCATGCTGGCTGCCGAGCATCTGGCCGCCCAGGCGCTTTCCAGTGAAGGCTTTGATGCCCGCCTGCGCGATTCGGCGGTGATGAGCGAGCTGAAAAAAGTGCGCAATATCAAACCCGGCTTCAAGAAAGGCCTGTGGTTTGGCATGCTCAATGCCGCCTGGGAAACCGCCACCGGCGGCGCATCGCCATGGACCTTGCAGCAAAAAGCCGATTACAGCGCCACCGAACGCCTTGGCAGTGCCCAGCCCGAACGCGATTATCTGCCGCGCACACTGGCGCCGCGTGACCGCCTGCAAGGGGTGTTCTTTGCCGCCACCTCGCATGATGAAGACCAGCCGGTGCATCTGAAAGTCGCCGATACCGATATCTGCGCCAGCCGCTGCGTGGAGGAATACGGCAATCCCTGCACCCGCTTCTGCCCGGCAGCCGTTTACGAGATGGTCGAGGACGCCAGCCAGCCGCATGGCAAACGCCTGCAAATCAATGCCGCCAACTGCGTGCATTGCAAGACCTGCGACATCAAAGACCCCTACCAAATCATTGACTGGGTCACTCCCGAAGGCGGCAGCGGCCCGAACTACCAGAGCATGTAATGAGCGCTGCGCAGGCGAGCTCCGGTGCGCGTGATGCGGCATTTCGCCTGCTGCGCGCCGGCTTTCGCCTGCTGCCGCTGTCCGAGCCGCGCCGCGATGCCCTGCGGCAATGGTTCCTGCAACGCTTCCCCGGCATCCGCCCGGCCAGCAAGCCACTGATTATCGGCAGCGCGCCCAGCCACCGCCGCGCCCTGCAAGCGGCCGGTAGCCGGGCACTGGGTTACCGCCCGGACAGTGCGCCCGCCCTGCCTGCCACACTGCCGGCACGGCTGGTGGCGTTCTATCTGCCGCAATACCACCCGCTACCCGAAAACGATGCTGCCTGGGGCGCGGGCTATACCGAATGGCGCGCCGTCAGCCGCGCCCTGCCGCAGTTTGAAGGCCATGTGCAGCCGCGCCTGCCCGGTGAACTGGGCTTTTACGACCTGCGCCTGCCCGATGTGCTGCGCCAGCAGGCAGCACTTGCCAAACGCTATGGCATCAGCGCGTTTTGCAGTTATTTCTACTGGTTTCATGGCCGCACCGTGCTGGAAACCCCGCTGCGTCACTGGCTGCACAACCCGGACATCGATTTTCCGCTATGCCTGTGCTGGGCCAACGAACCATGGACACGCACCTGGGATGGCAGCGCCGAGAATGTGCTGATTGCCCAGGCGCATGATGCCGAGGATGACCTGGCCTTTATCGCCCATGTGGCCGACTATCTGCGCGATGCGCGTTATCTGCGCGTCGATGGCAAGCCCATATTGTTGGTCTATCGCCCCGGCAAGCTGCCCGATGCGCGCGCCACGACCGAGCGCTGGCGGCGCTGGTGCCGCGATCACGGCATTGGCGAAATTCACCTTGCCTATACCCAGTCCTTCGAGCGTCCCGACCCGCGCGATATCGGCTTTGATGCGGCAGTGGAGTTCCCCCCCAATCTGGTGCCGGCCACCGATTTGACTGCAGCGCAGCATGCACTGAACCCGGCCTACCAGGGCACGCTGCTGGACTGGCGTGACCTGCCAGCGCATTACCTTGGCAAAGCGGCCAGCCCCTACCCGCTGCATCGCGCGGTCAATTGCGGCTGGGACAACGAGCCACGCCGTCCGGGGCGCGGCCGCACCTGGCTGCATGCCGCCCCGCGCCGCTACCGCGACTGGCTGCGCGCCGCCATCGCGCTATCGCCCCGCCATGGCACTGAACCGCCATTGCTGTTCATCAATGCCTGGAACGAATGGGGCGAAGGCGCGGTACTGGAGCCGGACAGCCGCCTGGGACACGCCTGGCTTGCCGCCACCGCCGAGGCGCTGCACCCGCCGCCGCCCAAGCCTGCCCGCCCCTGTGTGCTGATTCACGCCTACTACCCGGAGGTGCTGGAAGAAATGCTGCACGCCGTGCAGCAAAGCGGGCAACAGCCACGGCTTGTCATCAGCACCGTACCTGAAAAGTCCCAAACCGTCCGGCGCATACTGGCAGGGCTTGGCATGCAAGCCGAAGTCCATGCGACCGAAAACCGTGGCCGCGACATCCTGCCCTTCCTGCACCTTGCCAACCAGTTGCTGGACGAAGGCGAGGACGTGCTGCTGAAACTGCATACCAAACGCTCCACCCATCGCGGCGATGGCGATGCCTGGCGACGCGAACTCACCGATACGCTGCTGGGCGAAAACAGCGCCGCCATCCTGGCTGCCTTCGAAGCCGATCCCAAGCTCGGTCTGGTCGCCCCGGCTCACCACCTGCAGCCGATGCACTATTACTGGGGCGCGAACGCGACCAATGTCGATTACCTGTGTCGCCGCCTCGGGCTTGCCAGCGCCGATACCGAAAACGAACTATTCGCCGCTGGCAGCATGTACTGGCTGCGGCTGGAAGCCCTGCGCCCACTGCTCGATGCCCATCTTGAGGAATGGGAGTTCGAAGCCGAAGCCGGACAAGTCGATGGCACCCTGGCACACGCCATCGAACGCATCGTACTCAAAAGCGTCCACGCCGCCGGTTACAGCCACCGCGCCTGGCCTGAAGATAGCCAGCACAAAACCCCCTACCGCTACGCCCGGCGTGATTGAGCCCTTCCCCTTGCCCAACTGACACCATGCGCTCTCCGTGCTTCTTATTCGCCCCTTGCCATCGCACTTCAAGCTGGCACCGCGAACCTGACAAGGACAGTAACTTGATCGGCTCGGGTCAACCCGCAAGCGGGGAGGCGAGGTCAGCGTGATTCTGGGGACGGGACTGCTGTTTCTGATATTGGCAGGGCTTGCCTGGATATTTTCTGCTGCCAAGCGGGTAAAAGCCCAGGTTGCTCATGATTCCAGAGTGAATGCCGCCCGCTGGCAAGCAAGTTTTGATGAAAGCTACCGGCACTGGATTGAGACAGCAATGGTGTTTGCCGGTCAGGGACGCTGGATTCCCAAGGGGACGGCCAGCAGATTCCTGGCATCCCACCCAGCTCCCGAGCATCCGGCCAAGAATTGGAAGCTGGCGGTAGGTGAGACTTGCGCCGAGGAAACCTTGCAGTGCCACTTTGACAAATTGAATGCCCAGCACCTGACTCAACAGAAAGTCGCGTGCCAGCAGTTCTTTGCCACCGTGGAAAAGAACCCGCTCACCGATGAGCAGATTCAAGCCTGCGTATGCATGGATGATGCAGTGATGGTTGTCGCCGCGGCCGGTTCGGGCAAAACCTCGACAATGGTGGCCAAGACCGGCTATGTCCTCCATCAGGGGCTGGCCACACCCGAACAAATCCTGCTGCTGGCATTCAACCGCGCCACGGCTGACGAAGTCGGACAGCGCATTACCGAGCAGCTCAAAGATGTGCCGCGTGTGGAAAAAGTCAGATCCAACACCTTCCACGCCTTCGGCATTGACGTCATCGCCAAAGCCACCGGCAAGAAGCCGTCGTTGGCGCCCTGGGTAGATCCATCCAATCCAGGAGCTGATGTGCGCGAAGTCAGCGACATCATCCAAACGCTGGCCCAACAAGATGAGGCTTTCAGGCACGACTGGGCATTGTTCCGCACCGTGTATGCCCGCGATGTCGGCAAATGGGGGCAGCCTGACGAGCCCGAAGCCTATGGCAATGGTGTGCGCGGCTTCCGCACCGCCGGAGGTGAGGTGGTCAAGAGCAAGGAGAGCGCACCATCGCGGACTGGTTGTTCTACAACGATATTGCCTATGAATACGAACGCCCCTACGAGCATGCAACTGCCGACCACCAATACCGGCAATACTTCCCCGACTTTTACTATCCCGACGCCAATCTGTACCACGAGCACTTCGCTCTCAACGGCAAAGGGCAGCCGCCCAGGCAGTTCGAGGGCTATCTGGCAGGCGTGAAATGGAAGCGTGCACTGCATGCCAGGATGGGCACGGCACTGTTTGAAACCACCTCGCACACTCTGCTCAATGGCGAGGCCATTCCGGCGCTGGAGCAGGCACTGATTGCCCATGGCCTCCAGCCCCGCTTCAACCCGGACAAGCAGGCCACCGGCTTGCAACCAGTGCATGAGCAGGACTTGGCACGCTCGTTCCGGGTTTTCCAGCAACACGTCAAGAACAACGGCTTGAGCACACAAGACTTGCAGGATGCACTGACCACCCAGTCCGACGATGGATTTGCCGCGCGCCTTGGCATGTATCTGCGACTGTACGAGCAGATTGCTGCGGAATGGGAACGGCGTCTGCAACAGGGCGGCTTCATCGACTTTGAGGATATGTTGATTCTGGCTGCGGAATACGTGGAATCGGGTGCTTATCAGAGCCCCTACACGGTGATCCTGGCCGATGAATTTCAGGACAGCTCACGCGCCCGCATCCGGCTGTTGAAAGCCTTGGCAAGCCAGCAAGATCCTCCCGCCCATCTTTGCGTGGTAGGCGATGACTGGCAGGGCATCAACCGCTTTGCCGGTTCCGATATCAGCGTGATGACCGAGTTCGAAAAGACTTTCCAGCACGCCACCCGGCTGACGCTCAGCACCACCTTCCGCTGTCCGCAGCTGCTATGCGATATCTCCAGCCAGTTCATCCAGAACAGTCCCGCGCAGATCAAAAAACAGGTCAAGACCCACAACCCACTGACAAAAACGCCGCTGCTGGCCTATGGCTTTTCGAGCCCGCATGGCATTGCCGAGCATGTCGAACAGCAGCTGGCGCAAATGCACCAGTTGGCGTCAAACGGCAGGCTGAAGCCAATGCGGGGGACGCATCTGAGCGTCATGCTCCTTGGCCGCTATCGCGACGACAGACCCGCTGCATTGCCGTCGTGGCAGCGGCGCTTTGGCGACAGGCTAAAGATAGAGTACCGAACCGCACATGGCTCCAAGGGGCTGGAGGCCGAGTACGTATTCGTCCTCAATGTAGTGGAAGGCACACGCGGCTTCCCCAGCCAGATACAGGACGACCCGGCACTACAGCTGGCGATGCCGGCGCCGGATCCGTTTCCATTCGCCGAGGAGCGCCGGCTGTTCTACGTGGCCATTACCCGGGCGCGCAGGCAAGTACGGCTGTACACGACCTTGAACCAGCCCTCGCGCTTCCTGATCGAGCTGGTAAAAGCAGGGCATCTCAGGATTGAGCCGGTTGACGGCCAGCCACTGGAAGCCTGCCCTGAATGCGGTCGCGGCGTCTTGCAATTGCGCTCGGGTCCTTACGGCGACTTCCAAGGATGTAGCCGCTTTCCGGCTTGCACATTCAAGCGCAGGGCAGAGCAAGACCTGCCCGCGCAGGCGCAGGCTCAGACCCGACGCAATCCCCGCGCCCGGCGGCTGCCTGCCAGCACCCGGGCCGGTGACCCATGCCCGGTTTGCAAGCGCGGCATCATCCAGCCCAAAGATGGCCGCAATGGACGCTTCCTTGGCTGCTCCCGCTTTCACCAAGGCTGCCGGGCGCAGGGATCTTTCATTGGCCAATAAGCCATGACCGTTGCGACTGCCTGCCAGCCGTTGCAATTCCACAGTCCATCTTGCTGAGCGCCAGCAATACAACAACCGCTGCCCATGAGCCAAGTATTCGTTACCCGTGTCTGCTCATGCCTGGCTTCGGGCAAAAAATCTCGTGCAGCGTCTGCAAAAGCCGCAACGCCTCCACGCTCGCTATCGCGTAATGGATGTGTTTGCCCTCGCGGCGGGTGCTGACCAACCCCTCATTGCGCAGCACGGCCAGCTGCTGTGAAAGCGTCGGCTGGCGAATCCCCAGCGCCACTTCCAATGCCCCGACTGTGGCCTCGCCCTGCGAGAGCTGGCACAGCAGCATCAGCCGGTCGTGATTGGCCAATGCTTTGAGCAAGGTCAAGGCCGCTTCAGCTCCGGCGCGCATCTGCTCGGGCGCTATCGGGGTGGCTGGCGGGGATGGCAAGGCGTGCGTCATGGCATTGCAAACAATTTACTTAAAAATATAATATGAAATCATGTATTCAATGACAACCGAGGTTCATATGAGCAAGAGCTACAAAGAAATCATTGGTCACACCTCCTCCTGGCTGGCGCCGCTGCGGCGTGACATTCCCGCTACCACCCAGGGTTTCTCGGCGCTGGCACAGGCGGCCATTTCCGATGGTGTGCTGGACAAGAAAACCAAGGAGCTGATTGCCATGGCGCTGGCGGTGGCTTCGCGCTGCGACCCCTGCCTTGGCTATCACGCCCAGGCGCTGGTGAAGCTTGGTTGCAGTCGCGCCGAGCTGGAAGAAATGCTCTCGGTATGCGTGTACATGGGCGGCGGCCCCTCGCTGATGTATGCTGCCAACGCATTGGCCGCCTATGAAGAATTCGGCGGCGGAAAAGCCAACAACAACTGATTCGGAGGCGCTCATCATGAAGTTCAATGTCGGCGGCATCGACCGCCTGCTGCGCATCGTGCTCGGTCTGGTGCTGATCGGGCTGACTCTCACCGGCCATATCGGCGCCTGGGGCTGGCTTGGCCTGTTGCCACTCATCACCGGCCTGGTGCGGATCTGCCCGGCCTATCTGCCATTCGGCCTCAGCACCTGCAAGCACAAGCCGAAGTAAAGCCAGGCATACCCCTGAAACAACAAACGCCGGATTCTCCGGCGTTTGTTGTTTGCTGCAACGGTAAAGGCATCAAGTCCTCAAACCAGCGGTACCCCGGTTTTTTCGCGCACTTCTGCCTCGCTCACGCCTTCGGCCAGTTCCACCAGCTTCAAGCCCGCTGCGCTGACATCAAATACGCCAAGGTCAGTGATGATGCGGTTGACCACGCCCACGCCGGTCAGCGGCAGGGTACATTCGGGCAGGATTTTCGGGCTGCCGCTCTTGGTGGTGTGCTCCATCAGCACCACCACACGCTTGACGCCGGCCACCAGATCCATCGCCCCGCCCATGCCCTTGACCATCTTGCCCGGCACCATCCAGTTGGCCAGATCGCCCTTGCCGGTGACTTCCATCGCGCCGAGGATGGCAAGGTCGATATGCCCACCGCGAATCATCGCGAAGCTGTCATGGCTGCCAAAATAGCTGGCGCCCGGCACGGCGGTAACAGTCTGCTTGCCGGCATTGATGAGGTCGGCATCGACTTCCGCCTCGGTCGGGAACGGGCCGATGCCGAGCAGGCCGTTTTCCGATTGCAGCCAGACCTCCATGCCATCAGGGATGTAATTGGCCACCAGGGTCGGCAGGCCGATGCCGAGGTTGACATAGGCGCCATCGCTCAATTCCCGGGCGGCACGCTGTGCCATCTGATCACGCGTCCAGGCCATCTCAGTTACCTCCTTCGCTGCGCACGGTGCGCTGTTCGATGCGTTTTTCCGGGCTGACATTGACCACGATGCGATCGACATAGATACCGGGCAGATGCACTTGATCCGGGTCAAGCTGGCCGGTTTCCACCAGTTCCTCCACTTCCGCGACGCACACCTTGCCGGCCATCGCGCAGGCAGGATTGAAGTTGCGCGCGGCCTTGCGGAACACGAGGTTCCCGGCCTTGTCCGCCTTCCACGCCTTGACCAGCGACACATCAGCGCTCAGCGCGGTTTCCAGCACATAGTGCTTGCCGTCGAATTCACGGGTTTCCTTGCCTTCGGCCACCACCGTGCCATAGCCGGTGGCGGTGAAGAATGCCGGAATGCCCGCACCACCGGCGCGCAGACGCTCAGCCAAGGTGCCCTGCGGGTTGAATTCCAGCTCCAGCTCGCCAGAGAGAAACTGGCGCTCGAACTCCTTGTTTTCACCCACATAGGAAGAAATCATCTTCTTGATCTGCCGGGTTTCCAGCAGCAGGCCAAGGCCAAAACCATCAACCCCGGCGTTATTGGAAATCGCAGTCAACCCTTTCACGCCGGAATCGCGCAGCGCGGCAATCAGGGCTTCGGGAATACCGCACAGACCAAACCCGCCCACGGCGAGCGTTTGCCCATCGGCCACCACATCGGCCAAGGCAGCCTTGGCATCGGGATACAGCTTGCTTCGACTCATCGGAAACCACCTGTTTGAAAGTGCCGGTTAGTGTATCTGCAAACCGACCACGCTCACGCCGCTCAGGCGCAATCAGCCGCGCCCATAAACATCCTCCAGCCGCTCGATATCGTCTTCGCCAAGATAGCTGCCAGACTGCACTTCGATCAGCTCCACCGGAGTATCCGTGGCATTGCGCAGGCGATGGATACTGCCCTGCGGGATGTAAGTGCTCTGGTTTTCGCGCAGCTCGAATACGCGCTCGTCGCAGGTGACTTCGGCCACGCCGGACACCACAATCCAGTGTTCGGCACGGTGCTGGTGACGTTGCAGGCTGAGTGAGGCACCGGGCTTGACCACGATGCGCTTGACCTGAAAACGCTCGCCCATTGCCAGCGAGTCATAACTGCCCCAGGGGCGGTACACCTTGCGATGATGCAGATGCTCGGTGCGGCCTTCGGCCTTGAGCGTATCCACCAGTTTTTTCACGTCCTGCACGCGCTCGCGATGCGCCACCAGCACCGCATCGGCGGTATCGACCACAATCAAGTCTTCCACCCCCAGTACCGCCAGCAGGCGCTCATCGGCGGCTTGCAGATAGGTATTGCGGCTGTCGATGGCAATGGTATCGCCCAGCTGGACATTGCCCATCGAATCGCGCGATGCGACGCTCCATAGCGATGACCAGGAGCCGACATCACTCCAGCCACAATCCACTGGCACCACCGCTGCCTGATGCACGCGCTCCATCACCGCATAGTCGATGGAGTCATCCGGGCTTTGCGCAAAGGCATCCTTGTCCACGCGGATGAAGTCCAGATCGCGCCGGGCAAGCTGCCATGCCTTGCGTGCCGCCGCCGCAATCGCCGGGGCATGTGTTTCCAGCGCAGCCAGATAGCTGTCGGCGCGAAACAGGAACATGCCGGAGTTCCAGAGATAGTCGCCGCTTTCAAGATATTGCCGGGCGCGCTCGGCATCGGGCTTTTCCACAAACGCCGCGATGCGTTGCACCCCGCCCCCCAGCGACTCGCCGCTGCGGATATAGCCATAGCCGGTCTCCGGGTATTCCGGGCGGATGCCGAAAGTCACCAGCAGGCCTTGCTGCGCCTTCGGCAAGCCTGCCGCCACCGCTGCATGGAAGGCGGCCTCGTTGCGAATCAGATGGTCGGCCGGCAATACCAGCAATACCCCATCCGGGTCTTGTGCCAGCACCTGCAAGGCGGCCAGGGCGATGGCCGGCGCGGTATTGCGTGCCACCGGCTCCAGCACGATGCCGCCGCTTTCAAGGCCGATTTGCTGCAACTGCTCGCCCACCATGAAGCGATGGTCATCGGCACAGATGGTCAGCACCGGACGGGCACCAGGCAGGCTCGCCACGCGCCGGGCGGTGGCCTGGAACAAGGTGTCATCGCCGGTCAGTGCCAGGAACTGCTTGGGGGTATTGCTGCGCGAGCGCGGCCACAGGCGGGTGCCACTGCCGCCGCTCAAAATCACCGGATGAATCATTGGCATCAATGCAGATGGAAGGCCGACAGCCTACTTCATCGCGTAGCGGCAAGGGTAGCCAGAACCTGCTGCAAGCCATTGCGCCAATCCGGCAGAGTCAACGCAAAGTCATGCTCAAGGCAGGTCGTATCCAGCACAGAATAGGCGGGGCGCTTGGCCGGGGTCGGAAAATCTGCCGTAGTGATGGGGAGTACCAGCGTTTTTTTAGCCAGCAAGCCTTGCGCATGCGCGCCTTCGACAATGGCCTCGGCAAAGCCATGCCATGTGGTGCTACCGGTCGGGGTCAGATGCCAGGTGCCGCTGGGGCGTTCGGGTTTTGCAAGGATTTGGGCAGTAACATCGGCAATCAGTGCCGCGGGAGTGGGCGTGCCATGTTGGTCAGCAACCACGCGCAATTCATCGCGCTCGGCAGCAAGGCGCAGCATGGTGAGCAGGAAATTCTTGCCGTGATGCGCATACACCCAGGCAGTGCGCAAGATGGCGTGTTGGCAGCCACTGGCGCGAATCGCTTCTTCGCCAGCCAGCTTGCTTTGGCCGTAAACACCCAATGGCGCGGTAGCATCTTCTGGCCGGTAAGGACGCTGCCCCTGACCATCAAAAACGTAATCGGTGGAGTAATGCAGCAGATAAGCCCCCTGCACCTTGCAGGCTTCGGCCAGCACGCGCGGGCTTTGGGCATTAACCAGGAAGGCCAGGTCACGCTCGCTTTCGGCCTTGTCCACTGCCGTGTAGGCTGCGGCATTCACCACCACATCGGGCGCGATTGCCTGCACCAAGGCACGCAGGGTTTCCGGGGCGCTGAAGTCCGCCGCCACGCCATGCTCACCGGCACGGGTGGCGACCGTCAGCTCCCCTAAAGCAGCCAGCGCGCGGCGACATTCGGTGCCGACCTGACCATTGCCGCCCAAGAGCAGAATCTTCATGGCTGATACACCGGCAGGCGCTCGGCGGGAATATCGGCCAGGAATGGCGCTGCACTATCCTTGGGTGAGAGCTGCGGCGCCGACACCGGCCAGTCAATCGCAAGCTGGCCGTCGTTCCAGGCGATATTGGCATCGGCAGCAGCATCATAGGTTTCAGTGCACAGATAGGTGAACAGCGCATGGGCGCTCAGCACCACAAAACCATGGGCAAAGCCTTCGGGTATCCAGAAATGACGCTTGTTTTCTGCGCTCAACACCACGGCGACCCACTGCCCGAAGGCCGGCGAGCCACGACGGATATCCACCGCCACATCCCACACCTCGCCCTCAAGCACCGAGACCAGCTTGCCCTGTGGCTTGGGCCATTGGTAATGCAGGCCGCGCAATACCCCCTTGGCCGAGTGCGAGACATTGCCCTGTTTGAAGTGCAGCGGCAGGCCGTGCCCGGCCAGCTTGTCGGCATTGAAGGATTCGTAGAAAAAGCCACGCTCATCGGCAAATACCCGCGGCTCAACAATCAGGCAGCCGGGCAGGTCGGTTTCAATGATTTTCACGGCACATAACCTCGCTCCGGCAAGCTCATCAGATAGCGGCCATAACCGTTCTTGAGCAGCGGCTTGGCGAGTTTTTCCAGTTGCGCCGTGTCAATCCAGCCACTCATGAAGGCAATTTCTTCCGGGCAGCACACCCGCAGCCCCTGACGCGCCTCGATGGTTTCGATGTAGTTCGCCGCTTCCAGCAGGGATCGATGCGTACCGGTATCCAGCCAGGCATAACCGCGTCCCAGTCGCTCCAGATGCAGCGCACCTTCTTGCAGATAGATTTTGTTGAGATCGGTGATTTCCAGCTCGCCACGTGGCGAAGGCTTGAGATTGGCCGCCAGCTCCGGGGCGCGGCCATCGTAGAAATACAAGCCAGTCACGGCATAGTTGGAACGCGGGTTTTGCGGCTTTTCCTCAAGACCGACAACCCGGCCATCGGCATCGAACTCGGCCACACCGTAACGCTCCGGGTCTTGCACCCAGTAGCCGAATACGGTGGCGCCCTCACTGCGGGCGTCGGCACGCCTCAGCATCGCAGTCAACCCCGGCCCGTGGAAGATGTTGTCGCCCAGCACCAGACAGCTGGGCGCGCCATCCAGAAACTCCGCGCCAATGGTAAAGGCCTGCGCCAGCCCGTCCGGACTTGGCTGCGCGGCATATTCGAACTTCATGCCCCATTGCGAGCCATCACCCAGCAAACTCTTGAACAGCGCCTGCTCATGCGGGGTATTGATAATCAGCACTTCACGAATCCCGGCCAGCATCAGCACGCTGAGCGGGTAATAAATCATCGGCTTGTCATACACCGGCAGCAGCTGCTTGCTGATGCCCTGGGTGATGGGATACAGCCGGGTGCCGGAGCCGCCAGCCAGAATGATGCCTTTGCGTTGCATAGTGCGATATTCCTCTGTCATTTATCTGTACCGTCCTTGGCGCAGCTACTTGATGTTTGCAACTCCTGCCCGCCCTTCCTTGGTCGGGCACTTGATGGCGCAACAAATGTCAACAGGACACTTGTTAGCTCTCACCCTCTTGCCCCATGCGCTCCAGGCGATAACTGCCATCGAGCACCCGCTGCACCCAGGGCTGGTTATCCAGATACCAGCGCACGGTATCGGCAATGCCCTGCTCAAAGGTATGCGCCGGCTCCCAGCCGAGCTCGCGCTTGAGCTTGGAGGCATCAATCGCATAACGGCGGTCATGGCCGGGACGGTCGCGCACATAGGTGATCTGCGCTTGATATTTCTGGCCGTCGATACGTGGGCGCAATTCATCCAGCAGGGCACAGATGGTAGTCACCACTTCGATGTTCTGGCGCTCGGCATTGCCACCGACGTTATAGGTTTCGCCCACCCGCCCCTTGGCAAGCACCGCACGAATGGCCGCACAGTGATCGCCCACATACAGCCAGTCACGCACATTTTTGCCATCGCCATAAATCGGCAGCGGCTCGCCCGCCAGCGCCCGGGCGATGATCAGCGGGATCAGCTTCTCCGGAAACTGGTAGGGGCCGTAATTGTTGGAGCAGTTGGTGGTCAACACCGGCAGGCCATAGGTATGGTGGAAGGCGCGCACCAAGTGGTCGGACGCGGCCTTGGAGGCCGAGTACGGCGAATTTGGCGCATAGGCGGTCTCTTCGGTAAACAGGCCGGTATCGCCCAGCGAGCCGTACACCTCGTCGGTGGAGACGTGCAGGAAGCGGAACGCCGCCTGACCTGCCTCATCCAGACTACGCCAGTAATCGCGCGTGGCTTCCAGCAAGCCCAGCGTCCCCACCACATTGGTGTGCACAAACGCTGCCGGGCCATCGATGGAGCGATCGACATGGCTTTCGGCCGCAAAATTGATCACCGCATCCGGGCGATGCTCGGCAAGCAAGTCTGCCACCAGCGCGCGGTCACCGATATCACCCTTGACGAATACATGATTGGCATTGCCGGTAAGCTCAGCCAAAGTGTCGAGATTGCCCGCATAGGTCAGCAGATCCAGATTGACCACCCTGACCCCGGCCCGAACCGCTTCCAGTACGAAATTACCGCCAATAAAGCCGGCACCGCCTGTGACCAACCATGTTTGCATCTGGAGTTTTCTCTGTTTTGAGTGGCTGCGTATTGTAAGGGCTGCCGTACGGGGCGTGCTCTCGGCTAGAATGACGCACTGTCCGAACCAAGGCGCTTCCAAAGGGAACTACTGCAGATGAAAATCCTTGTTGCATACAAGCGGGTCATCGATTCCGATGTCCGCGTACAGGTCAAGCCGGATAACAGCGGTGTCGTCAGTGAAGGCGTCAAACTCTCGGCCAACCCGTTCGACGATATCGCCCTGGAAGAAGCCCTGCGTCTGCGCGACAAAGGCATTGCCACAGAAGTGATTGTTGCCACCATCGCCCCGGCCGACGCCCAACCGCATCTGCGCAATGGCCTGGCCATGGGCGCCAACCGCGCCGTGCATGTAGTGTCCGACCAACCGGTACAGCCGCTGACTGCCGCGCGCGTACTACTGAAACTGGTCGAGAAAGAGCAGCCCGACATCGTGCTGATGGGCAAACAGGCGATTGACGATGACGCCAGCCAAACCGGGCAAATGCTGGCCACCCTGTGGCAACGCCCGCAGGCCACCTTTGCCAGCCAAGTGGAGATTGCCGATGGCAAGGCTACCGTGGTGCGCGAAGTCGATGCCGGCCTGGAAACCCTGGAAGTTGATCTGCCGGCGGTCATCACCACCGACCTGCGCCTCAACAAGCCGCGCTTTATCAAGCTGCCGGACATCATGAAGGCCAAAAGCAAGCCACTGGAAACCATCGCCCTGGCCGACCTTGGCGTAGCCAGCGCAGACACGCTGAAAACCACCCATTACGCCCCGCCCGCACAGCGCAGCCGTGGCGTGATGGTCAAAGACGCCGCAGAACTTGTCGCCAAACTCAAAGAAAAGGGGCTGCTGTAATGAGCAAGGTATTGATTGTTGCCGAACACCTGGATGGACAACTCAACGCGGCCACTGCCAAGTGCGTCAGCGCGGCCAAGGCGCTGAACCCCGAAGCCATCGACATCGTGGTACTGGCGGCCGACCCGGCTGCCGTGGCCGCACAAGCTGCGCAAATCGAGGGCGTCAGCCGCGTACTGGCGATTGCCAATCCGGCCAACCAAAACGCCATTGCACAAGTGCTGGCACCACAAGTGGCCGAAGTGGCCAAGAGCTATAGCCATGTGTTCGGCCCCAGCACCACCTTCGGCAAAGACCTGATGCCCTGTGTTGCGGCGCTGCTGGGTGTTGCACAAGTCTCCGACCTGATGGCGGTGGACGCTCCCTACAGCTTCAAGCGCCCGATGTATGCCGGCAACGCCATCGTCAGCGTCGAAGCCCCGGCTGACCAAATTCTGGTCGCCACCGTGCGCACCGCCTCCTGGCCTGCCGCCGCACAGGGCGGCAATGCCGCAGTTGAAACTGTCAGCGTGAATGCCGCCCTGCCCAACCATACCCGTTTTGTAAAACTTGAAAGCGGCGCATCCGACCGCCCCGACCTGCAAAGCGCTCGTCGCGTGGTCTCCGGTGGCCGTGGCGTCGGCTCGGAAGATAACTTCCGCGTCATCTACCAACTGGCCGACAAACTCGGTGCAGCTGTAGGCGCTTCTCGCGCCGCCGTGGATGCCGGCTATGTCCCCAACGACATGCAAGTTGGCCAGACCGGCAAAATCATCGCCCCGGAGCTGTACATCGCCGTCGGTATCTCCGGCGCCATCCAGCACATCACCGGCATCAAGGATGCAGGCACCATCGTCGCTATCAACAAAGACCCCGACGCCCCAATTTTTGAAATCGCTGATATTGGCTTGGTGGGGGATTTGTTCCAGATTCTTCCGGAGCTCATCGATCACAGCTGAAGCCGCAACGGGATGAACTGCATGCAAGGTGAAAGCCCATTGTGCCTGTCCTCTCGACTTCACGGCTCGATTCAGGCGATATCATCACGACCGTAACGACACTCAGGCTCCCTCTTTAGGACACTCCACCAACCGACAGATCAGCGCATGACCAAGCCATGGCTTGGCGTCATGTACAACGTAGCCCTAGCCCCTTACCCGGGCATGAATCAAGACAAGCTCGAACCTAATACCATAGGCTTTTACAGCATTTAGCCATGTCCGACTCTACAATTCCCGTCAACTCCCTGCAACGCCACATTACTTCACTCAAGGATGCGCTCATTTCTGGTACAAGCCACATCATTGAGAGTGGGCATTATGTTCTTGGCCCTCATGTGAGCCGCTTCGAGCACGCTTTCGCAGATTATTGCGGGACTTCGGAATGCATTGCCGTTGCCAACGGCACCGATGCACTAGAGCTGGCACTCAAGGCTATGGGGGTCACTGCAGCCGATCAAGTAGCGGTCACTGCCAATGCCGCCATGTATGGAACCGGTGCCGTTCTTGCCTGCGCTGCACAGCCGCTGTTTGTCGATGTCAATCCGGATGATGCCACGCTCGACCCACAATCACTGCTACAAGTTCTGTCAAACCACAAGCCGCGCGCCGTCATCGTTACTCACCTATACGGGCGCCTGGCACGCATCGACGAGATCACACAAATATGCCGTCAGCATGGCGTGGCCATCGTCGAAGACTGCGCCCAAGCGCATGGCGCACGCCTGCATGGACGTGTGGCAGGAAGCTTTGGCGACATCGCTGCCTTCAGCTTCTACCCCACCAAGAACCTCGGGGCGCTGGGAGATGGCGGCGCGATCGTCACCAGCAATAAGCACGCCGGGCAACGTGCACGCCAACTGCGGCAATACGGCTGGTCAGCCAAATATACCAATAGCCTTCCTGGCGGGCGCAACAGCCGCCTCGATGAGATTCAGGCACAAATACTGCTCACCATGCTACCACTTCTGGATGGCTGGAATGCACGTCGCCGGGACATTGCAAATCGCTACTCGAATGCGATTAGTAATCCTCGCATCACGGTGCCGGCAATCGCGGGGGAAGAATATGTCGGACATCTGTATGTCGTGCGCTGCGAACAGCGCGATGCACTGCGCGAACATCTGGCTCAGCGGCATATACAAACCGATATCCACTACCCAATCCCCGATCATCGTCAGCCCTGCCATAACGGAGCGTATGCAGGCATCTATCTACCAGTGACCGAAAGGCTTGCAGCCACGGCACTCACATTGCCCTGCTTTCCAGAGCTTAGCGACAGCGAAGTCGAGCGAGTAATCGAGGCATGCAACCAATTCTGACCCCGGATTACTCTTTGGTCATCCCGGTTTACAAGAACTCGGAAAACATCAAGGAGCTGCTACCCGCCTGTCAGGGACTGCAGCAAGCACTCGGCAAGCGACTGGAAATCATCTTCGTGGTCGATGGCAGCCCGGATGACTCCCATCTGCAGCTGCAAACCCAACTCCCACAAAGCGGGCTTCGTGCACAGCTTATTTCCCTGTCACGAAACTTCGGCGCCTTCTCCGCAATCCGTGAGGGGCTTCTGCATGCCCGGGGCAACTATACCGCAGTCATGGCTGCTGACTTGCAAGAGCCTCCTGAACTGATCCTTGAGTTCTTCTCACGCCTGGAAAAAGACGAGGGCGATATCGCATTCGGTCTACGAGAATCGAGAAAGGATCCTTTTGTTTCAAAAATGTTCTCTTCGATCTTCTGGAAGATATACAGAAGATTCATCCAGCGTGACATTCCGACCGGCGGCGTGGATGTATTTGCCATCAATCGCAAGTTCCTGAACCACATCACCAGCTTCTCCGAGGCTAACAGCAGCCTGCTGGCACTACTCTTCTGGCTTGGCGGTCGTCGTATCTTCGTCCCCTATGCACGTCAAGAGCGGCGGCTTGGCAAGAGCGCCTGGACCTTTCGCAAGAAACTCACCTACTTACTCGACAGCATTTTTGCATTCACAGATGCCCCAATTCGCCTACTGCTTGCCAGCGGTATCCTCGGCATGGGACTATCCATTCTTCTCGGAATTGTTATTCTGATCGCCCGGCTCCTAGGAGAGGTCGATGTCCCGGGTTATACGGGAACTATGTTGACCGTACTGTTTTTTGGCGGACTCAATGCTCTTGGTCTCGGCCTGGTTGGCAACTACGCATGGCGCGCCTATGAAAACACCAAGCAACGCCCGTTAAGCATCCCGATGTTGATTGAAACATTCGGAGAACCTCTCCATTCGGAGCACGCAAAGCAATGACCCGTCCCTCACAGGAAGCCTCGCCAATCCCGCAGTCGGTAGATATGGCCGATACAGCCCGGATCGGCAGCGGCGTCGTCCTCAACGGCAGATGTACGCTTGGTGAGCATTGCCAAATTGATAGCGGAGCGATTCTAGAAGCCGGAAGCGATGGCCATATCGTCATTGGCGAAAACGCCCATGTCCAGGCCGGCGCCATTATTTGCGGCACAGTGACAGTGTCTGCCAATGCCTTGATCCAGGCAGGCGCCGTTGTCAGCCGGGATGTGCCTACCCATGCCATCGTGGCAGGCAATCCCGCACAAATTATTGGCTATACGCTAAACGCGGAAAATCACGGTCAACCATCTACACTGGCTCCGAAACAAAGCGGTCAGGCCAATACCAAGGTTCGCGGCGTCACCCTGCACCGGCTCCCTAAAATCATTGATTTGCGCGGCAATCTCACCGTCGGCGAATTCGGAAAAACCATTCCTTTTGATGCCAGACGTTACTTCATGGTATTTGGTGTCCCTAATGCTGAGGTGCGTGGCGAGCATGCCCACCGCACATGCCACCAGTTCCTGATTTGTGCCCGTGGCAGTTTGGCTGTGGTGGCTGATGACGGCCAAAGCCGGGAGGAGTTTTTGCTCAATGACCCCTCGATCGGGCTGCATCTGCCGCCGCTAACCTGGGGAATTCAATACAAATATTCGGCAGATGCGGTGCTACTGGTATTTGCTTCTGAATACTATGATTCTCAGGAATACATCCGGGATTATTCCGAGTTTATCCAGCTTTGCAATGAGCGTAGCGGCCATGCGCAATGAAATCTGCCCACTTTTTGAAGCATATTCACGCCACGAAATTCACCACGAACTTTCAGCCTCCGGCATTCAAGGGGCGCATAGCTTCATCCGGGAAATCAATTCCGAATATGACCAGAAGATAACACTGGATCATTGGCTGCGCCCTCTGGCGCCGCTGGATGACTATCGCTTCCATGTCACCATTGACGGCGAGCCTTTATGGGTATTGATGGAGCGACTGCCTTGGGATTCCGAGTTCTTTTCAATGCAAATCGCCCGGCTGAACATGATTGTCCGCCCGGGATCGGCATTCAGGCCGCGAGAAAGCAGCCAGCCGGCAATCAAGGCGCTGCAAACAGCCCTTGAACACGCTCGGCGGACGGGAATTGAATATGTATTTACACACGTTTCCGCTCAGGATACACACACCATTCGGACACTTTGTGGCAGCGGATTCGACCTCATCGAAACCCGGGTGCATTATCACAGCGCCATTTCTCCTGCGCGTGAGCGCTACCCCTCAAGGCTCGCAACCGAGTCAGACATTTCATCGCTGGCGCATACCGCACGCATCATGGTGAACCCATTCGACCGCTTTCACTCCGACCCCGAGATCAGCGAGTCGCTGGCCGACAAAATGATGGAAAAATGGGTGGAAGCTTCCATCCGTGATGGCTTTGCAGATGCCACTATCGTTCCCGATGAACCATCCCCCGAGGCTTTCTTCACCTTGAAAACCCATAAAGAGCACTGGAGTGGCTGGGGGCTGAAGCTAACTCAACCGGTACTGAGTGCCGTAGCCCCCAGGCACAAGGGCTGGTATATGAAACTGATCTCCGAGGCCAACGAGCTTTTCCGAGCGCAAGGCGCGCAACACAGCTTGGTCACCACCCAGCTGACCAACAATGCCGCCATCCGCTCGCTGGAAAAGCTCGGTTACCGCTTTGGCAAGGGCGAGCATGTTTTCCGCAAAAAAATCTAGCTATCTGCATTCAGGCTTGCTGGACATGCCTCCCGACAGATTACCGAGTAACCGGAGCCTCTCCCCTGCGAGCCCAAGCTGAAATGAAGCCCAGCACCCTATCCGGCCAAGGCATCAGATTCCTGATTGGCGGCGGACTTAACACCCTGTTTTCCTACATCATCTACTGGGCGCTTCTGCCACTGCTGCCTTATACTGCCGCCTATACCATCAGCTACATTTCAGCGATTTTTTCTGGATTTTCCATCAATACATATTTCGTATTCAAATCAAGTTGGTCATGGCCTAGATTTTTTGCTTTCCCAATCATTCACGGATTCAATTACTTTGCCTCGATTTTAATCATCTGGACTTCCGTGGAATTTATCGGAATCAGCCAGAAGCTTTCCCCCATCATTGCAACCATCATCGTATTACCACTCAACTTCATGCTTACCAAAGCACTGATCGAGAAAAAATAGGTAATTCCTAGCCAAACCGAACCAAATCTTAGAGGATTTAGTCCGGTTTGGCTAGGAATTACCAAAAAGAAAGGCTCCGTTTCCGGAGCCTTTCTTTTTTTACAGCTATAGCGATTAGAACTTCTGGGTGTACTTGAAGTACCAGAAGCGACCGATATCGAAGCCGCCGTAATAAGCATAGTTCGAACTCGGCTGGCTGTACATCACCGGCGCATAGCGACCAAACACGTTGTTGGCACCGAAGGAGACCATGCCATTCCACGGGGTCTTGACGCGGAACTGCACGTCGTTAAACGTGGTCGAGCCGTTGCGGTGATGCGGAACCACCTTGCCCAGGGTATCCGGAGCCTGATAGTTCGGCAGGTTGCAACGCTCATCAAACTCGCAACGCTCCTTCATCGCCGAGTAGTAGCGCGCCGTCCAGGTCACACCAAAGTTGCCGTAATCCCAGCTCAAGCCAAGATTGGAGCGCAGACGGAAGGTAGAGCCAAAGCTCACCGACTGGCTGATCGGGGTATCGACATCGTTGGTGGACTTGGAGGCATAACGGCTGAAGTAGGTGCTGTCCGAGTTGATGCCAAAGCGGCCAAAGCGTTCGGTATCAAAGCGGTAGGCCACGCTCAGGTCATAACCTTCAATGTCGGTGAACCCGGCATTGCGATCACCACGACGCAGATCGGTGACGATATGCCCCAGCGACGGATCACGACGGAACAGGGTGCAGCGGGAAGCAACCCCCTTGACATAGCAGTCATCCAGGATAGCCGTTGCAGAGTCACCGACCATGGTGTCGTCGATGCGAACACGCCACCAGTCCAGCGCCACATTCAGGCCTTCAAGGAAGCTCGGGCTGTATACCAGGCCTGCAGACCAGCTACGCGATTTTTCCGGCTGCAGCAGCGGATTGGAACCGCTGATAAACGGCACCGGGGTCTGTGCAGACACACCATCGCTGGGCAGGAAGCCCTGCTTCAGCTGACGGAAATTGGCCGGCACATCAGCCAAACAGGCCGGGGTGCCGCGCGCCACGCCGTAGACCGAGTCACAGGGATCAGCAAAGGTATCAAAGCTCTGCGAACCAGTTGCATACAGGTCACTGATAGCTGGAGCGCGGAAACCCTGCGCCCAGGTACCACGCACCAGCAGGTCTTCAACCGGCTTCCACTTCAGGCCAAACTTGCTGTTGGTGGTATTGCCGAAGGTGCTGTACCGGGAGTGGCGCGAGGCCAGATCAAAGCTCAGCTCCTGGAAGCCAGTCACGCCGGAAAGCACCGGGATATGCAACTCGGCAAAGACCTCGGTGACATCGTACTTGCCAAAGGTCGGACCAGCAGCCAGATTGGTGGTCTGCCCGGACTGAGCCAGCGCATCCGGGTAGTACCCACCCTTTTCGGTGCGCTTTTCATAGCCCAAGGCATAGCCCAAGTCGCCTGCCGGCAGGGTGAATAGATTGCCGCTGATATTGGCGAACACCATCTTGGTGCTGGTATTGCCAGTGGCATGTTCGGTCGGGTAAAGGAATTTCTGCAGCGCCGGATCAGCCAGCGAGTTGGTTACCGCACCAGTACCGAAGCCGGCAAACGGGTTCCACGGCACGCAGTCTGCCAGCGGGATCGGATTGGCGGGCGTACCGCACTGCACCACGCCCGAAGCGTTCATGAAGGACGGGCCGACTGCCGCGCGCACATTCTGGACATTGAAGTTGCCGGTATTGATGGTCACCAGCTTGTTATCGGCATAGGAATAACCGGCTTCCCAGTCCATATAACGCTCACCGAATTCGAAGCTGCCTTCCAGCGAGGTCACAAAGCGCCAGCTGGTCAGATTGCCGGTGGTGATACGCGGCATTTCCCAGCCACGACGGCGCCAGTGTACATCCTGCGCACCACCGGTCGGATTGAAGTAGCTGTTTGCCGACATCGGAGCCTCGACACCCTTGGCGGCGGACTGCAGCGGATAGCCGGCAATCTGCCGCACCGCTTCACGCTGGCTATAGCTGATATCGGTATTCCAGCGGATATTATCACTAAGGTCATAGCCTGCACTGAGCGACAGAGTGCGTGCAGTAAGCGGCGTCAACACATGCATTTGGTCGGAAGGCTTACTGCAATCATCCGGACAAGCCTGACGGTGGAAGCTCGCGGAGCCCAGCGCATTGCCCCCCTTGTTCGCCGCATGCCACACCGTACCACGACCCGGCTTTGCATCCAGAGTGTAAGTACCCCACTGCCCCACCGAGGTATAGCTGTATTGCGGATACCCCGGATAGCTGTCGGTGGAGAACCAACGATTCTTTGCCCAAACTTCATCTTCTTTACGGTATTCGGCACCGACGGTGATATAGCCGCGCTCTCCGGCCACGCCCACCACGCCGGAGACGCGCTCCTTGGCGCCGTCACCTTGGCTGTACTGGCCGTAATAAGCCTCGACTTCCGCGCCTTCGTAGTTCTTGCGGGTGATGATGTTAATCACACCAGCAATGGCATCAGAGCCATAGGTGGAAGAGGCACCATCCTTCAGGACATCAATGCGCTCAACCATGATATTGGGGATAGCGGAGATATCCTGCAGACCATCGGTGCTAATCGGCAGACGCTTGCCATTGACCAGCACCAGGGTGCGATTGGCTCCAAGGTTACGCAAGTCGATGTACTGACCACCGACGCTTTCACCCGAGGAAAGCGGCCGCGAACGGCTGATCGGCGGCGAACCGGCAGCGGTCATGTTTTGCAGCACATCGGCCACGGAGACCACGCCCTGAGCCTCCAGCGCCTGACGGGAGATGGTGAAAACCGGTTTGGCAGTTTCAACATCGGCCGAACGGATACGCGAGCCGGTTACTTCAATACGGTCAAGGTCTTTGGCCTTGCTTTCTTCCTGGGCAAAGGCAGTGCCCGAGACCAAGGTGGCGGCACTGACGAACAGGGCGATTTGAATCGCGCTGGTCAGCTTTTGCTTTTTGGTGTTCAACATTAGGGAGTATCTCCTGAGGGGGTTAACGATTTCCGCTCGCATCCAAGAGGCGACGCGAAATCATCGGCGAGCATAACGCAAACTTTACACTTCCGAAAGGCTCGCATTCAGATTCAACTAGGGGTGAGTTCGGAGATTTGCAACAACCTTCTGGGAAAATGGCGTTTTTTACTTGTTTCAAGGCGCTTTGCCTGCCATGTCTTTGCCAGCAAGGGCGTCGAGGCAATTCAGTTGTTCACTTCGAGACAAATCAACACGGCGTTGCCAATTGCCTCCAGACGCTGGCGACTGCGGCTCTGCCCACCCCGAAAGATAAGCGTATCTCCGCTTTGCAACTGCTGATTATCGGCATCCTGCAACCGTGCAGTGCCCGATATCATGTGCAGCACCCATGTTTGGGACGAGGCTGCAAACAACGTGGACGCCCCCACCAGCGGGCGCAGCCACATCTGTGCATGGTAGTGTGCGGGTGACCACATCAGATTGAAATCCGTGGTTGCGCCAGCCAGCAGCCGACTATGCAGTTTGCGACCGCCATCAAAGCGCAGACGCGGGCTTTCCGGCGTAAGCATTGCCCGCTCGCCATCGGCAAACTCGAACGCCATGCCTGCACCGGACAGCAGTACGATTTCGCGCTCAATACCCGGAAAAAGCGAAAACTCGCCATCTTGCTCCACTTCTGCCAGGGACAGCCGCCAATGCCACCCATCGGCATCGCCATGCCGGGCTATTTCCCGTGTCCAGCCCCCGTCATTGCGCCAGCGCTGACGCACGGTTTGGGCAAAGCGCACAATCTGGATTTCATCGCTCATGACTTCAGTGCCTGCGGGGACGGTCAAGTTTCGCGCTGGTAATCGACAAAGCGGTACGCGGGTTTGCCGTCCGCCGCCGGGAAGGATTCGCTATGGGTTTGCTGCCAAAGTGCAGGGTCGAACTGCGGGAAGAAGGCATCGGCATCGGTTACGGGCATGTCCACCCAGGTGAGGTAAAGGCGCGTAGCCATTGGCAGGGTGAGCCG
Source organism: Lysobacteraceae bacterium NML07-0707 (assembly GCA_002798295.1). Classification (GTDB taxonomy): domain Bacteria; phylum Pseudomonadota; class Gammaproteobacteria; order Xanthomonadales; family Xanthomonadaceae; genus Solilutibacter. The sequence goes on along the minus strand of NWQT01000025.1, from coordinate 162,417 downwards.
GTAGATTTCGCCGCCACCAATCACCATCAGCTCCGGGGTATCGGCAGCCAACGCCCATGCCTCATCCAGTGAGGCCAGGGCTTGCATCCCGGCAAAGGGCACCTGACCGCTGCGGGTCAACACCCAGTTGCGCCTGCCGGGCAGGGCGCGCCCCAGCGACTGGGCAGTTTTGCGCCCCATCAAAACCGGCTTGCCCAGGGTCAGGCGTTTGAAGCGCTGCAAATCCGCGGGCAGCCGCCATGGCAGCTGGTTGTCACGGCCAATGGCATGCTGGTGATTGAGCGCGGCAATCAGGGTGATGGCAGGCTTGCTCATACTCATACCGCAACCGGCGCCTTGATGGCAGGCTGCGGTTGGTAGCCCTCGATTTGGATATCCTCAAACCCAAAAGCAAACAGGTCTTTCACGGCCGGGTTCAGCCTGAGCCGTGGCAAGGCACCGGGCTTGCGTGTCAATTGTTCGCGGGCCTGTTCCAAATGATTGGAATACAGATGCGCATCGCCCAGGGTGTGCACGAAGTCGCCCACTTGCAGGTCGCAGACCTGCGCAAGCATATGGGTGAGCAGGGCGTAGCTGGCGATATTGAACGGCACGCCCAGAAAAATATCGCCACTGCGCTGGTATAGCTGGCAGCTCAACTTGCCATCGGCCACATAGAACTGGAACAGGGTGTGGCAGGGCATCAAGGCCATCTGCGACAGTTCGGCCACATTCCAGGCGCTGACAACCAACCGGCGGGAGTCGGGATTGCGGCGAATTTCATCCACCAGCCAGGCGATTTGGTCAATGCACTGGCCATCCCTGCCTTCCCAGCTGCGCCACTGTTTGCCATATATCGGCCCGAGCTCGCCGTTTTCATCAGCCCATTCGTCCCAGATGCTGACCTTGTGCTCGCGCAGGTAGGCGATATTGGTTTGCCCGCGCAGAAACCACAAAAGCTCATGGATGATGGAGCGGGTGTGCAGCTTCTTGGTGGTCAGCAGCGGAAAGCCCTGCGACAGGTCAAAGCGCATCTGGTAACCAAACACGCTGCGTGTGCCGGTGCCGGTGCGGTCGGATTTTTCCGTGCCTGATTCCAGCACATGGTTGAGCAAATCCAGATACTGGCGCATGGGTCAGCCCCCGGCTGCCAGCGTCGGCTGCTTGCGCGATTTCCACAGCCAGTACAGCCCCAGCACTATCAGCGGCAGGCTAAGCAGCTGCCCCATGGTCAGCCAGCCAAAGGCCAGATAGCCAAGCTGGGCGTCGGGCACACGCACAAATTCCACCGCAAACCGGAAGGCGCCATACAGCAGTGCAAACAGGCCGCTGACGGCGTAGCGCGGCCGGGGCTTCATCGAGAACCACCACAGCAGCGCGAACATCACCACGCCCTCCCAAACCATCTGATACAGCTGGCTGGGGTGGCGGGCATAGGCGTCCAGTGCGCCGGATTGATACAGCAATTGCAGATTGGCAGGCGGCAGGTCGGCCATGTAGCCAGGCAGCGCCGAGGGGAAAATCACCCCCCAGCTGCCATCGGTCGGCCGCCCCCACAGCTCACCATTGATCCAGTTGCCGAGCCGCCCAAAACCCAGCCCCAGCGGAATCAGCGGGGCGACAAAATCCACCACGTCAAAGAAATGCAGGCGATGCTTTCTAGCCCACCACAATGCCGCCAGCAGCACGCCAATCAGCCCGCCGTGGAAGCTCATGCCGCCTTCCCATATCTTGAAAATCTGTACCGGGTTGGCCAGATAGGCTTGCAGGTCATAGAACACGATATGACCCAGCCGCCCGCCCAGCACCACGCCCAGCATGCCGTAGAACAGCAAATCGCCAAAAGCCTCGTTATCAATACCCGGCAGGCGCCCTTGCTGGATGCGTCGCCGCCCCAGCCACCAGGCACTGGCAAAGGCCAGCAAGTACATCAGCCCGTACCAATGGACTTTCAAAGGCCCCAATTGCAGGGCGACCGGGTCAAGTTGGTGCAGATAAATCGGCATGAGAGGCTTCTCGTGATGATGTCCGCATTTTGCCTGATGCGCTGCCGCAAGGCATCCTGTCAGGAAAGAATCACCGGCCGGTTGGGCAGCGCATCCATCCCGCCCCCGGCATCGCAGGGGTAGTGCTGCTCCAGCAACGCACCAATCTCGGCCACCGCGGCAGTAATCGCCGCCTGGTTCTGCCCTTGCGCCAAAAGCGCGGAAATATGCGCGCAAATACCCTGCCAGTGCGCGCCATCCACATGCGCGGCGACGCCACGGTCGGCCACGATTTCAATGCGATGCTCGGCCAGCAGCAGATAAATCAGCACGCCGTTGTTTTCTTCGGTATCCCAGACCCGCAGCGTGGCAAACGCCTGCTCGGCCGATTCACGGGCACTCACCCCTGCCAGCACTTGCCGCAGCGGCAGCGCCGCATCCACGGCAAAGCAGATTTCACCCCGGTGCTGCTTTTCACTGGCGGCGATGGCCTGATGGATATGCTCCAGAGCTTGCGGCGGAAACGCACGGCGCACAGAAGGCGCGAATAAATGTCGCAGGATTCGTTTCATCACCAGCTCCCCGAAGCACCGCCACCACCGGAGCGACCGCCGCCGCCCGACCAGCCACCGCCGCCCCAGGAACCACCGGAACCACTACCCCAGCCCCCCCAACTGCGGTCACCGGCATAACGCCGGGATCTATTGCTTATCAAACCAAGCAAGAAACCCAGGATTGCCGCCAGCAGCACCGCAATCCCAGTCCCCGAAAACAGCAAGGCAGCAGCGGCAGAAACCAGACCCACCAGCGATGCCCTCCACAATCTCGGCAGCCTACGAAAAACCGCCGCAAAAAAATTGCCGACAAACAAAGCCAGAGCCAGGACGGGCAACAAATGCGCCTGCCTATCCGTCTTGCGCGCATGCGCGGCTACCGGCTCGGGCAGGGTTTCACCCTCAATCAACCGCACCAGTTGCGCGCTGGCATCGACAATGCCACCGGCGTAATCGTTCTGCCGGAAGCGCGGCACCATGTACTCCTGAATCACCCGGCTGGCGATGGCATCGGGAATCGCGCCTTCAAGGCCATAGCCAGTCTGGATACGCACGCGGCGGTCATCCTTGGCGACAATCAGCAGCACACCATCATCCACGCCATCGCGCCCCAGCTTCCAGGCATCGAATACCCGCTGCGAATACTGGGCGATGTCTTCCGGCGCGGTGCTTGGCACCATCAGGATTTGCAACTGGCTGCCCTTGCTTGCGCGCAGCTGCACGGCCTGCTGCTCAAGCTGCGCACGGGTCTGGCTATCGAGTGTGGCCGTTGTATCCACCACCGGCGAATCCAGCGCCGGAATGATGGCTGGCTGCTGTGCCCATGCCCGCCACGGCAAAACCAGCGCCGCCAGGCATAGCAGGGCAGACAGCCCGTATTGACGGTAGCCTGCCACCTTCATCATCCGGCAGGCTGGGCAGCGCCGAAGTCCACCACCGGCGCTTGCTGGATTTGCTGCTCGTTCTCCACGCTGAAATTGGGCTTGACCTTGTAGCCGAACAGCTTGGCTACCAGGTTTTGCGGGAAGCTGCGGATATAGGTGTTGTAATCCTGCACCGCCACGATATAGCGCTGGCGCTCCACCGCGATGCGGTTTTCGGTGCCTTCAAGCTGCGCCTGCAATTCGCGGAAGTTCTGGTCGGCCTTGAGCTGCGGATAGTTTTCGCTGACCAAGAGCAAACGGCCAATGGCGCCATTGAGCTGGCCTTGCGCTTCCTGGAACTGCTGGAGCGAGGCCTCATCATCGGCATTGACATTGATACTGCCGACCCTGGAGCGCGCCTCGGTCACTTCGGTCAGCACCTTTTCTTCGTGCGCGGCATAGCCCTTGACCGTGGCTACCAGATTCGGCACCAGGTCGGCACGGCGTTTATAGACATTCAGCACTTGCGACCAGGCGGCCTTGACGGCCTCGTCTTTTTGCTGGATTTGGTTGTAGCCGCAGCCAGAGAGCAGTGTCATCAGGGCTGTCAGAAGCAAAACTTTCATCAATCGCATCAGAGTCTCCGTAGAACGGCAAAGGCCGTAACCATGCAGGCAGTTTGCTGAATCATGTGTTCAGCACAAGTGAAATGCCCGGAGTTTTGCTCCGGGCATTTGTTTCACCACTTGCCTGCTCCTGGCACCTTGTGTGCCAGTGCGCGGCGGCGCATCAAGAGGTTCAGCCACTCCACCATGACCGAGAAGCCCATGGCCGTGTAGATATAGGGCTTGGGCACATGCAGATCCACACCATCGAGTATCAGCACCACGCCAATCAGCAGGATGAAGGCCAGTGCCAGCATCTTGATGGTGGGGTTGGCATCGATGAAGCGCCCCAGCGGGTTGGCGGCCAGCAGCATCACCGTCACCGCCAGCAAGATGGCGAACACCATCACCGGGATATGCTCGGCAATGCCCACGGCGGTAATCACCGAGTCCAGCGAGAACACGATATCGATCACCGCAATCTGCGCAATCACCACCCAGAACACACCAGAGCTTTTGCGCGTGGTCGGGTCTTCATCCTCGCCGCCGGTAATCAGCTCGCGGATTTCCATGGTGCCCTTGATGAGCAGGAACAGCCCGCCGATGATGAGAATCAAGTCGCGCACGGAAATGCCCATATCGCCGATGAAAAACAAATCGCGCTGCATCTTCGCCAGGAAGGCCAGCATCACCAGCAAGCCGATGCGGGTGATACAAGCCACCGCGATACCAAACTTGCGCGCGAACGGGCGTTGGTGCTCGGGCAGTTTGCTGACGGCAATGGAGATGAACACCAAGTTGTCGATGCCGAGCACGATCTCCAGCGCGGAGAGCGTTGCCAGGGTGACCCAGACTTCGGGACTGGAAAGGAAACTGAGATCCATGGGTTTGCAACCTTACAAATGAGAGGAAAGGCGTGGCAGCAAAATCAGCCCCCACACCAGCAAAGCGTTGACAATCAAAACAAAAACCGCAGCCGAGCCCATATCCTTGGCGCGCCCGGCCAGCTCGTGGAACTCGGCGCCGTAGCGTTCGATGACCGCCTCGATGGCCGAGTTCAAAAGCTCGGCCGCCATCACCAGCAAGATGGCGCCCACCAGCAGCACTTTCTCTACCGCCCCCTGCCCCAGCCACAGGCCAATGGGCGCAAAAAGCACCAGGGCGAGCACTTCCAGGCGGAACGAGGACTCATGCAGCCAGGCCGCCTTCAGCCCCTTGAATGACCAAAGCATCGCCCGGAACATGCCCACAGGGCCACGCGGGATATGGCCGTAGCCATCAGCCATGAGTACAAACCCGTTGCGGCAGGCGGGGGGACAAACGCATAAGAGGACTCCACAAACCGGGGGATTTTGCCACAGCCCTTGTGCAAATGCCGCCAAGCGGCATCATTTGGGTCGCCACGGTACTCGGCGCATCAGCGCAAGGCTTGAAAAAGCAGCAAAGCCAATGGCTGACTCTCACCCCTGCCGTCGCAGGGCTTCGATCGGGTACAGCATCAAGGCCTTGCGCGCCGGCTGATACGAAAAACAGGCCGGTGATGATGGAAAACGCTGCCGCCAGCGACCAGGCATCGGCAAAGCCGGCAGATACATCAACCCGTACCCGTGGACTTTCAAAGACACCAGTTGCAGTGCAACCGGGTCAAGCGGGTACAGGCACAGCATGTCGTGCTTGTACCTGACGAAGCCATCATGATGCCATCTGCGACCGGCAGCCAATTGCCGCTGGCCACGCTAGCCACTACCAGCGCCCGGAGGAGCCGCCGCCGCCGGAGCTGCCACCACCACCGGACCAACCGCCCCCGCCACCGCCGGCTCCGCCCCCATCACCGTCGCTGCTACTTGGGAACTTGTGCGGATTCTTCTCCACATAGGCAGCCAGCAAACACAATACGAAGACGATGCCCCAGGCCACCAGCGCCTGCACCCACGAGGCGGAAATCAGCCAGGTAATGCCAGCGGCAATGAAACCGGTCACCAGTCCGCGCAATGCTGGGCGCTTTCCCACCGGCCAGAATATCCCGGCAAAGCTGGTCAGGAAGATCGCTATCAGCACATTCAACATGGCTCGACCACTGGCATTGCCCTTCGGAGGCGGCAATTCTTCACCCTCAATCAACCGCACCAGTTGCGCACTGGCAGCCTCCAGCCCCCCGGCCACATCACCTTCACGCAGTTTCGGCACCAGATATTCATTGCTCACCCGGTTCGAAATCACGTCGGGAATCGCCCCTTCAAGGCCATAGCCCGTCTGAATGCGATAGCTGCGATCCTTGAGCGCCAGCAACAACAACACGCCATCATCCACGCCCTTGCGGCCAAGCTGCCAGTGGTCGAATACACGCTGCGCATATTGGTCGATGCTCTCGGGCGCGGTGCTCGAAACGATCAGAATCTGTAACTGGCTGCCCTTGCTCTGCTGCAGGCGCAATGCCTGCTGGATCAAGCGCTCACGGCTGTCGGCATCGAGCACGCCCACGGTATCGATTACCGGGGAATCCAGTGGCGGGATCGCTGTCTGCGCGGCAACCGCCTGCGGCCATAACCACAGCGCCAGCCACAGCAGCCAGCTCGCCAACCACTGGCAGCACATACCCGCAGCCTGCATGCTCATCCAGCCGGCTGCGCGGCAGCGCCGAAATCAACCGTCGGGACTTGCTGGATTTGCTGCTCGTTCTCCACGCTGAAATTGGGCCTGACCTTGTAGCCGAACAGCTTGGCTACCAGGTTTTGCGGAAAGCTGCGGATATAGGTGTTGTAATCCTGCACCGCCACGATATAGCGCTGGCGCTCCACTGCGATGCGGTTTTCGGTGCCTTCGAGCTGCGCCTGCAATTCGCGGAAGTTCTGGTCGGCCTTGAGCTGCGGATAGTTTTCGCTGACCAAGAGCAAACGGCCAATGGCGCCATTGAGCTGGCCTTGCGCTTCCTGGAACTGCTGGAGCGAGGCTTCATCATCGGCATTGACATTGATACTGCCGACTCTGGAACGCGCCTCGGTCACTTCGGTCAGCACCTTTTCTTCATGCGCGGCATAGCCCTTGACCGTGCCCACCAGGTTCGGCACCAGGTCTGCACGGCGTTTATAAACATTCAGCACTTGCGACCAGGCGGCCTTGACGGCCTCGTCTTTTTGCTGGAGTTGGTTGTAGCCGCAGCCAGAGAGCAGTGTCATCAGGGCTGTCAGAAGCAAAACTTTCATCAATCGCATCAGTGCCTCCATAGAGCAGCAAAGGCCATCGCCATGCAGGCAGTTTGCTGAATTTTGCGTTCAGCACAAGTGAAATGCCCGGAAGCTTGCTCCGGGCATTCTTTCTTTCACCCCTTGCCCGCCCCGGGCACCTTGTGTGCCAGTGCGAGGCGGCGCATCAGGAGATTCAGCCATTCCATCATGACCGAAAGACCCAAAAGAAACAGCAAAGCCAATGGTTGACTCCCCCCCCCTACTGTCGCAGGGCTTCGATCGGGTCCAGCATCGAGGCCTTGCGCGCCGGGTAATAACCGAAAAACAAGCCGGTGATGATGGAAAACGCCGCTGCCAGCCCCACCACTTTCAAATTGAGTGCGATGGCAAGGTCACTGAACTTTCCGACCAGCAATGCACCGCCAATACCGATGGCGATGCCAATCACGCCGCCAATCATGGAAATCAGCAAAGCCTCCATCATGAACTGGCGACGCACATCCGAAGGCCCGGCTCCCACCGCCATGCGCAGGCCGATTTCGCGGATGCGTTCGGTGACCGATACCAGCATGATGTTCATGATGCCGATGCCGCCCACCACCAGACATATCCCGGCCACCGCACCCAGCATCTTCGACATCATCCGCGTGGTGGCGTTGCGGGTGGCCACCATCTGGCTGATATTGCGCACATTGAAATCATCATCGGCGCCGGGGCGGATGCCATGACGCTGGCGCAGCAGCGATTCGACTTCGCCCTGCACATAATCCAGGTCGCGCACATCGGTCACGGTCAGCGCAATCTGCATCACCGCGCCCGGCGGCAAGTTCATGCCCAGCAGGCGGCGGCGTGCCGTTTGCAGCGGCACCAGCACCACATCATCTTGATCCTGGCCGAAACCGCCCGGGCCTTTTGGGCTCAGGCTGGCGACCACGGTAAAACTGGAGCGCCCAAGGCGGATGCTCTGGCCTATGCCTGAGTCTTCGCCAAACAGGGTGCGCCTGACGGTATCGCCAATGATGACGCTGCGCGAATTGCCGCCGTAGTCATCGGCTTCGAACCGCTGCCCCTGGTTGACTTGCCAGCCGTTGATTTCAAAAAAGTCCGGCTCAACGCCCTGCCAATTGGTGGAGGCATTGTTTTCGGCAAATACCACTTGCGTGGAGCCGCGCAGCACGGCGCTGACGTACTGTACTTCCGGGATGTCCTCGGCAATGGCCCGGGCATCGCCTTCGGTCAGGGTGAAAAAGCTCGATGCACTCATGCGCGCGCCACCACCGGGGCCACGCCCGGCGCCGGGAGAAATATCCAGTCTCTGCGCGCCAAGACCGGCGACCAGCTTGTCGATTTCCCGCTGGGTGCCCTGCCCCACCGACACCATCACGATGACGGCAGCAATGCCGATGATGACCCCGAGTGAAGTCAGCGCACTGCGCATCCAGTTGCCGCGCAGGGCATGAAAAGCGGTACGCAAGATATCCAGCCAGCTCATGTATTGGCTCCGAGAAGCGTGCCTGTCAGTGCGCTATCAGCGTCTGTGGCCTGATGCAGCTCACCATCGCGCATCACCAAGATACGGTCGGCATGCCGGGCGACCTCGGCATCATGGGTAATCAGCACGACGGTATGGCCGTCATCGCGCAGCTGTTTGAACAGCGCCAGGATTTCCTCGCCGGTCTTGCTGTCCAGCGCGCCGGTCGGCTCGTCGGCCATCACAATCGGCGGCCGGTTAATCAGCGCCCGGGCAATCGCCACGCGCTGCTGCTGCCCGCCGGAAAGTTCATTGGGTTTGTGGTGACTGCGCTCGCCCAGCCCCACGGCCGCCAGCGCCGCCTGCGCCCGCTGCTGGCGCTCGGCCTGCGGCATGCGCGCATAACCCAGCGGCATGGCGACGTTTTCCAGAGCGCTCATCCTCGGCAGCAGATGAAAGCCCTGAAACACGAAACCGATTTTTTCGCGGCGCAATATCGCCAGCGCCTCGGCATCCAGTGCGGCCACATCCACGCCATCGCATAGATACTGGCCGGCGCTGGGCGTATCCAGACAGCCCAGCAGGTTCATCAGCGTGGACTTGCCCGAGCCCGAAGGCCCCATGATGGCCACAAACTCGCCCGCGTGAATCAGCAAATCCACGCCCTTGAGCGCCGCCACTTCCGCCTCGCTGCCTGCGGCATAGACCTTGCGCAGGGCGCGGGTTTCAATCACGGCATTCTTCATGCGCACACTCACTTATCTGACCGACGAGGCAGCGCGCTCACCGCTGATGACCGCGTCACCGGCCTGGAAGTCGCCACTGATTTCGGTGCTGCTGCCATCCGACGCGCCAATCCGCGCCATTACTCGCCTGGGGCGGCCATCCACCAGCAAGTACAGCGGCGCGCGGTTGGCATTGAGCAACGCATCCATGGCACTGTCCCACTGCGCGCGCTGGCCATCGTCCAGAGTGCTGCGGAATTGTGCGAACTGGCGCTGCATACGCTCACGCATGCGGGCACGTATCTGCGCCATCATCGCCGGGTCGGGCGCACTGCCCGAGCGCATCATCATCGGCGATCCACCGGCACTGCCATTGCCACTGCGGGTGGCGCCCTGACGCTCGGCCTGTGCGGCCCGCATTGTCGCCAATGCCTCATCAAAAACCTGTTGCTGCGCTGGCTGCAAGCGCAGCCCGGCGGCGATTTTCGGCAATTCTTCACTCATGCCACGCCGGGTATTGCCACTTGCGCCATTGGCAGCCGCCTCGCCCAACAGCGCCTGGGTGGCTTCAGAGGGCTTGTAGCGCAGCGCGGCATTGGCGACTTTCAGCACGCCCTCGCGCTTGCTGACTTCAATCTCGGCATTGACCGTCAACCCCGGCAACAACGTGCCATCGCTGTTGTCCACGGTCACCACCACCGGATAAGTCACCACGTTGTTGCTGGTGGTTGCCGCCAGCCGCACCTGCTCGACCACGCCACGGAACTGCCGATTGGGAAAGGCATCAACGGTAAAGCTCACCCCTTGCCCGGCCTTGACCTGTCCAATATCCGACTCATCCACGCCCAGCTCAATTTTCATCTTGGCCAAATCTTCGGCAATGGTGAACAGCTCCGGCGCCTGCAGGCTGGCGGCCACGGTCTGACCCGGCTCGATTTTGCGCATCAGCACCACGCCATCGACCGGCGAGCGAATCACGGTGCGCCCAAGATTGAGGCGCGTGGTCTGGGTATTGGCCGTTTGCTGGCGGATTTGCGCACGCGCCAGATTGACTTGCGCCTCGGCCTGTTCAAGGCTGGCACGGGCACCGTCCACATCACTGCGCGATACCAGCTGCTGCGCGCCCAGCTCGTTTTTGCGACTGAAATCCGCCTGCACATTGCGCAAATTGGCCTCGGCCTGACGCAACGCCGCATGGGCACTGGCAATCGCCGCATCGCCCTGGGCGATTTGCGCCTGATAAGTGCTGGGATCGATACGCGCCAGCACATCGCCTTTCTTTACCGGGCTATTGAAATCCACCAGCACCTCGGTGACCTGCCCGGATATCTGGCTGCCGACCGTCACCGTGGAAATGGCCGAGAGCGTGCCGGTCGCGGAAATCGCCACGCGGATATCGCCCTGCTCAATCTGCACGGTACGGAATGCGCCTTCATCACTGCCGCTGCGCTTGCCCTGCCACCACCACAGCGCGCCTGCGGCAAGTGCGGCAATGACGATGACAGGCGCCCAAAAGCCACGGCGCTTGGGGAGATTGGGGCGAAGTGGGGATGACATGAGCGGACATTGACCAGAGCGCGGCCTAGTGCCGCATCAGGGCTGTGAACGCTGCTGGCGCTGTCTGGTTGACAGCTGCGGACGAAAATAAAGACTGGCCACTGTGCCCTTGCCGGGCTGACTGTCCAATGCAAGCTGCCAGCCAAAATGCTCGGCCAGCCGACGCGACACCGTCAGCCCCATGCCCTTGACGGTGTAATCGGAAATATCCGCCCGCCAGAATGGGTCAAATACCCGCGCCAGCGCCTCTGCATCCATGCCGATGCCGGTGTCGCGCACATGCAGGGCATCGTCCTGCAACACCACTTCGATTTGACCCTGCTCGGTAAAGCGGCAGGCATTGCGCAGCAGTTGCGCCACAATGGTGGCAATCACCCGTGGCGGCGCCTCCAGCTGCAAGCTCGCTGGCGCATCGACCCGCAATTCAATCGGCCTGCCCTCAAGCGCGGGTTTGGCCAGCGCCACTTCTTCATGCAGGATGTCACGCACATCCACCCAGCCTGTTTCCAGCGGCTCGTCCGGATGCCGGGCCAGAATCAGCAGCGCATCGAGCAGCTCGGCCATCCCCCGCGAGGTGGTCTGAATCCGCTCCACCGATTTGCGGCTGCGTGCATCCAGGTCGTTGGCGGCCAGCAAATCGGCGGCCACCGCAATCACGGTCAGCGGCGTGCGCAGCTCATGACTGGCATCGCGGGTGAAATTGCGCTCACGCTCGATATGCGATTCCACACGCTCGGCCATGCTCGAGAGCGCATCACCCAGACAAACGGCTTCGCGGCTATGGGCATCGGCACGCATCGGAATCTTGAAGTCGCTTGCCCTGGAATGCCGTGGCTGCCAGTCCAACGCCACCTGGGTCAGATGCGCCAGCGGCGCGACCATCCGCCGACTGCGCCGGTAGCCCAGCCAGGAAAGCGCAATAATGCCGATGACCGACACCGCCGAACTCAAAAGCGATGTCCACCACACCAACCGGTTGCTCAAACCCGGCGAAATGCGCAGATACACCCGCCCGGCAGCGCGCTCGCTAACATAAACCCGCCGCCACTCGCCCGCCATCCGGTGCAGCCCGGGGGATAGCGCCCGCATCTGTGGCGGCACCTGATCCGGCATGCTGCCGGCAGGCACAAAATAGGTTTCCAAATCGGCGCTGCCCGGCAATGGCTCGTCGGCATTGCGCGCCACCATCTCCCAGGCATGCGCCACTTCCCGCTGTACGCGCTGCTTGAACAGGGCATCACTGAGCACCACGCTGACCAGGGTAATGCCGGAAATGAACAGCAGCGAAGCAATCAGCGCCTGACGGATAAATACCCAGCGGAGTTTGCCGGAAAGATTCTCGCTGGGAGCCATGTGCGCACCTTATGCCGGAGGCTGGTCAATATCGGCGATGCGATAACCGGCGCTTTGTACGGTATGCAGCAACTGCTTGTCGAACGGCTTGTCAATCACCTTGCGCAAGTTGTACAGATGACTGCGCAAGGTGTCCGAGTCCGGCAGGGAGTTGCCCCAAATCTCGCGCTCGATTTCCTGACGGCTGACCACCCGCGGCGACTCGCGCATCAGGATGGTCAAGAGCTTCAGGCCAATCGGCGAGAGCAGCAGCTCCTCGCCTGCGCGCGTGACCCGTAGCGAAGCCGGGTCAAGCACCAAGTCCGCCACCTTCAGGATTTCCGAGCCGACCTGACGGCGCTCGCGGCGAATCAGCACCTTGAGCCGCGCCTCAAGCTCCAGCACCGAAAATGGTTTGGTGAGGTAGTCATCCGCACCGACCGACAGGCCAGTGAGCTTGTCATCCAGCGTGTCACGCGCGGTCAGCATCAAAATCGGCGTGGACTTGCGCGCGTCTTCGCGCAGGCGGCGGCAGACTTCCAGACCATCCAGACGCGGCAGCATCAAATCCAGCACAATCGCGTCATAACTGTTCTCGGCAGCCAGACGATAGCCATCCAGACCATCGGCCGCATAGTCCACCTCAAAACCCTTGCCTTCCAGATATTCCCCGATCATCTCGGAGAGATTGCGATTGTCCTCGATAACCAGAACCAAACCACCTGCCGATTCCTGTGTCTGCGACATGAAAACTCCTCATTCAAGCCCGTAAAGTGTTGTACCAGTGAAGTCGAAAGCGCGTGAAGATTCATTTATTCAGAGCGGCTCTTGCCGTGCGCGCCGGCTGACATCACCAGTCCCATGCCGGCCAGGAGTGCCACGGCGGAGGTGCCGCCAAAGGAAATCAAGGGCATCGGTACGCCGACCACTGGCAGCAGGCCGGAAATCATGCCGCCATTGACCAGCACATACACAAACAGCGACAGGCCGAAAGTACCAGCCACAATGCGTGAATAGCCATCGCGTGCGCCCATGGCAATCCACAGGCAGCGGCCAATCACGAACAGATACAGCGCCAGCACGGTCACTACGCCCAGCCAGCCAAATTCCTCGGCCAGCACCGAGAAGGCAAAGTCGGTGGTGTATTCGGGCAGGTAGTTCAGCTGTGACTGGCTGCTGCCGCCCCAGCCCTTGCCGCCCCAGCCACCGGAGCCGATGGCGATTTGCGACTGGATGATGTTCCAGCCATCGCCCAGCGGGTCATTGGCCGGGTCGCGGAAGGTCAGGATGCGGCTTTGCTGATAGGGGCGCAGCATGAAGAACCACTCAATCGGCGCGAATTTGGCAAGGCCATAGCCGGCCATCCCGAGTACCGCAGCGCTCACGAACCAGCCCCAGGCCATGCCGGCCAGATACAGGGCGAACACGCCGCTGGCAGCGACCAATACCGCCGTGCCAAAGTCCGGCTGCAACAAAATCAGGCCAAATGGCAGAGCGATGATGAGACCGGCAATCAGGATGTTGCCGATGCGCGGCGGCAAGATGGAGCGATCCAGATACCAGGCCAGCATCATCGGCAGACACAGTTTGAACAGCTCCGAAGGCTGGAAATAGAACACGCCAAGGTTAATCCAGTGGTTGCCATGCTTGCCGGTGCCAATCAGCAGCACCGCCACCAAGGGCAGCAGCGAGGCGAGATAAGTCCAGAGCGAGACATCACGCAAGGTCTGCGGCTTGATGCGTGAAATCGCCCACATCGCGGCGATCCCCACCGCAAAGCGTGCGCCCTGTGAAATCACCAGCCGGGCACTGTCTCCGCCCACGCTGGAGAGCACTGCAAGGCTTGCCAGCATCAGGCCGCACAATGCAGCAAACAGGGGCAAATCCACGGTGCGCAGCAGGCGCTGCACAAATCCGGCTACAACACGCAATAACGGATTCATGGCGCGCCCTCATCTGCTTGTGCGGTATCCGCCTCGGCTGGCTCTGGCTGGGCGGGCTGCCCCCCTACCCGGGCATCGCCGGGCGGCTCGGGTTCCAGTCCGGCAGGCAGGCGGCCACGAATCCAGGCATCGAGAATCTTGCGGGCAATCGGTGCGGCGGTCGAACCCCCATAGCCGCCGCCTTCGACCGCCACGGCCACGGCGATTTCCGGCGCATCGGCAGGCGCAAAGCCGATGAACAAGGCGCGATGGCGCAGGTGCATCGGCAGGCTTCTGGGGTTCACCGCAGCCGTGCCACGACGGCTGATGACCTGCGCCGTGCCGGTCTTGCTGGCGATTTGATAATCCAGCCCGCCGCGGATATTGGTGGCAGTGCCCGGGCCATGCACGGTCAGAATCATGCCGCGGCGAATCGCTTCGAGATTGTCCTGACTGCTGCTGATTTGTGTCGGCGCTTTTTCCGGCATCAATACCCAGGGCGCATCAAAGCCCTGACGCATTTCACGCACCAGATGCGGGCGACGCAACCAGCCGCCATTGCCGAGCGCCGCGGTGGCCTGCACCAGTTGCAGCGGCGTCACTTTCCAATAGCCCTGGCCGATGCTGGTGATGACAGTATCACCCGGATACCACGGCCCTTGTTTGGCAGCGTTTTTCGCCTTCCATGCCGGGGAAGGCAGGATGCCTTCAATCTCGCCCGCCAGATCCACCCCGGTGGGTTTGCCAAAGCCATACAAGTCCATGTAATGGTCGATGCGCTCGATGCCCATGTCCAGCGCCAGCCGGTAGTAATAGGTATTGACCGAGGCGTAGATGGACTTATAGACATCGGTGGAGCCATGGCCACGCCGCGAGGCATCGCCATAACCGCGTTTTTGGCCGGGCAGGTAGAACATGCCGGTGGACATGGTGCGATCCTCCGGGCGGCGCACACCGCTGTCGAGCCCGGCCAGCGCCATCATCGGCTTGATGGTCGAGCCAGGCGCCACCCCGCCCAGCACGGCACGGTTGAACTGCGGCCGCGACGGGTTTTCGTTGAGAGCCTTGTAATTGGCATGGGAAATGCCGTTGACAAACCAGTTGGGGTCGTAGCTGGGCAGGCTGACCATGGCAAGAATCTCGCCAGTGCGCGGATCCACCGCCACTGCGGTGCCCTCCAGCTCGCCAAAGGCGGCCACCATGGCGCGCTGCAAGTCCACATCGATGGAAAGCCGCAAATCGGCGCCGGGGGTCGCCGGCACCACGCCCAAGGTACGCATCGGCCGGCCATCGGAACTGGTTTCAATACGCTCATGGCCAACGCCACCGCGCAACTGCTGCTCGTAATAACGCTCCAGCCCGGTTTTGCCGGTATGGCTGAACACGCTGATGGCATCGCCTTCGCGCTCCACATCCCTGTCGTCCACCCGTCCCACATAGCCGACGATATGCGCAAACAGCTCGCCATAGGGATAGACGCGGCCAAAATACGGCACGATCTCCACGCCCGGATAGCGCCAGCGATCTACCGAAAAGCGCGCGATTTCTTCGTCACTGACCTTGAGTTTCAAGGTAATCGGGCGATAGCGGCGGCTGGTTTTGCGCGCTTTTTCAAAGGCTTCCAGTTCTTCTTCGGAAAACACGATGATTTGCCGCAGGCCTGCCAGCATCTTGTCCAAGTCACCGGCTTCGCTGGGCGTGACCTCCAGGCGGAAAGCCGGCACGTTATCGGCCAGAATGCGCCCTTTGCGGTCATAAATGATGCCTCGCCCCGGCACGATGGGACGCGGCTTGATGCGATTGGCCTCGGACTGCGCTGCCCAATGCGCATGCTGCACCACTTGCAGGCGGAAATACCACAGCGCCATTCCTGCCAGCGCCAGCGTCACGATGGTGAAGCCCACCAGGGCACGACGGCGGAACAGCTCTGCTTCCAAAGCCCGGTTCTTGATCAAGCGCCGCCCTTTGCTGCGCATCTTTCAGTCCTGTCTGCGCCGATAGCGCAGCGCATCGAGCACCAGGAACAGCGGCCCCCACATCAACATGCCGGTGATGGGCGAAAGCCAATAGGCCGCAGGCCATTGTGGCGTGCCGGCAACGGCATGCACCGCTGCGGCCACGATACGGTCATTGAGCAACATGGCGGCCACCGCCAAGGCCTGTTGCCAGATCGGGAAAAACCGCAACCGGCTGCGGAAGCGATCCACCAGGAACATCAGCATCACCATGCGCAACGCCTGCTCGCCCAGCAAGGTGCCATAGCTGAAATCGGCCAGCAGTCCGGCAAAAAAGGCAAATCCAAGCCCGGCTTTTTCGGGAACCTGCAAGCCCCAGTACGCCACCACCAGCGCCAGCCAGTAGGGACGCAGCGGGCTGAGCATCTCGGGCAGCGGTATCAGCATCAGCACCACGGCCAGCAACACCGAAACCAGCATCAAAATCCCTGCGGGCCGTTCACGGCTCATGGCGTCTCCCCCGGGCGCTCGGCCGGGCTTTGCTGCGGTAGCGCGTCCGCCGTGGATGGCTGCACTTTCTGCACCGGCACCTGCCGCAGCAGCAGCACTTCACGCCCCCTGTCCAGCGCCGCGGCAGGCTGCAAATCCGCCATCATGAAGGCGCGGGTATCGTCCGGGCGCAACTTGCTGACCGTGCCCACCTTGAAGCCGGGCGGGAAGCGCCCTCCAAGGCCGGAAGTCTGCACCACATCCCCCACTTCGATATCGGCACTACGCGGAATATTGCCCAAAGCAATATGGTCGCCCTGCCCATAAGCCACCAGCCGCACGCCGTTTCTGGCGATTTCCACCGGCACGGCATGATCGGGATCGGTCAACAGCAGCACCGTGGCCGTCCCCGGCTGCACCTCAATCACCTGCCCCAGCAGGCCGCCGGCATCCATCACCGTCTGCCCAGGCCGCACCCCCTGGCGCGCCCCTGCATCCAGAATCAGGCGCTGCCGGGTCGGGTCCAGATCGATGTCCAGAATCGGCGCAAGCTGCACATCCAGCTCGCCCTGCTCCACCACGCCCAGCATGGCGCGCAGGCGGGCATTTTCAGCCGCCACGGTTTCCAGTTTTGCTACCCGCGCCCCGGAAATCAGCAGCGCATTGCGCAGCACCTGGTTATCGCGCGCCAATTGCGCCCGCAGCGCAGCATCACTGCGCATGGTCTTGCCCAGCAGCGCTGGCATCCCGGCCAGCTGCCGCAATGGCTGCACCAGCAGGCTGCCGTGACTACGCAGCTGTGCCAGCCAGTCGCCGCGACTGTCGGCAAAAATCAGCAATGTCGCCGCCGCCAGCCATGCCAGCAGGCGCAAGCTGCCCGCAATGTCCTCTGGACGCGAACCTGGGGCACCTGCATGGGCTGACACGATCGGCGAAAAATCTTGACAAGAGGGGATTGAAACACCCCGCCACTCAGGCAGCGGGGCAGCGGCTCACTTCAGTCGTGGGCAAAAAACTCGTTGCCGTGCTTGTCCAAAAGCTCCAGCGCCCGGCCACCACCACGCGCCACACAGGTCAGCGGGTCGTCGGCTACCATCACATGCAGACCGGTTTCTTCTGACAGCAGGCGGTCAATATCCTTCAGCAAGGCGCCGCCCCCGGTCAGTACGATGCCGCGCTCGGCCACGTCTGCCGACAGTTCCGGCGGGGTTTGCTCCAGCGCCTGCTTGACGCCTGCAACGATGGTCGCCAACGGGTCATGCAGGGCTTCGAGCACTTCACCGGAATTGATTTTGATGACCTTGGGCACGCCTTCGGCCAAGTGCCGGCCGGAGATTTCCATCTCCTGTATTTCGTTTTGCGGATATGCGCAGCCAATGCCGAGCTTGATGCGCTCGGCGGTGGCCTCGCCAATCAACATGCCGTGATGGCGGCGCACATAGTTGATGATGGATTCGTCAAAACGATCCCCGCCCACCCGCACCGACTGCGAATAGACGATGCCATTGAGCGCAATCACCGCCACTTCGGTGGTGCCGCCGCCAATATCAATCACCATCGAGCCATAGGCTTCGGTGACCGGCATCCCGGCGCCAATCGCCGCGGCCATCGGTTCCTCAATCAGCGAAACATCGCGGGCGCCGGCTTCCAGCGCCGAATCCTTGATGGCGCGCTGCTCCACCTGGGTGGAGCCGGACGGCACGCAAATCAGCACCCGCGGACTGGGGCGCAGGAAGCGGCTCTTGTGCACCTTGCGAATGAAATACTTGAGCATTTCTTCGGTATAGGTGAAATCGGCAATCACCCCGTCTTTCATCGGCCGGATGGTGGTGAGATTGCCGGGGGTGCGCCCCAGCATCTGTTTGGCTTCGGCGCCCACGGCCGCCACCGAGCGTGCCGCGCCGGTGACCCGGTCCTGGCGTACCGCCACGACCGATGGCTCATTGAGCACGATGCCTTGACCGCGCACATAAATCAGGGTGTTGGCCGTGCCCAGGTCAATGGACAGGTCATTGGAAAACATGCCGCGCAGCTTTTTGAACATCGCAGGGGGGGCTCGCTTGATAAGGGGGGCTTGAAAGACAGACGCGAAAGTCTAGCAAAACCAAGCGCACGCGCGTTTCCAAAGCGTTATTCCATCATCATTCCGGTAGCCCGCAGCCGCATTGACCGTTACCCTATGCGCGTTTTCCACGAGGCCTACCCATGTCTGCCCTGATTTGCGGCTCGCTCGCCTACGACACCATCATGGTGTTTCCCGACCAGTTCAAGAACCACATCCTGCCGGACAAGGTGCATATCCTGAATGTATCGTTCCTGGTGCCCAGGATGCGCCGCGAGTTTGGCGGTTGCGCCGGCAATATCGCCTATAACCTGCATCTGCTGGGCGGCAAGCCGGTGCCAATGGCAACCGTGGGCGAGGACTTTGGCCCCTACCGGGCGCACTTCGAGGCGCTGGGCATCCCGCTCACCCATGTGCGCGAGCTGCCGGGCAGCTATACGCCGCAGGCCTTCATCACCACCGACCATGACAATAACCAGATCACCGCCTTCCATCCGGGGGCGATGATGCAAAGCCATGAGAACCATGTGCGTGATGTCGAGGGCATTAGCCTCGGCATCGTCGCGCCCGATGGCCGCGAGGGCATGTTGCAGAATGCGCGCGAATTTGCCGAATGCGGCATTCCTTTCATTTTCGACCCCGGCCAGGCAATGCCGCTGTTCAGTGGCGAGGAATTCCGCACCTTCATCGAGCAGGCGGACATGGTGATCGCCAATGACTACGAGTCCAACCTCTTGCAAGAGCGCACCGGCTGGAGTGAAAAACAAATCGCCGAACGCGTGAGTGCCTATATCACCACCCGTGGCCCCAAGGGCGTGGAAATCCATACCGGCGGCAAGGCCCTGCATATCCCGCCCGCCAAAGAGCGCGCCGTGGTTGACCCCACCGGCTGCGGCGATGCCTTCCGTGCCGGACTGTTGTATGGCATTGACAAGGGCATGGACTGGGAAACCATCGGCCGCATCGGCAATCTGATGGGCGCCATCAAGGTGGGGCATCACGGCACCCAGAACCAGAAATTCAGCTATCAGGAATTTGCCGACGAGTTCAAGGCGCAGTTCGGTTACGCGCTGTAATCCACTCCAAGCGCCGCCAACAGCGGCGCGGCATAGCTGGCGTTGAGGTCATCGGGCTTGATGGCCTCGGCAATCTGGCCGTTTTCAATGCGCGCCACCAGGTCGATATCCAGCGCGCACACGCTGGCTGTGCGATCGCGCCCGGCAGCGGCCTCAATCTCACGCAATTGCGCGCGTAATGCAGCTGGCGTGGCATCCGTTTCAACCAGCACCGCAGCATTGAGATAGCGCGCCTTGCTGCGCGCATCGCGGGTCGGCATGACCGGGCTATGGGCGCAGATGACAAAGCGCTCGGCAAGCTGCCGGGCCGCCAGACGAAAGCCGCGCGCGCGCTGGTAGTTGGAGCCCAGTATCAGCAGGTATTGCATCGCTCAGCGCTCGATTTCGATGCCGACATCCGCACAGCCCAGTGCCTTGGCTGCCTGCGGCTTGTGTACCCGCAGCCGCAGCCGGGCAATCGCCGGAAAATCCGCACGCAGCCGTGCCGCAAGGTCTTCCAGCAGGGTTTCCAGCAATTCATAACGTGTCTGCGCCACCCACTGCCGCAGGCGGGCGGTCACTTGTGCGTAGTCGATGGTGTCGGCCAGCGCATCCCTGCCTGCCGCGATGCGGTTGTCAAAACCCAGCTCCACATCCAGCAGCAAGGGCTGGCTGGCTTCGCGCTCATGCGCATATACGCCAATCAGCGCATCCAGTTGCAGTGCACGGATAAAAATCGTGTCCATCAATGCCCTCCTGCGGCATTTGAACCCAGCGCACGACGCACATCGCTGCCCGAAGGCGCCTGGAATACCTGCAAACCAAACTCCGGCAAGATCGCCAGCAGATGGTCGAAAATATCGGCCTGCAACTGCTCATACTGCGCCCAGCGCACATCATTGCTGAAGCAGTAGATTTCCAGCGGAATGCCGGTTGGGGTCGGCTGCAATTGCCGTACCAGCAAGGTCATGTCCTGATGCACTTGGGGATGCGCGCGCAGATACTGCTGCACATACACCCGGAACGTCCCCAGATTGGTCACCCGCCGCGCATTCACCGGGTCCTTGCCAGAGGCGGCAAGTTGCGTATTCCACGCCTCAAGCTCGCTGGATTTCTCATCCAGATAGGCATCCAGCAAGGCAAAACGCGCCAGCCGCCGAATATCACGGGCTTCCAGAAAACGCACACTGGCCTGATCCAGCAGCAATGCACGCTTGATGCGCCGCCCGCCGCACTCGCTCATATTGCGCCAGTTCTTGAACGAGTCGCTGATGAGCTTCTTGGTAGGAATCGTGGTGACCGTCATGTCCCAGTTCTGCACCGTCACCGTATGCAGGGCGATGTCGATGACATCACCGTCGGCATTTTGGCTGGGCATCTCGATCCAGTCGCCAATCCGCACCCGGCCATCGTTGCTGATTTGCACGCTGGCCACCAGTGACAGGATGGTGTCCTGAAAAATCAGCATCAGCACCGCGGTCATGGCGCCCAGGCCAGTAATGAGGTGCAGGAACTTCGCGCCAATCAGGGTGGCGATGACCGATAGCCCCACCAGCACGAACATGATGATTTTGATGATCTGGATATAGCCCTTGATCGGCTTGTTGCGGGCGTTTGGATGGCGCTCGTAAATGCTGTTGATCAGGTTCAGGAGCCGCGAAATGGCCAGCGCCACGGTCACCACGATGAATGCCTGACACACCGCCCGGGTCACCGTGACGAAATTGTCCGGCAGGTTCGGCAATACGCCGACACCGGCATACACCACCAGTGCAGGCACGGCATTGGCAAGACGCGGGATGACATTGAGCCTGACCTGGCCATGACCATCGCCCATCTCCCGCCCCAGAGGCGAAGCGCTCAACAGCTTTTGCAGAACCCGCAGCGCGATTTTCTTGGTGACGAAATTGGCAAGCCAGGCGGCCAGCAACAAGCCGGCCGCCGCCAGCGCCGTCCATGCCCAAGGGTGCGCCACAAGCTGCCCATTGAGGCGGTGAAGGGAGTGCATGTACTTTTCCATGCCGCCAAGTGTAGTGGCATGTCGCCGGACTTCAGCCCACCACCGGCAAGGTTTCCATATCCCAGCGCGGCTGCACTTCCACAGCCAGGTCACCGTGCTGGCCGGCCGCAAGCCGCAGGGCGCCGGCAAAGGCAATCATCGCGCCGTTATCGGTACACAACTCCGGGCGCGGGAAGCACACCCGCCCGCCACGCGCACTGGCAATGTGCTGCAGTTTTTCCCGCAGGCGGCGGTTGGCGCCCACCCCCCCGGCCACCACCAGGGTTTCGCAGCCGGTCTCATCCAGCGCCCGGGCGCATTTGATGGCCAGCGTATCCACCACCGCATCTTCAAACCCGCGGGCAATATCGGCGCGGGTGACATCGCTCTGGTCGCTGCCCTGCCAGGCCATCAGCACCTGGGTTTTCAGGCCGCTGAAACTGAAGTCCAGCCCCGGCTTTTGTGTCATTGGCCGCGGGAACACGAACGTGCCGGGCGTGCCGGTCTCGGCCAATGCCGCCAGCTGCGGCCCGCCCGGATAGGGCAGCCCCATCAGCTTGGCGGTTTTATCGAACGCCTCACCGGCAGCATCGTCCAGGGTTTCCCCCAGCAGGCGGTATTCGCCAATCCGGCGCACTTCCACCAGCTGGGTATGGCCGCCGGAAACCAGCAGCGCCACAAACGGCGGCGCAGGTGGGTTGACCTCCAGCAGCGGCGCCAGCAAATGCCCTTCCATGTGGTGCACGCCGATAGCCGGTACATCCAGGCCAAACGCCAGCGCCCGCGCCACGCCCGCACCCACCAGCAATGCGCCCACCAGCCCCGGGCCTGCGGTATAGGCCACACCATCAATATCCCGCATGGCAAGCCCGGCCTCGGCCAGGGTCTGCCGGATCAGCGGTAGCAGTTTGCGCACATGGTCGCGGCTGGCAAGCTCGGGCACCACGCCGCCGTACTCGGCATGCAGCGCAATCTGGCTATACACCGCATGTGCAAGCAGCCCGGCATCGCAGTCATAGACTGCTACGCCGGTTTCATCGCAGGAAGTTTCAATGCCCAGAACTTTCATCTTTTGCCATCACTTTGGGGGGAAGGCTTGCATCGGCCAGCCAAGTGCCGCTATGATACGCGGCTCCCTGGCCATTAGGGCCAGAATCATCCGTTCCGAGATTTCCTTATGCCCAGCGTCAAAGTCCGCGAAAACGAACCCTTTGAGTTTGCCCTGCGTCGCTTCAAGCGCACCTGCGAAAAGGCCGGTGTGATTGCCGAAACCCGCAAGCGCGAGTTTTATGAAAAGCCGACCCAGGAGCGCAAGCGCAAGGCTGCCGCTGCGGTGAAGCGTCAGGCTCGCCGCACTGCGCGCGACGTCACCAAGCGTCAGCGCCTGTACTGATAGCGCGCGCCCTGCGCGTGATGTCATGTCCGCGACGAAGCCGGCCAAAAGCCGGCTTTTCGTGTTTGCCAAAATCCATGAAAGGAACTTGCCATGTCCATGAAAACCCGTCTTGTCGATGACATGAAGGCTGCGATGAAGTCCGGCGACAAAGCCCGCCTGGCGGTCATCCGCCTGATTAATGCCGCCATCAAGCAAAAGGAAGTGGACGAGCGCGTCGAACTGGACGATGCCGCCGTGCTGGCCGTGCTGGAAAAAATGGTCAAGCAGCGCCGCGACTCCATCAGCCAGTATGAAGCGGCCAGCCGCGAAGACCTGGCACAGGTCGAGCGCGATGAGCTGGCGATCATCGATGCCTACCTGCCGGAAAAACTCGGCGAAGACGCCATCAATGCCGCCATCGAAGCGGCCATTGCCCAAACCGGCGCGCAAAGCCCGGCGGACATGGGCAAGTTGATGGGCGTGCTCAAGCCGCAGCTGGCTGGCCAGGCCGATATGGGTCTGGTATCGAAGCTCATCAAAGCACGGCTCGCCGCCTGATGATGGATACCCGCTCTGCCCAGCACAGTGCTTCGGGCATCGACCGGTTGCGCGCACTGCTTGCAAAAAAGGTCGAAAAACTGCGGCACAGCCTGCCGGCAGAGGCAGCCATGCGCTTTGTCGAAATCGACCTGATGAGCCATGCCGCCGCGCTGTCCTTTTACGCGCTGCTCTCGCTCGCCCCGCTGCTGATTCTGGTGCTGTGGCTGACCGCATCGCTCTACCCGGAGGCGCAGGCGGCGCTCTTGGGGCAGATTTACCAGCTGGCGGGCGAAGAAGCCCGGCAGATTGCCTCCACGGTTTTGCACAATGCCAAGGAGCGCCCCAGTGTCGGCTCGATGGCCGGGGCATGGAGCACGCTGCTGCTGTTTTTCGGCGCCACCGTGGTGTTTGCCCGCCTGCAAGCCACGCTCAACCTGATTTTCCATAGCGATGCCCAATCGCTCGGCGGCGTGCTGCCCTGGCTGCGCAAGCGGGTGTTTTCATTTGGCGTGGTGTTTGCGCTGGGCTTTTTGCTGCTGCTGTCCATCACCCTGCACACCGCCCTGGAATTCATCCTGAGCGGCTTGCCGGGGCTGTTGCCACTGGCCAGCAATCTGGGCGCGCTTATCGTCTATACCCTGGGATTTGCGCTGCTTTACAAATACCTGCCTGACCGGCGAGTGGCCTGGAAGCAATCGCTGATTGGCGGGATACTGACCGCTGCCCTGTTTGTCATCGGTCGCTGGGGCATCGGGCTTTACATCACCCATGCCGCCCCCGGCAGCGCCTACGGCTCGATGGGCACCCTGGTGCTGCTGCTGGTCTGGGTGTATTACGCGGCACTGGTGTTTTTTGTCGGCGCCCTTTTGACAGCCATCATCGACGAGCGTCGCCAGCGCCGGGGTTAAACTCCGGCCATGGCTCGCATTCCCGACGCATTTTTAGACGAACTGCTCGCACGCACCGATATCGTCGAGATTGTCGGTGCGCGCGTACAGCTGAAAAAACAAGGACGCGAATACGCCGCCTGCTGCCCGTTCCATGACGAGCGCTCGCCCTCGTTCACGGTATCGCCCAGCAAGCAGTTCTATCACTGCTTTGGCTGTGGTGCGCATGGCAGCGCCATCAGCTTTTTGATGAATTACGACCGGCTGGAGTTTCTTGATGCGGTCGAGGAACTGGCCAAGCGCGCCGGCATGGAAATCCCGCGCGATACCCGGCAAAAAGCGGCCAATCCCGATACCCAGCCCCTGTTCAATGCGCTGGAGGCGGCGCAGCGGTTTTTCCACAAGCAGCTCGCCCAGAGCCCGCAAGCCCAGGCGTATTTGCAAGACCGCGGCGTGGACGCCGCCACCGCCGAGGCCTTCGGCATCGGCTATGCGCCCGCCGGTTTTTCCGCGCTCAAGGACGCACTCGGCACCGACGAACGGCGCATGCAGCTGCTGGAGAAGGCCGGGATGTTCTCGCGCAATGAGCGCGGTCATGTGTATGACAAATTCCGCCACCGGTTGATGTTTCCCATCCACGACCGCCGTGGCCGGGTCATCGCCTTCGGTGGCCGGGTGCTGTCCAGCGAGGATAGCCCCAAATATCTCAACTCCCCGGAAACGCCGCTGTTCCACAAAGGCCGCGAACTCTACGGCCTGTGGCAAGTACGCCAGGCCAATAAATCGCAGCGGCTGATTGTGGTGGAAGGCTATATGGATGTGGTGGCGCTGTTCCAGCACGGCCTGCCTGAAGCGGTCGCCACCCTGGGCACGGCCACCACGCCCGAGCACGCCGAGCTTTTGTTCCGCAATGCGCCGGATGTGTACTTCTGTTTTGACGGCGATGCCGCCGGACGGCGCGCGGCCAGCCGCGCCATGCACTCGGTGCTGCCACGCATGCGCGATGGCCGGCAGGCCTTCTTCCTGTTCCTGCCCGATGACGAAGACCCCGATTCGCTGGTGCGCAAGGAAGGCATTACTGGCTTCAACCAGCGCCTGCAACAAGCGCTGCCGCTATCGCAGTTTTTCTTTGACGCGCTTTCGGCCGATGTGCAACTGCATACCCTGGAAGGCAAAAGCCGGCTGGCCGAGCGCGCCAAGCCGCTGCTTGCGCAAATCCCCGATGGCGCCTTTGCCGACCTGATGCAGGCGCGCCTTGCCGAACTCACCGGACTTGCCGCACGCGCGCAGCCCGCCTCCCCGGCAGCGCGCCCGCAGCCCAGCCACGCCGCCGCCACGCCCAAGCGCAGCCTGGTACGCGAGGTCATTACCTTGCTGCTGCAACAGCCCGAGCTTGCCCTGCAGGCACCTGTGCCCTACCCGTTTGCCGAGCTGCAACAGCCCGGCATTGCACTGCTGATTGAGCTGCTGGATTTGATCCGGCAGCGCCCCGGCATCCAGACGGCCGCCCTGCTGGAGGTGATGGGCGCACATCCGCATACAGCAGCACTGCACAAACTGGCAATGACCGAACTGCCCGGCGAACCGCAAACCTGGCAGACCGTATTCAGCGATGCCTTGGCCCAGCTCACCCGGCAAGCCAACCAGCAGCGGCTGGAACAACTGCAAAGACGCATGGCTGAGGTCGGCCACGCCGCGCTTTCAGCAGCAGAAAAAAACGAGCTGAAACACCTGTTTGCCCGGCTTACCCAGAATGGCCAAAGCGACGGCTCCGGCTAATCCGCCGTTTTGTACGCCGCGCGATTGCCTGCGCTTTTGCCAGCTACCCCGCCATCTGCCCGGCTCACAAGCCGGACATCCTGCTCGATGCAGGGGTAATGCAGCAGACCATGCCGCTCAAAAAACACCAGCACGCCCTTTTCAAGATATGACCAGTCGCTTGGCAGGTATCCCTCCATATATGCATTTTCCGCAATCAGCGCTACCACAACGCCCTTGGCACCGCTCAATTCAACCCGGTCTGCCAACCGGATTTCTTCTCCACCGGAATAAAAGTCTGCCATCTTCAAGCCTTATCAGTAGCGCAATTGCAGTCGCTGCCTGCCGAAGTATGCGCCCACACCCGGCACTGTCAATTGCCCTAGAATTCCGAAACTTTTGCTGCCAATGCCCCGGGGCATATCGCATGACCGGAGCATGCCTACCCTTCATTTGAGGCTTTCCGTGTCCACTTCCTGGTCTGCCCGCCTGCCGGGTCTTGTATTTGCCGCCGCTCTTGGCATCGCCGCCCTCGGCCTTGCGCGCCTGCCTGCCCTGCAATCCATCGGCCTGAGCGCCCTGCCACTTGCCATCATGCTCGGCATCGTACTTGGCAACAGCCTGTTTCCGCGCATCGCCGCGCGCATGGGCAGCGGCGTCGATTACGCGCGCACCATGCTGCTGCGTGCCGGCATCGTGCTGTTTGGCTTCCGGCTGACCTTTCAGGACATGTTGAATGTGGGTCTGCATGGCATCGTGCTCGCCATCGCCATCGTCGGCAGCGTGTTCCTGCTTGCACGCTGGCTGGGACGCGCGCTGAAAATGGATGAAGAAACCACCCTGCTGATTGGCGCAGGCGCCTCCATCTGTGGCGCGGCGGCAGTGATGGCGGCCGAGCCTGTGGTCAGGGCACAGGCGCACAAAGTCTCGGTCGCCGTCGCCACCGTGGTCGTGTTCGGCACCCTCGGGATGTTTCTGTATCCGTTCCTGAAAGCCCCGTTCGGACTGGATACCCATACTTACGGCATCTATGCCGGCGCCACCATTCATGAAGTGGCACAGGTCGTGGTGGCAGGCCGCGCCGTCGGCGAGCAGGCGGCCAATATCGCCGTCATTGAAAAAATGATCCGGGTGATGCTGCTTGCCCCATTCCTGCTACTGCTGTCCATGTGGATACGCCGCCGCCATCAGGGCGCCGAGGGCAAACCGGCACTGGTCATCCCCTGGTTTGCGGTACTGTTCCTGCTGGTTGGCGCGTTCAACTCCCTGCATCTGCTGCCCAGTGCGGTGGTGGATACGCTGCTGCTGATTGATACCTTCTTGCTGGCGACCGCCATGGCCGCACTGGGACTGCGCACCCATATCGGCGCCATCCGCCAGGCCGGGGCGAAACCGATGCTGCTGGCCGCAATGCTGTTTGCCTATCTGGTCTTTGGCGGCCTGCTGCTGACCCTGGCGCTGGGATAGGCCGGTTGCCAGACACTTGGGCGCATGCCCAAAACGATGCGCCTTTGGCGTAGTTTTAAGCCGCTGGCACCAGTACGAAGGCCGGTTGCCCGCCCAACCAGGGCATCAGCCAATGGTCAATCAGCAAGAAGGCGAATAGCGCCATCAGGTACACCACCGAATAATTGAATACCCGCATGGCAAAGAAATCATCTGGCGGGTTCTGTAGACGCCAGGCATAGCCGATGAAAGCCAGCCCCAGCACCAGCGCGCCCCCCAAATAAAACACCCCGCTCATGCCGGTTACCCAGGGCAATACGGTCGCCACCAGCAACAAAATGGTGTAGAGCAAAATTTGCCAGCGGGTGTAATGCACGCCATGTGTCACCGGCAGCATCGGAATCAAGGCGCGTGCGTAATCCTCGCGGCGAAAAATCGCCAATGCCCAGAAATGCGGCGGTGTCCAGACAAAAATGATCAGCACCAGCAGCAGCGCATGCGCCCAGTCCCACGCCCCCTGCATGCCGGTCACGGCCGACCAGCCCAGCAGCGGCGGCGCGGCACCGGCAATACCGCCAATCACGATATTTTGCGGCGTGGCACGCTTGAGCCAGCCGGTATAGACGACGGCATAACCAATCAGCGAGGCAAAGGTCAGCAATGCCGTCAGCCGATTCACCCATAGCAGCAAAATCAGCATCGACAGCAGCCCCAGGGCGATGGCAAATATCAGCACCTGGCGGGCATTCAATGCGCCGCTTGGCAGTGGACGATTCTGGGTACGGGCCATCAAGGCATCGATGCGCTGGTCAATCAGGTGATTGACCGCCGCCGCCGAAGCTGCAGCCAGCCAGATCCCGGCAAGACCTGCGACACTCTCACGCAGTGGCGGCAGTCCCGGCACGGCCAGGAACATGCCGACCAGCGCAGTGAACACGATCAGCGCCAATACCCGTGGCTTGGTCAGCGCCCAGTAATCAGCCACGCGCATCACTGACCTCCTCCGTGCTGATCGGCGCAAGTCGTGCCAACAAGGTGACCATGAGCAGCAACAGCAGCGCAGCTACACCGTTATGCGCCACCGCAACCGGCAGCGGCAGGCCAGTCAGCACATTGGCCATGCCAAGCCCCAGTTGCAGCGCGGTCAAAGCCGCCAGCAACAGCGCCCAGCCGCGCATGCCAGGTACTTTCAAAAGGCGCAGCGCCAATGCCACGACATATAGCAGCACCACCACGGCAAACATCCGGTGCATCAGTTGAATGGCCGTGCGCGCCGGCGCATCCAGTACCCCGCCTTCATAGTCCACACCGATACCGCGCCACAACACCAGCGCCTGGCCAAAATCATGCGCTGGCCACCAGGCGCCCAGACATTTGGGAAAATCCATACCACAGGCCATCGCCGCGTAATTGGCGCTGACCCAGCCGCCCAGCGCGATTTGCGTCAACACGATGCCAAGCCCAAGCCGCAGCCATAGCCGCAAGCTGGCAAGCTCCACCACCCGCAATGGGAGTTGGCTGGCGCGCGCGGCCAGCCAGCCCAGCAGGGCTAGCGTCGTCATACCTCCAAGCAGATGCGCCATCACCACCACCGGCTTGAGCAGCCAGGTGACCGTCCACATTCCCAAAAGCGCCTGAAAAATAACCACAGCCAGGGTCAGTACCGATACACGGGCCAGCGCCTGATCCGAGCAGCGCCATGCGAGGATGAGCAAAAACGCCTCGCCTGCCGCCGCCAGCGATGCCGCTGCCACATGCGCACCACGCATATACAGCACGATGGCAAGCGCCACCATCCCGGTAGCGGCAAGAATCTGCAACATGCCAAAGCGCTGTTTACGTGCCCCCAGCAATGCCAGCAGCAAAGTCAGCATGCCCAGTGTTGCCGCCAGATGGCGATGCACCTGCTCGCGCCAGGCGCGGCTGGCGTCAAACACACGGATGTCGCTGGCCGCATGTGCAGCGGCATCCACGGCCGCTTTTGGCCAGGTCACCCGGCCATAGCAAGTCGGCCAGTCCGGGCAGGACAAACCCGCATGCGACAGGCGCACAAATGCCCCAAATACAATCACCAGCAAAGCCAATGCCACTGCCAGCCAGGCGATACGGTGCAAGTGCCGGGCAAGTCTGGAGCTGGGAATCAGATTCATCGCAGTTTCAAAAGCTTCATAAGGTCATAACGCAAGTCGCCAGGGTCATGCCCCGGCGGATAACGCAAGATGGCAAAACCGTTGGGATCGACGATATAGGTCATCGGCGCCGTCGCCGCTTCTGCCCCTGGCAATGCGGCGCGAATTGCCGCACTCTCCTGCAAGGCTTGCAAACGGCTGTCACTGGCAAGCCCCGTTGGCAAACCGCCCAGCCACAGCAGTTCTACCCGGTTGGCATCGCGGCCACTCAATTGCCAAACCTTCTCCAGGTTCTCCGCCAGTTGCCTGCACTCAGATGTGCAATTGGCAGGGGCTACTACCAAAATCCGCCACTGCCGCCGCAGCGGCTGCCATTGATAGCGGCGGCCATCGGCAAGCTGCGGCTCAAGCTGGCGCAAATCACCTGGAGGCTTCAGCATTTCGCCCCTGTTTTTCATCCCCGCAGGTTGCCAGCCGGAAAAGCGCAAGACCCCGGCCGCCAGGAAACTGCCAAATACCATCATGGCAATCAATAGCAGGATATTGCGATTGCGGCGATGGGCAATCGATGCAGCGGGGGGGAGCGCATCATTCATGGCGTTTTTTACCAGGGCGAAAGCTCAGGATCAGGGCAGTCAACAGTACCGCAAACGCAAGCGCAAACCACTGCACGGCATACCCCAGATGTTTTTCCGGCGGCAGCGTGTTGGGCAGCACCTGCAAATCACGCACCTGCCCCAGCGGTAGCGCCGGGTCAGGTCGCAGGATGCGTGGCGCAATTTCCTTAACCGCCAGGGTCTTGGCAATGACCCCCATATCCAGACCGACCACCCAATATCCGGCAGCCGTGCTTGCCGGCACGCCTTTAAGCAAACCCTGCGAGGGCGGTGGCGATAGCAGACCCGACAACATCACCTCCCCTGCAGGCGGAGCCGGTAAACGGGGCAGTTCGCGATTGGCCGCCAGTGGCAGCCAGCCCATTTCCACCAATAATGGCATTTCAAGCGCTTCGGCCTGAAATGCCCGGAACACTCGCACACCAGGCTGACCCTGGCGCTGCTGATTGTCCAGAAGCCAGGGCGATGCCTCGATAAAACGGCCACGCCCGCCGACCCAGTCATAACCATTGGTTTTTGCCGTATCGGCCGCAACAGCTAACGGTAGCGCGTCGCGCTTTTCAAGCACCGCCGCCACTGCATCCAGCATCGCCTGCTTTTCATGCATGCGCTGCCATTGCCAGCGCCCCAGGCCACAAAATACCGCGATACACAGCAGCGCTGCACACCAGCCAATCAGCCGGGTATAACGGTGACGCAAACGCATACCACCCCCATCACAATCGGAGTAAAGTTCAACACATGATGAGTCCAGCACTGAAAACCCTGTTCATCCTGGCGTTTTTGATTGCCATCGTCTGGAATCTTGGCGCGGGTCTTTTTTACATGATGAGCGACAAAGGCCAGTCCAAGCGCACGGTCAATGCGCTGACCCGCCGTATCGTGATTTCGGTGGCGCTTATCCTGATTCTGGTGCTGTCGATCAAGATGGGATGGATTGTCCCGCATGGCGTAGGAAGAAACCCTGGCTGAGCCGATACTGATGCTGGCCTGTTCGCTTCAGAGCACGTACACAAACAGGAACAGACCCAGCCACACCACATCCACAAAGTGCCAGTACCAGGCCACCGCCTCAAACCCGAAATGGTTGTCAGCGCTGAAATGGCCTTTCAGGCAGCGCAGCCAGATGACGATCAGCATCAAAGTGCCGAGCGTCACATGCAGGCCGTGGAAGCCGGTCAACATATAGAAAGTGGAGCCGTAGATGCCCGAGCCCAGTGTCAGGTTCAACGAACTCCAGGCATGTACATATTCCTCCACCTGGAAGAACAAAAACACCAGCCCCAGCACAATGGTCAGCCCCAGGAACAGCAGTAGCTGGCCGCGTTTTTCCGCTTTCAGTGCATGATGGGCGACGGTGATGGTGACCCCCGAGGCCAGCAGAATCAAGGTATTGAGTAACGGCAGCCCCCAGGCGCCGACGGTCTGGAAGGCGCCCCCAATTGAGGCCGGGCCATTGGAAGGCCAGCCTGCGGCAAAGCCTTCCCAGAGCACGGCATTGGTCATCGCCCCATCGCCCTCCCCCGCCAACCATGGCAATGCAAACTGACGGGTATAGAACAGCGAGGCAAAAAACGCGGCAAAGAACATCACCTCGGAGAAGATGAACCAGATCATGCCCTGCCGGAAAGAAACATCCACCTGCCGGTTATAAAGCCCACGCACCGACTCGGTAATGACATCGGCAAACCATTTGAAGATGACCACGGCAAGAAACGCCAGCCCCAGCAAAAATACCGTCTTGCCCCAGCTGACCTCATTCAGCCAGCTGGCAAATCCCACCATGGTGATAAATAACGCCAGCGAGGCCCAAATCGGCCATGGGCTCTTGGCAGGCACATAATAAACATCCGAATCATGCGGCTTGTCTGGCGGTTGGGCCATGGTGCTTCCTCCTGCATCTGTCAATTCAAGCGGGCGACCTGGTTCGCCTCGGCTGTCAGGCTGTCATTGCGAAAAAATGCGTACGACAACGTCAAAGTTTTAATATCTTTGGGCAATGCCGGGTCAACAATGAAGCGCACCGGCATATCGCGTGATTCACCCGGCGCCAATGTTTGCGCAGTAAAGCAGAAGCATTCGGTTTTGTTGAAATAGCGCGAGCCCTGCGCTGGCGCAACGGACGGCACGGCACTGCCGACAATCACGCGGTTACTGGTGTTTTTGGCGTAGTAGCTGGTTTCGTACTGCTTGCCCGGATGCACTTTCATGCTGGCCTGGTGCGGCCGAAACTCCCAGGGCAACGCCGAGTTCACTCCGCCGTCAAACTGCACTGTCACCCAGCGCGTTTCATCCACGCCACTCTGGCTTGCCGCAACAACATCCATCGGCCCTTGCTCCATGCGGATACCCAGAAACTTTTCGCAGGCAATGCGATACAGCGGCACCAGTGCAAAGGCAAAGGCAAAGCCCATAACCGCCACCAGCAACATCCGGCCAAGGCCACGACGGCTACTGGCGGTATCTGGACGCACCGGATGTTGTGGCCTGTCCATCAGCGCAGAATCCCCTTGAGCATGAAGGCTACAAAAATGCCCAGCGCAATCAGGGCAAAAAGCAGCGCCGTCCTGCGCGCCGCCTTGCGACGCGCTTGCAGTGAATAGTCCCGGGTATTGGCATCATGCTCGTTCATGGTATGCCGGCCTCAATGGCTTAGTTCCTCATGCGCCAAATCACCCGGACGAATTACCGGCGGCTTTTCAAAAGTATGGTGGGGTACCGGCGAGGCCAGGGTCCATTCCAGCCCCTTGGCACCTTCCCAGGCACGCGCGGCGGCCTTTTCCCCGGTCTTTAGCGAGCGCAACAAAATGAAGGCCATCATGAAGGGCGTTGCAAACATGCCAAAGGCGCCGATCGAGCTGACCAGATTCCAGTCGGCAAATACCACGTTGTAGTCGGGAATACGGCGCGGCATGCCTGCAAGTCCAAGGAAATGCTGCGGGAAGAACAGCAGGTTCACAAATACCATCGTCCACCAGAAATGGAACTTCGCCATCGGCTCGCTGTACATGCGCCCTGTCCATTTCGGCCACCAGTAATACACCGCACAGATAATCGCAAACAGGGCACCTGTCACCAGTACATAGTGGAAATGCGCCACCACAAAATAAGTATCGTGATACTGGAAATCGGCCGGCACGATGGCCAGCATCAGCCCGGAAAAGCCGCCGATGGTAAACAGGAATACAAAGCCAATCGCCCAGAGCATCGGCGCTTCGAAAGTCATCGAGCCCTTCCACATGGTGCTCACCCAGTTGAATACCTTGACCCCGGTGGGCACGGAAATCAGCATGGTGGCGAACATGAAATAGATTTCACCGCCCAGCGGCATGCCCACGGTGAACATGTGATGCGCCCAGACGATGAAAGAAAGGAAGGCAATCGCCGCCGTGGCATAGACCATCGCCTGATAACCGAACAGCGGCTTGCGGCTGAAGGTCGGGATGACCTCGGAAATAATGCCGAAGGCCGGCAAAATCATGATGTAAACCTCGGGATGGCCGAAGAACCAGAAGATATGCTGGTACATCACCGGATCGCCGCCGCCTGCGGCATTGAAGAAGCTGGTTCCGAAAAACTTGTCGGTCAAGAGCATGGTCACCGCGCCAGCTAACACCGGCATGACGGCAATCAGCAAGAAGGCAGTAATCAGCCAGGTCCAGCAGAAAATCGGCATTTTCAGAAGGTCAACGCCTGGCGCGCGCATATTGAGCACGGTGGCGATGATGTTGATCGCCCCCATGATCGAGCTGATTCCCATCATATGGATGGCGAAGATGGTGAACGAAAAGCTCGCACCCCCCTGTAGCGACAAAGGCGGATACAACGTCCAGCCACCCGCAGGTCCGCCGCCGGGCAGGAACAGGGTAAGCAGCAGCAAGGTGAAGGCAAACGGCATGATCCAGAACGACCAGTTGTTCATGCGTGGCATCGCCATGTCCGGCGCACCGATTTGCAGCGGAATCATCCAGTTGGCAAGCCCCACAAAGGCGGGCATCACACCGCCGAAAATCATCACCAATGCATGCATGGTGGTCATCTGGTTGAAGAACGCCGGACTCACCCCTTGCAGGCCGGGAACGGCCAGCTCGAAACGGATGTACACCGACATCGCCGCGCCGATGATGAACATGACGAAGCTAAACAGCAAATACAGGGTGCCGATGTCCTTGTGATTGGTAGAAAACAACCAGCGCTCAACGAAGCCCTGCTTGTGGTGATGGGGATCGTGGTGGACGGCAGTGGGATGGATAGCAGACATGCGCGGAACCTCAGGTTTGCTCGATGGATGCCAAGGGCATCAACCTTCGCTGGCAACAGCAGTGGAAGCGATTTCGGAAGCGGCTTCAGGCGCCGCTGCGGCAGCGGCAGGCGTGGACACAGGCGCAGCCGGGGCAGCGGCGGCCTTGCGCTCGGCAAGCCAGGCTTGATATTCGTCTTTTGGCACGGCCTTGACCACAATCGGCATGAAGCCATGATCCTTGCCGCACAACTCAGCGCACTGGCCGCGATAAATACCCGGAGTATCAATCTGCGTCCAGGCATCATTGATGATGCCGGGCACCGCATCCTGCTTCCAGCCCAGCGCCGGCACCCACCAGCTATGGATCACGTCATCGGCGGTAATGACGAAGCGGATTTTGGTATTCACCGGCACCACCAGCGGGTTGTCCACATCCAGCAGGTAGTCCGGGTGATCGGCAAGACTTACTTTCTTTCCGCTTTGCCGCAGCATTTCGCTTTTGCGGTCGAGGCGGCTGGTGAAGGAAACCCCCTCACCCAGGTATTCATAGCCCCACATCCACTGATAGCCCACCACCTTGATGGTCATTTCAGAATCGCGGGTGTCGTACATCTTCATCAGCGACGAAGTTGCCGGAAAAGCCAGCCCCACCAAAATCAGTACCGGAATCGTGGTCCAGATGATTTCCGCGCGGGTGTTGTGACTGAACTGCGCAGCCACCGCCCCTTTGGACTTGCGAAACTTGAAAATCGCATAGCCCATCGCAGCAAACACGATCAGGCCAATGGCCACACAGACCCACAATACCGCCATATGCGCCTGATAGGCATTCTCGGAAGTGGCCGTGACCCCACGCCCCAGATTGAGCTGCCATGGTTTTGGGGCAGCCACCTGCGCCCAGACGGTTAATGGCAGGCCGGACAGCAAGGTGGCGGCTGTCATCGTCTTCAACAAACGCGCGAATTGCACCATAAGTTTCAACCCCGGATTGCTCTTGCTGCGGGCTTTGGCCGGATAGCCGCATCCCGTTTGCTGGACTGGGCGTAACGCCCGCTGAACGGACGCAACCCGATGTTAGCGGGCTTAGCCCGCAAATCGCAACAAAAATTGCGGCCAATCAAGCCAGGGCGTGATGACTTGCCGTATATCGCAGCGCAACATCCAGGAGCTACCAACGAAAGTGGCAAAAATCGCCAAGGCCAACCGTTGGCGGCGCTACAATTTGCAGCTTGCTCATCAAACGCAAATCCACCGTGAGTACCACCTTGCTTTCTGAAGTCCCCGCACTGCCCGAAGCGCTGCGCGCCGCCATTACCCAGCACTGGGTCGTTGACGAAACCCGACACGTGCAATGGCTGCTTGAACAGGCTCGCCAGGGCGATGCCGAGCGCGCCAGCATCCACGCCACCGCCACCGACCTGGTACGCCGGGTGCGCGCGCGCGCCGAAAACCAGAGTACCGTTGAAGCCTTCATGCGCCAGTACGACCTGGGCAGCGAGGAAGGCGTGCTGATGATGTGCGTGGCCGAAGCGCTGCTGCGCATCCCCGACCAGGGCACAGCCGATGCACTGATCCGCGACAAGCTCGGCGATGCCAACTGGCGGCGACATCTGGGCCAAAGCGATTCACTGCTGGTCAACGCTTCCACCTGGGGGCTGCTCCTGACCGGCAAGCTGGTGAATCTCTCCGATGCCACCCAACGCGATGCCCACGGCGCCTTTGGCCGGTTGATTGGCAAGTTGGGCGAGCCGGTGATCCGCGCTGCGGTACGTCAGGCGATGAAAATCATGGGTCATCAGTTCGTGATGGGGCGCACTATCAGCGAAGCACTGGAGCGCTCGCAAAAGGGCGAAAACGCCAAGTTCCGGTATTCCTTCGACATGCTCGGCGAAGGCGCGCTGACTGCGGCCGATGCCGCGCGCTATCTGGAAGCCTATCGTCAGGCGATTCATGCCATTGGCAAGACCGGGCCGTTCCGTGACGTGTTTGCCGCACCCAGCATCTCGGTGAAGATTTCCGCCCTGCACCCGCGCTATGAGCACGCCAAGCATGCGCGCGTCATGCGCGAGCTGGCTCCGGCACTGCTGGAGCTGTCGCAGCTGGCCAAGCAATACAATATTGGCCTCACCATCGACGCTGAAGAAACCGACCGGCTGGAGATTTCGCTCGACCTGATCTTCAAGGTGCTGGCCGATGCCTCGCTGCAAGGCTGGGAAGGCTTTGGCATCGTGGTGCAGGCCTACCAGCGCCGCGCACCGTTCGTGATTGACTATATCGCCGCCAAGGCGCGTGAACTCGGCCGCCGCATCCCGGTACGTCTGGTGAAAGGCGCGTACTGGGATGCCGAGGTCAAGCGCGCCCAGGTGGAAGGCCAGCCGGGCTATCCGCTGTACACCCGCAAGCCCAATACCGATGTCAGCTATCAGGCCAATGCGCGGCGGCTGCTGAAGAACATCGATGTCATCTATCCGATGTTCGCCACCCACAACGCACAGACCATCGCTGCCATCCACCAGATGGCCAGAACCGAGCTGGGTGGCGGTGCGCGCCAGGGTGATGGCTTCCACTACGAATTCCAGAAACTGCACGGCATGGGCGATGACCTGTATGCCGAAGTGATCCCGCAAAATCGCCTTGATGTGCCCTGCCGCGTGTATGCGCCGGTGGGCAGCCACGAGGACCTGCTGCCCTATCTGGTGCGCCGTCTGCTGGAAAACGGCGCCAATTCCAGCTTCGTCAACCGCATCACCGACGAGTCGGTGAATATCGACGATCTGGTGCGCGACCCGGTTGAAGTGGTCGCCGCCTTCGAGCAAATCCCGCATCCCCGTATCCCGCTGCCGGTTGACCTGTACCGCAGCCAGAACCAGCCACGAGACAATTCCATGGGCATCAATCTCGCCAACGACGAACAACTGCGCGCACTGGCCGCCGAACTCAACAACGCCGGCAGCGGCAACTGGGAAGCCGCCCCACTGGTGCCCGGATACAGCGCCAGTGGCGCAAAAATCCCGGTGACCAACCCGGCCGACCGCCGCGAAGTGGTCGGTCACTGGCTGCCTGCCGATAGCGCCGCCGTGGAAAAGGCGCTGGAGAACGCCGTCGCCGCCCAACCTGGTTGGGACGCAACGCCGGTCGATAGCCGCGCCGCCATGCTGGAAAAGGCCGCCGACCTGCTGGAAGCGCGCATCGCCCCGTACATGGCGATGTGCACCAAGGAAGCGGGCAAGACCCTGCCCGATGGCGTGGCCGAAGTGCGCGAGGCGGTGGACTTCCTGCGCTATTACGCGCTGGAAGCACGCAAGCAATTCCGTGTTGACGCCCTGCCCGGCCCCACCGGCGAGAGCAATAGCCTGCAACTGGCCGGCCGCGGCGTATTCGTGTGCATCAGCCCGTGGAACTTCCCGCTGGCGATTTTTATTGGCCAGATTGCGGCTGCACTGGCAGCGGGCAATACCGTTATCGCCAAGCCTGCCGAACAAACCAATCTGATTGGCCATGCCGCCGTCAAGCTGATGCACGAAGCTGGCATCCCGGAGAAAGTGCTGCAATTTGTCCCCGGCGATGGCGCCAGCGTCGGTGCTGCCCTGACCCGCGATGAGCGCGTGGCCGGGGTGTGTTTTACCGGCTCCACTGAAACCGCCCGCCTCATCAACCGCGCCCTGGCAAACCGCGAGGCCGGCCCGATTGCCACCCTGATTGCCGAAACCGGCGGCCAGAACGCGATGATTGCCGACAGCTCCTCGCTGCCCGAGCAAGTGGTGAAAGACGCCATCGGCAGCGCCTTCACTTCCGCAGGCCAGCGTTGCTCGGCCGCGCGCGTCTTGCTGGTGCAGGACGATATCGCCGACAAGGTGATCCAGATGCTGGCCGGCGCCATGGCCGAGCTGAAAGTCGGCAACCCCGGTGAGCTGTCCACCGATGTCGGCCCGCTGATTGATGCCGATGCCAAGGCGGTACTCGATGCCCATGCCCAGCGCATGGACAGTGAAGCCCGCCTGATTGCCAGCGCACCGCTGGGCGCGGAAGCCGAGCATGGCACTTTCTTTGCCCCGCGCGCCTGGGAACTGCGCTCGATGGCGCAGCTGAGCGAAGAAAAATTCGGCCCGGCACTGCATGTGGTGCGCTGGAAGGCCGATGAACTTGACCAGGTGGTCGATGCCATCAATGCCAGCGGCTATGGCCTCACCCTCGGCATCCACTCGCGCATCGACGCCACCGTCGAGCGCATCGTCAACCGCGCCAAGGTCGGCAATATCTATGTCAACCGCAACCAGATTGGCGCCGTGGTCGGCGTGCAGCCCTTCGGCGGCCAGGGGCTGTCCGGCACCGGCCCCAAAGCCGGCGGCCCGCACTACCTGCCACGCTTTGCCACCGAAAAAACCGTAACCATCAACACCACCGCCGCAGGCGGCAATGCCAGCCTGCTGACCCTGGGCGAATAATTCCGCCTGCCACACGCAAAACGCCGGGCAACCGGCGTTTTGCTTTTTCATTCAAGGAAAACTTAATGCGCATCCCGCTGCTTGCACTCGCCCTGGCCTGCCTTGCCGGCGCCGCCCAGGCGCATGTGCCGTTTTTAAAGCCCAACCAGTTCAATGTGCTGCACCCGCGCCTGCAAGTGGAATCGGCTTTTACCGAAACCCCGTTCCAGGCCGACTTTGCCATGGACTCGCCGCATTTTGCCCTGATTGCCCCCGATGGCAGCCGGCAGCCATTGCAAGCGGCTGCCAAGACCGTCGCGGCGGTCTATCTGCAACCCGTGCTGAGCGTCGATGGCAGCTACCGCATCACCACTGGCGTGCGCAAAGGCCCGCTGTATCGCGCCGTTGAAGCCGAGCGCAACGGCAAGCTGTATTTCGCCGATGACATCCCGCGCACGCCCGGCAAACCGGCTCATATGCAGTATTACAGCCGCGCCGATGTCTATCTGGCCAAGGGCGAGCCGAACTATCAAATGCGCGCCAGCGGCGAGGGTATCGAAATCCTGCCGCTGACCTCGCCCAACCGCCTGATTGTCGGCGGCCAGCTGCGCCTGCAAGTGCTGCATCAAGGCAAGCCCGTAGCCAATGCCCGCATCGTGGTGGGGCATGACAATGAGCATTACCGGCATCATTTCAAAGAAGATTTCTACGACGTGGAAAACACCCGCCCCGGCCATCTCCATACCGATCACGAAGGCATGTTTACTTTCCGCCCCGAGCACGGCGGACTGTATTTCCTGTTCACCACCCTGCATATCAATACCGCGCCCGGCCAGTGGGACAGCCATAACGCCGCCCTGACCCTGGAAGTGCTGCTCCCCGAACATGCCGACGGCCACGGCCATCACCACTAAGTCAGCATCCCTCACAAAGAAACCCCGGCAAAAGCCGGGGTTTCTTGTCACTCAACGCCAAAGCATCAGAGCTTGTAGGTCAGCCCCAGGCCAACCACGGCGGCATGGCCGTTGTACTTGCCATTGAGGCTGGTATAGCGGCTTTGCGGCGGGTTCGGGTTGATTGGCAGGTGAGTGGTGGAGTCCTTGATGGTCACCCAGGTGAATGAGCCATCCAGCGACAGCTTTTCGCTCATCTGCCAGCTCATCCCCAACGAATACAGGTTGCGGTTGTTGTCAGGCAGACGCGGAGTGCGGTCGATATTGTTGGTCGGCGACTCATCATGGGCGATACCGCCACGCAGGGTGAAGGCATCGTTCAACTGGAATTCCGCGCCCAGCGAATAGAACATGGTGTCCTTCCAGTGGAAGTTTTCCTGGCTGGCCGGCTGGAACGGGTTGCCGAACTCGATATGCACATTCTGCAAGCTGCTCCAGCCGGTGCGCTGGGCATCGGCATACAGCTTGACGCGCTCACCCACGCCGACCATCACGCTCAGGGTGTCCAGGGTCGGGGTTACCAGACGTGCACTGCCGGTAGTGTTGACAAAACCCTTGCCCAGC
Organism: Lysobacteraceae bacterium NML07-0707; assembly: GCA_002798295.1. GTDB lineage: Bacteria > Pseudomonadota > Gammaproteobacteria > Xanthomonadales > Xanthomonadaceae > Solilutibacter. The sequence continues at coordinate 121,743 of NWQT01000025.1, read as the reverse complement.
ACCATCAGCTGCTGGCGTTGCGCCGCATTCAGTGGCGCGCCAGGGTTCTGCGCCATTGCGACAAAACCCGGCTGCATGGCCTGGAAGGCGGCCGGCGTGGTGAACACGGCTTCACCCTTGAAGTCGTGCTTGAGCTCGGAGCGGTGCGAATAGCCAATGGCGAACTTGTCATTCGGGCGGAACTGGAAGCCTGCCACCCAGCCAAAAGCGTTATTGCCCGCTTCAACCGTGACATTGCCGTCCGGGGTGGCGGCCAGCGCCGGATTCTTGAGGCCGGCGGCCAGCATCACGCCCAGCGGGATGTCCTTGCCCAGGGTGACTTCAGCACGCTCGAACACCACGCCAAGACCTGCGGAAAATGCCGGGGTCACCTGCACTGCAGCCGACAGGGTCAGGTCGGCCATTTTCAGGCTGGTTTCGGTGGCGTTGTAGCGCCCCACCCAACCGTTTTCATATTCGGTACCCGAGCCAAACGGTGCGGTGATGCTGGCGCCCAGGGTCAGGCCCTCCAGTGCACCCTGCATCGGCACGATGACGCCCAGCGAGGGCACCGGCTTGGGGCTGCCGGGGTCGCCGCCATTGCCGCCGCTGATGGCCGTGCCAAGCGCAGTTGCGCCGCTGCCGACAAAGTCGGCCTTGAGGTCAATCACACCGACACTGCCCTGAATCACCACGCCATCGGCATTGACCATGGCCGCCGGATTGGCCGCCACCACCGAGGTATCGTTGCTGGCGACTGCGGTGCCGGAATAGGCACGGCCACCGACTTTGGCGCTGGTTTCGCGCACCTGGAAGCCCGAGGCGGCGGCGCTGCCGACGGCCAGAATGCCGACAACGGCAACAGCCAGCGCAGACAGCCGGGCTTGAGTGGAACAACGCTGCATGGATTTTCTCCTAAGATTTCTCAAAATTTGCTTACAGGCTGGCATAAAGGCTTGCCGTACGCCATCCCTTACTATACTGGCATTAACCTTGGGCTAACATCTGGCAGTGCAGCGCAAGCCGCCCGATCGCCCCGTTTGCAACGGAAATTCCCGTGTTTGTTGCCATCCCGCCACGCAAGCGCCATCAAACCCACTGGGTCACCCCCCTGCTGGTATTGCTGATGTGCGGCAGCTTTGTCTGGACGCTCAGTCTACCCAAGGGCGCGCAGCTCGAATGGTTGCTGAACTGGGGCACGGTCGGCATCCCGCTGAATCTGGGGCAGGACTGGCCTTCCGCCAGCCAGTGGCTGAAATTGTTCACCGCGCTGTTTTTGCACAGCGACTGGGCACATCTGATTGGCAATCTGGTGTTCCTGATGATTTTTGGCCTGCCCGCAGAGCGGATGATGGGCGCCTGGCGCTTTCTCGGGCTGTTTCTGCTGGGCGGCGCAGCTGCCAATCTTGCCGCCGGCATTTCGCTGGTACATGGCAATGTGCTGATTGGCGCCAGTGGCGCGGTATCGGCCACACTGGGCGCATGGCTGATGCTGTTCCCGCGCGCGCGCCTGGGCGTCGTTGTGCCGCTGGGCCTGTTTCTGGAATTTATCCGTGCACCGGCCACGGTATTGATTGGCCTGTGGGTGCTGCTGCAGGCCATCTTTGCCTATATCGGCCCCAGCTACGGGCAAGTGGCCTGGGTTGCGCATCTGGCCGGGTTCGTCTTTGGCGGCCTCTACGCCCTGCTTTCGCGCAGCGCCATCGCCAAGCGAATGCGCAAGCGTGCCGGTTATTGAGCGGACGGCGGCCAGTCTTCAGCGGTCAAAACCGGCAGGCCGTATGCCGCACGGGCGATATCGCACTGACGGCTGGGCGCGCCAAACTCCCAGGAGGCCGGCAGCGCTTCGCAAGCACTGGGGCGCTGCGGATGGATGGTGCAGCGCGAATAACGGCCAATCTCGGCATCCAGCGCAATGCAACGCGGCGTGTTGCTGCATGTGCCACGCATGGCGCGCTCGTGCAGGCGCAATGACTCGGTCAATGCCACAGGCACACGTCCACCCAGTTCCGGCTCGGTTTCCGACCAGTGCATGCCGACGCGGTAATGCGCACAGCAGGCGCCGCAAGTCAGGCAGGGATGAGTAAAAGTGGAGGCTGTCGTCATGCGCGCATTGTGCGAATCGGGCAGAACAACGCAAGGGTTGCGACAATAGTCGCATGAATACGCAAGATTCGGGCTTCACCAATATCGCCGACACCCTGCGCCAGCGCGCGCAGCAAAACCCCGAGCGCATCGCCATGCGCTGCCCCGGCAAGAGAGGCGACTATCCGGTTGCCCTGACCACTGGCGAACTCGATAGCCGCAGTACCGACATCGCCGCCGGCTTGCACCGGCTGGGGCTTCGCCGCGGCATGCGCTGCGTGGTGATGGTGCGTCCCACTCCGGAATTTTTCCTGGCGATGTTTGCCCTGTTCCGGCTGGGCGCAGTGCCGGTACTGGTGGACCCGGGTATCGACAAACGTGCGCTCAGGCAATGTCTGGCAGAAGCCAAACCCGATGCATTCATCGGCATCCCGCTGGCCATGCTCGCACGCCTCGTGCTGGGCTGGGCGCGCGGGGTGAAATATCGCATCACCACCGGCCGCAGCGCCTGGTTTGCCGACACCACGCTGGCCGCCATCGAAAGTGACGGCAAAACCAATCCGGTGGATTTTGGTACAACCTGCGCCGATGACATCGCCGCCATCTTGTTCACCAGCGGCTCTACCGGCGTGCCCAAGGGCGTGGTGTATCGGCACCGGCATTTTCTGGCGCAAATCGACATGCTGCGCCAGGCCTTTGGCATCGAGCCGGGCGGCGTTGACCTGCCCACCTTCCCGCCATTTGCCCTGTTTGCCCCGGCGCTGGGGCTGACCTCCATCATTCCGGACATGGACCCGACCCGGCCTGCCCAGGCCGACCCGCGCAAGCTGCATGCGGCCATCCGCCGCTTTGGCGTCAGCCAGATGTTCGGCTCGCCCGCCCTGATGCGCGTACTGGCCGAACATGGCGCGCCATTGCCCGGCGTGATGCGAGCCACCAGCGCCGGCGCCCCGGTGCCGCCGGAGGTGGTGGCCAAACTGTTGCAACTGATGCCCGAAGGCGGGCAGCTCTGGACGCCCTATGGCGCCACCGAATGCCTGCCGGTGGCGGTGATTGAAGGCCGCGAGCTCATCACCTTGCGTGAGCGCACCGAAGCGGGCGCCGGCACCTGCGTCGGTCGCCCGGTGCCGGGCAATCAGGTACGCATCATCGCCATCAGCGATGATGCCATCGGCGACTGGCGCGATGTGCAAGAAGTCCCGCAAGGCGTGGTAGGTGAAATCACTGTGGCAGGACCAGTCGCCACCGATGCCTATTTCAACCGTGATGCGCAAACCCGGCTGGCCAAAATTCACGAAACCCTGAGCGATGGCACAAGCCGCATCGTGCACCGCATGGGCGATTTGGGGTATTTCGATGGCGAAGGCCGCCTCTGGTTCTGCGGACGCAAATCGCAGCGCGTGGTGCTGGCCACAGGCAGCACGCTATGCACCGAACAGATTGAGCCGGTCTTCAATACCCACCCGGACGTGGCACGCACCGCCTTGGTGGCCGTGCCCGCCCCGGCGACATCAGGGGGGCTTACCTTAAGCCAGGGCGATGCCGGACAGCTGCGCCAGCAGAGCGACACGCCCGCAGGCAATGCCGCCTGCCTGTGCGTGGAGCTGCGCGCAGGCGTCAATCCCCAGGAGTGGCCACGCATCGAGGCCGAACTGCGCCATCTGGCCGAAGGCATGGTGCATACCGCCCGCATCTCGCATTTCTTGCACTATCCCGGCAGTTTTCCGGTGGACATCCGCCACAACGCCAAAATTGGCCGGGAAAAACTCGGCCAATGGGCGCAAAGACAACTGCCGGGAGCAAAAGATAGGGAATGAGGGGTCTTGCCGCAGCGCATCAATATACAGCCACAAATGCACTTACCTTATAGACAATACAAACTATGAAAAGCCCTGGTCCTTGTCCATCTCCGGGCTGCATCAAGTAAGCTTCATCGTCCAACCACCGCCCCGGCTCTGACCGGGGCTTTCTTCATCAGAAACTGTCCGACTCATGCCTGCCCTGCCTGCCTTTCTGCGTCCACGCCTTTCTGCCAACGCCTTGATATTCATTACTGCGTTGTGGCTCACCGTGCTTTGCAATCAGCGCCTATGGGGCTTGATTTGGGTCGTCCCCATGGAGGGGGTGCTTGCACTCTGGCTGTTCCGGGCACTGATGGCTGCGCTGATTTTCGCCTTCGCATTGGGGCTGATGCTGCCCTTGTCGTTCCGCGGCGTGCTCAAACCCTGGCTGATAGCCCTGCTGCTGATGTCGGCCTCGGCCAATGTGCTGACCGTGGATTTTGGCGCGGTGGCCGACCGCCATGCCATCGCCAGCGTGTTTGAAACCGACCAGCGTGAAGCAGGCGAAATGATGTCGGCCTGGGTATTGACCCGGATTTTCCTGCTGGGCGTATTGCCCGCCCTCTTTGTTGCGCTGGCGCGTCTTGAATGGCAGCCCTTCAGGCAAGAGCTGCGCGCGCGCTGGAAGCCGTTACTGCTGGTGATTGCGCCCATCACCCTGGCCATCACCCTGGCCGGGCAGCAAGTGATTCCGTTTGTGCGCAACCACCCCGAGGCGCGTTATCTGACCCTGCCGTTCTCGGTTTTGAGCGCGATTCGCGGCCATCTGCGGCATACCTTCAAAACCACGCCTCCGCATCAGGTTATTGGTGAAGATGCGCACATGCTGCATCCGGCGAACACGGGCAACAAGCCGCGCGTGCTGGTGGTGGTGGTCGGCGAGTCGGCACGCTCGGAAAGTTTTGCATTCGACGGCTACGCACGCGACACCAATCCGGCGCTGGCAAAACTGCCGGTGGTGTTCTTTGGCAGGGTACAAAGCTGCGGCACCAATACCGCCACCTCGCTGCCGTGCATGTTCTCCGACCTGGGGCGCAAGGACTACGACCAGCACATCGCCAATCACCGTGACAATGCTCTGGATCTGCTGCAACGCGCAGGCTGGCAGGTGGAGTGGTTCGACAACAATACCGGCAGCAAGAAGGTCGCCAGCCGCGTAGCCGAATCCGGCTGGCAGTCGCGTCCCGACCCGCGCTGGTGCGGCGCAAACGGCTGTCACGATGGCCTGTTGCAGCACTATCTGGCCGAGCGCATCGGCCGTATCGAGCGCGATACCGTCATCGTGCTGCACATGCTGGGCAGTCATGGCCCGGCCTACCACGAGCGCTATCCACAGGACTTTGCCCGCTTCCTGCCCGAATGCCGCAGCACCCAGCTGCAAAGCTGTAGCCGCGAGGCCATTCTCAATAGCTATGACAACACCATCGCCTATACCGACCATGTGCTGGCGGCGATGATTCAAACCCTGGATGGCAGCCCCGGCATTGATGCGGCGCTGCTATATATCAGCGACCACGGTGAATCCACCGGCGAGAAGGGGCTGTACCTGCATGGCGCCCCGTATGCCTTTGCGCCTGAGCAGCAAACCCGCGTGCCGATGATTGCCTGGGCATCACCCCGCTATGCCGCCCGCATAGGGCTGGACATGCAGTGCCTTAAGGCTAAACGCAACGGCCAATACGCCCACGACCACTTCTTCGATACCCTGCTGGGTCTGGCCGATGTCAGCAGCAATGCCCAGCACGCAGCACTGGACATCAGCCACGATTGCCGCAAATAAACACGGCTGCCGTGAAAAATCTGTCCCGGGTTTTGACAGGCCTTCCGCACGTGAACAGCCCATCTAATTCCTTAACACCCAATACCTGTTTGATCCCAGACTTTGATGGTTCAATCTTCTCCCCCGAATGGAAGCAAGCACTATGGGACAAGTTCTTCATGCAAGCGCCACGACGACAGAGGCAACCCGCCGAGCGATACAACATAGTCAAGAGAGCTTGAGAGTGCTGGCCAAGCGTTATGGCATCAACATCAAAACGGTGGCCAAGTGGAAGAAACGCACCTCGGTGGCCGACCTGCCTACCGGACCCAGGCAGCCGCGCTCTACCGTGTTGTCCATTGAGGAAGAGGCCGCCATCGTTGCTTTCCGCAAGCACACCCTGCTGCCGCTGGATGACTGTCTGTATGCCTTGCAAGCAACCATCCCGCATCTGACGCGCTCCTCGCTGCATCGCTGTTTGCAGCGCCATGGCATCTCTCGGCTGCCTGAACCTGAAGGCGATAAGCCCGTCAAAAAAACCTTCAAGCGTTATCCCATCGGCTACTTCCATGTCGATATTGCCGAGGTGCATACCGCTGAAGGCAGGCTCTACCTGTTTGTTGCCATCGACAGAACGTCGAAGTTCGCTTACGCCGGGCTGCATCGCCGCGCCACCAAGATGGTAGCAGCGCAGTTTCTGCGCAATTTGATGGATACCGCGCCCTACCACATCCACACGGTGCTGACCGACAACGGCATCCAATTCACCAACCGCCGTCGTGACCGGTATTGCCTGGAGCACATCTTCACCCGGGTGTGTAAAGAGCATGGCATCGAGCACCGTCTGACCCAGCTCAAGCATCCCTGGACGAATGGACAGGTCGAACGGATGAACCGAACCATCAAGGAGGCCACCGTCAAACGCTTCCATTACGACGATCACGCACAGCTGCAACAACACCTGGCCGGCTTCATGGACGCCTACAACTTCGCCCGCAGACTCAAGACCTTGAAAGGGCTCACGCCCTACGAATTCATCTGCAAACAGTGGGACGCACAGCCTGAACGCTTTAGGATTGCCCCGAGCCATCTAATGATGAGACTGAAAACGTCAATACTTTCACCTTTACCTGGCCGAAGTTTGCTATCGCTTCAAGCATCGTGGGCAAGACCTTAAACCCTTGCTACACAAGCTTTTGAGGCAGACTTCTATCCAGAGCATCAGAACTGTTCTGGTCCGGAAAGGCTAGGAATTACCTTGTTGAATCGTTCAATTTAAGCGTTTTGGTTCGGCTTGCCCGGTTGGATGTAGCGCAGCTCAATGTGATGCTTGCGACACCAGTCGACCAGGCTTTGTGCGGTGTATTCAGGGCCGTTGTCACAACGAATGGCCTTGGGCAAACCGCGCCATTGCTTCAGCTGCTCCAGTGCACGAATCACCCGTTCGGCTGGCAGGCGGGTGTCAATCTCATACGTCGCCACGCTGATCCCGTGGCAGCGCACCAGACTTGATGGGAATGCCTGCATCGCCCTCCTTCAGGATCCCCACAATCTGGGATTCAGTGAACTTGCTCTTGCGCATCAGAACGCTCCTTCAGTCATCTTCATAGACTGCCAAAAGTTCTCCTTTAGAACTGTCTCAATTGAGGGGAAGGCTACGCACTGGGCGAGCGCAATTTCAAACAAACAAGCACACAGGCCAGTTACTTTGCCACCGGTTCCAACGGGCTTCTGGAAGTGGAATACCAGCCCAGCACACAGCTGGACACCCCTGAAACTACCGCCCCAGCAGCCTGTCCAGCCAGCTTTTTGCAGGTTTTTCTGCCTCGGTTTGTTCAATGCCGCTTTCGATGGCCGGCGACCACTGGATACAGGGCTGATATTCGGGCGCATAGCCGGCCACGAACGGGAAGCGGCGTGCGCCGGGGCAGCTGGCATCGCTGCCATGACTGCCGCTGACCCAGTGCCATTCGATGCCTTCATCGCCCACTTCCAGCGCGCGGCTTGGCAGGTGCTGGAAGATGCCCGACCACACCCGCATCGCGCCGGTCGAGCCATACAGGCCGGTGGCCTGATTCTGGTCATTGCCCATCCATACCACCGCCAGATGGTCACCGGTCCAGCCCGCAAACCAGCTATCACGTCCGTCATTGGAGGTGCCGGTTTTGCCTGCGGGCTTGAGCCTGCCAAGGCCATCGGCCAGCAGCCGCCGGCCAGTGCCGTTACTGACCGCTTGTTGCAGGGCGATGGTGATCAGCCGGGTGGCCACCGCGTCGCCCTGCTGTGCGGGAGGCGGTGCGCTGTCGTAGCGGTTGAGCGCCTGCCCCCTGGCATCGAGTACGCCGCGCACTGCGCGCAGTGGCTGCACTTCACCGCCCGAAGCCAGGAATTGATACATCTGCGTCATTGCATATGGGCTTTGCTCGGTCGCGCCCAGCAGCAGTGACGGATTGGGCGGCATCTGCACGCCCGCCAGGGTGCGGGCAAGCTCGGCCACGCGCTCGGGGCCCACCTCCATGCCGAGCCGCACCGTGGCCAGGTTATAGCTCATCGCCAGTGCATCCAGCATCGGCACAACACCGTGGCTACGCCCATCGGCATTGCCCGGCGTCCAGCTGCGGCCATTGGCAAGCCGCACGCTCAGCGGCGAATCATCCAGCGCGCTGGCCAATGACCATCGCTGTGGCTGCGCCAGCGCCAGCATATAGACGAAGGGCTTGATGATGGAGCCGACCGGGCGCTGCGCCTCCAGTGCGCGATTGAAACCCGGCATGCCAAAATCCTTGCTGCCCACCATTGCCAGTACCTGGCCGTTATGCACATCGGTGAGCACCAGGCCCGTTTCCAGCGGCACCTTGCGGCGCTCGCCCAGCGCCTTCATGGTGCGCGTCACCGCGCCTTCGGCATAGCCCTGGGCGGACGGCGACATCGTGCTCATCACCGCAAGCCCGGCGCCTTGCAAGGAGTCGGCCGGATAGTCGCGTATCAGCTGTCTGCGCACCAGGTCGATATAGGCCGGGAAGCGGTTGGGCGCCGCGCCGCCCGGCACTTTGCTTACACCCAGCGGTGCTTTCAGTGCGGCCTCGTATTCGCCCTGGGTCAGCACGCGGTTTTCCAGCATCTTTTGCAACACGAAATTGCGCCGCTCAAGCGCACGCTCGGGGTTGCGGCGCGGGTCGTAATAAGACGGCCCGTTGACGATGGCAATCAGCAGCGCGATTTGCTCGTCGCTCAACTGGTCAAGGCTGCGGTTGAACCAGAATTCCGATGCCGAGGCCACGCCGTGAATCGCCTGCGCGCCGCGCTGTCCCCAATACACCTGGTTGAAATAGGTTTCCAAAATGGTGCGCTTGTCATAGCGCGCATCCAGAATCAGCGCGTAGAGGATTTCCTTGAACTTGCGCGAGGCGGTGACTTCCTTGCCGATATCGAGCAGGCCGCTACGCGCCACCTGCTGGGTCAGGGTGCTGCCGCCTTGCAGGCTCTTGCCGCCGGAGCGCAGCGACACCCAGACTGCACGAACAATGCCGGTCGGGTCGATGCCATGGTGGCGGGCAAAGTCGCGGTCTTCCACCGCCTGCAAGCCGGTCACCAGTTTTTCCGGCACTTCACGCAAACTGACCAGACGGCGCTCTTCCTGGCTCTTGCCATGCAAGGTGGCGATACGCGCCGGATCCAGCCGCGCTGCGCGCAGCTGACTGCCGTCGGCTTTTTGCAGGCTGGCCACGCGCCCGCCGGAAACCTGCACCTGGACGCGCTGCGCAGCGATGCGGCCTTCCACATCAAAATAACCCCGGCTGGAAATGATGAAGCGGCCATCTTTCTGCGCATAGGTGCCGGGGCGGATGCCCTGCCCGTCATTGAGATAGGCAGCCGCATCCAGCTCAATCTTGAGCGTGGCCGCATTCATGGCGATCCCCGGCTCCAGCTGCAAGGGACGGGCATAGATACGGGTCGGCAACTGCCACTGCAACTGGCCAAAGCGCTCACTGACCTGGTTGTTCAGATACACCATGTAGGGAATCAAAAAACCCAGGCCAATACCGGCCAGCGCCAATCCCAGAACCAGAAACCGGCGCAGCCAGCGCGCGACAAAACCCGGTCGGGTATCGGCCTCATCCAGCGTATCGTCGTAGTCAGGGTCGTCGTAATCGTATCGGGCCATGCGATGTGCAGCGGGGCAATGGGATCAAAATCATCAGGGCGCAAGTCTAGCGCTCCAACTGCGGCATAACCTATACGCGGGCTGGATGGGCAAAAGTGCCCTCGCCTGACAAAGCCGCCGCCAGCACCGCCTGGATGCGCGCTTTTGAATAATGCGCATCCACCCAGGCTTGCCCGGCACGGGCCTGCTCCAGCCAGAGGGCATCGTCCAGCAAAAGCCGGTCGATATGTGCCGCCAATGCTTCGGGCGTCTGGGCGATGGCCAGTGCATGGCCAATATCTTCCAAACCCTGTGCACCCACATCGGTAGTCACCACTGGCACGCCCAGATGCATCGCCTCGACCACCTTGTGCTTGACCCCGGCGCCAAAACGCAGTGGCACCACTACCACCCGCGTCTTGGCATACAAGGCCTGCAACTGCGCCTCGCTCACTTGCCCGGTCACGCGCACCATCTGGCCTGCCAACGCCTGCACCCGCGCATCGGGGTTGGAGCCTGCCAGCGTCAGCCGCAGCTCCGGGTGCCGCGCATGCAGATGCGGCAAGATAGCGTTCACGCACCAGAGCGCCGCATCAATATTGGGCGCATGCGCAAACCCGGCCACAAACAGCACGCCTTCGCGTCCCTGGGCTAAAGGCGGTGTGCGGGCACTGGCATGAAAGCGATATGCCGGGATGGCCGATACCGGGGTATGCGTCTGGCGACGCACCTGCCTGGCTTCTTGTTCGGAGGGATACAGCACTGCATCCACATCACGCCAAATGCGCTGCTCAAGACGCTGCATCGCGCGGCTCTCCCGCAATACCGACTTGTCCCGGCTAACTTCGGCCTGCTCGGCCAGACGGCGGTAATGCAAGTCGTGACCGTAATACAGGATACGGGCAGCTGGCGCACAGCGGCGTATGCTGGCGATGGCATTGGCCGCTACCAACGGGCGCGAGAGCAAGACCGCATCCAGCGCCGGCGCATGGTCGCGCAGCCAGTCATTAAAGCGGCCGCGATAACGCTCGCCCTGCATCACCTCAATACCGCGCTGTTGTAAAAAGGCGGCATGAGCGGGGCTCTCATCCAGATTTTGCGGCCAGTATTTGATGCGCCAGCCCAGCGCCAGCAACGCTTCGATAAAGGCCAGCAAGGTACGTGAACCGGCATCGCGCTCGGGCTCGGGCAAGGCGCTATCCACCAGCAGCAGCAGCGGACGGCGATCGCGCTCGCAAGCCAGCAAGGGTTGCTCGCCATTGGCGTAATGCCCGGCATCGAGCTCTTTTGCCCAACGCTTGCGAAATTTGACTTGATTGTGCAGTTGCATCGCCTTGATACCGGTGCCGGTATCGCGGCCATGGCTGATGCCTTCATGGTGAATGATGCGCGCCGCAGGCTGGTACAGCACGCGCCTGCCTGCTGCGCGCACGCGCATCGCCAGATCCGAGTCCTCGCAGTACGCGGGCGCAAAGTATTCGTCAAAGCCGCCCAGCGTGCGGAACAAGGCCATCGGCATCATCACCGCAGCTGCCGATACATAGTCCACCTCGCGCACAAAGTTGTAGCGTGAATGCCGGGCATCATCAAAGCGCCCCCAATTCCAGGCGGTGCCATCGCGCCACAGGATGCCGCCGGCTTCTTGCAGGCGACCATCGGGATAGCACAGCTTGGCACCCACCAGGCCGCACTCCGGGTACATCTGGAAGGTTCGCCAGAGCGCATCGAATGCGCCTTCACCGACTTCCGCATCACTATTAAGCAGAGCTAGAAAATGCCCGCGCGCTGTAGCTACCGCACGATTACTGGCGCGCAAGAAACCTAAGTTTTCAGCAAACGGCAGATAACGCAGGCCAGGGATGCGCGCCAGATACGCCATCTCGGCCTGCCCGGAGGCATCCTCTGCGACGATGACCTCATAACTGCAACCTGGCGGGTTATCGGCAATGGATTGCAGGCAGGCCAGCACATGCGGCAGGTCGCCATAGGCAGGAATCACGATGCTGATTTCAGGCGCGCTGCACTCTGCAAATTTCAAGCGCGCAATCACCGCATCAAAATCATCCGGCGCCACGGGCCCGCGTACTTCCGGCAGTGACGCCTCAACCCTTTGCCCGCGCAGCCAGGATTCATAGTGCGGCATTCCGGCAAAGCAGCGCCCCAGGTGCCGGTAAGCACAGGCCACGGCCTTGTCCTTGGCATCACGCGGGAGCGGCAGCTGCCAGTACAACTGCCGTGCCAGCCGATACAGGCGCGAACGTGATGAAGCCGACATCCTTTATGCAAGCCGTCAAATACGGGGCTGCGCAGTATAGCGGGCATGCGCCCTGCCCACTCAGGGAAGGTCTGAACAACGTCCTCCCGGCGTTACCAGCCCACGCCAAGTCCGGCACATGTCCGCACCTGGCTCACACAAATCAGTCAATTGCACGATTGACTCGTGGCAGGGCATCCATGACCAACGGGGAGCCTCTCAGAGGCTGCTCAGCCTCGCCGCACTTCCTCCACGCCGGGAAGGGCGGCGAGTTTGCCGATAAGCTGCGAGAGCTGGTCAAAATCGCGCACCTGTACCTGGATGGTCAGCCGGGTGCGGCCATCGCGTGTATTGCTGTTGCCTTGAATATTGCCCACATGCAGGTTTTCCTGCGCGATCAGGTTGCTGACATCGCGCAGCAGGTAGCGCCGGTCGATGGCGGTCATGGCAATTTCCACGCGCTGCCGGCTACCGGCATCCTCCCAGCTCACCGGCATCCAGCGCGCCGGGTCGGCGGCCACCATGCGCTGCAATGCCGGGCAATTGGCGCGATGCATGGCAAGCCCGCGGCGCTTGCTGAGGTAACCGGCTACCGGCTCGCCCGGCACCGGCTGGCAGCAGCGGGCGATATGCACCAGCAGGTTATCCACCCCGGCCACCGAAACTCCGGGGCGGGCGGCGCCATCATCTGCCGTTTTGTGGGTGATGACGGCGGCTTGCGCTGGTTCGGCCGCCGCCGCTTGCGCCGCCTTGCGCGCATCGCCCAGTGCGCGAACGACCTGATGCGGGCCGATTTCGCCCAGCGCCAGTTGTACCCATAGGGCTTCTATCGAGCTGACATGGAAGCGCGGCAGGATGTCATCCAGTGCGCCATCGGCCTGCCCCAGGCGCTTCAATTCACGCTCCAGAATTTCGCGTCCGGCCTGCTGGTTGCGCTCCCGGTCGAGCTTGCGGAACCAGGCACGCACTTTTTCACGTGAGCGCGCGCTGACCAAAAAGCGGTTGCCGGGCAGCAGCCAGTCGCGGCGCGGCTCGCTGACCTTGCCGGTCATGATTTCCACGCGCTCGCCGGTATTGAGCCTGTAATCCAGGGGCACGATGCGGCCATCGACTTTCGCGCCGCGGCAACGATGACCGACTTCGGTATGCACGCGGTAGGCAAAGTCCAGGGGCGTGGCACCCTGCGGGAGGTCGATGACTTCGCCCTTGGGCGAGAGCGCATAGATGCGGTCTTCGACTAGCTCATGGTCAAGCCCGGCTTGCAGGTCGGCGCCGCCCTCCTCATGGCTGGCATCAAGCAATTTGCGCATCCATGCCACTTTGCGCTCCAGCGCCGCATCGCCTGCGCCGCCTTCTTTATAGCGCCAGTGTGCGGCCACCCCGAGCTCGGCATGGGCGTGCATTTCGCGGGTGCGGATTTGCACTTCCACTATTTTGCCGCCCGACCCGACCACGCAGGTATGCAGCGAACGGTAGTCGTTGGCTTTGGGACGGGCGATGTAATCATCAAACTCGCCCGGTACCGGCAGCCAGCGCGCATGCACCAAACCCAGCACCGCATAGCACTGGGCGGTTTCATCCACCAATACGCGTACCGCACGCAGGTCGTACAAGCCCTCGAACGGCAAGTTTTTCTTCTGCATCTTTCGCCAGATGCTGTAGATATGCTTCGGTCGCCCTGCGACATCGGCCTGGATGCCGGCAGCCGCCACCGCCTCGCTCAGTTCGTGCTTGAACTGGGCAATGTAATCTTCGCGGTCACGGCGTTTGTCATCCAGCAGCCGGGCGATGCGGCGATAGGCATCCGGCTCCAGTACGCGGAAGGCCAGGTCTTCCAGCTCCCACTTCAGCTGCCAGATGCCCAGACGGTTGGCCAGCGGTGCATGGATATCGCGGGTCAACTTCGCCAGCGCCAGTGCCTCATCGCTGCCTTCGGCCACGGCATGGCGCAGCCTGGCCAAATGTCGTGCCAGCAAAATCGGCACCACGCGCAGGTCCTGGGTCATGGCCAGCAACAGGCGGCGCAAGCCCTCCGGGTTGCTGCCCTGACGCTGCTCGGTATGCAGGGCGCGCACCTGCTGCTCGGCGGCCAAGCCTTCCAGCAAGGTCGCTTCTCCCGCTTCCAGCGGCAAGGCTTTCAAGGTATCCGCTGTCAGGCCTGCGGCATCGAAAATCGCGGCCACCAGCATCTGCGCATCCGCGCCCAGTGTTGCCAAAAGCGCCAGCGTGTTTTCCAGCCATCGCCAGTCCGCGCCTTGCGGCAGCGTCGGCAAGCTGCGCTCAAGACGTTGTCGGTCGGTATCGCGCAAAACCGATACAGCAGGCAGGGCAAGCACTTCATCAAGCATCAGGGACATGGCGGCATCTGCTGGACTCTCACTTGCGACTACACTAGCGGCAACTTACGCAATTGGAAGCCCCATGAAGCCAATCCGCCACTGTCTTTTCCTTGCGGTCATGCTGTTTGCCCTGCCCTTGCAGGCGCAGGAATTTGAGCCAATTGAAAAACGCATGAGCGCCGAGGCGTTCAAGGCCGCCGGTCTGGACAAGTTGAGCGCAGCAGAGCTTGCCCACCTCAATGCCTGGCTGCAGGGCAATGCGCCAGATCAGGCGGCACTGGAAGCGGCGCGCGAACAAGGCCGGCAGGAAGTGGTGCGCAAAAACCGCGGCTTTTTTGATTTTGGCTCCAGCGAGCCTATCGTCAGCCGCTTGCAAGGTGAGTTCCGTGGTTTTGCCCGCAACCGCGAATACACCCTGGAAAACGGTCAAGTGTGGCAGCAAACCGACGATGCCACCCTGTACGGCGTGCGCGCACAAAACCCGGAAGTGCGCATCCGCCCCGGTGCGCTTGGCGCCTGGTGGCTGCGGGTGGGCAATAACGCCGTGCAAGCCAAAGTCAAACGGGTGAAGTAATGGCTACAAAAGTCGCAAGCACTTGTTTCAAGGCATGTTCTGGATCTGCATGCTGATCAATCCATGTCTGCCGGGCTAGAAGCTAGCCATAACCTTGCCCTGAAAACAATCAAGCCCCGGTTTACGCCGTGGCTTGATTTGCATCTGGGGATTGGCTTCAGCCCACGCCTTTGCACCTGCGGCGCAGGAAATAATTGTCATCGTCGGTGACATCCATCAGCTCCTCGCCATCTGCGGATAGTTCAAAGCGCCAGTAAGTAAGCCACTGCTTTCCCTCATCAGGCATGTCGGCAATGATGGCCAGCTCGTTATCACCGTTCAGCACCACCGCCTTGATATTGCCCATGCTCCCGGTGAAGGCAATCGTATCTGCGGAAATGGTCATACTACTGTCATCGTATTCGCCGGGTTTGAGGCATTTGTAACTCCAGTCGCCACGAAACCTGGCCGGAACTTCGGCAACGGCGATGGCATCGGCCGCTTGCCCTGCACAATCGCAAGCCGGCTCTACGGCCTGCGCTGCTGCATCCACTTCAGTGTCTGCCTGCGCGGAGACTTCCGTCGCCTTGGGTGATGGCTTTTCCGCGGTTGCAGAGGATTCGGGTTTATTGCCCAGCGGACAACCGGCAAGCAGCAGCGTGGCTGCCAGCATCAGGGGAACTGTAACCACACGCATCCTTGTCTCCTGTTTGATGGATGAAAATTTGTGCAAGCCAAACGCTCACCTGTTTGCATGACGATAGCCAGAGCAGAATCGACTTGCAAATTTCACTATTGACAGAAATTTCTGCAAATGTATTATCTGCGCCATGCAACTGACTGATATCGAACGCCGCTTTATTGTCCACTGGGGAGAGATGGGCTCCGCCTGGGGGGTTAACCGTACCGTGGCGCAAATCCATGCACTGCTGTTCATTCACGGTCAGCCGCTGCATGCCGAGGCCATCACCCAGACCCTGGGCGTGGCGCGCTCCAATGTCAGCAACAGCCTCAAGGAGCTGCTGAACTGGAAGCTGATCCGCACCACGCAAATCTTCGGCGACCGGCGCGATTACTTTGAAACTTCCGGCGATGTCTGGGAGTTGTTCCGCATCATCGTGCGTGGCCGCAAGGAGCGTGAGTTCGACCCCACTACCGTGCTGCTGCGCGAGCTGGTCAGCCGCGAGGACTTTGCCGAACAGTCACCCAGCGCGCAAGACCGCCTGCACCAGACGCTGCGTTTCATGGAAACCATCGGCAGCTGGAGCGATGAGATGCTGCGGCTTTCACCACAGACACTGGAGAAAGTGCTGCATCTGGGCGCCAGCATCCAGCGTTTTGTGCGCGACAAATAACAAGCTGTTTTTTGCCCATAAATTTCATTTTTAACAGAAATTACCGTAGCAACAGCCAATCATGAAACACATCTATTCCCAATCCGTTTCCCACCGCCCAGGAGCATTGCCATGAATCTCCCGCTTTTTCTGCTATCCATCGTCATCATCGTACCCATCATTGCCGTGCGCTATCTGCGCCCGATTCTTGTTCGGGTGCTGGCTCGACTCTGCCATGACGAGCCCAATGGTGCCGAATTCTGGGTGCGCAGCGCTTATCTGCTGGCCGCCAGTGGCACGCTCATCCTGATGCTGCTGTTTGGCAACTTCTCCGAAAAAGCCAGCCTGCTGGATGCGCTGCATCGCGCATTGCTGCTGGTCTGCGGGGGCGTATTCATCAGCGTTGCCACGATTGCCCACCATATCTGGAAGCAGCTCGGCATCCGTCTGCCTGCCAAACCCTTGCCACCCCCAGCTCCACAGGAGCATTGATGATGCATAGCCCCACGGTACTACTCTGTGGCGCCAATGGCTTTATTGGCCGTCATATCCATGCGCGCTTGCTGCAAGCTGGCTGGCGGGTAAAAACCGCAAGTCGGCACGGGGAAGCCCGCATCGACTTTCGCCGTGCCACCACTGCCGGGCACTGGCTGGATGCACTGCATGGCATGGATGCGGTCATCAATGCGGTCGGCATCTTGCGCGACCGTCCAAGCCAGCCGATGGCGGCAATTCACGATGCCGCGCCGCGTGCGCTGTTCGACGCTTGTGCGCAGCTGGGTATCCGCCGCGTAGTGCAAGTCTCTGCACTGGGCGTGGCCGAGGGCGATACCGCCTATTCCAGAAGCAAACGCTCAGCGGATGAGCATTTGCTCGGTCTTGGCGCACAAGGGCAGCTCGATGGCGTCGTACTGCGCCCCAGTCTGGTATTTGGCATGGATGGCGATAGCACTCGGCTGTTTCTGCAGCTGGCACGGCTGCCGGTGCTGTTACTCCCCAAGGCGGTGATTCGCGCCCGGGTACAGCCATTGGCGGTGTGGGAGCTGGCCGAAGTCTGTAGCCGCTTGCTGAAAGACAACCACGATACCGGCGTGCTGGAGCTGGCAGGCTCGCAGGCGCTCGGCATGGGTGAATACATCGCCTGCCTGCGCCAGCAGCTCGGCAAAACGATACCAGCCATGGTGCTGCCATTGCCTGATGCAGTGACTTATGCCGCTGCGCGCATCGGCGATGCGCTGCCTCTCTCGCCCTTGTTCAGCGAAGCCTTGCAGCTGCTGGCGCGTGACAACTGCAGCGAGACCGGGCATCTTGCCCGTCTGCTGCAACGCCCGCCCTGTGCGCCCGATGATTTTCTGGCCGCCGCCATGGAGCCAAGCGCATGAGCGAGAAACACCTGAAGCTGTTGCGCCATAGCCTGATTGCCGTGTGGTGGCTGACCATCGTCACCAGCCTTGTGGAATGGAATGGACAGAGCCTGACCTTGCTGCAGGCAGGCGGTATCCAGTCCGTGCCATTGGCACACAGCCTGATTGCCGCAGGCGTTGCGCTCGATCTGCTGCTTGCCTTGCTGCTGATGTTCTGGCCACGCCGCATCAGCTACCAAGTTTCCATGGTCGCCGTTATCGCACTCACGCTCACCGCCTCGGTTCTTTCGCCAAATCTGTGGCTGCACCCCTTGCAGCCGCTGGGCAAGAACCTGCCAATTCTCGCCATCCTGCATATCCTTGCCAGGCGCTCGTCATGAACACCTATCTCATCATCAAATGGCTGCATATCCTCAGCAGCGTGCTGCTGGTTGGCACCGGCTTTGGCTCGGCGTTCTACATGTTTTTTGCCAACCGCAGCGGCAGCCTCGCCGCCCAGGCCGTCGTCACCCGACTGGTAGTGCGTGCCGATTGGTGGTTCACCACCCCCGCCGGCATCGTGCAACCCATCAGCGGGTTTTACCTGATGTATCTCACCGGCTGGGGGCTGTCTTGGGATACGCCGTGGATATTGGCAAGCCTCATCCTCTACCTCATTGCCGGGCTGTGCTGGCTGCCGGTGGTCTGGCTGCAAATCCGCATGTCACGCATGACCGATGACGCGCTGAAAAATGGCGAAGCACTGCCACAAAAATACTTCCGCTACGCACAGCTTTGGGAAGCCCTTGGCTACCCCGCCTTTATCGCCATGCTGGGGATTTACTATCTGATGGTGAACAAGCCGGTGTTGTGGGGAGCGTGACGCATGCCCATGTGTATCACTAATCCACGCTGCACAAACGCGCAAGATTCGATTCCTGTTCGATCCTGAAAGTGTATTTTCTGCGCTTGTCCAGCATGAGAAACCCGCCTGAAGAATCAACAATCGCTTGATCCATCGGAACACCTTGTACCTGCTCTCCTTCAATGAAGGCCTGCACATTCCACTTGCTCGATGTTGGCAGCAAAGCCCGGCGCAGGCGGAAAAGCTGTCTACCCATCAGCATGCCAAGCCACTGCTCCCTGCTTTGATAAGAATGGAGCACCTGCATGTCCACAGTACCGTGATACTGCCCAATCACATGGTGGCTGCCGTCTTTTTTCAAAACGAATGATCCTGCCGTGCCATTGCCAACAGGAAACTGACCTGCGCCCAGTGTTGCCTGTTCAATCGCCAGCGGCTCAATCCCGGTCTTTTCCCACAACCTTGCCGCCATCCACCTGGTTTCTCCACCTGAGCTTCTTTTCAAAGGCATCTTGGCGACGTGGCTATGGCCGACATACACCATCATCTTTGCACCATTCGGCAGCGACTTGATGATATTGCTCAAGTTAAGCGCCTGTGCTTCTTCACGCTCTTCCACGCTGCCGGATGTGTTTTGCTCGGGCAGCTGCTCGTAGGCAAAGGTCTTGTAGCCGGCTTCTTCCGCACGCCGCAGAAAATCGGCAAACACCGGCTCTGCGGTGTAGTACCCCCTGTCGCGCAGAAACACGTTCCCTGCACTGCTTTCCTCAGACATGTTCTCTCCATTATTGGAAAGGGCCTCTAGCGCAAGATATTCATAACCTTCATTTTTCAGCGCCATGGCGAGCTGATATGCAAAGGCTCTGTGCAGTGGAAGATCATGTGCTTCGTTGAGTATCACAATCCGCTTGCCGCGCGCCGCTTGAACGATCTCGGTTAACGCATCGACATACTCAATGCCATCCAGATCAAGAGGGTCTTTTTCATCCCTGCAGTCTTGGTCCTGCAGGGAAATGAATGCCCCTGTCTGACATTTCATCTGCGCAGCGAGGCCATTTTTGTCATTGGCGGCCAAAGCCTGCCGATGAAGCGCCATGTATGCGCTGAAATAGTTGCCTGCAAAAAGCTCTTTGTAGCTGGTTTGAATGCAACTCATCGCCTGCAAACTGCCGCAAGAGAACAGGCCAAACGCAGCAAGAAAAACTTCCTTGAACATGGCTAAAAGCGCTCCCGAGATGGAACTGGCAAACAGCTTAAATCAACTCCCGCCTTGCCACGCTTGAATCCGGGCGGCGAGTTTCTTGGCGGAGATGCCGCCTTTGGCGCCGAGTTCCTGGGCGAAGGTGGCGATACGCAGTTCTTCCAGTTCGCGGCGCAGGGTGTTGGCTTCGGGGTCGTTTTTCGCAGCGTTGGCGAGTGCATCGACAAAGGGTTTGATTTCCAACATGCGCGCCTGGTCTTTGCCCGGGTCGCGCTGGGCACGCTCGGCGCGCAGGGCAAGGCCGCGTAGCCAGCGCGGGTATTCGGCCAGTATCTCGGCGCCTTGCTCGCGCAAGAAGCCGGGGAAGGTCAACGCATCCAGATGCGCCTGCATATCGTCGAGGTTGCCGCTGGCCCAGCCCATCAGCTTTGATTCCAGTGCGGCGCGCACCTGGGCTATCAACTCAAGAATGGTTTCGGCCTGTTGCAGGCGGCACATGGCCTCGGCAAACACGCTTTTGCCAAGCCGCTGGGCGTGCTGGGCAAAACTTTCTGCGTCGCGGATTTCGGCAAGCCCCTCGGCGCTCAACGCATTGAAAGCGCCCTCGACCAAATCCTCGCGCAGCGGCTCGCTATCGCGATTACTGGGCTTTTTGAACACATCGGCCTTGCTGGTGGGCTGCTCCAGCGCCGCATACAGCAACCCGGTCTTGGGGCTGATGGGCAGTTGCCGGCGCGCCTGTTTGAGTTTGTCTGCAAGCGCGATGCGCAGCAGGCGGCGCACGCCTTCGGCGTGATGGCGCAGCGCCAGCTCGCGCTGTGCGTGGACATGCAGCGAGACGCTATCGCCATCGTCATGCAGTGCCGGAAAGGCCGGAATGCCGGCATCACCCTGCATTTGCAACGGCACTGGCGCATCAGGAAAGCGGGTCAGTCCGGTTTGCCGCAAGTCGCGCGCAGCGCGGCTGGCAAACGCGCGCTGTGCACGGCTGCCAAATTTCTCCCGTAATGCGGCCAAGTCGCGCGATACGGCAAGCACGGTTTTGCCCTTTTCGTCCTGCAATTGCAGATTGATATGCAGATGCGCAGGCAGGCTTTCTTCATCAAAATCCAGCGCCGAAAGTTCAACGCCGCTGAGCTTTTGCAAAAACCGCGCCAGTGCCGCCGGCAGGCTGTCAGCCTGCGAGCCGCGATGCGCCTCGGCAAAGGCGCGGGCAAAATCCGGCGCGGGCACGAAATTGCGCCGCAATGATTTGGGCAGGGTTTTAATCAGTGCAGCGGCTTTTTCTTCGACAAAACCCGGCGCCATCCAGCTGAGCATGGCCGCATCCACGGCATTCAAAAGATGCAGTGGCAGCAGCAGGTTCATGCCGTCATCAGCCGCACCCGGCTCAAAGCGATAACGCACCGCCAGACGCACATCACCCAGCGCGATATACGGCGGGAAGCGTGCGGCATCAGTTTCCTCGGCCACCAGCAAATCATCGCGCGACCATTCCAGCTGCGCCTTGCCTGCCGCATCCAGCCCTTTGTACCAGGCATCCAGCGCCTGCACGTTATGCACATGCGCGGGCAGCCGATCCAGATACCAGCGGCTCTGCCAGTCCTCATCGACGACCAGCCCGGTGCGGCGCTGTTTGGCTTCTTCTTCGCGGGCCGCTTCCAGCGTGCGCAGATTGCGGGCAAGGAATGCGCTGCGGGTATTGACCTCGCCCATCACCAGCGCATCGTGGGCAAAAATCGCGCGTGCTTCCTGCGGGTACAGCGCGCCGTAATGCACCGGCTTTTTCGGTGCCAGCACCAGCCCGAACAGGCTGATCTGCTCGCTGCCAATCACCCGCCCCTGCGCGCGCGACCAGCGCGGCTCGTGATGGCGGCGTGACAGCAGATGCGCAAGTTCGGCAATCGCCCAATCCGGCTCAATCGCGGCATTGGTGATGGCCCAGACTTTTTCGGTATCCAGCAAGGTCGAACTCAGCACCCAGGCCGGTGGCTTCCTGGCCAGCGTCGAGCCGGGGAATAATTGGAAGCGCCGCCCACGTGGGCCTTGATAGCTGTTGCGCTCATCCAGATGGCCGATTTGCGTGGGCAACCCGGCAATCAGCGCGCGATGCAGCCGTGCATACAGGACGGCGTTATCGCCGCTGGCCTCGCGCTTTTCTTGCGGCCACATTTCCTCGCATTGCAGCTTGAGCTGTCGATGCAGCTCGCGCCATTCGCGCAGCCGCAAGAAGCCGAGAAACTTTTTCTCCGCCCATTTGCGCAGCTGGCTTTGACTCATGTCCTCATGCGCTTGGCGGAAGGCTTCCCACAAGTTCCAAATGCCGACAAATTCGGATTTGTTATCGGCAAACTCGGCATGCGCAGCATCGGCAGCGGCGCGCGCATCGGCGGGACGCTCGCGCGGGTCTTGCACGCCGAGGAAACTGGCAATGGCCAGCATTTGCGGCAATACGCCGTGTTTTTTCGCGGCAATCAGCATCCGCGAGAGCTTCACGTCCACTGGCAGGCGCGCCATTTCCCGGCCAATGGCGGTGAGACGGCGCTCGCCATCAATCGCGCCCAGCTCCAATAGTTGCTGCCAGCCATCGCTGATGGCACGCGCCTCGGGCGGCTCGAGAAACGGAAACGCTTCAATCTGCCCAAGACCGATGGAAAGCATGCGCAGAATCACCCCGGCCAGTGCCGAGCGCCGGATTTCCGGGTCGGTAAATTCTGGCCGGGCGGCAAACTCGGCCTCGGAATACAGGCGGATGCAGACGCCATCGGCGACGCGACCACAACGCCCGGCGCGCTGGTTGACGCTGGCCTGGCTGATGGCCTCGATATGCAGGCGGTCGATTTTCTGTCGCGGGCTGTAGCGCTTGACGCGGGCGAAGCCCGGATCGACCACATAGCGGATGCGCGGCACAGTCAGCGAGGTTTCCGCCACATTGGTGGCGAGCACGATGCGGCGCTTCACGCCGGGATTGAACACCTTGTCCTGATCGCGCGCAGACAACCGGGCGTATAGCGGGATGACTTCGGTGGCGCGGTATTTGCGCCTTTCCAGCGCCTGATGCGCATCGCGGATTTCGCGCTCGCCGGGTAGAAAAATCAGGGTATCGCCCAGCGGGTTCTCGCGGGTGATTTCATCGCAGGCGGCGATGATGCCATCAAGCACGCTCATCGCTTCGCCGTCTTCGGTTTCGGCCAGCGGCCGGTAGCGCACTTCCACCGGATAGGTACGGCCTTCCACTTCCACCACCGGCGCGCCGCCGAAATGTTCGGCAAAACGCGCGGTGTCGATGGTGGCCGAGGTGACGATGAGCTTCAAATCCGGGCGCTTTGCCAGCAGCCCTTTCAGATAGCCGAGCAGAAAGTCGATATTGAGGCTGCGCTCGTGCGCCTCGTCGATAATCAGCGTGTCATAGCGCGAGAGCCAGCGGTCAGACTGGATTTCCGCCAGCAGGATGCCATCGGTCATGAACTTGATGGCGGTGCGCTCACCGACTTGTTCATTGAAGCGCACCTGAAAGCCCACCGCTTCGCCCAGCGGCACTTGCAGTTCTTCGGCCACCCGGCGCGCCACCGAGCGCGCGGCGATACGCCGCGGCTGGGTACAGCCAATCATCCCGGCCTCGCCGCGCCCGGCCATCAGGCACAGCTTGGGCAATTGCGTGGTTTTGCCGCTGCCGGTTTCCCCTGCAATCACCACCACCTGATGCTGGCGAATCAGCGCGATGATGTCGTCGGCCTTTTCCGCCAGTGGCAGCTCCTGATTGATGCTGGCTGCGGGCAATTGCGCACGGCGCGCCTGCCGTGCGGCGATGGAAGCCTGCAATTTTTCAGCAAAAGCCGCACGCAATGCCGTGTCTTTCGGACGGGCTTTGCATTTGTTCAAAAGCCCCAGCAAACGGCCACGGTCGCGGCTTAGCCCATCGTCAATGGCACGACGGGCATGGCGCAAATCCAGGTTTTCCGGCGACGGCGCAGACATCAATCAAGGCAGCTTCAGCAGCGCGCGCTCCAGTACCGCCATCCGCACCAGCACGCCGTTTTCCACCTGCCGCAAGATGCGCGACTGCGCGCCATCGGCCACTTCATCGCTGATTTCCACGCCGCGATTGAGGGGCCCGGGGTGCATGACGATGGCATCCCGGGCTGCGCCAGCCATGCGGGCAGCGGTAATGCCGTAGTCGCGGTGATAGCCATCCAGCGACTCAATCAGGCCATCTTCCATGCGCTCGCGTTGCAGGCGCAGGGTCATCACCACGTCGGCATCGCTGAGTGCCTCGTCAAGATCATGGCTGACATGACAGCCCGCCAGGGTATCGTCGGCAGGCAGCAAATTGGCCGGCCCGCAGACGCGGATGTCCTGCACACCCAGAGTGTGCAGCGCGGCAAGGTCACTGCGCGCCACCCGCGAATGCAGGATGTCGCCGACAATCGCCACTTTCAACGCGGAAAAATCGCGCCCCTTGGCTTCGCGGATGGTGAGCATGTCCAGCAACGCCTGGGTCGGGTGCTGACTGCGACCATCACCGGCATTGATAAGCGCGGTGCCGGGCGCAGCACTTTGCGCAAACTCGGCCACCAGCCCGTCCTCGCGGGCGCGGATGATGAAAGCGGACACGCCCATCGCCTCGATGTTCTTCAGCGTATCGAGCGCGGTTTCGCCCTTGGTGGCCGAAGAGGTCGCCGCCTCGAAGTTCAAAATATCCGCACCCAACCGCTGCGCGGCGCGCTGAAAGCTGAGCCGGGTGCGCGTGGAAGGCTCAAAAAACAAGGTGCAAACAGCACGGCCGGACAGATGGCTACGGCAGTCGCCTGCATGGCGCAACGCCTCGGCACGCTCAAGGATGGCAGTCAGCGCGTCGAAATCGAGCGCCTGCATGGAAAGCAGATGGTGTGGCATGGCTTTAGTTTTCCTTCTCTTGCGTAGCTTGCGTCACCGGCACGGCGCTATCGGGTGCGGCAATCCAGCGCTCGATGATAACCGCCGCCGCGACCGCATCCAGCTCGGCAGCATCACGGCGGCGACGCTGGCCTTCGGCGCGTGCGGCGGCGAAGCGCTGTGCCGCCTCGATGCTGGAGCGGCGCTCGTCCACCATCAATACCGGCAGGCCGAAGCGTTGCTGCAATTGCCGGGCAAAGCGCTGCGCACGTTGTCGTGCTGGCTGGTCGCTGCCGTCCAGGGTCAACGGGTCACCGACGATAAAACCGCTGGGTAACCACTCTCGGCGCAGTTTTTCAATCGCCGGCCAATCCGGTTTGTCATCGCGCATCTCCACCACGGCTATGCCGCGCGCACCGGCACCGATGGCACTGCCGACTGCCACGCCGATGCGCCGCGCACCGACATCAAAGCCCAGTACGGCGCCATCGAGCCTCATGCGCGACCGCTGTAATGTGTCATATTCATCAGATTCACGCCCACCAGTCCGGCAGCGGCCTGCCAGCGCTGCTCCAGCGGCAGGCGGAACAGCAAGTCGTCATCCGAGGGCGCCAGCAGCCAGCTGTTTTCGCTGATTTCCTGCTCCAGCTGACCTGCACCCCAGCCCGCACAGCCCAGCGCCACCACAGCCTGCGCCGGACCATCGCCACGCGCCATGGCCTCGAGCACATCGCGCGAGGTGGTCAACGCAAGTCCTCCGGGCAGGCGTACGCTGGAATCCCATTCGCGCTCACCATCGTGCAACACGAAGCCACGCTCGGCATGTACTGGCCCGCCGGCCAGCACCGGCTGCGCCAAAAGCTCCGGGGCACCGCCTTCGATGCGGATTTGCGCAAACAGCTCGCCGACGCTGTATTCCGAGGCACGGTTGATGACAATCCCCATCGCGCCGTGCTCGTCATGCTGGCAAATCAGGCTGACGGTGCGGGAAAAATTGGGGTCGTCCAGTGCAGGCAAGGCAATCAGCAACTGTCTGGCCAAAGATGAGGCGGATTCTGTCATGCACAAGATTGTAGCCTGTGCACCCTGTTTACCGGGATGAAAACGACAACGCCCGCCAAGGCGGGCGCTGTTCATCGCCATGTTTCAGGCACGCGGGTTAGCGCACTTCCGCCACTTCCACGCCATCAAGCCCTTGTGCCAGGGTGCGGGCATCGCCGCCCTGTGCCAGCTTGATTTTCAGGCGCACCTCATTCTGCGAGTCGGCATAACGCAGTGCGTCCTCATAGCTGATTTCACCGGCCTGATACAGCTCGAACAGGCTCTGGTCAAAGGTTTTCATGCCCAGCTGGGTGGAGTCCTTCATCACCTCTTTGAGCTTGTGGATTTCGCCATCGCGGATATAGTCCTGCACCAGCGGCGTGCCCAGCAGGATTTCCATCGCCACGCGGCGTCCCTTGCCATCCACGCGCGGCACCAGCTGCTGGGCGACAACTGCCTTGAGGTTCAGCGAAAGATCCATCAGCAATTGCTGACGGCGATCTTCAGGAAAGAAGTTGATGATGCGATCCATCGCCTGGTTGGCATTGTTGGCGTGCAGAGTGCATAGCACCAGATGACCGGTTTCGGCAAAGGCGATGGCGTGATCCATGCCTTCGCGGGTACGCACTTCGCCAATCATGATCACGTCCGGTGCCTGACGCAGGGTGTTTTTCAGCGCCGCTTCCCAGCTTTCGGTATCGATGCCGACTTCGCGCTGGGTGACGATGCAGTTTTCGTGGCGATGCACGAATTCAATCGGGTCTTCGATGGTGATGATGTGCCCGGTCGCTGCCTTGTTGCGATGACCAATCATTGCTGCCAGCGAGGTGGTCTTGCCGGTACCGGTGGCGCCGACAAAGATGATGATGCCGCGCTTGGTCATCGCCAGCGTCTTGATGATCGGCGGCAGATTCAGCTCTTCAGTCGTCGGGATATGGGTTTCAATGCGGCGCAACACCATGCCGACCTGATTACGCTGATAGAAGGCCGAAACACGAAAGCGCCCCACCCCGGCAAGGCCAATGGCGAAATTGCATTCGTGGGTTTTTTCAAACTCCTCGCGCTGCACCGGCGTCATGATGGACAGCACCAGGTCACGGCTCTGCTGCGAAGTCAGTGGCTCCTGGGTTACCGGCGTGATTTTGCCGTTGACCTTCATTGAAGGCGGCATGCCGGAGGTGATGAACAAGTCTGATGCACGCTGTGTGGACATCAGCTTCAGCAGGGAAGTGAACTCGGCGGGTGTGGTCATGGGAAAACTCCAGAAAATTGGTGCCGACAGGTCTTAATCAAACAGGCGCTTGTCCTTGGCGTATTCGCGCGCCTGCGGCTTCAGAATCAAGCCGCGCGCCACCAGATCCTGCAAATGCTGATCCAGGGTCATCATGCCGTATTGCTGGCCGGTCTGGATAGCCGAATACATCTGCGCCACCTTGTCCTCGCGGATCAGGTTACGAATCGCCGGAATGCCAACCATGATTTCCCAGGCAGCGGTACGTCCGCCACCGACTTTCTTCAAAAGCGCCTGCGAAATCACTGCGCGCAAGGATTCGGACAGCATCGAGCGCACCATCGGCTTTTCGCCCGCGGGGAACACGTCGATGATACGGTCGATGGTTTTGGCCGCCGAACTGGTATGCAAGGTGCCGAATACCAAGTGCCCGGTTTCAGCGGCCGTCAGCGCAAGCCGGATGGTTTCCAGGTCGCGCAATTCGCCCACCAGGATATAGTCCGGGTCTTCACGCAATGCCGAGCGCAGCGCCTCGTTGAAGCCATGCGTATCGCGGTGCACTTCGCGCTGGTTGATCAGGCATTTCTGCGAGTTGTGCACAAACTCGATGGGGTCTTCCACCGACA
Source organism: Lysobacteraceae bacterium NML07-0707 (assembly GCA_002798295.1). Classification (GTDB taxonomy): domain Bacteria; phylum Pseudomonadota; class Gammaproteobacteria; order Xanthomonadales; family Xanthomonadaceae; genus Solilutibacter. The sequence goes on along the minus strand of NWQT01000025.1, from coordinate 94,273 downwards.
GGATATGACCGTACTCATTCTTGTTGATATGGTCGAGCATCGCTGCCAGCGTGGTGGACTTGCCCGAGCCGGTGGGGCCGGTCACCAGAATCAAGCCTTGCGGCTGGTTGACCAGCTCGCGGAACAACGGCGGGCAGCCCAGCTGGTCGAGTGTCAACACTTCCGAAGGAATGGTACGGAACACCGCCCCAGCGCCGCGATTCTGATTGAAGGCGTTGACGCGAAAACGCGCAAGACCGGGGATTTCAAAGGAGAAGTCGGTTTCCAGAAATTCTTCGTAGTCACGGCGCTGCTTGTCCGACATGATGTCGTAAATCAGCGCATGCACGGTCTTGTGATCCAGCGGCGGGATATTGATACGACGCACATCACCATCGACACGAATCATCGGCGGCAAGCCTGCTGACAAGTGCAAATCCGATGCCTTGTTCTTAACCGAAAAGGCCAATAATTCTGCAATATCCATTTTCTCTCCCTGGCTTCTTGAAACTGTGATCAAATGCCGGTTCCCCAGCCCCGCGCGGAGTATAACCCCCGCGCCATCAGAATCACCTGATTGCTATGCTCTATGCCTTGACCTGACTCAAAGCCAATGACATGAACCCTGTTTCTGACTCGATCACCTTCATCGGCGGCGGCAATATGGCACGCAGCCTGATTGGCGGACTGATTACCGCGGGCAAAGCACTGGCCAATATCCGCGTGGCCGAGCCGGTAGAAGCCGTGCGCCAAACCCTGGCGGCAGATTTCTCCGTGCAAGTCTTTGCCCAAGGCCAGGATGCGGTGAAAGACAGTGCCATCTGGCTGCTGGCCGTCAAGCCGCAGGTCATGAAAAGCCTCTGTCAATCGCTGGCCGGACAGGCACAGGCGCAAAAACCGCTGCTGGTATCAGTCGCTGCCGGCATCACCAGCGAGCAGATATCCAGCTGGCTGGGCGGCGGACTGGCGGTGGTGCGCACCATGCCCAATACCCCGGCATTGCTTGGAGCAGGCGTAACGGGCCTGTACGCCAACCACCAAGTCACCCCCTCACAAAAGCAAGCAGCCCAAGCGCTGCTGCAAGGCGCAGGCGCGACCGTCTGGATTGATGATGAAAACCTGATGGATGCGGTCACCGCGGTTTCCGGCAGCGGCCCGGCTTATGTGTTCTTGCTGGCCGAAGCCATGCAGGCCGCAGGCGAAGCCGAAGGCCTGAGTGCAGAAGCCGCCCGCAGCCTGACCATCCAGACCCTGCTGGGTGCGGCCAAAATGCTGACCCATGACGACACCCCGGCCGCCGAGCTGCGCCGCCGCGTCACCTCACCGGGCGGCACCACCCAGGCAGCGATCGAGAGCTTCGAAGCCGATGACTTCCGCGCCATCGTCGCCCGCGCCATCCATGCCGCCCGCCAGCGCGGCATTGAACTTGCCAAGGCCAATGCCTGATGAAAACCCTCTCACTCGCACTGTTATTAGCGCTATCGCTCACTGCCTGCGGGCAAGGAGCGCTTCGTCAGGCCACGCCAGTGGGTCAAAACGCGCCCAGTCAGGCTGCCCGCGCCACGCTCGGCGATATTCAGCTGGAGGCGCGTCTGGTGCGCAGCAGTGATTTGAGTGAGGCCATCACCCGCCAGTACGGTGTACACCGCGATGCCGATAACTGGTTGCTGCTGCTTTCCCCGCGCAGTGCAGCCGGTGATGCCATCCCGGTTGAAGGTCTGCATTTGCAGGCGCGCGCGGCGAGCCTTGCCGAAAGCATGAAGCCGCTGACACTGCGCCGCATCGACAGCGCCGGATTTGCCGACTGGATTGCCGAAATCCACGCCAGCGCGCCGACCACCTTGCAGCTGGAAATCGACGCGCGCCGGGACACGGCCAGTGCGCAGCTGCGCTTCAGCCGCGACTTGCCCAAGCCCTGATAATCGCCGCAAGCGCGGCCAGGCCATCGCTCAAGGCCGCAGGACCCGGTTGCAGAATCAGGGGCGACTTCACTTCGTGCAGCTCGCCATGCAGCACCGCCGGAATCTGCGCCCAGCCCGGTCTTGCGGCGACTTGTTCCGGACGGAATTTCTTGCCGCACCAGGAGCCGATGATGATGTCCGGTGCGCGGCGGATGACTTCATCGCCATCGGCCAGAATGCGGTTTTTGGCCAGCGCCTCGGCGGCATGCTCGGGGAATATGTCATCACCGCCGGCAATCGCAATCAGTTCGCTGACCCAACGGATAGCGCTAATCATCGGCGTGTCCCATTCCTCGAAATACACCTTCGGGCGGCGCGGCAGACGCGCAGCTTCGGCGGCCACTGCGTCAATACCGCGCTGCAGGGCGGCAGCGTAATCATCGGCCTTGGCGGCCGCACCGACCAGCGCGCCCAACCTGCGAATGTAGTCGAGAATGCCCTCGACGCTGCGGTGGTTGGCAATCCAGACTTCCACGCCGGCACGCACCAGGTCTGCAGCGATATCGGCCTGAATGTCGGAAAAGCCAATCACCAAATCTGGCTGCAAGGCCACAATCGCGTCGGTCTTGGCGCAGGTAAAAGCGCTGACCTTGGGCTTTTCGCGCCGCGCCTGTGCTGGCCGCACGGTAAAGCCGGAAATGCCGACAATCCGGTCTTGCTCGCCCAGCGCGTACAGGGTTTCGGTGGGTTCTTCGGTCAGGCAGACGATGCGCCGTGGCCCCATTATTGACAAGCGCCTGCACGCATCAGGGATAGAGCATGCGCTTGTGCCAGTGGCCGTCAGCATCGCGCTCGTACAAGCAGCGCTCGTGCAGGCGGAATTGGGCACCGTACCAGAATTCGATGGCGCGCGGCACCACGCGGGTGCCCGACCAGGTGGCCGGGCGCGGCACGTCGCGGCCGGCAAATTCGCGCTCGAAGTCGCTGATGCGCGCCTCAAAGGTTTCGCGCCTGTCCAGTGTGCGTGATTGTTGCGAAGCCCAGGCGCCAATCTGGCTCATGCGCGGGCGGCTGGCGAAATAGGCATCGGCCTCATCCGCGCTGACTGGCTGGGTATCGCCCTCGATACGCACTTCGATACCGGCTTCGCCCAGATGCGGCCACCAGAACAGCAGCGCCGCCTGCGGGTTGGCGGCCAGCTCCGTACCCTTGCGGCCATCGGTATGGCTATAAAACACAAAGCCGCGCGCATCAAAATCTTTCAGCAGCACGATGCGCGCTGCTGGACGACCGTGCGCATCGGCGGTGGCCAGGGTCATGCCGGTGGGCTCCGGCTCGCATTCACGGGCGCGCGCAAACAGGCGGGCAAAGGTGTCGATGGCTTCGGCAAGCAGAGATTCGGTATTCATTGCGGTATTGTCTCCCGATGAAGTCTGCAATGCACCCTGCAATCTTGCTGCACAAACCTGCCAATCTGGTGCTCATCGGCCCGATGGGTGCGGGCAAGACCTCGATTGGCAAACGCCTGGCTGACCCGCTCGGGCTGCGCTTTGTCGATGCCGACCGCGAACTGGAACAGCGCACGGGCGCGAGCATTGCGCAAATTTTCGACTGCGAGGGCGAGGCGGGATTCCGTCGCCGCGAATCGCAGCTTCTGGCCGAGCTTTTGGCAAATCAACGCTTATTGGTTGCCACCGGCGGTGGCGTGGTTCTGGCTGCGGAAAACCGCGCGGCGCTTGCCAGAGGGGCTTTCGTGGTGCATCTGCATGTCAGTGTCGCCGGGCAATTGCGCAGGCTGGCGCGTTGCCGCAACCGTCCGCTGCTGCAGCGCCCCGACCGCGAGCAGGCGCTCACGCAAATGGCCGCAATCCGCAACCCGCTGTATGCGCAAGTGGCCGACCTGCATTTCGATACCGAAGGTCATGGCCCGGATGAGGCCGCCCATCTTTTGCAGCGGCTGCTACAACAACATGGGGTACTGACATGAATATCGAAAGCGTTGCGGTGGGCGGCGCTGCCCCCTATCGCATCGATATTGGCGCAGGGCTGCTGGGTGATGAGGCGCGTCTGGCCGCACACTGGCGCGGCCGCCATGCACTGGTACTGAGTGATCGCCATGTCGCCCGGCATCATGCACAGAAACTGATGGATACCCTCGCCCGCGCCAAACCGCAGGCTGATATTCGCCTGCACACGATTGCCGCCGGAGAGGCCTCGAAAACCCTGGCGGGTTTCTCCGAAGTGATTGATGCACTGGCTGCGCAGGGCGCGACCCGCGATGCCTGCGTGTTTGCCCTTGGTGGCGGCGTGGTCGGAGATTTGGCCGGGTTTGCTGCCGCCTGCTGGATGCGTGGCATCGACTGCGTGCAACTACCCACCTCACTGCTGGCGATGGTGGATTCCTCGGTCGGCGGCAAGACTGCGGTGGATATTCCCGCCGGCAAGAACCTGGTCGGCGCCTTTCATCTGCCGCGCGCGGTCATCATCGACACCGACACCCTGCAGACCTTGCCACGGCGCGAAGTCTCCGCCGGGCTGGCCGAAGTGGTCAAATACGGCGCGATTTTCGATGCGGACTTTCTGGACTGGCTGGAAAGCCGGGCCGATGCACTGCTGGCGCTGGACGAAGCCGCGCTCCAATACGCCATCGCCGCCAGTTGCCGCTACAAGGCCGCCGTGGTCGAGCGCGACCCGTTTGAACATGGCGAGCGCGCCCTGCTCAATTTCGGCCATACCTTCGCCCACGCCATCGAGGCCGAACAAGGCTTCGGCGGCCTGGTGCATGGCGAAGCCGTCGCCATCGGCATGGTGTTGGCCGCTCGGCTTTCCACCCAGCTCGGGCTGGCGCCGCCAGCACACGGCGAGCGCCTTGCCCGGCTGCTGGCGCGGTTACACCTGCCCACCACCCTGCCCGAGGGCTTGGATGCTGAAGCATTGCTGGCACGCATGCGGCTGGACAAAAAAGCCAGCGCCCACGGCCTGCGCTTTGTCCTCTGGCGTGGCGCGGGCAAGGCCGAGCTGGTCAGCGCCGTGGATGAGCAGGCGGTGCGCACAATATTGCAATAACAATGCCTCTGCCCGAAGCGCTCCAGGTAAATGACAATTCCGCCCAACAAAAGAATCAAGCCTTACAAACTATCCACCTTCAAGTTGACGGGCAGTCAAGCCCGGTTATCATGATTTATTGTTAAGCCTAACTTCAGATTAAATCGGAGCACATTTTTTTATGAATCGCAGATCACTTCTGATCACAGCTTGTGGGCTGATGCTTTCCCAATCTCTGTTTGCCCGCGAGCCGATACCTGCGGAAGCTTTTGCCCGGACGCCGCAAATCCAGTCGGTTTCAATGAGTGCCGATGGCAAAAATCTGGTGGCTTTGATCCAGTCTCCGGCAGCAGGCAGTGAAGACACTGCACTTGCCACTTGGGATCTGGACAACCTTTCCGCGCCACCACATATCACGCCATCCGGTGACCGGATGAAATTCATCGCTGCCAATGCCATGAAGGCCAACCGGGTACTGGTGATCGGCCGTCAGGAATGGACTGGGCAATTGGCTGGCTGCGGTGAAGGCCGTGGCACCGGATCGACCAAAACCTTCGTGATCAAGCCTTATCTGACCGACATCCAGCAACAAAAGTTCACCGAAGCATTTGCCGACAACAGCCGTCGCATCGGGGTCAGCCAGGAAACTCAGCAATGTCTGGAAATCAGCGGCTCTGCTTCGCTGGTCAATACCCTGCCGTTGGATCCTAACAACGTCATCATCCGTCAGATCAACAACGCCAACCTGCAATCCTTTTACTACCTCTACAACCTGCGCACGGATGAGACCAAGCTGCTGTTCCAGGCCAGCGGTCGCACATCGCCGGGTCTGTTCAATCCACGCAATGGTGAGGTCATGACCCGCGAGCAGATTGAACCTGCTGGTGGTGATTTCGAACTGCGCACCTTTATCCGCAATCCGGCCAATGGCGAATTCGAGCAACACGAAAATCTGACCCAAAAGCTAAGCGAACGTCACACGCTTTCCTTCATCGGTATTGATGAAGCCAGCGGCAAGTACTACGTGCTCTCAGATACTGGCTCGGACCGGGTACAAGCTTGGATGTACGACCCGGTCGCACGCAAATTTGATGCTGAGCCACTGGTCGCACACCCGCAATATTCCATCGCGGGCCTGGTGCTCGGCCACCAACCCAGCAATTTCAATAAGGTACTGGGCTTTGTCGTGGATGGCCCGAGCCAAGAAGTCATCTATGTCGACCCGCAGATGAAAGCCATCCACGATGGCCTGAAGAATAGCTATCCAGGCCAAATGGTCTCCATCAATGGCTATAACGATAACCTCTCGCGCGTGCTGTTCACCACCGAAAGTGCCCGCAATGCGCCAACCTATCACCTGCTGCTGGATCGCAATCAGGTAAAAACACTGGGTAGCCAGCGCCCGTGGATCAAGTCTAACAACATTGGTGAGCAGCGCTGGATAACCTACAAAGCTCGTGATGGTCTGGAAATCCCGGCGATTCTCGACCTTCCCGCAGGCTGGAAGCCCGGTGATGCCCCGTTGCCGGCAATTGTGCACCCACATGGCGGCCCTTGGGCTCGCGACTACACCGGTTGGGATCGTTCCGGCTGGGTACCGTTCCTGACCTCGCGTGGCTATGCCGTACTGCGCCCGCAATACCGCGGCTCGTCCAACCTGGGACGCAACCTGTGGCGCGCTGGTGATGCGCAATGGGGTCTGAAAATGCAGGATGACAAAGACGATGCTGCTGCCTGGCTGATCAAGGAAGGCATCGCAGCCCCGGATCGAATCGCTATTTTCGGCTATTCCTATGGCGGCTTTTCTGCCGCTGCTGCCGTGGTGCGCCCCGGCGGCCCGTTCCAGTGCGCCATTTCCGGTGCCCCAGTCACCGATCTGGCACGAATCGGCCGCAGCTGGAGCGACAACCGCCTGCAGCGTATCTTGCAAGGCAGCACCGTGACCGGCATGGATCCGATGCGCAATACCGACAAAGCCAACATCCCGGTATTGCTATATGTCGGTGACCGCGACGTCAGAACCCCAGCCTTCCACGCCCGCAGCTTCTACGATGCGGTCAAAGGCAAGGTACATGCCCGCTTCCAGCTAATTGCCGACATGCCGCACAGCATGCCGTGGTACCCGCGCCACCAAACGCAAACATTGGAGCTGATCGAAAGCTTCCTTGCCAATGAGTGCGGTCCAGGCGGCCTGTAAGTCATAGTCAGGGTACTTACACGCTCCAAGCCAAGCCCCGATGGCTCACCATCGGGGCTTTTCGTATACGAATGAGAGTGCGGTGAAATTCACAAAAGGAAGGCAAATTCCCGTATTCATAAAAAATTCATAAAAATAACTCTTGCCTGTATGATCAAATTCGTTTAAACATTGTTAATCAATCTTCCATCATCCATGAGGACATGCAGTGAAGACCCGTTGTAAACATCGCTCTCTAACTCGCCTGCCACTAATCGTGGCGATGCTTGGCTGCCTATATGGCGTTTCTGCCCAAGCTCAGGAAGTCACTGACGAAAAGCCCGTCAGCAATGAGACCCAGGAAAAGTCCGACAAGGATCTGGGCACCATTACCGTCACCGGCTCGCTGCTGCGCCGCGTCGAATACGACACTGCGGCTCCGATCCAGGTCATCACTGCCGATACCAATATCGCTGCGGGTCAAGTGGATGTTGCCGAGTTCCTGCAGACCTCCAGCGTGGCAGCTGGCAGCACCCAGATCTCCAACCAGTTCTCCGGCTTTGTCACCGAGGGTGGCATCGGTACCCAGACCGTTTCGCTGCGCGGCATGGGTGCCAATCGCAGCCTGGTGCTGCTGAACGGCAACCGTCCCGGCCCAGCAGGTACCCGCGGCCAAGTCGGTGCCTTTGACCTCAACGTGATCCCGCAGGCCATCTTGCAGCGCGCCGAAGTGCTCAAAGACGGTTCCTCCTCGATCTATGGCTCCGATGCCGTGGCCGGTGTTGTCAACCTGATCACCCGCAAGAACATCAGCCGTCCGCAGGTTTCTTTCATGGTGCGCGCGCCGCAACACGGCGGTGGCGAGTCCTATGACCTTTCCGGTGCGGCCGGCTGGAACCTCGGCAGTGGCAATATCGCCTTGGCCGCTAGCTATTACGAGCAGAAACCGCTGAAGATCAAGGATCGCGACTTCTTCCGCTGCCCGCGCGACATGTACTGGGACGATTACGGCAATCGCCTTGACCGTGCTGATACCTCGATCAATGCCGGCACCGCTTACGAGGGTTGCCAAGGCTCGATTTACAACACCGTCATCGATGCCCGTACCGGCATTCGTTATGTCCCTTCCACCGATGGCAGCACGGTCGGCCCGATTCCCGGCTACCGCCCGCGCACCCGCACTACCTATACCGACTCACCCAAGGCTTCGACCGACGAAGTGATCTACGGTGACTGGCAGGAGCAGGGCGACATCATCGCTTCGACCAAGCGCTACAGCGTGTACGGCTCCTCCGACTTCAACTTCAGCAACGGCTTGACCTGGACCAGCGAGGTGCTGCTCAGCCGCCGCGAAACCCAGGCACGCGGTTTCCGCCAGTTTTTCCCGCGCATCGGCAGCAACTATGCAAACAGCCCTGGCTACAAGGCACCAGTTCCAAGTGGTGTGGCACAGCCGGTCATGCCATTCCGCAGCAACAATGACATCAAGGTGGACTACTACTACCTGAACACCGCGCTGGAAGGTGATCTGCCGTTTGCTGACTGGACCTGGAAGGCCAATACCTCCTACTCGCGCAGCAAGGGCAGCTACAGCTCGCTGGGCATCCGTGCCTCCAACACCGGTGATGCTCAATACAGCGATACTGCGCCCAGCCTCAATTACTTCGACCCTGATTTCCTCAGTGGTCGCCGTATCGATGATCTGGTCAATGCCATCGGTGTCTGGCACAAAGGCTCCACCATCTATGACCAGTTCGTCTTCAATGCTGTGGCCACCGGCGAGTTGTTCCAGCTGCCGGCCGGTGCCGTCGGTGCGGCCGTAGGTGCCGAATACCGACGCTACAGCATCGACGACCAGCCCAGCGCTCTGTCACGCAATGCCGACCTCTGGGGTCAAAGCTCGGCGAATGTCACCAAAGGCAAGGACAGCGTGAAAGAGCTGTTCTTCGAAACCGAAATTCCGCTGCTGAAGGGCAAGCCGGCAGTGGAGTCGCTGACTCTGAACCTTTCCGCCCGCGCCTTCGACTACGACACACTGAAGGACAGTGACAAGGTTTGGAAGCTCGGCCTCAACTGGCAGGTCATTCCCTCCCTGCGCCTGCGCGCCACCAAGGGTACCTCGTTCCGCGCTCCCGGCCTGTACGAGCTGTATCTCGGCAACCAAAGCGGCTTCCTGGGGCAGCGCGCAATCGACCCCTGCGTCGAATGGCGTGACAGCACCAGCGAACACGTCCGTGCCAGCTGCGCCGCAGCCGGCATCCCGGATGACTACGCAGGTGGCGGCAGCTCGGCTACGGTCTATACCGGTGGCGGTGCCGGCTTGCTGCGTCCGGAAACCTCCAAGGCGTTTACTGCCGGCTTTGTCTGGACTCCGAGCTTCGCACCGCTCAGTGTGGCACTGGACTACTTCAATTACGAAGTCATCGACCAGATCTCCGAGCTGGGGGCCAGCGACATTCTGTCCGGCTGCTACAACTCGCCAGTCTATCCGAACAATTTCTGCAGCCGCTTTAATCGCAATCCCGCAAGCCACGCCACCGACCCGCACAAGATCGAAACTGTGCACGCCAGCTACATCAATATCGATCGTCAGCAGGTGCGTGGATATGACCTCCTGGCTCGCTACGAAAACGATTACAGCTTCGGCAAGCTGGATATCGAAGCCTCGGTCAGCTATCTCCTGGAAGATGTCTACCAGACTTTCTCCAGCGCCGAGGCCAGCGGCTATGAAACCAACGACTACGTCGGCAACATTGCACGGCCGCGCACGGTGGGCAATATCCGTACCAACTTCAAGCGCAATGACTGGAGCTACACTTGGAGCATGGACTACGTTGGCGGTACCGATGCTATCTTCCGCAAGCCGGTAGCCGATTATTACGGCTTCAAGAATGCCAACCGCAACATCTCGTTGGCTGCCCGCATGTACCACACGGCTTCGGTGATGTACTCGGCTGACAAGTGGTCGGTACTGTTCGGGGTACGCAATGTGTTCGACACCACTCCGCCGACCATCTCGTCTGGTCCAGTCAGCCGTTATGGCAACATCTCGGCTTTTGCTACCCAGTACGACTGGCTTGGCCGCACCTTCTTTGCCCGCTTCAACTACAAATTCTGAGCTTGAGGGCAAATTGCAATACAGCAAGGGCGGCTTCGGCCGCCCTTGTCATGAGCGCCCTAGCAAACTTCTGTCTCGCGCTTTTTCGCACTTACACATCCTACCTTGCCGCTACAATGCGCAGATGCGTGTCTTGTTGCAGCACTCCCCTAACTCCGGGGAGCCTCCACATTTTGTCCAACTGATGCTCCAGCCGGATTTATTCGGCGGCTGGACGTTGCTGCGCGAAGCTCGCCGGGAAGGTAAAAGTCAGCTCAAGCGCAGCCAGTTCGAAGATCGTGCCAGTGCCGTTGCCGCACTAAAGAAACTGCGCGATAGCCATATCAAAAAAGGCTTCAAACCCCTGCCGCCGCCCGGCAGAAATGTCCAGACGGAAATCCCATGGCCCTGAAAAACGACCGTTTCCTGCGTGCCCTGCGCCGCGAACCCGTAGATGCCACACCGGTATGGCTGATGCGTCAGGCCGGACGCTATCTGCCCGAATACCGCGCCACCCGCAAGGCGGCCGGCAGCTTCCTGGCGATGGCGAAAAACCCGGAAATCGCCTGCGAGGTCACCCTGCAACCGCTGCGGCGCTTCCCGCTGGATGCGGCGATTTTGTTTTCCGACATCCTCACCGTGCCCGATGCCATGGGGCTTGGCCTGTACTTTGTCGAAGGCGAAGGCCCGAAGTTCGAGCGCCCGGTGCGCGATGCCGCTGCGGTTGCCCAACTCGCCGTGCCGGACATGGAGGCTGAGCTTGGCTATGTGATGGATGCAGTACGGCTGATTCGCCGCGAACTGGACGGGCAAGTGCCGCTGATCGGCTTTTCCGGAAGCCCCTGGACGCTGGCCTGCTATATGGTCGAAGGCGGCGGCAGCAAGGACTTTGCCCGCATCAAGGCGATGGCCTACAGCGAGCCTGCACTGCTGCACCGCCTGCTGGATGTCACCACCGATGCGGTGATTGCTTACCTTGCCGCACAACGCGCCGCCGGCGCCCAGGCGCTACAGGTCTTCGATACCTGGGGCGGGGTGCTCTCTCCGGCGCTGTACCGTGAGTTTTCGCTGCGCTATCTGCAACGCATTGCCCGCGAACTGCCGCGCGGCGAGGGCGCCGAGCGCACCCCGCTGATTCTGTTTGGCAAGGGCTGCGGCCAGCATCTTGAGCAACTGGCCGCGACCGGCACCGATGCGCTCGGTATCGACTGGACGACGTCGCTGGGCGATGCCCGCAACCGCACCCATGGTCAGGTCGCGCTGCAAGGCAATCTCGACCCGACCACGCTGTATGCCAGCCCGGAGGCAATCCGCGCCGAAGTGCGCAAGGCGCTGGATGATTACGCCCAGGCCAATGGCGGCTCACGCGAGGGTCATGTGTTCAATCTTGGACATGGCATGTCGCCGGACATGAACCCCGAGCATGTGGCGGTACTGGTGGATGAAGTGCATCGCTATAGCCGTCGGGTAGCCTGACTCGCATCGCAGTGCCCTTGCCATTCTGAATGAAGTCGCCCGCCGCCCGCCTTGCTGCTGCCCTGATCTGGTTTGCCCTGTTGCTGCTGGCAGGCGGCTGGCTGTCAAAGAATCTCCAGATGAGTGGCGATTTGCGCAAGTTCATGCCGCGCCCGGTCACTGCCGGGCAACGCCTGCTAATGGATGAGCTGGGCGAGGGACCAGGATCGCGGCTGATCCTGATTGCGCTCTCGGGCGAAAATCAGCAAACGCTGGCGGCACAGTCGGCGGCGATGAGCGAAAGCCTGTCCGCCGACCCGCAGTTTCTGATGGTCAGCAATGGTCGCATGCAAGGGCTGGACGTCATCCCCGCGCATTTGCACGTCTACCGCTATCTGCTCTCGCCCAGCCTGGATGCGCAGCCGCTTGAGCGCAATTATCTGCGTGAAGAGCTGACTGCCCGCATTGCCGATCTTGGCTCGCCCGCTGCCGCCTGGCTGGAGCCGTTGATCCCGGCCGATCCCACGCTGGAAACCCTGAAGCTGATCGAAAGCTGGGAGCCGGCAGATGCGCCGCAGCGCTTGCATGATGTCTGGTTCAGCCGCGATGGCAAAGCGGCGCTGCTGCTTGCCCAAACCCAGGCGCCGGGCTTCGATCCCACCGGGCAGGTGGATGCGGTGGCGGCGATCGAGCGCGCCTTTGCCAGGGCCAGCCAGGGTACGCACAGCCAACTGGAAATGACCGGGCCGGGGCCTATTTCGGTGGAAATTGGTAGCCGGACAGCGGCTGAAGCCAGCTGGATTGGCACAGTGGATGGCATCGGCCTGGTGCTGCTGCTGCTGATCGCCTATCGCAGCTGGCGACAGCCATTGTTGGGCGTGCTGCCGCTGGCCAGCGCCGGTATCGCCGGACTGGTCGCGGTGGCGCTGCTGTTTGAGGGCATGCACGGCATCACCGTGGCCTTCGGCTTCACCCTGATCGGTGTGGTGCAAGACTATCCGATTCATCTGTTCTCGCATCAGCGTCCCGGCATCAGCCCGTGGCAGAACGCCCGCGCCATCTGGCCGACCCTGGCGACCGGCGTGGTTTCGACCTGTATTGCCTATATGACGTTTTTACTTTCCGGGGTGGAAGGCTTGCAGCAACTGGCGGTCTTTACGATCACCGGCTTGCTGGTGGCCGCGCTTTCCACACGGCTGCTGCTGCCTGCGCTGATTGACCCTGCGCCGCGCGATGTTGCCCGCTCGCCACGGCTGGAAAAGCTCTGGCACGCTATTGAACGCTTGCCGCGGCCGCGCGGCTGGATGCTGACGCTGCTTGCCCTGATCAGCATCACCATGGCCACGCTGGCGCCGGGGCCGTTCTGGGAGAACGATCTCTCTCGCCTGACGCCAGTGCCCCCCGATACCCTGCAACGCGACCTGCGCCTGCGCAGCGAGCTGGCCGCCCCGGATGTGCGTTATCTGATTGCCGTGGGCGGCCGCGATACTGAAGAAGCCCTGCAAAAAAGCGAGGCGCTTGTGCCGGCGCTGGAGCAGATGCGTGCAACTGGCCTCATCACCGGCTACGACATGGCCGCGCGTTACCTGCCATCGGTTCAGAAGCAACTTGAGCGCCAGGCGCGTCTGCCTGATGGCGGGAAATTACAGCAGGAGTTGGCTGCTGCACTTGCCGATAGCGATTTCCAGGCCGATGTCTTTACGCCTTTTCTGGAAGACGTCTATGCCGCGCGCACGGCCAGGCCACTGCGCTTGCAAGACCTGGCCGACACGCCGTTGGCGCCCCTGGTGACGGGTTTGCTGCGCACCGGCAGCAATAGCAGCACCGCCTTGATTTCGGTCAGCGGCATGCGGGATGAACTTGCATTTTCCCGGCAGGCAGCCCAGCTTGGCATCCAGTTACTGGATATGAAAAACGTGTCCGAATCGCTGGTGGCGCAATACCGCAAACGGGTGCTGTGGTCGCTGGCGCTGGCCGCTGTACTGCTGGGCGCTACGGTGATGTTGGCGCTGCGCGATCGTCGCCGCAGCCTGCGGGTATTACTGCCGATGGCGCTGACTAGCTTGCTGATCGTGGCACTGCTGCGGCTATGGGGGATCGAGCTCAACCTGTTCCATCTGGTGGCACTGATCCTGGCGGCCGGGCTGGGGCTGGATTACGCCCTGTTTTTTGACCACGCTGGCGATGACCGCGACGACCAGTTGCGCACCCTGCATGCGCTGATTGTATGTAGCCTGATGACCGTGCTGGTGTTCTTTCTGTTGGCGCTGTCCTCGATTCCGGTATTGCGCGCCATTGGCCTGCCGGTCACCCTTGGCGTAGTGCTGAACTTTATCCTCGGCCTTTTGATTTCCAGACAACCTGCACGCCATGCCCACTGATATCCGTATCGACCGTCTGGTTCCGCATCAGGGCAGCATGTGCCTATGGCAGAAAGTGCTGGATTTTGATGCCGAACATATCCGTGTTGCGACCACATCGCACCGCGCAGCCGACAACCCGCTGCGCCACAATGGCCGGCTGCGCGCCGTGCATCTGTGCGAATACGGCGCACAGGCGATGGCCGTGCATGGCGGACTATTGCAACAACAAGGCAGTCCCCCGCGGCACGGTTTTTTGGTGGCACTGCGCCATGTCGAGCTATATGTGGCGCGTATTGATGATTTGCCAGACGAGCTGATCTGCCATGCCATCTTGCTGATGGCAGCGGAAAACAGCCAGCAATACCAGTTTCGTATTGCATGCAATGCACAGGTTGTTGCCGAAGGCCGCGCCTCGGTGATACTGCAAGCACAGGAGTCGCAATGAGCCAAAACGCCTCTTTCAAACCTGCAAAACGCGCCCTGGTCACTGGCGGCAGCGGCGATATCGGTAGCGCCATTTGCCGCGAACTTGGTCGCCATGGTCACCATGTCATCGTTCACGCCAACCGCAACCGGGAGCGCGCTGAAGCCGTCGCTGCCGCGATCTGCGCCGATGGCGGCAGCGCCGAAGTCATCGTGTTTGATGTCAGTTGCAGCAACGCCAGTGGCGCGGCGATTGCCAGCCTGCTGCAACATGGCCCAATCCAGATTGTGGTCAATAATGCCGGCATCCATGACGATGCGCCGATGGCAGGTATGGATGAGGCGCGCTGGCAGCGGGTGATCAATGTCTCACTGCACGGCTTTTTCAATGTCACCCAGCCACTGCTGCTGCCGATGGCGCGCACCCGCTGGGGACGGGTCATCAGCATTTCCAGCGTTGCCGCAGTACTGGGCAATCGTGGCCAGACCAATTACGCTGCGGCCAAGGCGGCGCTGCATGGCGCCAGCAAATCATTGGCGCGGGAAATGGCCAGCCGTGGCATCAGCGTCAATGTGATTGCGCCAGGGCTGATTGAGGGCAGCATGGCCGAAGGCGTGTTCGCCCCGGAACAAATTAAAACGATGGTGCCCGCAGCTCGCCCAGGCAAGCCCGAAGAAGTGGCCGCACTTGCCGCCTTTCTGTGCAGCGATGCTGCCGCCTACATCAATGGCCAGGTCATCGGTATTGATGGCGGGATGAGCTGAGTCGACACTTAGCCCGGAAACCACTCTGCGCCGAGCATTGGCGGGTTGGTCATGGTCACATCCTGCACAAGCTCAAGCAGCGGTTGCACATCGGCATGCGGGCAGCGCTGTTTTACTTGCGTGAGGATTTCCAGCGCCAGCTGTGCCAGCAATTTGCAGTTGGCATGCACCTTTGCAATGAAGGCTTCATCATCGAGCACATCACCCAACGCGCGGTTGAGCTCGTGGAACCAGCCGATCCGGTATTGATCCAGCAGGCGGCCATCCTCCGGTGTGCCATAGCCCGAATGCTCGCCCCATTGCCGCAGCAACGGTTGCATGGCGGTATTGAGTGCGGCGGCATATTCCATATCGGCACGCAATCGCGAAAGCACATGGATATCAGCAATGCGCCCGGAGATGAACAACGGCGCCAGCAAGGCCCAGTAGAAACTGTAGTCCCAGATGACTTTCACCGGCATCACTTCGGCATTGCCAAACAGGCGGTACTGCCCCAGATACAGCGACATGGTGTTGTCGTAGAAGCCGCGATAAAGCTGCTCAAACAGGGTCACATGCAGGCCGATGGATTCACCGGCACGTTCAAGCCGGATCAGCTCGGTGATATAGGTATTGCTAATGGCAATGAAATCGCTGCCTGGCGAATAGAACGGATCAGCAAAATAACCTGCTTCGCCCGTCAATGCCCAGCGCCGGGTAGAAAACACCTGCTGACATTCGTAGGAGAAATGCTTCAAAAAACGGAAGTCCAGTAGCGCATGCTGCTCGCGCGCAAGTAGCCCGGCCAGCTGCGGCTGGTGCTGGCACAGCCAGTGCATGGCTTTTTCATGGCTGTTGAGGGTATCGAGCGGATGCAGGCTCTGATCGGCGACAATGCCGATGGAATGTGCGTTGGAGCCCAGCGGAATCATCCATACCCAGTACCCAGGGCCGCATAGATGGTTAGTGGAGCGCCAGCGCTCGGGTGGCTGACAACGCGCCAGCCAGTCGGCATCATCGGTCCAGTCATTGGGATCGACAAAGCCCTGAACCCGCCACCAGACCGAATTGACATCGTGCGCATTACTTTTTTCAAGCCCCAGTTTGCGCTTGAGAAGACTCGCACGTCCGCTGGCATCCACTACCCAGCGCGCTGCCACTTCATGCGCGCTATCACCCTTGGCATAGCGCAGCCGGTGCGGAGCCTCGTTGTCTGCAAGCACGACTTCGCGCACGCTGGCACCATCAATGAATTCGATGCCCAACTCACGCACATGCGCAGCCAGAAAGTTCTCGAACCGGCCGCGATCAATCTGCCAGGACGGCGTCGGCAGCAGCATGCTGACACCCAGCTCGGTGCATTTTTCGATATGTGCCTGACGGTCGGAGAAAAAGAACCGGAAACCGAACTTGCGGATCTGCTGCGTTTTCAGGTGCGGCAGCAGACCCAATACATTGGCAAAATAATGCGCGCCGATTTCCACGGTGGATTCTCCCACCTTGAAGGCCGCTTCCGGCACTGGATGTTGGCGGCGCTCCAATACGCGGATGCGCATCTTGGCATCTTGCTGGCGCAGTTGCAGTGCCAAGGTCAGACCGGCAAGGCCGCCGCCCAGGATGACGACATCGCAAACATCGCTACTCATGCAGATGACTCCACTGTGGTGTTTTGCAGCCTGCCATCGGCATCGTCAATCAGCGGCGGGTTGGCGCGCGTCAGCCGGTACTGGCCAATGACATCACCATAGCGCCAGACCTGCCGGACTACATGCGCGGTAATGCGCCACAGGTCGCGCAACGGACGAAAATGGCTGCGACGAAACTGTTCGTTACTGTGCACAGTCTTATAACGTGCTTCGATGGGTACCGATACCACCCGGTAGCCCAGCTGCCGGGCACAGGAAATCAGCATTTGCGCCTCGAACACGAAATCTTCGCCGGGGATATCGCCCAGCGCACAGGCAGGGGCACGGTACAGGCGTTGCCCGCTTTGGGTGTCACGGATGCGAAAGCCGCAGCCCCAGCTGATGCCCCAATCGCCGAAGTCATTGCCGATGCGCCGGTACAAGGGTTGTTGCTCGCGGCGGCGCAGGCGCGCGCCATTGACAAGGCATTGCGGATGACGATTGGCCGCGGCAATCAGGCGCGGCACATCGCTGGCCTGATGCTGGCCATCGCCATCCATGGTCACCACGGCCGCTTTGCCCTGACGCAGCGCCTCGGCAAAGCCATCACGTAGCGATGCGCCCTTGCCCATGCGTGTAGCATGGCGCAACAGGGTAATGGGCAGGCCATGCAGGCAGTCTGCGGTACCGTCATCGGAGCCGTCATCAATGACGATGACGGTGTCGGCCTCGCGCAGCGCCGACTCCACCACCTCACGAATGCGCAGCCGCTCATTGAGTGCGGGAATCACGATCGCAGTATTGTGCCGGTCAAGCTTCATGCGCTGCCCTTGTCATGCTGGATGCGCACCCGCAGCACCCGGCCCGCGCCCGCATCCAGCCGGACTTCGCCATCACTGCCCTGCGCCAAAAGCTCAAACAATGGCAGCATCGGCAACATGGCATTGCCACTGGCATGGCGCGCCAAAGCGCCATTGGCGGCAGTTGCCATGCCGTCTTCAAGCCAAGCCTCAAGGCATGCGCCCTGGCCGGTTTGGCTCAACAGCAGCGCACCGCCCAGCAGCCCCTCGCTTCTTGAAACTTCCGCCAATGGCCCGTGGGCGCGGGCATCATAGGCCGCTAACAATACAGCAGACTCGCCTGCAAGCAGCTGCGTCAGGGCTTCCAGAAGCCCTTGGGCAAAGCTTGCAGAGGCTGCTGAAATCGCCGTGGCCGGACGCATGCAGCCTGCACCAATCGTCCAGTAACCGGCAGCCGCATTGTGTACCGAGTTGTGAAAGCGGGTAGGCGAAACCGAAGCCGGATCCTCACTGGCCAGGGTCTGGCTCATGTAATCGGTGATGCCCAGATCGCCATGCGTGGAAGTAAATACCGAAGCCAGACTGGCCGGATCACGTCCGGCCATCTGGCAGGCAGCCAGTGCCACTTCCAGCGCCACGGCCACCGACTCGGGCGCGCGACGACGCTCATTGGGCGCCAGAAGCTGGGGTGAAGGGCGTGCAGACGCCTGCTCCGGCATGGCGCCGTTTTTCACCCATTCACATGCAGCTTGCCAGCTGGGCAGACCACTGGCCCAAAAGCCGATGCCTTCAAGATGCGCGCGCAGCAAGGGCGTCTGTTTCATGCGACGCTCCCGAACAGCAGCGAGCAGTTATTGCCACCAAAGCCAAAGGAATTGTTCATTGCGTAATGGATTTTGGCCTGTTGTGATACGAAGCGAATCTGCGCGCCACAGACCGGATCCGGCTCGCTACTGCCCAGCGTGCCGGGCAGAAAGCCATGCTCCAGCGCCAAAAGTGCGAATACCGATTCGACGATTCCGGCCGCCCCCAGTGTGTGGCCTGTCCAGCCCTTGGTAGAGCTGGCATGCAGCGTATCCGGGAACATCGCCGCCACAGCCAGCGCCTCCACCCGGTCATTGGCCGGCGTGGAAGTGCCGTGCAGATTCAGATAGCCGACTGCAGCCGCCTCGATGCCGCCACGCGCCAGGGCATCGCGCATCGCCAGCTGGGCACCCAGACCCTCCGGGTGCGGCGCCGACATATGATGGGCATCACTGGACTCGCCATAACCGCATAGCAGCAGCGCGCCATCGGCCGCCTTTTCAAGAATCGCAAAACCACCTGCCTCGCCTAGCGACAGGCCATCACGGCGCACATCAAATGGCATGCAGGGATGACCCGATACCAGTCCCAGCGCATTGAAGCCGTACAGCACACTGCCGCACAGCGTATCCACACCGCCCACCAGCGCCGCATCCACCACGCCAGCTGCCATCAGCCGCGCGGCCTGGGCAAACACCTTGGCACTGGAAGAGCAGGCCGTGGCCACCGTCACGCACGGCCCGCGCAGCCCGGTCGCCGCCTGCACGAAGCCGCCTAGCGAATGCGGGGTATGCACTTCCGGGCGCTGTAAATGGGCAGGAAAATGTCCGTCCTGCAAACCGGCATAGGCCTCTTCGGTGGCACCGATACTGGAGGTCGAAGTACCGATCACCAGGGCAATCCGCTCGGCGCCGTACTTCTCGCGCAACGCCTTGATCGCCTGCAACAGGCCGTCCTGATTCAGCGCCAGCCAGGCCAGCCGGTTATTGCGGCACTCCCAGCCTGCAAGCGCTTCCGGCAAAGGCGTCTGTTCCAGCCCGGCCACCCGGCCAATCCAGGTCGGCAAGGGCGCACCGGCATGCAGCGGACCGAAATCATTGCGGGCAAGGCCACTGCGACCCGCCTGCAAAGCATCAAGCTGCGCCATGCGGCCACGCCCCAGCGCCGTGGTCGCGGTGTAGTGACTAATGGCAAGCCTGCGCATCGGCGCAGGCCGGGTATGGCGATGAGAAGTCACGAGCTTTCCATGATTCGAATCGCAGCGAGTATAGCCGCCCATACTTGTCTGCCGCTGTAACCGCAGCCCGCATAGAATTTGGCCATGACCAGCCGAGCCCGCCACCGCGCCGCCCTGATGAGCGACCCCGATGTATTGCATGTGGTCATCGTCACCATGCTGGCCTGCGTATTGAGCGCGGGGCTTGTCTATCTGGGCTATTTTCTGCACGTAGTGCAAGTGGCGCGGCGCAGCCGCTGCCAGCCGCGCTACCGCAATGCCCTGCTGGTATTTGGCAAGCACGCTCCTGGCGGCCATATCGACCCGGATTTTGCCGCCCGCATCCAACGCGTTATTGAGCTATGGCCCAAGCACCGTCCCGAGCGGCTGTTCCTGCTGGGCGGCGGCGCCGCTGGCGACTTGACCGAGGCGGACATCGCCCATGCCGCGCTTGTACAAAAGATCAGGATTGACCCGCAGATACTGCATCTGGAACGGCGCTCACGCGATACCCTGCAAAACCTGCGCAATGCCCGCAGCCTGCTTGCCGACACCCCGCATCGGGGTCCGGTCACCCTGCTGAGCAGCCGTTACCACCTGGCTCGCTGTGCACGGTTTGCCCGGCAACTGGGAATGGATGCAGAACTATGTGCAGCCGAGGCGCACTTGCAATGGAATTTGCTCACCCTGTGGCGGCTTCTGGGCGAAGCCGGTTATCTCTGCCTGCTGGATCTTGGCTGCCGCTGGGCACGCCTTATTGGCTCGGCAAGAATGCTGGCCAGACTGAGCTAAACACCGCAAATTTTGCGTGCGGCTAGACTGCCATGCACGCACTCCCCAGTACGCCCAGGGCGAAAATCTTGACCGGCTGCTGCGCGCCTGTCTGCCCCCACCCCTGACTTTTGGCACTGCCAGAGGCTGTATCGGCCAGGCAAGATAATCTTGTCGTAAGTCAGCCGCCCCACAGCCAAGACAAGCTAGAATTGCCGCCTCTTTTCAAGCCAGTCCATCGCCATGACGATTAACTACGCCCAAGCCCGTGAAAACATGGTCGAACAACAGGTTCGCCCCTGGGAGGTGCTCGACCCGCGCGTGCTCGCGGTGATCGGCAGTACGCCGCGCGAGTTGTTCGTCGATGAGGCGCACCGCGAATTGGCCTATGCCGACCTCAGCCTGCCCATTGGCCATGACCAGTTCATGATGAAGCCGGTGATTGAAGGCCGTACTTTGCAAGGTCTCCTGCCCCAGGCGCATGAGCGCGTACTGGAAGTCGGCACCGGCAGCGGCTACTTTGCGGCCTGCCTTGCGCAACTGGCCGCATCGGTGCACAGCCTGGAAATCCAGCCGGCACTGGCCGAAGCCGCGCAGGCGCGGCTTGCCGCCCAAGGCCATGGCAATGTCACCGTGGAAGTGGCCGATGCGCTGCAATGGCATAGCGATAGCCGTTTCGATGTGGTGTGCGTCACCGGCGCGGTCACCGAAGTCCCGGCGCATTTCTTTGACTGGCTCTCTCCCGGCGGCCGGCTGTTCGTGATTCATGGGCACTCGCCGGTGATGCAGGCCGAAATTTTCACCGGCACGGTCAACCAGCCACAGCGCCAATCGTTGTTTGAAACCGACCTGCCCTATCTGTCCGGTGCGGCGCCCGTGCCGCGCTTCAGCCTGTAACTGCATCCAGCCGGCAGCGGCCGGATGCGCGATTTTCGTGTTTGACGAGGACTTTCCATGCGTTTCCGCCCGCTTGTTCTAGCTCTGACCACTGCCCTTCTGCCCGTCACCGTGCAGGCCGAAGACCTGCTGCAGACCTATCAGCTTGCACGCGGGCAAGACCCGCAACTGGCTGCCGCCGAAGCCGGCCAACGCGCCACGGCCGAAGGCCAGGTGCAGACCCGTGCCGCGATGCTGCCGCAAATCAACGGCAGTGCCAGCATCCATCGCAGCCGCAGCACCAGCGAGTCCGGCCAGCCGCAAATCGACCCGACCACCGGCGCCATCATCTCCGGCGGCGAGCGCGTGCAGGACAGCACCAGCCGCAATGTCGGCCTCAATCTGAACCAGATGCTGTACAACGGCCAAACCATCAGCCGTCACCGCGCCCAGCGGCTGCACACCCAGGCAGGTGAGCACGAACTGGAATCGGCCCGTGACCAACTGATTACCCGCACTTCGCAGGCTTATTTCAATGTGCTGGTGGCGATGGAAACCCTGGCCGCCGCCGAAGCGCAGGAAGAAGCGCTGAAGAAGCAATTCGACTATGCCAGCAAACGTCTGGAAGTGGGTCTGGCGCCAATCACCGACCAGCACGAAGCCCGTGCCCAGTACGAAGGCGCGCGCGCCAATACCATCCTGCGCCGCAACGCGCTGGAAGATGCCCGGCAGGCACTGACAGAAATCACCGGCCAGCCGATCAACACACTGATGGCGCTGCCGGATGACTTCATCCCGCAACTGCCCGCCGAAGGCAACGCCACCGACTGGGTACAGCTCGCCATCGACAACAACCCGGCTCTGGCCGCGCAGAAAACCCGGCTGGCCGCCGCCGAGCAAAACATCCAGACTGCCCGCGCCGGGCATCTGCCCAGCCTCAGCGCCAGTGCCAGTTATGGCTATAACCGCAGTGACGCGACCATCGAGCAGCTGGGACGCAAGGCCAGCACCGATGGCTGGAGCCGCAACCCGAGCATCGGCCTGACGCTGTCGGTACCGATTTTCTCAGGCGGCGCCACCCAGTCGCAGGTTCGCCAAGCCATCGCCCAGCGTGACGTTTCCGAGCAACAGCTGGAGCAACAAAAGCGCGCCCTGGAGCGCAATACCCGCAGCGCCTACCAGAACCTTGCCGCCGGTATCAGCGCCGTGGAAGCCCGCCGTCTGGCATTGGTGGCCGCGCAAAGCGCCCATGAGGCTTCGCAGGTCGGGCTGGAAGTCGGCACCCGCACCGTGATTGACGTATTGATCAACCAGCAAAACCTGTTCAACGCCCAGCAAGCCTATGCCGAGGCCAAATACAACTATCTGCAAAGCCATCTGACCCTGCGTCAGGCCGCAGGCACACTGGACGTGGACGACCTGCAAAACATCAACCGGCTGCTCACCGTCCCTGCAGGCCGCCCACCGCGGATTGAGCGCTGAGCCTGTCATCATCTTCTTGTGTCGCCGTTCTTGCGGGAAAAATCGTGTATGCAAGGCGGAAATCCTTGCCAGGTTGAACCCCTTGCAAGGATTTCCAACACCGCAATTGCGCAGCCCGGCGCCTGCCTTCCTGATAGGATGCGACCATGAATGCCCGACTTCACCGCCTGGATCCGCTGATTTCCGAATTTGAGACAGCCGAAGATGAGGCTGCCTATACCGCATGGCTACAGGCCAAGCTGGCTCCTCGCCTGACTGATACAGCGCCTGCAATCCCCCATGACGAGGTAATGGCAGAAATTGAGGCCATCATCCGGCAATCTGAACGCAAGGTCAGCTGATGCTGCCCATCGTTTGGCAGAAAGAAGCCCTGAACGAGCTTAGGGAAATCATCGCTCATATTGCAGCCGAGAACCCACAGGCGGCACGACGGCTAAAGCAGCGCCTAGAATCCAGCGTATTGCCCCTTTCCGAACATCCTTATATGTACCGCGCCAGTGACCGGATTCCCGGCTTGCGTGAACTACTGGCACACCCAAACTACCTGATTCTGTACCGGGTCGGCACTAGACAAATCAAAATCATGGCCGTAGTTCACTGTCGACGGCAGTATCCATAAATCGAGGCAACGCCAAGCCCGGACGCCCCAACGACGTGACATCGCTGCGGGTTAACCTGCTTTCCGAAGGGCGCGGCAAATACTCAAACCGTGCCGCGATTCTTGCCCTGCCATGGTCGATACCACTGACGGATGCGTGCCATGTCGGCCTCGGCATCCGCACTCATCTCAAGGGTGGGGCCAATGCCAATCACCTTGTCGGGATAGTGGAAGTACGCCATCACCACCGGCACATCGGCGCCGCGCGCCAATTTCCAGAAGCCGTTTTTCCAGTCTTTGACTTTTTTGCGGGTGCCCTCCGGCGCCAGGCCAATCCAGAGTTGCTCGGCGGCATTCATGGTGTCGATGCTCTGCGCCACAAAACCGCCGGGCGCCTTGCGGTCAATCGGAATCACCCGCATCAGCCGCATCAACCAGGCCATCGGCCCCCAGAACAGCTCTTTTTTGCCCAGCACACGCAAATCCAGATCCATCGCCAGCAGCGCGGCAAACCCCCAGATACCGTCCCAGTTGGACGAGTGCGGCGCACCAATCAGCACCAGTTTCGGCACGTTCGGAAATTCGCCTTCCATGCGCCAGCCGCCCAGCTTCAGGATGCTGCGCCCCAGCCAGCGCAGCAGGGCATTGCGCCCCACGCGCGGGGCAAGCGCCGGCAGTGGCAATACCCGGCCAGCGCGCGCCGGAGTCCGTGGATGTTCAACCTGCATGATGCTCCTAATCCCAACCCTTGCCGCCACGACCGCGCTTGATTTCGGCGCGTCCACGCTTGTCCTGCAAGCGGCGTTCTTTCGATGCGCGCGTGGGCTTGGTGGCCACCCGCGGCTTTGGTACGACCAGACCTTGTGCGATGAAAGCCGCCAGACGCTCGCGGGCATCCTGCCGGTTGCGCTCCTGGGTACGGAAGCGCTGCGCCTGAATGACCAGCACCCCCGCCTCGGTCAGCCGCCGGTCGCGGCGCGCCAGGAGCCTCGCACGCACGGCCTCGGGCAATGCGGGTGAAGCGGCCAGATCAAAACGCAGTTCCACGGCCGTCGATACCTTGTTGATGTTCTGCCCGCCTGCACCGGAAGCGCGCACAAAGCGCTCGTCAAGCTCGTTTTCGTCAATTTCAATACCGGGGGCAATCTGCAACATGAGAACACTTTACATGATGGCGCGTCAGGCCAATGTCATGCGCCATCCAAAACCTCAGCTCAAAGAAATGACGCAGGACAAGAAGTAACCTCGGGCGCCCCAATAGGCATGCCCAGCAGCGCCAGCGCCCGGGCAAATTCACCCGTGGGCGCAGCCGCAACCTGCATCATGTTGCCCGCATGGGGATGGACAAAATCAAGGCGCTCGGCATGCAGCAGCATGCGATGGATGCCCTGCATGCGGAAGGCGCGGTTGTGGCGACCGTCACCGTGACTGGTATCGCCAATGAGGTGATGGGAAAGATGCTTCAAATGACGGCGAATCTGCCGGAAGCGCCCGGTCACTGGGCGGGCGCGCAGCAGGGCATAGCGTGAAGTGGCAAAGTCCTGCGAAGGCCAGGGCATTTCACTACGCGCCAGGGTTTCAAAATCGGTGATGGCCGGTTTTTTCTGCGGCTTTCCGGGGCCGCCATCAAGGGCATGCTCCACCCGGAAATGGCTTTGCGCAGGCCAGCCGCGACACACCGCCAGATAGTGCTTGTCCACCTCCCCGGCCATCCACTGTTTGCCCAGCCTTGAGGCGGTTTCGCGGTCAAAGGCCAGCAGCAGGCAGCCGCTGGTGGCGCGGTCAAGGCGGTGAACCAGAAATACCGGACGGGCAAACTGCTCGCGCAGCCGGTCGGCGGCAAAATCCCGCTCGCCACGCGCCAGTGCGCTGTCATGCACCATCAGCCCGGCGGGCTTGTCCACCACGGCAAGACAGTCGTCCTGCCACAGCACGGGCAGCGGTTCGGGGAGATTTTCGGGCGAGTTTTCCTGCATCATGTCGCCCATTTTCCCCCGGGTGAACCGCAATGTCTCGTATCCGTACCCTCTCGCTGGCCTGCGCCCTGGCGCTGGCCAGCGCCTCCCTGCCTGCTTTGGCCGATACCGCCAGCCCACTGCCGCGCGGCATCAGCGCGGCCGCCTGCGTGGAAGGCATCTGTGAATATCGCCTTGGCAACGGCCTGAAAGTGCTGTTGTTCCCGGACAACTCCAAACCCACGGTCACGGTGAATATCACCTATGGCGTCGGCTCGGTACACGAAGGCTATGGCGAAACCGGCATGGCGCATTTGCTGGAGCATTTATTGTTCAAGGGCACGCCGCGCTTTGCCGACATCCCCGGCGAGATGAAAAAACGCGGCATCAGCTTCAACGGCACCACCAGCCTTGACCGCACCAATTACTACGGCAGCTTTCCGGCCAATGACGACACCCTGCGCTGGCTGCTGGCGCTGGAGGCCGACCGCATGGTCAATGCCTTCATTGCGCAAAAAGACCTGGACAGTGAGATGACCGTGGTGCGCAACGAAATGGAGCGCGGCGAAAACAGCCCCGGCAGCGTGCTGGCGCAGCGGCTGCGCTCGGCGGCCTATCACTGGCACAACTATGGCAATTCCACCATCGGCAACCGCTCGGATGTGGAAAACGTGCCGATTGCCAACCTGCAAGCCTTCTACCGGCGCTGGTATCAGCCGGACAATGCCACACTCATCATTGCCGGGCATTTTGATCCCCATCATGTACTGAAGCAGATACAGGCGAGCTTTGGCGCATTGCCGCGCCCCGGCCGCACGCTGCCACGCCACTGGACACACGAGCCCACGCAAGATGGCGAGCGCGAAATCACCGTGCGCCGCAGCGGCGACATGCAGCTGGTGATGCTGGGTTATCGCACCCCGGCAGCCACCCACCCGGACATGCCCGCCCTGATGGTGTTGGGCAATCTGCTCTCGCACAGCCCCGCAGGCCGCTTGCACAAGGCGCTGGTGGAAACGCAAATCGCGCCGTTTGCAGGCGCCGGCATCAGCGCCATGCAGCAGCCGGACTTGTTCACCTTCGTGGCGGTTGCGCCCAAAGACGGCGAGCTGGCCAAGACCGAGGCCACGCTTTTGCAGCAGGCCGAGCACATTGCACAAACGCCCATCAGCGAGGCCGAGGTCAACGCCGCCAAGCAGCGCATCGCCAATGGCTACGAGCTGTCATTCAACAATGTCAACAGCATCGGCCTTGCGATGAGCGAATACGTTGCCGCCGGAGACTGGCGGCTGTATTTCGTGCTGCGCGATGCCATGGAAAAAGTCAGCGCCGCAGATGTCAACCGCGTGGCGCAGAAGTATCTGATTGCCAGCAACCGCACGCTGGCACGCTTCATCCCTACCGAAAACCCAGTGCGTGCGGACATTGGCACAGCGCCCGCCATCGCCCCCCTGGTGGATGGCTATCAGGGCCGCGAAGCCGTGGCCGCCGGTGAAAGTTTCGAGCCGTCCCTCGAAAACATCGCCGCGCGCAGCGAGATTTACCGCCTGGGCGATGGCCTGCAGGTTTCACTGCTACCCAAAAAGAATCGCGGCCAAACCGTGAACTTCAGTGCCCGTTTCCGCTTTGCCGACATGGCCAGCCTGCAAACCTTCCCGAAGGCCGCCAGCGTTTCCGGCATGTTGGGCAGCATGTTGCTGCGCGGCAGCCAAAGCCTGAGCCGCGAAGAAATAGACAAACGCTTTGAGGCGCTGAAAACCAGCGCCAACATCAGCGGCGGCCTGCAAAGCGCCGGCATTGGCCTTGCATCCCGCCGCGACAGTCTGGCCGAAGCGCTCACACTGGCCGCCGATATCCTGAAAAACCCATCGCTACCGGAAGCTGAATTTGAGCAATTGCGACAGCTCGCCATCACCGGTGCAGAAGCCTCGCGCAAGGAGCCGGGTACTGTTGCCGGACAGGCGATGGCAGCCCGCTTCAACCCCTGGCCGAAAGATCACCCCTTGGCCTATGTATCACTGGATGAAAGTCTGGCGCAGTTGCGGGCGCTGAAAATTTCCGACTTGCGCGCCTTTCATAAGCAGTTCTACGGAAGCGCACAGGGCGAAATCGCCATCGTCGGCGACTTTGACCCGGCCGTTATCAAACCGCTGCTGGCGCAGCTTTTCAGTCACTGGCAAGCCCCGGTGCCATATCAGCCGGTTACCACGCGCCATCACCCGGTCGCGGCCGAGCGCCACAGTTTTGAAACGCCGGACAAGGCCAATGCCGTTTATCTGGCGCGGATGAATCTTGCCCTGAACGATACACATCCGGATTACCCGGCGCTCTTGGTTGCCAACAATATTTTTGGCAGCGGCGGCCTGAAATCACGCCTGGCCGACCGCGTGCGCCAGCGCGATGGCTTGAGCTACGGCATCGGCAGCAGCCTCTCGGCTGATGCCAGCCGCTCCGGCATCGATGATGCCGGCAGCTTCTTCATCCAGGGCAGCGCCGCACCGGAAAACATGGCGGCACTGGAGCGCGCCGTGCGTGAGGAGCTGCAACGCTTCGTGCACGAAGGCATTACCGCCGAGGAACTTGCCGATACCGTGAACAGCCTGCTGACCCAGCGCCAGCAAAGCCGTGCCAGCGACGGCACCCTCGCTGCAATGCTCAATTCCGACCAATACCTTGGCCGCAAGATGCAGGATCGTGCCGTGTTTGAGCAGCAGCTGCGGGCACTCACCGTGGCCGATGTCAATGCCGCCATCGCCCGCCATATCCAGCCGGAAAACTTGAGCGTGACGGTCGCCGGCGATTTTGCCAAAGCGCGCGAGAAGGCTGAATAAGGGAAAATAATCATGCGCCCAATACATCCCGACTTGCCAGAATCCCATGTCCCAACAAGGATGACCACCACGCAAAAATAAGCGCACCTGATTTCAAGATAATTCGCATATTCCAATGCTGAAGTTATCTAAAGGCATTTACAGTAAAGGATAAAACTGTGATGAGGCAGCACAATCCAAGCAAGAATAGAACCCCCTGTGCTGTGTCCAACGTCTGAGGCTTGACTTATGACAACAACAGAGCAGCAAATCGAGCAAGACCTGATCTCCAAACTGGAAGATCTCAAGTACAGGTACCGCCCAGACATACGCGACCGCACGGCACTGGAACAGAACTTTCGCCAACACTTCGAGGCGCTCAACCGCGTCAAGCTGACCGATAGCGAATTCGCACGCCTACTGGAGTCCATCATCACACCCGATGTTTTCACTGCGGCTACGCACCTGCGCGAGCGCAACAGCTTTGAGCGGGACGATGGCACACCCCTCTACTACACACTGGTCAATATCAAGGACTGGTGCAAGAACAACTTTGAAATCATCAACCAGCTGCGCATCAACACCGATACCAGCCACCACCGCTATGACGTGATCTTGCTCATCAACGGCGTGCCCGTGGTGCAGATCGAACTGAAGACACTGGCTATCAGCCCTCGCCGCGCCATGCAGCAAATCGTCGATTACAAGAACGATCCCGGCAATGGCTACAGCAAAACCCTGCTGTGTTTCCTGCAACTGTTCATCGTCAGCAACCGAACAGACACTTGGTATTTCGCCAACAACAACAGCCGCCACTTCAGCTTCAATGCCGATGAGCGCTTTTTGCCGCTCTATCAGTTTGCCGCTGAAGACAACAGCAAAATCACGCATCTGGACAGCTTTGCCGACGCCTTCCTGGCCAAATGCACACTGGGGCAGATGATCAGCCGCTACATGGTGCTGGTTGCCAGCGAGCAAAAGTTGCTGATGATGCGCCCCTATCAGATCTATGCGGTCAAGGCCCTTGTCGATTGCATCCACCAGCGCTGTGGCAATGGCTATATCTGGCACACCACGGGCAGCGGCAAAACGCTGACCTCCTTCAAAGCCTCCACCCTGCTCAAAGACAACCCCGACATCGACAAATGCCTGTTTGTCGTGGATCGCAAAGACCTTGACCGGCAAACGCGCGAAGAATTCAACAAGTTTCAAGAAGGCTGCGTGGAAGAAAACACTAACACCGAAGCCCTGGTGCGCCGCCTGCTTTCCGACGATTACACCGACAAAGTGATCGTCACCACCATCCAGAAGCTCGGCCTGGCGCTGGATGGCAGCCACAAGAAAAACTACAAGGAGCGGCTGGAGCCGCTACGCAACCAGCGCATGGTGTTCATTTTCGATGAATGCCATCGCTCGCAGTTTGGCGAGAACCACCAAGCCATCAAGGAATTCTTCCCAAACGCCCAATTGTTTGGTTTTACCGGCACGCCCATTTTTGGAGCCAACGCCAGCTATCAGCAAATTCAAGGGCAGCAGGCCAGCTTCAAGACCACGGCCGACATCTTCCAGCAGCAGCTGCATGCCTACACCATCACCCACGCCATCGAAGACCGCAATGTGCTGCGCTTCCACGTGGACTACTACAAACCCGATGGCAAGCCTGACGGCAAAAAGCCCCCCAAACCCGGCGAACCGCTGGCCAAACGCGCCATCGTTGAAGCCATTTTGGGCAAGCATGATGCGGCAACTAATGACCGAAAATTCAACGCCATATTCGCTACGGCCAGCATCAACGACGCCATTGAATACTACGAACTGTTCAAAATCGTACAGGCTGAAAAACTGGCCGAGAACAAAGCCTTTCAGCCACTGAACATTGCCTGCGTATTTTCTCCCCCTGCCGAAGGAAACAAAGACGTACAGCAGATTCAGGAAGACCTGCCGCAGGAAAAGGCCGACAACCAACAAGCCCCCGAGGAAAAGAAAACCGCGCTCAAAGCCATCATTGCTGACTACAACGCCCGTTATGGCAGCAACCACAGTATTGGCGAATTCGACCTTTACTATCAGGATGTGCAAAAGCGTATCAAGGATCAGCAATGGCCCAATGCCGATTTTCCACACACCCAGAAAATCGACATCACCATCGTCGTGGACATGCTGCTCACCGGCTTCGACTCCAAATACCTCAACACTCTGTACGTTGACAAGAACCTTAAATACCACGGCCTGATTCAAGCCTTTTCGCGCACCAACCGCGTGCTCAACGACACCAAGCCTTACGGCAACATCCTTGATTTCCGCCAGCAACAGGATGCCGTCGATACCGCCATTGCCTTGTTCTCTGGCGAGACCAGCAAACCGCCCAAGGAAATCTGGCTGGTGGACAAAGCGCCTGTTGTCATTGAAAAACTGCAAACCGCCGTGCACAAGCTGGATGAATTCATGCAGTCACAAGGGCTGGAAAACAAGCCCGAAGCCGTTGCCAACCTCAAGGGCGACGAAGCACGGGCACAATTCATCAACCTGTTCAAAGAAGTGCAGCGACTCAATACCCAGCTGGACCAGTACACCGACCTGACGGAAGAGAACAAAGCCAGCATCGAACACATTCTGCCCAAGGATCAATTGCTGGCCTTCAAAGGCGTATACCTCGACACCGCCCAGCGCCTGAAGCAACAGCAAGATAAAAGCGGCGGCGAGACCAGCCCTGACGTGCAACAGCTTGATTTCGAATTTGTGCTGTTTGCCAGCGCCATCATTGATTACGACTACATCATGGCGCTGATTGCCCGTTATACCAGCCAGACACCAGGCAAGCAGAAAATGAGCAGTGAACAGCTCATTGGCCTCATCCAGGCTGACGCCAAATTCATCGACGACCGCGACATCATCACCGAATACATCGATACGCTGGAAATCGGCAAAGCACTGGACGAAAAAGCCATCCGCGAAGGTTTCGAGCGCTTCAAGGCAGAAAAAAACGCGAAGGCTTTAACGGGCCTCGCGGCCAAACATTCGCTCGACGTGGCTGCCCTGCAAACCTTTGTAGAAACCACCTTGCGCCGCATGGTGTTTGACGGAGAGCAACTAAGCGACCTTTTTGCCCCGCTGGAACTGGGCTGGAAAGCGCGCACCAAGGCCGAGCTGGCCTTGATGGAAGACTTGATGCCAGAGCTTAAAAAACGGGCGCAAGACCGGGAGATATCGGGATTGGGGGCGTATGAGTAATAAGAAAGGAATGGCCGCCATGACAACGGCAACAGAAAAATCTGTACTGCTGCCCAAGCTACGGTTTCCAGAATTTTTGAAAACGGATGGATGGCGCGGCGAAAAACTGGAGAAACTCGTCACTACAGTTAGCCCACCGGTGAAGCTACAGACATCAAGCTATCTGTTGCAGGGCAAGTTTCCGATCATAGATCAGTCACAGGACACCATTTGCGGCTGGACTAACGATGAAAGCACATTGATTACTGAGCCATTACCACTCATAGTATTTGGCGATCATACCTGCACTCTTAAATTTGTTGAAAAGCCATTTGCACAGGGTGCCGATGGCATCAAGATACTCAAATCAAATCCAATTATATCTGCCGCATATTTATTTCAATCACTCAACCACAGTCCACTAGTGATGGAAGATTACAAGCGTCACTTCTCCATTTTGAAGAAGCGAGTGATCTATTTTCCCGACGTCAAAACAGGAGAGCAACAAAAAATCGCCGACTGCCTCGGCTCTATTGATGAGCTCATTACGCTGGAGTCGCAAAAGCTCAACGCCCTCAAGCGCCACAAAAAAGGGCTGATGCAACAGATCTTCCCTGCTAAAGGCGAAACTGCGCCGCGCCTGCAGTTTCCTGGGTTCTTGAATGTTGGCAGGTGGGAATTTACCCCGTTAAACAAGCTCGCCAGACGCTGCACGCAAAGGAATCGGAACGGTGAAATAACGCGAGTTCTAACGAATTCTGCAGAATATGGTGTAGTTGATCAGCGCGATTACTTTGATAAAGACATTGCCACACAAGGCAACTTGGAAAACTACTATATCGTAGAGAAAGGCGACTACGTATACAACCCAAGGATATCTGCAACCGCACCCGTAGGCCCCATCTCAAAGAACAATGTCGCAACTGGAGTGATGTCGCCCCTGTACTCCGTATTTAGATTTTTCGATGACAGAAATGATTTCTACGCCCACTATTTCAAGACCACGGGCTGGCATCAATACATGTGTCAGGCATCCAGCACGGGGGCTAGACATGACAGAATGGCCATCACAAACAATGATTTCATGGCCATGCCTCTTCCCGTATCAACATCAGAAGAGCAACAAAAAATCGCCGACTGTCTCACATCCCTCGACGATCGCATCACCAGCCAAACCCAAAAAATTGAATCTCTAAAAACTCACAAAAAGGGACTGATGCAACAGCTCTTCCCAACGATGGGCGAGGTGTAGAAATGGGTGCAAACGTAACTTTTGCCAATCTGGAAGCACTGGCTGCACATCTGCGCACCGAACTGGAAGAAAAGAGATTCGTTCTGCTCTACGCCTATAACGGCACTGGCAAAACGCGCTTGTCCATGACGTTCAAGGACATCAGCAAAAAAAATAACGGCGCACGCGACACGCTCTATTTCAACGCCTTTACCGAGGATTTGTTCACTTGGGACAACGATCTGGAGGGTGACAGCGCACGGGTGCTGAAGATGAATGCCGCTTCGCGTTTCTTTGCGGGGCTGGAGTCTTTGGAGATGGAAAACCGCATTAGGCCCTTCCTTCACCGTTATGCCGATTTCGACTTCAACATCGACTATAGCGACTGGACTGTTCGCTTTTCGCGCAATGTGCAAGTGGGCGATTCCACGCAGACCATTGACAACATCAAAGTGTCGCGTGGCGAAGAGAACCTGTTCATCTGGTGCTTTTTTATGGCCATTGTCCAACTTGCGATGGACGGCGACGAGGCCTATCAGTGGGTCAAGTACATCTACATTGACGACCCGATTTCCTCGCTGGATGAACACAACGCCATTGCCGTAGGTAACCACCTGGCGCAGTTCATGAAGCGGAAAGATCACGCCATCAAAACGGTGATTTCATCGCACCACACACTTTTCTTTAACGTGCTGTGGAATGAGATTAAGGAAGTTGGCCGCAGAAAATTTTCACCATATTTTCTTTCACACACCCGTAAGACTGGCGAGTACGAACTTGCAGATACCGGCGATACGCCTTTCTTCCATCACTTGACGCTGCTTCAGGAGCTTTGGCAGGCAAAGGATTCGGGGCAAATCTACACACATCACTTCAATGCCTTGCGCAGCCTGCTGGAAAAGGCATCCATTTTTCATGGCTACAAAAAATTCTCGGTTTGCATCAAGCAGCAAGATGACGACACGGATGGAACCTTGTACGCAAGGCTCCTCAATATCCTGAGCCACGGCAATTACTCCTTCTATGAGCCAGTAGAAATGCTTCCGGAGAACAAGGAGCACTTTGAAAAAGTCTTGACAGACTTTCTGGACTTCTACCCCTTCAACTCAGAGTTGACACCCCAACCAGAGCGGGAAACAACACCATGACCGAACAAGATCAGAAACAACTGGGCAACACCCTGTGGGGGATTGCCGATACCTTGCGCGGGGCGATGAACGCGGATGATTTCCGCGATTACATGCTCTCCTTTTTGTTTCTGCGCTATTTGTCGGATAACTACGAGGCGGCGGCAAAAAAAGAGCTGGGATCGGATTACCCGGAGCTGGAGCCTGAAGACCGCCTGAGCCCCTTGTCATTCTGGTATGCCGACAACCCGGATGATGTGTCGGCTTTTGAAAAGCAAATGCGCCGCAAGGTGCATTACGTGATTCATCCGGATTATTTATGGCAAAACATTGCCGAGATGGCTCGCACACAGGATGAAGAGCTGCTTGCCACTTTGCAAGAGGGCTTCAATTACATCGAGAACGAATCTTTCGCCAGCACGTTCAGCGGCTTGTTTTCTGAAATCAACCTGAATTCGGAAAAGCTGGGCAAGAATTACGCCGCGCGAAACGCCAAGCTCTGCACCATTATCAAAGCCATTGCCGAGGGCCTGGAAAAGTTCTCAACCGACAAGGACACGCTGGGCGATGCGTATGAGTACCTGATTGGCCAGTTTGCAGCAGGCAGTGGCAAGAAGGCGGGAGAGTTTTATACACCGCAGCAGGTTTCCAGCATTTTGTCAGGCATCGTCACTCTGGATAGCCAGGAGCCTGCCACAGGCCAAAGAAAGTATCTGGAAAGCGTGTTTGACTTTGCCTGCGGCTCCGGCTCCTTGCTGCTCAATGTGCGCCATCGCATGGGGCCACATGGCATTGGCAAGATTTTCGGACAGGAAAAAAACATCACCACTTACAACCTGGCACGCATGAACATGCTGCTGCACGGGGTGAAAGATTCCGAGTTCGAGATATTCCACGGCGACTCGCTTACCAACGACTGGGATGTGTTGCGAGAAATGAACCCGGCCAAACAGCCGCGATTTGACGCAGTCGTAGCCAACCCGCCATTCAGTTACCGCTGGGAACCAACCGAGGCGCTGGGCGAGGATATGCGCTTCAAGAATTACGGCCTGGCCCCAAAATCTGCGGCCGACTTTGCCTTTTTGCTGCACGGATTTCACTATCTGAAGCAAGACGGCGTGATGGCCATCATCCTGCCGCATGGCGTGCTGTTTCGTGGCGGCGCTGAAGCGCGTATTCGCACCAAGCTGCTGAAGGATGGGCATATCGATACCATCATTGGTCTGCCTGCCAATTTGTTCTACTCGACCGGCATTCCGGTGTGCATTCTGGTGCTGAAAAAATGCAAAAAAACCGACGATGTATTGTTTATTAATGCCAGTGGCTCCGAGTATTTTGAAAAGGTCAAGCGGCAAAACCGCCTGCTGCCCAAACATATCGACAAGATTCTTGACACCTACCAGCATCGCAAGGAAGAAGAACGCTACGCCCGTCGCGTGAGCATGGAAGAAATCGAAAATAACGATTTCAACCTGAATATCTCGCGTTATGTCAGCACGGTAGAGCCCGAGCAAGAAGTCAATTTGGTCGAAGTGCACGCAGAGTTGATGGCGCTTGAGCAAAAAATCAGCACAGCCACCCGAAGGCATAACGAATTCCTGAAGGAGCTTGGCTTACCCTTGCTGCCGTGACAAGTCTTGTTACGCCCCCCAAGCTGCCCGAGACAGGTCTGTCAGGCAAGGAGAGAAAATGCTTGCCTGCATCAACTGCTTGAGTGCAGCCATTGGCAAGAGTAGCTGGCGATTGAGCTTCAGCCCAGCCACGGGTTGATCAAGGTCACGCCCAGCCCTTCGAAGTCTTTGACATTGCGCGTGACCAGGGTCAAATCATGCTGCAAGGCGGTGGCGGCCAGCATGGCATCCACCACCGGCAGTGTGCGGCCTGCTCTGGCCTGCAAACGTCCCCAGCGGTCGGCAACCTGCGCATCCACCCCCAGCACACGACCCAGAAAGTATTTGGGCAGTTCCACTTCCAGCCAGTCTGTCAGCGTTTGCCGAAAAGCCGCGTCGGCCACGCCTTCGATGCCTTTGCGGATTTCGCCCAGGCTCAGCACGGACAGGTATAACGACTCGCGTGGGCGGGCTTGCACCCAGGCCACCAGGTTGGCATCGGCCTGACGCTTGCGTAGCTCGGACAGGACATTGGTGTCGATCAGATAGCTCAAAACGACACCTCACGCGGCAGGCTGCCGGGGCTCCGGTCGCGCTCGAAGTCGATTTCATCGTGTCCGGCCAGCGGTGAGGCGCGCATGAAGTCCACCAGCGATTGCTCGCCACCCGAGAGGCGATCGAACAGCTCGCGCGAGAGCACCACGGCCACGGATTTGCCATGCAGGGTGATGTCCTGCGGTCCCTCCTGGGCGGCGTGTTTCACCAATTCCGAGAACCGCGCCTTGGCGGCTTGCATTTGCCATGTTTGCATGGGTTCACCCAAAAAGATTTACCAGGTCTGACCTGTTGAGTCTTAATTCTAGCAAGTCATTGGAGACTGCGCGAAGCCTCTTGTTAGTGACCGTTGCTCCGTAAATACGGCAGATGCAAGGCACAGGCGGACGTGCGGCCTTGTCACGCACGGTGGCGAGCACGCGGGACAATCCTTGGGCAAGTCAGCCCTTGAACAACTTCTCAGGCCGCGACCAGCCTGACGCGGGCGAAATTGCGCTTGCCCACCTGCAACATGCCTTCAAAGCCGGGGGTGAACATGCGCGCGGCATCCTCGAACACCTCGCCATCGACGCGCACCGCACGTTCTTTCAGCTTGCGGTTGGCCTCACTGTTGCTGGGCATGATGCCGGCAGCCACCAGCAAGGCATTGATGCGCAGGCCTTCTGCCGGCACGGCCACTTCCTGCAATGGCAGTTGCGAGACATCGCCCTGCCCGGTGACCGCCGCATGCCAGCCGGCAATCGCGGTTTCGGCGGCGGCGGCATCATGGAAGCGGCTCGCCAGCTCGCGCGCCAGGCGCAGTTTGACATCGCGCGGGTTGAGCGCGCCTGCGGCCACTTCGGTCTTGAGCTGCCTGGCTTCATCGATGCCGATATCGAAGCTGAGCAACTCAATCCAGTCCCACATCAAGTCATCGCCAATCTTCATGGTCTTGTTGACGATATCAATGGCCGGCTCGGTAACACCAATGTAATTGCCCAGCGACTTGCTCATCTTGTTGACGCCATCGAGCCCTACCAGCAGCGGCATGGTCAGCACGATTTGCGGCTTTTGGCCGTTGCCTTCCTGCAGGCCGCGCCCCATCAGCAGATTGAACTTCTGGTCGGTACCACCGCATTCCACATCCGCTTGCAGCGCCACCGAGTCGTAGCCTTGCACCAGCGGGTAGAGGAATTCATGGATGGCAATCGGCTGCTGCGCCGCATAGCGCTTGGCAAAATCATCGCGCTCCAGCATCCGCGCCACAGTGTGCTGCCCGGCGAGGCGAATCATGTCCGCCGCACTCATCTTGCCAAACCACTCGCTGTTAAAGCGCACTTCGGTCTTGTCGGGGTCGAGCACCTTGAACACCTGTTCTTCATAGGTGCGCGCATTGGCGAGCACATCCTCGCGCGTCAGCGGCTTGCGGGTGGCGTTCTTGCCGGTGGGGTCGCCAATCATGCCGGTGAAATCGCCAATCAGGAAAATCACCTGATGTCCCAGATCCTGGAACTGGCGCAGCTTGTTCAAAAGCACGGTATGCCCCAGGTGCAGGTCGGGCGCCGTGGGGTCAAAACCGGCCTTGATGCGCAACGGGCGGCCTTCCTTCAGCCGCGCTTCAAGTTCTTCGCGCTTCAAAAGCTCGTCAGTACCACGGGCAATCAGGTCTAGGGCTTGGGCAATATCGGGGCTGGACACGGGCGTTTCCTGAATAGGGAGAAAGGCATGATAACGGCATAAATCTTCCGTTAAATGTGATGCTTTGCAAATTTTTCAAACAGATCAATAAGTTGACGCAAAGATTTAATCTGTCTATGGTAGCGCGCTGACTTTTTCATCACACTGCGTGGAGACCGCTGGATGACTGCTTTCAGTCCCGATGCCACCCGCAAGAGACAACTCCGTGCGCTGCGCGCCGAAGGACTCCGGCGCTACGTCGCCAACCGTATCCCCGAAGGCTTCAATGGCCGTTGGACGCGCCGCCAGTGGGCACATGCCGGGCTTGCCGCCAGCATCGCCGCCCTGCTGGCCGCGCTGGTGCCCGGCCTTGACCAGGCACTGACCCTGCCCGGCCATGCGCCGCGCGCCTCGCTGGCGTTGCCGCTGCCCAGCCTGCACGCCAGACGCAATGCCCCGGTCGCCACCCGAAAAGGCGATAGCTGGCAGGTGGTCAATGTGCGCGCGGGCGAAACTGCCAGCCAGATTTTCGAGCAATTGCAAATCCCGCAGGCCGACCTGGCGCGGCTTTTGAAATATCCCGGACTGGCGCGCGAAATGAGCCGCCTGCGTCCGGGTGCGGAGCTGGCCTTTGACCTGCCCACGGGCGGAGCGCTGCGCGGCTTCCGCTATACCCGGATGGGACAGAAAGTCGAGCTGGATCTCACCGGCGAGCGCATCACCGAAACGCCGGTGCCGCAGCAGGTGGATGTGCGCACCGTGGTGCTGACCGGCAAAGTCGGTAATTCACTGTTCACATCGGCGCGCAAAGCCGGCTTGAGTGCGCAAAACCTGAAAGAACTCACTGACGACATCTTCAAATACGATGTCGATTTCCGCTCCGACCTGGAGCCTGATGACCGCTTCAGCGTGGTGGTTGACCAAACCTGGCGCGACGGCAAGCTGGTCGGCACAGGCCCGGTATTGGCCGCCACCATCACTACCGGCGACAAACTCCATAGCGGCTTCTTGTTTGAACGCAATGGCCGCCGCAGCTATTACACCGCCGATGGCCGCTCGCTGGAGCGCGCCTTTATCCGCATGCCCATTCCCTTTGCCCGCCTGACCTCCGGTTTTGGCGGCCGCCGCCATCCGGTGCTGGGGTCGATGCGGATGCACAAAGGGGTGGACTATGCCGCGGCCACCGGCACCCCGATCATGGCCGCAGGCGATGCCCGGGTGAAATCGGTCGGCTGGCAGGGTGGCTATGGCAAGACCGTGGAACTCGATCACGGCCAGGGTCGCACCACCCTGTATGCGCATATGTCGCGCTTTGCCAATATCCGTCCCGGCCAGCAGATTGCCCAGGGCACGGTGATTGGCTATGTCGGCAGCACCGGCATGTCCACCGGCCCGCATCTGCACTACGAATTCCGCATCAACGGCGTGCATGTCAATCCGCTGAAGATGACCCTGCCGCCGCCGGCACCGCTTTCCGGCGCCGACCTGACCGCCTTCAAGGATGAAACCCGCCGTGCATTGGGCAAGATCCGCGAAGTGGAAAACATCGTATTCCAGGGTGAAGAAGACACCCTGGTGGCGGACAACAAGCCCGCTGCGACCGGCCATAATCGCGGCTGACTTGCTACCCATTGGATACGACAACGCCGGCTTCATGCCGGCGTTTTTTTCTGGTCGTGTTTGAGTTGCTAAGGCGCGTTTGCCGCCTCGGCCTCGCGCCGCTCCAGCTGCGGTATCAGCACAAAGAACAGCAGCACTGCCGGGGCGGACACCAATGCGGTCATCCAGAAATAATTGCCATAGCCAATCTTCAGCACGATGGCGCCGGACACGGCGGTCAGCAATTTTCCCGGCAGCATGGTCAACGAGGAAAACAGCGCGTACTGGGTGGCGGTAAAGCGCTGGTTGACCAGCGATGAGAGAAACGCCACCAGTGTGGTGCCCTGGAAGCCCTGTGCCAGATTCTCGCCGGAAATCACGATGGTGAGTTTCTGCAAATCGCCATTGGCGCCTTCCAGCCAGACATACAGCAGATTGCTGACCGCGCCCAGCACGACACCGGCCAGCAGCGGCCAGCGCAGCCCCCAGCGCGCCACGGCAATACCGCCCAGGAACACCCCGGCCATGCCCACCCAGATACCGTACACCTTGGAAATGGCGGCGATTTCGGTCTTGCTATAGCCCTGGTCAAGATAGAACGGCGCCATGATGCCGCCGCCCAGCGACTGGTCAGAAATCTTGGCCAGCAGGATGAACAGCAGCAGGATGATGGCAAGCGCGGCGCCAAAACGGCGGAAGAAATCGGCAAACGGCTCCACCACGCCATGCTGGATGCTCTGCTCCCAGGTTTCATGGCGAATGCGCTGCACCGCAGGCTCGGCCGCCAGCAGCACTGTCACCACCGGAATCAGCATGGCCGCTGCCATCAGCGTATAGACCAGCGGCCAGGAGACATGGTCGGCCAGCACCAGGGCGAGCGCGCCGGTCAGAATCAGGGCGATGCGATAGCCCAGCGAATAGGTCGCCACCAAGGCGCCTTGCGCCTCTTGCGGGGCGATTTCCACGCGATAGGCGTCCACCGCGATATCCAGTGTGGCGCCGGCAAAAGCCACCATCACCGTCACCCAGACAAAGGGCGCCAGCTTGTCCGGGGTCAGCATCGCCATGCCCACCAGCCCGGCGATGATGATGATTTGCGCCAGCAGCATCCAGCCGCGCCGCAGTCCCAGACGCCCCAAGAGCGGCAGGCGCCATTGGTCAACCAGCGGCGCCCAGAGGAATTTCAGGGTATAGGCTATGCCGGCACTGGCAATCAGGGTGATGTCCTTGAGCACCAGTGCGTTTTCTTTCAGCCAGTAGGCCAGCGTCCCGGCCACCAGCAAAAACGGCAGCCCGGAAGCAAAACCGAAGAAAAACATCGTCCAGGCCGAAGGCGCGGAAAACGCCTTCCAGACGCTCATTTTCTGCTTGCCCGCACTCATGCCTGCCACTCCGGCCAGTCATAGTCCACCAGATAAGGGGCGTGGTCGGAGAATTTGGGCTCCGGGAAAATCGCCACTTCACGGATATGCCCGGCCAGCCGGGGCGTCACCAGCTGATAGTCGATGCGCCAGCCGACATTGTTGGCACGCGCCTGACCGCGCTGGCTCCACCAGGTGTATTCGGCGGCATCGGGCTTGAGCACCCGGAACGAATCCTTCCAGCCCCCCTCGCGCGGCGTGATGAGGCCATCGTGGCCACCATCATCAATCAGCCCGGACAGCCAGGCGCGCTCATGCGGCAGGCAGCCGGAGTTCTTCTGGTTGCCGCTCCAGTTCTTGATGTCATTGCGGCTGCGCACGATATTCCAGTCGCCGCACAGCACATATTCGCGGCCACTGGCAAGCCATTCATCCAGAATTGGCGCCAGCCAGCGCATCACGTCTTCTTTCACCGCCTGGCGCACTTCGCCGGAACTGCCGGACGGGATATAAAAAGACACCACGCTCAAATTGCCAAAGCGCGCCTCGATATAGCGGCCTTCTTCGTCAAAGTCCTCGCGCCCAAGTCCGGTGATGACTTCATCCGGCGCACGGCGGCTGTAAATGGCCACACCGCTATAGCCTTTTTTCACCGTGGAATCGCGAAAATGCGCGTGATAGCCCGCAGGCAACAGCTCCGGCACTTGCAATTGCGGCGTTTGCGCCTTGGTTTCCTGTACGCACAACAGATCGATATCCTGCGCGGCAAACCACTCAAAGAAGCCTTTTTTGGCCGCCGAACGCAGGCCGTTGGCGTTGAAACTCAAAATACGCATCGCGGTATCCGTGTGAATATGGGACGATGATAACAATGCCGCTGGCACTCACACGCTCATCCACTGTCCTTATGAACGACCATCGCTCCCGTTTTCTTGCTGCCGCCCTCAAAGCCCAGGCCCTGCGCTTTGGCGAGTTCACCCTCAAGTCTGGCCGCATCAGCCCGTATTTTTTCAATGCAGGCCGGTTTGATTCCGGGCAGTCACTGGCCACGCTGGGACGCGCCTATGCGGACGCCGTGAACGAGGCCGGGCTGTCCTTTGACATGCTGTTTGGCCCGGCCTACAAGGGCATCCCGCTGGCGACCGCAGTGGCCTGCGCGTTTGCAGCCGATGGCCGCGATGTGCCGCTGGCCTTCAACCGCAAAGAGGCCAAGACCCATGGCGAAGGCGGCAACCTGATCGGCGCGCCGATGGCCGGGCAGCGGGTGCTGATTGTCGATGACGTGATTACCGCCGGCACGGCCATCCGTGAAGCATTGGGACTGATTGGCGAAGCCGGTGGCACGGTGGCCGGTATCGTGATTGGCCTGGACCGGCAGGAAATCGTCCGCGAAGGCGACCCGCGCTCGGCCGCCCGTGGCGTGGCCGAAGAACACCAGGTGCCGGTGATTGCCGTCGCCTCGCTTGCCGATTTGCTTGATTTTTCTGCACAAAACGCCGAACTTGCGCAGTGGCGCGAGGCGCTGGCCGACTATCGTGACCGTTACGGTGCGCACGCCGACTAACCCCTTGAGGTCAAGCCCATGTCCATCACCCGCTCTCTGATGCTCGCCGCACTGTTTGCTGCCTTGCCGGCTGTCGCGCAAGACAAGCCTGCCGAGCGAAAACTCTATTGCTGGGATGAAGGCGGTCGCAAAGTCTGCGGCGATGCCCTGCCTGCTTCTGCGGTCAATAGCGCCCGCACCGAAATCAGCAGCCGCACCGGCATGCCCGCTGCCCGGCTCGGGCGTATGCTCTCGCCCAGCGAACAGGCTGAGGCTGCCGCGCAAGAGGCGGCACGCCGCCAGGAAGCCGAAAGGATTGCCGCGCAAAAGCGCTCGGATACGGCACTGGCCGAATCCTACGATAGCGAAGACGCGCTGCGGCATGCCTTCAAAGTGCGTTATGAGCTGGTGGATGAAAGCCTGAAAACCAGTGAGATGACCATCAGCACCCAGCGCAAGAGCCTGCTGCAACTGATGCGTACTGCCGCTAACCTGGAGCTGGAAGGCAAGCCGGTCAATGAAAAACTCAGCCAGGACATCCAGGCGCAACGGGCCGCCCTTGTCGATGCCATGCAGATGCAGCAGCAACAGCAAACCGAGCGCCACCTGCTGGACAGCCAACAGCAAGAAGCGCTGGCGCGCTGGCGCAAGGCGCGCGGCATCGAAGCTGCCGCCACCGAGTGATTCAGGAAACCGCAATGACGCCGCCGCCCGCCATTCCCCCGGCAACTGCCGAATGGTTCTACGCCGATGCCAGGCAGCAGCAGCAAGGCCCGGTTGAGCATGACACATTGCTGGCCTTGTTCAGACAAGGCCAGCTAAGGCGCGAGAGTCTGGTCTGGAAGGCCGGGATGAGCACATGGCAGCCGCTTCATGAGGTGCTGGCGCTGCCCGCGCCGGACAGCGGTAATGCCCGCCCTGGAAGCGCAGACATGGCGACCACCGCCGCGCCAGCGCCAGCGCCAGAGGCATTACAGCCACCGCCGCCCCCGGCTGCCATCGCGCCGATGCCGCCAGCAAAGAAAAACAAAGGCTGCCTGATTGCGCTGGTGGTGGCGCTGGTATTGGGTCTGGTGGCCATTCCGGTCATCGGCATCCTGGCTGCGATCGCCCTACCGGCCTATCAGGACCACACGCTGCGCGCGAAGATCGCCAACACCATTGCCTCGCTCCAGCCCTACCAACAATCGGTTGCTGCCTTTTATGCCGAGCATGGCCGCTGCCCGGACAATGGCGAGGCCGGCATTCCCGAGCGCGATGCCTTCATCGAACCCAACATCACCGATGTCTATGTCGGCATCGATACTGACGAAGATCAGTACGAATGCATCATCGCCCCCACCCTGACCGGCTTTGGCAGCCCCAAACTCGACAATGAGGAACTGTGGCTGGCCTATGATGCCGACAATGGTCAATGGCTGTGCGGTTCCACCGTAGCCGACCGATACCTGCCCAGCAGCTGCAAAAACTAACACCTGCCATGAACGAACACACCACCCCAACCCCCGATACCGCAAACGCCGCCGAATGGTTCTATGTCGATGCCCAGCGTCAGCAACAAGGCCCGCTTGGGCGCGAACAGTTGCTCGCCCAGGTTCAGAGCGGCCTGCTGCCTGCCGATACCCTGGTCTGGAAAAACGGCATGAGTGACTGGCAGGCACTCAACACCCTGGCTGAGCTTCTGCCTGCTGGCATCCCCCAGGGCGCTGCACCACTGCCTGCACAGGCAACCATTGCGCCAGCCTCTACCGATATCAACCACGGCGATATCGTCTATGCCGGTTTCTGGCGGCGCGTGGCCGCCAATGTGATTGATAGCCTGGTGGTCGGCACGCTGTCCTACATCATCCTTATTCCGGTCATGCTGGTTGCCGGCTTTTCGCTGGCCGCATTGGCTGGCGATATTCCAAGCGGGCAGGAAAGCACCTTCACCTGGCTGATGCTGGGTCTGTATCCGCTGCTCTACACCCTGCACGCCATTTACTATGGCTGGATGCAGTCGCGCCCGGCGCAGGCCACGCTCGGCAAAATGGCCTGCGGCATCAAGGTGGCTGGCAACAATGGCGAGCGCATCAGCTTCTGGCGCGGTTTTTGGCGCTATTTCGCCTTCATCTTTGTCTGCCTTTTCACTTTGGGCATCGGCCTTGTCGTCGCTGCCTTTACCGAGCGCAAGCGTGCCCTGCACGACATGATGTGCAGCACCCTGGTAGTCGACAAATGGGCTTATAGCCCGCGCCCGGAGCTGCAAACCCGCGGTCTTGATACTGTCAGCAAAGTGGTGCTGGGCATCTATGCCGTCTTGCTTGTAGTGGTTTTCTTGTTCGCCATGCTGGCGACCATGTTTGCCCTTGCCGGACAGGCATAATCCCTGCGCGTTTTAAGAATTTCTTGAGTAATTTCGATGTCCAAGCATCTGCTTATCGTGGAATCCCCGGCCAAGGCCAAAACCATCAACAAGTATCTGGGCAAGGATTTCCAGGTACTGGCCAGCTATGGCCATGTGCGTGACTTGGTGCCCAAGGAAGGCGCAGTTGACCCCGAGCATGGTTTTGCGATGCGCTATGACCTCATCGAAAAAAACGAAAAGCACGTCGCCGCCATCGCCAAGGCCGCGCGCGAGGCCGACGATATTTACCTCGCCACCGACCCCGATCGCGAGGGCGAGGCGATCAGCTGGCATATCGCCGAAATTCTGAAAGAAAAAAAGCTGCTGAAAGACAAGCCGCTGCACCGCGTGGTGTTTACCGAAATCACCCCGCGCGCCATACGCGAGGCCATCGCCCAGCCACGGCAGATTTCCACACCGCTGGTGGATGCCCAGCAGGCGCGCCGTGCGCTGGACTATCTGGTGGGCTTCAACCTTTCGCCGGTGCTGTGGCGCAAGGTGCAGCGCGGCTTGTCGGCGGGGCGGGTACAGTCGCCGGCGCTGCGCATGATTGTCGAGCG
Source organism: Lysobacteraceae bacterium NML07-0707 (assembly GCA_002798295.1). Lineage (GTDB taxonomy): Bacteria > Pseudomonadota > Gammaproteobacteria > Xanthomonadales > Xanthomonadaceae > Solilutibacter. Next base: position 49,315 of record NWQT01000025.1, on the reverse strand, counting down.
CGAGGAAGAAATCGAAGCCTTCCAGGCGCGCGAATACTGGACGATTGAGGCCGACTGCGCGCATCCTTCGCAGCACTTCAGCGCCAAGCTCAGCAAGCTCGATGGCGAGAAGTTCGAGCAATTCACCCTGACCGATGGCCAGTCCGCAGAAGCGGCGCGCAGCCGCATTCTGGCCGACGCCCAGGGCGTTCTGCATGTCACCGATGTTGCCAGCCGCGAGCGCAAACGCCGCCCGGCGCCGCCGTTCACCACTTCGACCTTGCAGCAGGAGGCCGCACGCAAGCTCGGCTTCACCACCCGCAAGACCATGCAGGTGGCGCAGAAACTCTACGAGGGCATCCATATCGGCGAGGAAGGCACGGTCGGCCTGATCAGCTATATGCGTACCGACTCGGTGAGCCTCTCGCAAGACGCGCTCGCCGAAATCCGCGACGTGATTGCGCGCGACTTCGGCATGGCCTCGTTGCCGGACAAGCCGAACTTCTACCAGACCAAGTCCAAGAACGCCCAGGAAGCGCACGAGGCGATTCGCCCCACTTCCGCCCTGCGCACCCCGGCACAGGTGGCGCGCTTCCTGTCCGATGACGAACGCCGCCTGTATGAGCTGATCTGGAAGCGCAGCATCGCCTGCCAGATGATTCCGGCCACACTCAATACCATGACCGTGGAGCTGGCCGCCGGCAGCCGCCATGCTTTCCGCGCCAGCGGCACCACCGTGGTCGTACCCGGCTTCCTGGCCGTGTACGAGGAAGGCAAGGACCAGAAAAGCGCCGAAGACGATGACGAAGGCCGCAAACTGCCGGCCATGAAGCCGGGTGAAAACATTCCGCTGGCCGCCGTGCAGGCGCAGCAGCACTTCACCCAGCCACCGCCGCGCTATACCGAAGCCTCGCTGGTGAAGGCGCTGGAGGAATACGGCATTGGCCGCCCCTCCACCTATGCCTCCATCATCCAGACCTTGCTGTTCCGCCAGTACGCCGAGCTCGAAGGCCGCGCGTTCCGCCCCACCGATGTCGGCCGCGCAGTCAGCAAATTCCTCTCCGCGCACTTCACCCGCTATGTGGATTACGACTTCACCGCGCGCATGGAGGACGACCTCGATGCCGTCAGCCGCGGCGAGGAAGACTGGATTCCGCTGATGGAAAAATTCTGGGGGCCGTTCAAGGCGCTGGTGGCCGACAAGACCGAAAGCCTCGACCGCACCGATGCCGGCAGCGCGCGCGTGCTGGGGCTTGACCCGGCCAGCGGCAAGGAAGTCAGCGCCCGCATTGGCCGCTTCGGGCCGATGGTGCAAATCGGCAGTGTCGATGATGAAGAAAAACCCCGGTTTGCTTCACTGCAACCGGGACAAAGCATTTACTCCATCACCCTGGAAGCGGCGCTGAAACTGTTTGAAATGCCGCGCCAGCTGGGCGAATCCAATGGCGAGATGGTCAGCGTCGGCATCGGCCGCTTTGGCCCCTTTGCCAAGCGCGGCAGCACCTATGCCAGCCTGAAAAAAGAAGACGACCCCTACGCCATCACCTTCGAGCGCGCCGTAGCACTGATCGAAGAAAAAGAAGAAATCGCCCGCAACCGCATCATCCTGCAATGGGAAGGCAGCGATGTGCAGATCTTGAATGGCCGCTTTGGTCCGTATGTCTCCGATGGCCAGATGAACGGCAAAATCCCCAAAGACCGCGACCCCAAAACCCTGACACTGGCCGAGGCCACGCAAATGCTGGCCGAAACCGGCAAGCCGGTGCGCAAGGGCTGGGGTAAGAAGGCCGCCAGCAAGACCGTAGCGAAAAAAGCCCCGGCCAAAAAAGCTGCGAGCAAAAAAACGGCAACCAAGAAGGCAGCCACCAAAAAGGCCGCAAGCAAGAAAACCGCCAGCAAAAAAGTCGCAGATGACGGTGATGCGCCGTTCTGATTTGCTCAACAGCGCATGATGCACAACAGCGCCATCAGCACCCAGCAGGCCGCCCGTATCCTGGCTGATGGCGGCCTGTTGCTTTACCCCACCGAGGCGGTTTGGGGACTGGGCTGCGACCCGCGCAATCAGGCCGCCGTGCAACGGCTTTTGCGCATCAAACAGCGCCCGCTGGACAAAGGGCTGATTTTGGTGGCCGCCGATGAAGCCCAGCTTGCCCCATTTATCGACATGCAGCGCCTTGAACCAGCGCAACAAGCCGCCGTGCGGGAGAGCTGGCCAGGCGCCCATACCTGGATAGTGCCTGCAAGCGCCACTGCCCCTGACTGGATTCGCGGCGCACATAGCGGCATTGCCGTGCGGGTTTGCGCACACCCCGAGGTCATCGCCCTGTGCCGCGCCTTTGGCGGCGCGGTAGTTTCCACCAGCGCCAATTTCTCTGGACAAGCCGCCCCGACTTCGCGCACAGCCATCGACCCGGCACTGATCGCCGCCGTCGATGCCCTGCTTGCCGGCGAAACCGGCGGACACCCCAACCCCAGCACCATTCGTGACGCCATCAGCGGCCAAACCCTGCGCGGCGCAGGCTGAACACCCGCAAGCCAACACTTTCCCAGGCTAACGCCGCAGGGCATCATGCACCCATGCGCTTACTTTTCTGGTTCTTGGCATGCTGTGCATTCCCGGCTGCGCTTTCGGCAAACGCTGATGAGCTGACCGTGTATCGCTGCGTCAATGACAAAGGCCAGTTGACCCTGCGCGATACCCCCTGCCTTGCCAGTGAGAAGCAGAAAATCCGGGCGATGCTCCGCCCGAGCAAGTCGCCACCACGCCCGATGCCGCAAACGGCAGCGCCCCCACCTGCCACTGCACCCGTCACGCAAACTGTGGTGACCTATATGCCGCTACGCCCAATCTATCAATGCACTGCGCCTGATGGCAGCCGCTATCACAGCCAAACGCCGCAAGGCAAGCTGCGCTGGCAGCCGTTATGGGTGGAGCTGCCCGACTACCAAACCTATCCGCCAGTACGCATTGCCAATAACCATGCCAGCGTGCGATATCAAAGCCGTCACGGCCATGTGCGCATCGATTCCGGTCGGCAAGTGCTTGGCACTGCCGATATCCGCATGAGTCATGAATATCCGCTGGCCGGTATCGGCACTTGGGTGCATGATCCCTGTGTTGCGCTCACCCAAGCCGAAACCTGCATGCATTTTGACGAACGCCGCGCCTATATCCGTCGCCGCTATCCGCATGCCATGCCCAGCGAGCGCCGCGAACTAGAGCGCGAATCTACACTTATTGAGCAACAATCCCAGCAATGCAACCGTTGATGAAGCACCCCTCCCTTCCCCTGCTTGTCCTGCTGATATTGCTGACCGGCCAGACGTCGCGAGCACAGCAGAGTGTCATCATTTACCGCTGCGTGGATGCCGCAGGCATTGTCACCTTGCAGAACGGCAAACCTTGCAGCAAAGGCCAGCAACAACAGGCGCGGCGCATGGAAATCCCTGCTGCGCCCTTGTCGCCGCCCATGCCTGAAACTCCCCCTGCGCAACCTGCTCCGGCAGCTGAACCTGCACCTGCCACCCAGCCCCCGGCGCTACCTGCACCTGAGCCGGTGATGGCAAGCAAGCGTGAACCACTGCCGCCACCGCCGCTATACCGCTGCCGCACCTGGGGCGGCAAGAACAGTTATTTGAATGAAGACGGCCATCCGCCCAAGCGCTGCGAACCCCTGCAGGTGCAAGGCATTGATGGCAGCACTGTCAACACGGGCGGCATCGAAGCCTGCCAGATGCGCGAAGACCATTGCGACCGCATTCCGGACGAAGAGCTATGCACGGCATGGAATGAATACAACCGCCAGGCCGAATCCATGGTGCGGCTGGAAAACCCGGATATCGCCGCCAAGGCCAACGCGCTTTACCGCCGCACCCAGCAAGTGATGAATACCACCCGCTGCGCCAATCCCGAAACACCATGAAGCCGCTATAACCAGCGTCGCACGCGCTGTTGATAGTCGTCATAGTCGCGGCCAAACTGGGTACGCAGTACCGCCTCTTCGTGTGGAATGACCCTGTTGTGCAGCAACCACAGTGCCGCCATACCGGTCAGCCAGCCCCAGGGCACATCCAACATCAAGGCCAGCCCCAGATAACTCAACACCAGACTCAGATACATCGGATTGCGTGAATAACGGTACGGGCCGCGAATCACCAAGCGGCTGGGCGAGCCTCCCGGCATCAAGGTGGTACGCCGCTGCCAGAACAGCCAGATGCACCACAGTGCCAGCAACAGGCCAATATTGGCGAGCAACGTCCCCAGTACATGACTGACATGCTGCCAATTGCCGCTGAAGACCGGCAAACCAAAAAATTGTTGCAAGCCCAAAGCCAGCACGAGCGCCAGTAAAAAATGCACGGGCGATGTCATCCGCACCCACCACGGAGCTGGCGTATCAGAAGCCATGAACCAGAAAGCCTCCATCCACCGCGATGCACTGCCCAGTGATGTAAGAAGCCGCAGGCAGACATAAAAATGCCGCCAGGGCAGCCACCTCATGCGGCTCACCAATCCGCCCCATCGGCGTGCGTAGCAACACCTCATCCAGATAGTCCGGGTCGGCCAATCTGGGTGAAGTGCGCCGGGTGCGGATATACCAGGGTGCAACGGTGTTGACCCGCACGCCATCTTCGGCCCATTCCACCGCCAGATTGCGGCTCATCTGGTGCAATGCCGCCTTGCTCATGCCATAGGGCGCACCAGTACGCACATGGGTGATGCCGGAAACACTGCCAACATTGACGATGGCCGATTGCGCATGACGAATCAGCAGAGGATGCGCCAGACGGCACATCTCAAACGCGCTGAAAACATTGGTTTCAAAAATCTCGCGCCATTCGCCTTCGGCATAGTCATTGGCGGCACGGCTCAAATTTCCGCCAGCATTATTGATGAGGATATTGAGCGTGCCAGTAAAGCCCGCCGCCCAGTCCATCAAGGCAGCGCGCGCATCTGGGTCACATACATCAGCAGCAAAGGCATAGGCCTGCGCCCCCGTGATTTCGCCTTCCAACTCCGCACGCGCCATTTCTAGCGCATCCTCATCACGGGCGCTCATCAATACCGTGGCGCCCAGCGCCATCAACTCGGCACTGATCGCCCGGCCAATCCCTGCACTGGCACCAGTCACCAAGGCCAATTGCCCATCCAGCCGCCAACGCAGCATACTCATTGCATCTTCCAAAGAAACATCCGCCTGCCATGATAATGGCGCATCGTCCTGAAACACCGCCATGAAGCGTTTTGCCCTGATTACCGCTGCTCTTGTATTGACCGCCTGTGCAAACTCTGCGCCACCAGAAGAAAGCCGCGACCAGTTGAGTAAGCATATTCAGCAGCCGCTGGACAAGGCCAAATCCGTAGAGACATTGCAACAGCAAGGCGCAGCACAGCGCCAACAACAGCTCGAAGCAGCCGAGCAGTGATGGCGGCTCTGGAATCCTGCGATGCCGCAACGCGGCGCGCAAAATGACCGCATCGGGACGGGAGCTGCGGTGTCATTGCCGCAGACCGGATGCAGGTATCAACTACCGTTATGGCACAGGCTTCTGATTTGCGCGTCGCTGGCGTTGGCGGGCAGGGTGCGGGCGGCGCTGGCCAGCAGGGTGCGCTGGACTTCTTCGCCCGCCACGGCGCGGGTTTCAATGCAGCGCAGTTCCATGCCGCGGCCATGCAGGGTGATGTCTTGCAGATGCTGTTTCATGGCCGCGTCGTTGGGTGTCATGCGCATTTGCCAGGCCTCGCGGCTGCCTTGGGTTTGCAGGGCAAAACTGCGCTTGATGGTGGCCGCATCGCCTGCCAGCAAGGCGCCAAAGCTGGCCTGAATCCCGGCCAACTGCGGCACTCTGGCAAGCGGCACGCGGCGTGTTTGGCCATTGCCACGGGCAATGCTCACCTGCCCCTGGCCAATGGTGGTGACTTCTGCATAGGGGGCGCGCACTTCGCGCACCAGGGTGTTTTCGTCCGGTCGGCGATATTGCCCGGAAATGCGCAAAGGTTTTTTCAAAAGCCGCGAGCTGCGTAACTCGACAAAATCGGTCTGCATCGGCGCCGGGCGCGCCAGCCTGGCAAGAATCCAGTCGCTGTCAATATTGCTGCCGGCCTGTGCCATCGGCGCCAGCAGTGCGGCGGCGCAAAGTACGGCGCTGCAGGGCAGCGTCATCCGGCGGCGGGGTTTGATCTGCATCATCGGCTTGCCAGAAATCATAGAAATTGAACCAGTTGAACGGTGCTTCGCGCGCCATAGTTTCCAGCCGTGCGGCATAACGGGCGATGAGTGCGGCGAGTATCGTGGCACGCTCGGCACGCGGTAGCTGTACAGCCTCGTCTGCAAACGCCTCAAAGCGCAAGTCATAGCGGTTAGCGCCGCGATACAGGCCAAAGCCAAGCGCCACCGGCACTTTCAGCGAGGCAGCCAGCAGCCACGGAATGGTGGGAAAGCGCGCCTTGCCGCCCAGAAAATCCACCGGCAGCGAGGGCTCATCCGGCCTTGACCTATCCACCAGCATCGCCACCAGTGCGCCTTCATCCAGTGCGGTTTTCATTGCCAAAGCCACACTGGGCCCGTCTTGTGCGGCATCAATCACGCTGGCGGCGATGGTGGGATTGAGCGCATCGAGCAATTTCATCAACGCCGGGCTTTGTGATTTGTCCAGCACCACGCGGATGATGTAATCCGGCCGCCGCAGCGCCAGCACCCGCAGTACGTCGAAGCTGCCCAGATGCGAGCCGAACAGCAGCAGGCCACGCCCCTTGGCCAGCAGGCGATGCAGTTCATCGAGCCCGCTGACATTTATTTGGTATTGCTCAAAACCATCGCCCAGCAAAAACACCCGGTCAAGAATGGTGGCGGCAAAGGTATGCACATGGCGGGCGCCATCCCGCAGCCGCACAGGTCTGCCCAGGACACGCTGAAGATAGGCGCGCGAAGCACGACGCTCAGGGCCACGCCGAAACAGGAAGTACGCGGTAATCGGCCAAAGCAATGGACGCACCATGCGTCGTCCCAAGCCTCTGGCAATGATGTGAATCAGCCACAGGGCAAAAAAACCACCGCCTTCGGGACGGGCTTTCCAGTCACGCGGGGGCGCGGCACTCATGAAGCCATGACCTCGCCACGGGCGATGCTCTCGTCACCGTGCTGGATATGAAAACGCCAGCCGCCTTTGCCAGAAGGCTCCAGCGTCAGCTGCGCCGCCTGTGCAGGCAACAACGGGCGCAGAAACTTCACCTGTACCAGACGCAATGCGTGCATCTGACCCAGTTCCTCCTCCAGTGCCGCCTGCACGGCATCCAGCAGCAGCACGCCCGGCACCACCGGCTGACCGGGAAAATGGCCGGGCAGACAGGGATGTTCCGGGTCAATCCACAATGTTTTTTTCATGGCATATCCAGCAGCGCCTGCACGGCCTGCTGCGCTTTTTCGGCCAGCTGCTGCCTGTCCATCCCGGCACTGGCAATCGGCTTGCCAAACCGCAGCCGGATAGTGCCCGGATAGGCGCGAAACCAGCGGGTTGGCGGCAGCACCTTGCCGGTGCCCTGTAGCGCCACCGGCAGCACCATCGCACCGCTCATCACCGCTGCCTGAAAAGGCCCGGACTTGAAGTCATCCATACGGCCATCGGGGCTGCGCGTGCCTTCGGGAAAAATGCATACCGAATGCCCTTCGCCCAGCAATTTGGCCGCGCCGCGCAACATCAGCGGCGCACTGCGCGGATTGTCGCGGTCGATAAACAGCATGCCGGTGGCACGGGCATAGGTGCTGACAAACGGCACCCGGGTCATTTCTTTTTTCAATACAAAGCGCAGCGGCGCTGGCGTTGCCCGGAACAATGCACAAATATCAATCATCGACTGGTGGTTGGCGACCACAAGATACGGCTGCGACCAGTCCACCTGATCGGCACCCTCCACCACCAGTTTTGCACCGGGCGCGTGGATGAGTCCTGGCGCCCACAGCCGTGCGCCCATGCGCAACGGAATGCGTGCACTGCCGGAAACAAAGCGCATCAGCAGCGCCAAGCTGATCCAGAACGAAGTCCATAGCATCACGAAGCCGAACTGCAAAGCGCCAAACAGCGTCCAGCCTTGTTTTTTGTCAGGTTGATAGGTGACTTGCTGCATCAATCCAATCTTTGCAAACGGCCTTGCGCCAGAGTTTGAACCCGGCAGGCGGCGCCAAGCATACAAGAAGGCTCATTTTAGAAGGTCACGCCAGAACGTAGGCCCCAGGCTCGTCATCTTGCGGCCAAACTCCAATGCGCTGTTGTAACGTCCGGGAAAACGCCGTTTGCGGTAGGCAAACTCCACCACAAACACCCCGCCAATCAGACCGTAATTGATCCAGTTGGCAAACCATGACCATTGCGCATCGGTAATGGTCAGCGGCGGGGCATAGCCCAGCGATAGCAGGATGCCGCGCGGCGCGGCAATCATCGCCAGCCCCAAGTTGAACACGGCCAGAACGCCCAGTGCGCTAGCCCAAAGCAAGGTCACGCCCCGCGAATAGCGGTACAGCGATGGTTCCAGTTGTTCGGGCGGAACTTTTTCCAGCGCCAGCACGATGCGGGTAATCAGTGGCGTCTGGCCGGGCAACAGGCTGCGGGCAAACAGCCAGCCAATCATCGCCATGAACAGCGGCGGCGCCAGCAGTAGCGGCAACAGCGCCCATTTTGAATAGGCCAGCCAGCAGATGCCGGACAGCGCCAGCAGTACAGCACCCCAGGCCCATAGCCTGCCACGCACCAGTGGCTCGGCATAGACAAACACCAGCATGTCCAGCCCGGCCAGCCCGGCCAGCCAGCCGTTTTGATAACTGCTGGCCAGCTGTGCCAGCACCGGGTAGGCCAGCATCAGCAAAAGTCGCAATACAACCGTGGCATTGGCTGCACTCACTACCCAGGGCTCGGCTCAGAGCGTGCGGTTGTGTTCGACATGCGCAGAAAGCGCGCGCAACGAGGCAAAAATACGGCGGTTATCCTCATTATCCGAGCGCAGCTGGAAGCCGTACTTCTTGGAGATAGCCAATGCCAGCTCCAGCGCATCAATCGAATCCAGGCCAAGCCCGGTATTGAATAACGGCGCCTCCGGATCAATCTCGGCAGGCGCCACATCTTCAAGGTTCAGGCTTTCAACCAGAAGTTCGGCAAGTTCTTGTTCGGCTGGGGTTTGCTGGCTCATCACAGGCTTCCGTTCGGTGGCAGTTGGGTTAAAGACAGGGCGAAAGATTAAGCGCGCGCTATCATTCGCGCCACTGTCGCAAGCGATTCTCGCAGCTTTTCCCTTAATTTTGCTTCACTTCACACTAAGTAGATGACTCAAGCGCAGCCTGATTCCCCTCCCATCGACACCGATGTGCTGGTCATTGGCGGTGGCCCGGCCGGCAGCTGTGCGGCCACGATACTGGCGCAAAAGGGCTGGCGTGTGGTGATGCTGGAAAAAGACCGGCACCCGCGTTTCCATATCGGCGAATCATTGCTGCCGATGAATATGCCCATCCTTGCGCGCATCGGCGCGCTGGAAAAAGCCCGTGCCGTGGGGCTTTTGAAGCTGGGGGCGGATTTTCCCGGCACTGACGGCCAGTTCAATGTATTCGACTTCAGCAAGACCCTGAACCCGGACACGCCGAATTTTGCTTTTCAGGTCAAACGCGAGGAATTTGACCAGATGCTGTTTGAGCACGCCCGTGAGCAAGGTGTGGATGCCCGCGATGGCACGCGGGTGGAGCGGGTCGAGTTCGCTGCCGATGGCGCGATGACCGTGCATGCCGCCGGGCAGCGCTGGCGGCCGCGCTATGTGCTTGATGCCAGTGGCCGCGACACCTTTCTTGGCAACAAGCTCAAGCTCAAGCGCAAGAACCCGCGCCATGCCTCGGCTGCGGTATTCAGCCATTTTCAGGGGGTGACCCGGCGCGAAGGCCGGCATGAAGGCAATGTCAGCATTTATCGCCATGCGCATGGCTGGGCATGGATGATCCCGCTGCGCGATGGCAGCATGAGCGTCGGCGCTGTGTGCTGGCCGGAATATTTGAAAACCCGGCGCACGGACACCGAAACCTTCCTGATGCAGACCCTCGCCAGCGTGCCGGAAATCGCCCAGCGCATGCAGGGGGCAACACGCATCGCCCCGGTGCATGTCACCGGCAATTACGCCTATGAGTGCACGCGCATGCATGGCCGCCACTGGACGCTGCTGGGCGATGCCTATGCCTTTGTTGACCCGATGTTTTCTTCTGGCGTTTACCTTGCCATGCACAGCGCCGAACAGGGCGCGCTGATGGTCGACCAGATCCTGAAAACCCCCGAACGCGAGGCCGAACTGCAACGCAAGTTGCAGCGCGACTTCGAGGCCGGGCTGGATGAGTTCAAATGGTTTATCTACCGCTTTACCTCGCCAGTGATGAAGGCACTGTTTGCCGAGCCGCGTGATTTCATGGGCGTGGAACGCGCAATTGTCTCGATGCTGGCAGGCGATGTGTTTGCTGCACCCAAAGTCACCCGCAAACTGCGGATATTCCGCATCATCTACGCCCTGAACGCCATTCAGCGGGCACCGGCGGCCTGGCGCGCCTGGCGCAAACGCCGCCAACAGGTGAAAGTGGAAATGCGCGAGGAGACCCTGCAAGGATGAAAGCCGACAATCTGCAAAGCCGCCCCCCGCATCTGCAAGTGGACTATGTGGCCGATACCCAGCCGCACCACTGGCTGCAACGCGATGATGTGCTGGCCGCATTCGGCTTTGGCGCAGATGCGCCGCATCTTGATGACCCGCGTTGGCTGCGTGTGCCCCTGGCGCCCTATGGCAGGGCGCCGCTGGAAATCTGGCGCAGCCATGCGCCGGTTACATATGGCCGCGATGGCGATATCCAATGGGCCTGTGACAATGAGTTGCTCTTTGGCGCGATTGAAATCGCCGAGCACAATGACGACATCCGCGCCGCCGCCGAACATGCCTATGCACGCATGAGCAGGCATGTAGCAGCACAGGGCTTTCCGCATCTTCTGCGCATCTGGAACTATCTGGATGGCATCACCATCGGTGAGGGCGATGCTGAGCGCTATCGTGAGTTCTGCGTGGGTCGCGCCCGTGGCCTGGGCGATTTCCGTAGCGAATGGCTGCCTGCCGCCACTGCCATTGGCCGTAGCGATGGCGAACGCATCCTGCAAGTGTATTGGCTTGCCGCCAAAACTCCCGGTCAGCCGGTAGAAAACCCGCGCCAGGTCAGCGCCTATCACTATCCGCGCCAATACGGGCCGCAGCCGCCGAGCTTTGCCCGCGCCATGCTGCCGCCCACCATTGACCAAACCCCACTGCTGCTCTCGGGCACCGCAGCCGTGGTGGGACACGCCTCGCAACACGAGGGCGAGCTGTTGAAGCAGATTGATGAAACCTTCAACAATTTCGATGCCCTGCTGGCCGCTGCCCGGCTGCGGCAACCGGCGCTGCCCGCACGCTTTGGCAAGAGCACCCGGCTCAAAGTCTATGTGCGCGATGCCGCCGACCTGCCGCGGGTTGAACGCGCATTGGCCGAACGGCTGGGCACGGAAGTGCCCTATATGCTTGTGCATGCAGCCATCTGCCGCCGCGAGCTGGCCATAGAAATTGACGGCGTGCATGGTCATACGGCTCAAACCCCATGAATACCTCACCCTTGCCTGCGCAACCCAATGGCATAGTGCTCGTCAGTCTGGCCTGGGGCATCTTGTCTGTTGTTGGCACGCTGCTGTTCATGCTGCAGACCTTGGGTTTTGCGCCGTTTTTGCCGGCATACGCATACATCCCGCTGTATATCCTCATACCGTTTGGCATCCTCGGCATCATCGTCTCGATGATCGCCATTCTTCTCCAAAAGAACGCCCGTCATCTGGCAATTATCGGGCTGCTGCTCAACGCGACCACGCTGTTGCCCACCGGCATTTTCCTGTTGCTCGATACTTCTCTTTCATTGCTTTGACGCCGAGCCTGTATCCTTGGCGCTCACGTTTTCATGGAGAGCACAATGGGAACTTTCAGCCTGATCTGGGGCATCTGCGCAATTCTGGGCATGATGCTGGCGATGATTCCGCTGCTGGGCTGGCTCAACTGGTTCGTCATCCCGTTTGCCATCCTGGGTCTGATTGTTTCGGCCATCGGCATGTCCGGCGCACGTCGCAGCAATGCCGCCGTCGCCGGACTGGTGCTGTGCCTGATTGCCACCGTGCTGGGCGGTATCCGGCTGATGCTCGGCGGTTTCATTCTGTAATTAAAATATCCGTATGAGTTACTTCCCCCATACCCGTCCGCGCCGGATGCGCCGCGATGATTTCTCCCGCCGGCTGATGCGCGAAACCACGCTTACCGTCAACGACTTCATCTATCCGGTCTTTGTCCATGAGCTTGAAGGGCGCGCGCCGGTCGGCTCCATGCCCGGCATTGAACGGCTGTCGATTGACGAATTGCTGAAAGTCGCAGAACAAATGTGCGAGCTGGGCATTCCTGCCATTGCCCTGTTCCCGGTCACGGCGATGGAGGCCAAGTCGCTGACGGCGGAAGCGGCCTGGGATGAAAACGGGCTGGCACAGCGCGCGGTGCGGGCGTTGAAGTCGCGCTTCCCGCAATTGGGGGTGATCACCGACGTGGCGCTTGACCCATATACCAGCCACGGTCAGGACGGGCTGCTGGATGCAAGCGGCTATGTGATGAATGATGAAACCGTCGAGGCATTGGTCAAACAGGCGCTCTCCCATGCCGCCGCCGGTGCCGATGTGGTCGCGCCCAGCGACATGATGGATGGTCGCATCGGTGAAATTCGTGCCGCGCTGGAAGCCCAAGGCCATATCCACACCCGTATCTTGGCCTATAGCGCCAAATACGCCAGCGCCTTCTATGGCCCGTTCCGCGATGCCGTCGGCAGCGCCGCTGCGCTGGGCAAGGCCGACAAGTACACCTACCAGATGGATCCGGCCAATAGCGATGAGGCGCTGCGCGAAGTGGCGCTGGATATCGACGAAGGCGCCGACATGGTGATGGTCAAGCCGGGTCTGCCCTACCTCGACATCGTGCGCCGGGTGAAAGACCAGTTTGGCATGCCGACTTTCGTGTATCAGGTCAGCGGCGAATACGCCATGCTCAAGGCCGCCGCCCAGAACGGCTGGCTGGATGAGCGCGCCACCGCGCTGGAAGCGCTGCTTGCCATCAAGCGCGCCGGTGCCGACGGCATTCTCAGCTATTTTGCGCTGGATGCGGCACGCTGGCTGAAGGCAGGGGCATAAGCCATGAGCGCACTTGCCATCCGCCATGCCCGCACCGAAGACGCCGCCGCCATTGCCCGGCTGGCCGCCCAGCTCGGTCACAGCGTCAGCGAGCAGGACATCCTGCGCCGCCTGCGCAAGATGCTGGATACGCCCACGCAAGCGGTCTTCGTGGCCTGTGACGATGATGACCGGGTCCTGGGCTATGTCGCCACCGAGCAGCGCCTGCTGCTGGAAAGCGGCGTGCAGGTGGAAATCGTCGCCCTTGCCGTGGATCAGACGCTGCGCCGCGGCGGCACTGGCCGTGCATTGGTGTCCGCCGCCGAGCTGTGGGCATTCAAGCGCGGCGCCAAAAGCCTGCGGGTCGATGTCGATACCGGGCTTGAAGATGCCCATGCGTTCTATCCGGGCATCGGCTATCTGGCAGAAAAAAACCGGCACGGTTATCTGCGCGAACTGAGTTGAGCCGGCATGCCGCCCAAGGTTCCCCACTACGCCGTCCTCGGCCAGCCGGTCGCACACTCGCTTTCCCCGCAGATTCATGCCGAATTCGGCAAGCAATGCGGCATTGCGGTGATTTACCTGCGCCTTGACACCCACGAGCTTGGCTTTGCCGGCACCTTGGCGCGTTTTGCCCAGGCCGGTGGCGTGGGCGCCAATATCACCGCGCCGCACAAGGCCGAAGCCGCGCAGCTATGCCAGTCACTGGGCTATCGCGCCCAGCAGGCGGGCATCGTCAACACCCTGATTTGGCGCAATGGCGCCTGGCATGGCGCCAATACCGATGGCAGTGGCCTGCTGCGCGACATCCGCGAGCGCCATGGCCTGAACCTTGAAAACCGTCGCGTCCTGCTGCTGGGCGCCGGTGGCGCCGCCCAGGGCATTGCCCCTTCATTGCTGGAGGCCGGCATTGCCCAGATGGTGATTGCCAATCGCAGCCTTGAGCGCGCCCGCCAACTGGTCGGACGGTTCGATGCTGCCGACGCCGCGCTGGCCTGCACACTGACCGAACTGCCCGACCTGGGCAGCTTCGACCTTATCATCCAGGCCACCTCGGCAGGCCATCATGGCGAGCACTTGACGCTGCCCGGCTCCATCCTGCAACAAGACAGCCTGTGCATCGACCTCAACTATGGCCGCGCCGCCCTGCCCTTTACCGCATGGGCACGCAGCCAGCATTGCCCGCGTGTTGCCGATGGTCTGGGCATGCTGGTCGAGCAGGCCGCCGATGCCTTTGAAATCTGGCACGGCATCCGTCCCGACACCGCCCCGGTTTACAACAAGCTGCGCATCGGCGCGCGCCTGTAATCCCGCTCAAGCCTCGCGGCGCTGGCCGGTCAGATACTCATCCTTCAGCTTTACATAGTGACTGGCGGAATAAAACAGCGCCTCAATTTCCGCATCACTCAGCTTGCGGGCGAATTTAGCCGGACTGCCCAGCCACATCTCTCCCGCACCCACGCGCTTGCCCGGTGGCAACAGCGCCCCTGCGCCCAGAAAGCCGTGCTGCTCGATGACCGCACCATCAAGCACCACCGCACCCATGCCGACCAGACAGGCATCGGCAATCTGGCAGGCGTGGATGATGGCCTTGTGGCCGATAGTGCAATCATCGCCAATCAGCGTGGCAAAGCCGCCACGCCTGGCATGCGGGCCATCATGACTGACATGAATCACGCAGCCATCCTGCACATTGGTGCGCGCACCGATACGCACAAAATTGACATCGCCACGGATCACCGTGAGCGGCCACACCGAAGCATCATCACCCAGCACCACATCGCCAATCACGCAAGCGGTCGGGTCTATATATACGCGCTCACCGATAACCGGGCGCTTGTCCAGATAATTACGAATCATGTTCATCGCGCAAGTGTAAGCGCTTATCCCGGCAAACCCCCTACAATATGCAAATGAAAATCGCTTCGTGGAACGTCAATTCGCTTAATGTGCGCCTGCCGCATTTGCTGCAATGGCTGGCCGATTTCCAGCCAGACGTAGTCGGGCTACAGGAAACCAAACTCGAAGACGCCAAGTTTCCCGCCGCTGCCATTCAAGAGGCCGGCTATGAAGTGGTCTTTCACGGGCAAAAAACCTATAACGGCGTGGCGCTGCTCTCGCGCAGCGGCGCATTGCAGGATGTGCAATGCGGCATCCCCGGCTTTGACGACCCGCAGGCACGGGTGATTGCCGCCACCGTCAACGGCATGCGCATCGTCAACCTGTACGTGGTCAACGGCCAGGACATTGGCACTGAAAAATACGATTACAAGCTGCGCTGGCTGGCTGCCGTGCACGACTGGCTGGCCGAAGACCTCAAGCGCTGGCCAAAGATGGTGGTGATGGGTGATTTCAATATCGCCCCGGATGCGCGCGATGTGCATGACCCCGCCGTCTGGGATCAAACCCATATCCTGACTTCAAGCGCAGAACGCGATGCCCTGGCGCGCATCCAGTCGCTGGGCTTTAGCGATGCCTTCCGCCTGCATCACCCGGATGCCGGCGTGTTCAGCTGGTGGGACTACCGCCAGGCCGCCTTCCGCCGCAACCTTGGCCTGCGCATTGACCTGACGCTGGTGTCCGATGCGCTCAAAAACACCGTGCAAGAGGCCGGCATCGAGCGTACACCCCGCACCTGGGAGCGTCCCAGCGACCATGCCCCGGCATGGCTACAACTTGCCGCTTTTTAACCCTTTCATAGCCACACCCGACGAGCCATTACCATGACCGAAAACAGCCGCAGCCTTCGCCTGAAAGAAGCTACCCGCGATACCCATGACCGCCTCGACAAGCGCATCATGGCCGAGGATATTTTTGCAAGCCAGGCGCAATTTGCCCGCTTCTTGCGCGTGCAATACCGCTTCCATCGCGATGTCGATGCGCTCTATACCAAGCCGGAGCTGGTGCCCTTGCTGCCCGAACTGGATGCCCGCCGCCGCTTTGCACAAGTCACGCAGGATCTCCGCGACCTCGACACCCCGCTGCCCGCCGAAGCCCCCGGCAAACTGGACAGCAGCACCGCGCTGCCCGAAGCACTGGGCTGGCTGTATGTGGCCGAAGGCTCGAACATCGGCGGCACCGTGCTGTACAAACTGGCCTCCAGCAAGCTGGGACTGAACGCCGAGCACGGCGCACGCCATCTGGCCGCACACCCCGATGGCGCAGCACGGCACTGGCGTGAATTCACCCGTGCGCTGGATGAAATCGCGCTTTCCGAAGACGAGGAAGCGCGCGTGTTCGCCGCTGCCAACCAGGCCTTCGCCACCGTGCAAGGCTATGTCACCGAAGAATTCGCCAAGAACTGATTTCAGGCGAGCAGGATGCGCTGGCTCTGGTTCACCTGTGGATGGCTGATGCTCATCATGGCCGGCATCGGTGCCGTACTGCCGGTCATGCCCTCCACCATTTTCCTGATCCTTGCCGTGGCCTGCTTTGCCCGCAGCTCGCCACGGCTTGAAGCGCGGCTGCTCAACCACCCGCGCTATGGCGCCAGCCTGCGCGCCTGGAAATACCAGCGCGCCATCTCGCCTGCGGGCAAAGCCTGGGCCTGCGCCGGGATTGCCATCGGGTTCTTGATTTTCCTCTTCACCGGCCGGCCAAGCCTACCCTGGGCACTGGCCGTTGCAGCTTTCATGCTGGCTTCGGCAGGCTGGATTGCAACCCGCCCCAATCCATCGGCAGATATCTGAAAGCCGTATTGTTTAAGCCGCAAATACAACAACGCCCGGCAATGCCGGGCGTTGTTGATAGGTCACAAGCGAGTGGTTTTCGCTTAGCGTGCCTTGCCGCGCGTGAACAGATTCACGATGAGCAGCAAAATCACGGCGCCGACCAGCGAATACAGGAACGACATGACGGTAATGCCATCATTGATGCCGCCGCCCAGCAGGAAACCGGAAATCGCAGCGCCGACAATGCCCACGATCACGTTCAGGAAGATACCCTGCTGCGCATCGCGCTTCATGATGATGCTGGCCAGCCAGCCGACGATACCACCCACGATCAACCAAATGATGAGGCCCATTGAAAATCTCCTTGTTTAAAGTTATCCCGTGCCGGGAGTGAGCGCAGTCTGGGGGAGATGACGTGATGAACATGTCATGACAGCCAGGCAACATTACCTTCGGGTTCAGTCACCTGGAGTCAGTGTGAAGACGTGAAGCCGACCTCATCAAGCAGCGCCAGCAAGGCCTGCCTTGGCAGTTTGCCCGTTTCATTACGCGGCAAAGCATCCACCCGGATAATGCGCCGCGGCAAAAACACCGGGTCTGTTACGCTCCGTAACTGCGCGATGATGGCGGCATCGTCCATATCTGGCGCCACCACCACCGCCAGCAAGCGCCGCACCCCGGACGCATCCGCCTGCAACTGCAACATCGCCGCATCTTGCACCCCATCAATGGCCTGCAGGCGACGGGTCAAATCTGCCAATGATGCACGTTTGCCGGCGATTTCCAGCAAATCCGCCTGCCGCCCGCGCAATTCAAAGCTACCGCCATCGGCGGACAGCTCAACCATATCGGCCAGCATCACCGGCGCTGGCAGCGATGGCCGAAAAACCCGCGTGCCCGTACTTTCAGGCTGCAAGCGCACTTCTTCAAGCAGCCGCCACGCGGTTTCACGCGATGTACGGCGCTCGGCAAAAATGCAAACCTCGGTAGCTCCAAAAGTTTCGCGCAACTCGCAGCCAAAGCGCGCTTCGGCACGCGCGGCAAGCTCTGGTGCAAGCGGCGCAGTGGCACTGACGATACCTGCCAAGGGCGGCAACGCCACACCCGATTCCAGCAACGCACGCAAATGTACCGGGGTTGTCACCAGCAACCGGGGCGCCTCACACTCGGCCAGTGCACGGGCGATATCCTCGGGGAAAAAGGGTCGCCCCGGATGCACGGCAAAACAGCTCAACAAGGGCAGCAATACCGAAAGCTCCATGCCATACATATGTTGCGGCGGCACCGTCGCCACCACCTGCGCTGCACCACCGCAAAGCGTGTGCAACATGCGCTGGTTAACCGCATCACTATGGCGCAACGCCCCCCAGGTCTTGCGATGCGCGGATGGCTTGCCGGTCGAGCCGGAAGTAAAAACCATCATCGCCAGGTCAGCCGCATTGACCGGCAGCGGCTCAGCCAATACCCCATTCGCATCGACCTTATCCACCCGGAAATCACAGTCAATATCCGCGCTATCGCCAAGCCGCAGCGCGCCGGCAAAATCCGCAATCACCTCTGCCACCGCCTGCGGCGCACGCGAAGGTGGCAACAGCGTAATCTGACCGCGCAGGCTGGCTGCACAAAAAGCCGTGATGAAATGATCGCGCCGCTCACACAGATTGACCAGCGCTGGCGCATCCGGCAGCACTGCCGCCAGCGCCCTGACCCGCTGCCGGAATACTCCACGGCTTAATGGCTGCGCACCGCAAAAAAGAAGCGCATCATCTTCGCCTGCCAACAACTCAAACACACCATCGAAAGACGTCGCTACAGTCATGGACAACCATCAGCAAAAACCAGGGGACAAGTTTAAGGAACCCCAGCACACCGCGGCACACCCGGACAGCGCCACGTTCAGCCTCCCGGTTTGGCGATGGCAGCCATTTGGGGCAGGCACACGCCATAAAATCAGGCGCAACTAATGCGCCAACTGCCCCTATACACCCTGCTGCCCTATCCCCCCGGCGCCCATGCCCAAACGCTTGCGCGTGACTGGCTGGCGCAGCAGCTGCAATATCCTGCCGACCAACTACCGCTGTACCGCGATGCACGCGGCCGCCCGCGTCTGGCCGAACCGCTGGCGGATATCGACATCAACTGGAGCCATAGCGTCGAAAAGCTGCTGGTTGTCCATGGCAAAAACATCCAGCTTGGCTGCGACCTGGAATATATCCGCCCGCGCCCCAATGCCCTGAAACTCGCCCGGCGCTTCTTTCACCCACAAGAAGCCGACTGGCTGGCAAACCTGTCGCCAAGCGAGCAAGAGGCGGCCTTTCTGCACCTGTGGTGCGCCAAGGAAGCCATCCTCAAAGCCCACGGCCATGGCCTGTCTTTCGGGCTGGAAAAACTCTGCCTCAGTCCCGGCTCTAACGGCCTTTATCTCAAAGCCTGCCACCCCGACCTTGGCAAAGCCGGGGACTGGCAACTTTCCGGCTTCAGCCCCGCGCCTGGTTATTGGGCCGCACTGGCGTGGCGTGAAATCGATTGAACCAATCTCAAAAACTTCCCACTACCGGATACATGATCTCACCCCAATTGGTATCCGGGTTTTCTTCCATCAAGCCAATTACCACCGGAACGATGGCAGATAGCAGCGCAATGGCATCCTTCAGTTGCACACGATTCAAGCGGCTGCCACAAGTCGCACCACCATGCACCAACTGATTGCGCAGCACATACAACCGACTAAAAACAATCGAATAAACCTTGGCCGTATCCCCGGACAGCACCGCCGCCATCGCCTGCTTCTTGGCAGCAGCAAACTGTTGCTCCCAGCGGCCACTGGAGTCGTGGTCACGAAGCGCCTGCCAGAACGGCTGAAACACGAATTTGTTTTCAATCAATGTCCGAACCGGACCGGTAAAACGCTCCATCAAAATCCCGTGCAGCACCCTTTCCTTGTCCACCCGCAGCAATGCAGCAATAAATCCGGCCAGTTTTTCGCGCTCACTCTCGCCTTCACCAAATGCTCGCGCATAAGCAGCATTCAGTGCCACCCAGAGAAACACGAAACGCCCATCCAAATCATCCCCAGCACACGCCTCTGCCCGCGCCAGCCAACTGCTGGCGCGGTGCAGGCGGATGCGGTAGTTCTCATCCATTTGCATCATCTGAAATTTCTCCGAACAGCCTTATTCACTATTGCTCTTAGCATCTTCATCATTATCACCAGACAAGACAATTCTTACCTCAACCCGTCTTTGTCTTGAGTCACTTGGCTCAAACTCAGAAAGTGGCTGGGAATCTCCATATCCAGCAACAATCACGCTACGCGAAGCTTCCTCATCAAGACCACTTATAAGCAATTTTCGCGCCTCTCGTGCACGAGCTGCAGAAAGGGTGAAGTTATCATCGTAAACCGTGCAGTTGGCCACATAATCCGTCACTGGCCTTGCAACCGGGCGATTATCCGTATGCCCCTCCACATAAACTTTTGAACCATCCACTTCGGACAAAAACGAAGACAAAAGTGATTTTATTTCCTGCATTTGCAGACGCGCCTCGCTGGTAACACAGGCACTACCCAAGGCATAAACGCCTTCGCGCAAGGTAATTTTCCTCTCCGTTACATCAACATCCACCATATTACTTTTGGAAGAATTTCCTACAGATTCTTTCAGTCCTTCCATCAAACCTCTGGCCTTAGCTTGCCTTGGGTCAGCCCGCTCCATTGCCTCCTGCGCATGCTTAGCCTCCATAAATGCTTTTTGCCAGACCGAGACCACCAGCAACAGCATGACCACCGCCATGACACCCGCCATCAAGTCTGAAATGGCAATCCATTCACTCGGCTTCTCCTTCATTTTTTATCAGGCTCCAAGAGCTGCTGCACATGCTCGTTACTGTATTTCCTTTCCCCTTTGCCCTTATTCTTCGGCTCGGAAGCTTCCTCACCATAGGAAGTTTTTTTTTCAAGAGCTTCAGGAAGTTTTCTAAGTTCTACGGCAATCTGCCGATTAACATCCAACAACTTATCAAAGGTTTCCGGCTGCCCCTGCAAATGTTTTGCGATATTCTGCAGTCTTTCTCCAATCAGCTTCATTTGCATTCCGGAATCCGCCACGCTTTTCAACCCATTCTCGATTGATCTTTGCATGCCTTGTGCATTGATTGTCGCTTGCTCAACATTTTCATTAAGAGTTTCCGTTGTACTAGAAAAAGTACCCATTGCCCTTGCCTGCTGCTTCCGGGATTCTTCAATGGATTTTTCGACAGAATCCAGTGTCTTCTTTATATCTTCTGAAAGCCCACTCAATGCCGAAGAAATCTCCAGCGTCGCACTTCCAAGCTTCTCACTTCCCTCTGCAAGAGTCTTAGAAGCACTTTCACTCATATCCTTGATTGCTGAGCCCAGGCCATCATTAACATCAGCTAATACTTTTTCAAATTGGCTGCCAAAACGTTCCACAACTCCACCAAACTCAGCCGCCGATTGAGAAATTTTTTCGCTCCCTGCAGCTATGCCTTTAGCTGCGCCAGCCATCTGGTCAATCGTGCCACTCACACCATCAACAAATCCAGTAATGGCCTGACTTGTCTTTTTACTCTCCGTAGCAACCTGTGCAAACTTCTGTCCAAGGGATTGCTCACTCTTCCCAACTGCAGCGGCCACATTGCCCAAAGCTTCAATAAGCTCTAGCTTAATTTCAGCAATAGCCGATTGCAGCGATCCAAAAGCATCTCTTGAGCTGTTCATTATGGACGCAGAAGCCACTTCAAATCCGGAAACCACCTTGTTTACAGCCGAATCAATATTTTCAAACCATATTTTTTGCCGATTTTCGCGAGCATGCAAATCCATTTGCTTTCGCTTTTCCATTTCCTCATCCACTTTACCTATGACCCACATCATTCGTCTTTCATCCGTTCGCACGAACAGATCAAAGCCCTTAAGTAAAATATAGCCAATAATCCCCCAAGTGGAAGTTTTGAACTTGGTTCCCAGCCCCTGCAACATGGTCATCATGTCGCCACTCATGGCACCCACGCCTTCCCCTGAACTCTGTAGGGCGGATGATGCGCTATTGAGTGCCAACCCAAGCCCAAGGAAAGTCCCGAGCAGGCCTATGACCAGCAGCATTCCCGGCATAATATCCTTAAGCAATTCAGATCTGGTTGCTATCGCATGATAAATTTCCATGGTGCTACCATGGTCAATATCAAAACGAGCATCCGCCCCCCCTTCACCTTTTTTCCACCTATTTTCCCAACTTTTTTCCCTAGCAAAAACCAACTGCAAAGATGCGGCAAGAGTCACAAAAAAAAGAAAGGTCAAAAAGAATACTGCCTGAATTCCATCAGAAAACTCAGGCAAAAGGAAATTCAAAACCGACATTAGCCCGCCTCCACTTCTAGCAATTCCGCCATGCGTTTTTCTGCATCCTCCCGAAAAATTTGCGAAAAGTAACGCACAGTTTCCTGCTCATCAACCGGTAGGTCACTGAAATGGATGCCCGCATCTGCCGCCTTGATGATGATATTGCCAACTTCTTCACCCTTGATAAGGACATATTCCCGCCCCATGGCAATGAGCTCATCTTCTTCTTTCTCCAATGCCTGCAAGAAGCCTTCAGCAGCATTGGCAAATATTTCAATATCCTCTTTTTCTTCCCTTGCCTTTTCAAGGGCAAGCTCAACTTCGGGCAATGAAGCGTTCAACTGGTCAAGTTTTGTCTGCTCATCAACATCAAGCTCGCCCTGAATTTTTTTCGCATTCTCAAGGCTACGACGCTCCACTTTCATTTTAGAAATATTAGCCACGATATCATCGACATCCTTAGCCATTAACTTCGCCTTAAGCTCCCAATTGGCGATAATTTCCTCATAAACAAAAGACTGCAGGCTTTTCCCAAACCTCTCACGCAAGATTCCATCAATCCGCAGCGCAGCCGCTTGACTCAGTTCCGGATCTTTTTTGACAAGATCAGCGGCCACGCGAATCAAAAACCAGTCATCCTTTGAAAGCCCGGAGAACCCTCCCTCCCCAACAACTTTCTTGCGCTGAATGTTAAGCAGCTTTTGGGTTGCCCGCAAACGCAGGTAATGCTCAAAACTTTCCGGCTGAGCATTCATGGCTGCGTCGACATCGGCCAGAGCCAATCCGAGCTCGTTGACTGCCTGGGCAACCTCAAGCTCTTCACGTTGTTCTTCAGAGAGCTTTTCTTCAATATCAGCAAAGCTTTCTTTGGCGCGCAGAGCCTCCTCATATTCTTCCTTGCTGATAAGAAGAGCAAACCTTCCTTCCTTGATTTCACGTTCAAGTTTTTTGGCATAGGCCGAAACGTGATTGATTGCCTCTTCGACCTTTTTCAGGATGGGAGAGTTCTCCAAAGCCAACAAGCCATATACCCCCACTGAAATCGCATTGATTGCAGCCCCCAAAAAAGGAATACCTTTCGTTGTTTTCGCAAGCATCTTCAATGGCGTTTGCATTTTTTCGATATATGGCTTTGCTTTACCCCACCATTTCTTTACCTCTCCAACAATTTTTGGTGCTGAGTTTGCGCAAAAGTCTATCACTCTTGCAGCGACCCTTTTGATGCCACCAACCACCGCTCTACCAGCACTGGAAATGGCTGATCCGATTCCAGAAACTATCGCGCCACCCACAGATTTAACAGAATCCCAAAAACCCATTAGAAATTCTCCTCAAATTAATTAAGAAATACCAAGTGCAGCCCTGGCTGATTCAACCGAGCCAGAAGTACGCACCACTTTCCCAACGTTCCGCTTTGCCAAACGCACATCCTCTATGGCGCTTTCAATATCCTCCCAGCGCAGCCTTGGCTCCTGCTCCTGGAGGGAAATTGCCCTTGGCAATGCAGTACGCATGATGTTCCGCAACTCGCGTCCGGAAAGCCCCTCTGTCATTTCTGCTGCACGGGCAACAAGTTCTTCCCTTGGCAGCGCAAGTGGAATAGCGGGAACAAGCAAACGTGACCAAAGCGCCTGTCTTGCGCTAATGTCTGGCAAAGTGAATTCAATGTGGTAACGAATACGGCTTACAAATGCCTCATCGTAATTTTTCGCCAGGTTAGTAGCAAAAACGACAACACCTTCGAACCGCTCCAGCTCTATCAGCAAAGTTGAGCGCATGGCATTGATTTCATTATCAATCCCCTGCGTCACCGACGAGAGCCTTGCTCCGAGCAGGGTATCTGCTTCATCAAAGAACAAAACAGCACCCTCCATTGCGGCCTGCTGAAATGCAGCGGAAATGTTCTTTGCTGTCTCACCGACAAAGCGGCTTTCTATTTCAGAAATACCAAGATGGATATATGGTCGCCCCAATGACCCCGCAAATGCCTCGGCAGCCATGGTTTTACCAACACCTGGAGGACCATAAAAATTAATAATCATATTGCGACCAAGCGGATCCACTTCACCAAAACCCCAGTCGCTGTAAATGATTTTATGGTTTTTTAGTGCACCAATTGCCTCTGAAAGCATTTGACGCGTCTGCGGCGTAAGAACCACATCCCTTTCCAACTCAAGTGTCGGCTCACGCACCAAGAATTTTTCAGACATTACAAGTCTCCTAGCTATTTTTATCGTTAATTTTTGAAATAAATTTAAAAATTTCCATCACCTCCATCATGCTTTTCCGGGCAACGGACTCGGTTTTTCTCGAGCCACACTCTGGGCAGGCAGCAAAAGCCGACATGCCACCGCGCAGCAGTTTGTTGATGGAGTTTTGGCTATGGAACACATGGCCGCATTTCTGGCATTGGCATGTCCCGGGCGGAAGTGGTTGACTCATTGCTTCACTCCTCCTCTCCATATTGCTGACGCACTTTCTCGACCAGTTTCTGGGTCTGGGCGACCACGACCCAAAGGCCAATCAGGGCAAAGATGTTTTTCATCATGGCAACGGCTCCGGTTTGTGTTGAGTGCAGTTTGCCGGAGGGCTGCGACAGGTTTTGTCGCTGCAATATTGCGATGGATATTCATGCGCCTGCCGCCTCGCGGTGTTGCTGGCGGATATACGCAGCCAGCGCCTCCGGCACCTTGACGCGCACACCTGCGCCAAACCCCAGCAGCCACCAGCGCAGTTGTGCGCTGTCGTAGACACTGGCGGTGATTTCCGTCCAGTTATCGTCAATGACGCGGCTTTGCTGGTCTTTTGCCAGCGGGGCTTCTTCTATATGTATCGCCAGTTCGCGGCGCATGTGCAGCCGCAGTTCGATGCGCTCGCCCTGGCTGAAGCCTGCGCTGACTTCGGCAATGATTTGCTGGCGCCGCACGGCATCCAGCGGCATCGATGGCCACAATGGCAATGTTTTGGCACGCCGGATGCGGTGCAGGGCAAACAGGGTGGGCTGCGGCTTTTCTTCGATTTGTCCTGCCAGATACAGCACCGGGCCGCGCTGTATCAGCAGCAATGGATGAATCCGGTGCTGGCGGCTTTCCCCAGCGCCACGACGCTGGTAATGAATTTCAAGCTGGTGGCCGTGATACAGGGCGGTATGCACGGCCAGCAGCACGTCTTCGGCAATGTCCGGGGCTATCAGCGGCTGACTGTTATCTACATGCGCCACCCGATGCGGCCATGCACCTGCCTGCGGCTGTTTTTGCCCCAGGGTGCTGTGCGCTTGGGCAAACAAAGGTTGCAGTTCGCGGTACAGATTGGCCGGTAGCTGGCTGCGCAAATGGGCTTGGGCGGTCAACAGTACCACGGCCTGATGGACGGACATGCCGGGGATAGCGAGCGGCTCGGCACTCCTGTCCCAGCTCCAGCCATAAGGTTTTTCACGCCTGTCACAGACAATGGGGAAGCGACCTTCCAGCTGCTCCAGATCACGCTCGATGGTGCGCAGGCTGACGTAATGCCCTTCGCCTTCCAGATGGCTTTTCAGTTCGCTGCTGGTGGTTCTACGCGGCGCGCGTGGCAGGCGTGCCAGAAGCAGCAGGCGGCGGGCTATGGTGTCGCTTTGGCTCTTGGCTCTTGGCTCTTGGCTCTTGGCTCTTGGCTCTTGGCTCTTGGCTCTTGGCTCTTGGCTCTTGGCTCTTGGCTCTTGGCTCTTGGCTCTTGGCTCTTGGCTCAAACCGCTCATGAATTGACGACATTCCCTATCCCCTTTGCGGGGGCGATTATCGCAAAGGGGATAGGGAATGTCAGCGGAACTTGATCACACTTTAATGAAGTCTGAACCAGATTGTGCAAGCTACAGTGAGACAGTGAGCGCTGCGAATACGCCATACTTTTATATATGAATGTGTCCCCCCTTCCCCCAGATATCGAACCCCTGCTGCGCCAGGGACTGGCCGAGCTGAAGCTTGATGCCGATGCGCTTGCGCCGCCGCTTTTGACCTATCTGGCGCTGCTGATGCGCTGGAACAGCACTTACAACCTGACCTGTTCTGCCGGATAGCAAGTCTTTAATCCGTTCCCAGCATCTGTGAAATGCCTGTTCAAGTCGCACACGGTGGGCAAGCATGCCCACCCTACTGCGGGACAACCATTGGGCAGCAGACTTGAACAGGCGCTCAGGGACGGATTTCTTCCAACAATTCCGGGTGCTTGTCCAACAGCTTGAACAGGTTGACGACGGCCGCCATTGGGCTGGCTTCACCGCGCTCATAGCGGCTGAAGGCATTATGGCCACCGCCGGTCAGCCGTGCAGCTTGCTGTTGGGTCAAGCCCAGCCGCTTGCGCACACGGCGCAGCATGTCACGCTCTTCGGCACGGCGAGCCAGTACCCAGGCATCACAGGCATTGGAAAAACGCTCGGAGCTGGCCTCGTCAAAATACACTTCGCCACACACGCTGCAACGCTTGCCGGAAAGCCCGTGAACTGGGGCGGTATCGGCGATGAAGTGGGTTTCATCGGCAAACGCGACCAGGGTGCCGGTGCTGCCGCATTCGCCACAAATGCCGGTGTTCATGATTATTTCTCCTTGAATTGGATGACGATGTTGTCGGCGACCTGCGTCAGTTTGATATAGGCCGTTTTGCCATTGGGGCAAGGGGCGTAGTACACGTCCTGCCAGATGGTGGGGTCGCTGTAGGTGGTCATAGATTTGTACAGGTTATGGCGCGTCAGGCTGGCAAGCACGGCCAAGGCTTCTTGCTCGGTTAATCCCATTGCAAGCACGCCCAAGCGTGCCGCTTTGGTAAAAGTGGCGATGCCGCGCTTGGCGATTTCCGCTTGCATGCTGGGCAGGTGGTAATGGGCGCTGGACTTTTCCATGCACCAATTTCACCCTATAAGGGTTTATTGTCAAGTATAGAAAATCCCGCCATAGCGGGGTTTGTGGCGTAGGGCGGGCATGGTAGCGCGGGCCAACACCGCGAACAGGCTCTAAAGGGGGCAGGTCACTGCCACGAATACGCCATACTTTTATGCATGAACCTGACTTCCCTTCCCCCAGATATCGAACCCCTGCTGCGCCAGGGACTGGCCGAGCTGAAGCTCGATGCCGATGCGCTTGCGCCGCCGCTTTTGACCTATCTGGCGCTGCTGATGCGCTGGAACAGCACTTACAACCTGACGGCCATCCGCGATCCGCGCGAGATGGTCACCAAGCACCTGCTCGATTCGCTGGCGATGGCGCCATTTGTGCCGGATGCGGCGCTGGCTGACCTGGGCACCGGCCCCGGGCTGCCGGGCATTCCCCTGGCGATTGCCCGTCCCGGCACCCAGGTGACGCTGGTGGAATCCAATGGCAAGAAGGCGCGTTTTCTGCGTCAGGCAGTGCGCACCTTGGGGCTTGCCAATGCGCGGGTGGCCGAGTCGCGCGCCGAGGTGCTGGATGAGCCGGGGCAGTATGCCGCCATCACCGCGCGGGCGCTGGCGACATTGGACAAAATCATCGCCTTTGGCGGGCATTTGCTGGCGCCGGGCGGGGTGTTGCTGGCGATGAAAGCCGAAACCGTGGCCGAAGAAGCCGCGCAGTTGCCACCGGGCTGGCAGTTGCAGGCGGTGCATGCGCTGCAAGTGCCGGGGCTGGCCGCCAGCCGGCAATTGGCGGTGGTTGCCCGCCGCGATACTGCGGACTGATTTCCGCCGCAGGGGACGGCAAGGCATAATGCACAGTCCTTCCGTCGGCATGACCGACTCCCCCGGCTCACAGGACATAGCATTCATGGCGCGAATCATCGCGGTTGCCAACCAGAAAGGCGGCGTCGGCAAGACCACCACCGCCGTCAACCTCGCTGCCGCACTGGCGGCCACCCCAAAGCGGGTGCTGCTGGTGGATCTGGACTCGCAGGGCAATGCCACCTCCGGCAGCGGCGTGGACAAACATGAAGTGGCGCATACCACTTGCGATGTGCTGCTGGAAGAAGTCGCGCCGCGCGATGCCATCTTCGCCACCGAGGAAGGTCACGACCTGATGCCGGGCAATACCGACCTCACCGCAGCAGAAATCACGCTGATGGACGAGGAAGGCCGCGAGCAACGCCTCAAGCGCGCGCTGGATGCGGTACGCGGCGACTATGACTTCATCATCATCGACTGCCCGCCAGCGCTGTCGTTGCTGACACTGAACGCCCTGACTGCGGCCGATTCGGTGCTGGTGCCGATGCAGTGCGAGTATTACGCGCTGGAAGGGCTGACATCGCTGTTGCAAACCATCGAGGCGCTGAAGCAAAAGCTCAACCCGCAACTGGAAATCGAGGGCGTTTTGCGCACCATGTTTGATGTGCGCAACAACCTGGCCAATGCGGTGTCGGCCGAGCTGGAGCAGCATTTCGGCGACAAGGTGTTCAATACCATCGTGCCGCGCAATGTGCGCGTGGCCGAAGCGCCCAGCCACGGGCGCAGCATCATCGGCTATGACCGCGGCTCGCGCGGCGGCATCGCTTACCTGGGCTTGGCCGGAGAAGTGCTGCGCTTGCAGCATGAACGCACTGCCGCACAAGCGGCTTGAGAGGTTCCATGAGCAATTCCAAAGCAGCCAGCAAGAGCAAGAAACCGGCACTGGGACGCGGCCTCAACACGCTGATTCCCGGCGGCGTCAAAACGCTGGAAAACGTGGAGGCCCAGCCGGGCGAAAAACTCACGCGCCTGCCGGTCAAGCATTTGCAGCCGGGCAAATACCAGCCGCGCCGCACCATGGACGATGTCAAGCTGCAAGAGCTGGCCGAGTCCATCAAGGTGCAGGGCGTGGTGCAGCCGATCGTGGTGCGCAGCATCGGCAAGGACAAGTATGAAATCGTCGCCGGTGAGCGCCGCTGGCGCGCCACGCAACTGGCCGGGCTGATTGAAATCCCCGCCGTGGTGCGCGAGCTGGATGACCGCACCGTGGTGGCGATGGCGCTGATTGAAAACATCCAGCGCGAAGACCTGAACCCACTGGAAGAAGCCGAGGCGTTGCAACGGCTGATTGACGAGTTCGACCTGACCCATGCGCAGGCAGCCGAAGCGGTCGGGCGCTCGCGCGCTGCGGTTTCCAATTTGCTGCGGCTTTTGGAGCTGCCGCCGGAAATCCGCGCCCTGGTGCAAAAGCGCGAAATCGAAATGGGTCATG
Source organism: Lysobacteraceae bacterium NML07-0707 (assembly GCA_002798295.1). Taxonomy (GTDB): domain Bacteria; phylum Pseudomonadota; class Gammaproteobacteria; order Xanthomonadales; family Xanthomonadaceae; genus Solilutibacter. Next base: position 19,922 of record NWQT01000025.1, on the reverse strand, counting down.
CCCGCGCCCTGCTGTCGCTGACCCCGCAGGCGGCGATTGCACTGGCCAAACAGGCCGCCGCAGAAGGCTGGAGCGTGCGCGAAGTCGAGCACCGTGTGCAGCAATTGGCCGCCGGCAAGCTTGGTACGCCGTCAAAACGCAAAAAGCCGCTGCCCTCGGCCGATATCGCCGCCCTGGAAAACGAGCTGTCCGAAACCCTGGCCAGCAAGGTCACGGTGCAGCATGGCCGGGGCGGGCGTGGCAAGCTGGTGATTCATTACGGCTCGCTGGACGCCCTCGATGGCGTGCTGGAGCGGCTGCGCAAAACCCCCTGAACCCCGCGCCGCGATGTCAGCTTCCGCCTCCCCCATCCTTGTCACTGGCGCGGCCGGCTTCATCGGCGCGCATGTCTGTCAGGCACTGGCCGCGCGCGGCCTTGATGTAGTCGGGCTGGACAATTACAACGACTACTACGACCCGCAACTAAAACGCGACCGTGTTGCCGCGCTGTGCCCGGAGGTGGACATCCGCAAGCTCGACATCAGCGACCGCGATGCCCTCAATGCGCTGTTTGCGGAAGTCAGCCCCAGGCAGGTGATTCATCTGGCGGCACAGGCCGGCGTGCGCTATTCGCTGCAAAATCCGCATGCCTATGTGGACAGCAATCTGGCGGGCTTTGTGAACATGCTGGAGGCCTGCCGCCATCATGGCGTGGCGCATCTTGTCTATGCCAGCTCCTCGTCGGTGTATGGCGACTCGGCCACGCCGCCGTTTTCCGAAGATCAGCGCATCGACCAGCCGCGCTCGCTGTATGCCGCCACCAAGGCCGCCAACGAGCTGATGGCGCATACCTATGCGCAGCTCTACCGCCTGCCCGCCACCGGCCTGCGCTTTTTCACCGTGTATGGCCCCTGGGGACGGCCGGACATGGCGCCGCTGCTGTTTTCGCGCGCGATACTGGCAGGCCGCCCCATCGAAGTGTTCAACCACGGCCAGATGCGCCGCGACTTTACCCATATCAGCGATATCGTCACCGGCATCCTCGGCGCGCTTGCACATCCCGCCGATGGCGATACCCCGCATCAGGTGTTCAACCTGGGCAATCACACCCCGGTGGCGCTGGAAGACTTCATCGCCGTGATTGAGCGCGCCGCAGGCCGGGCGGCTGAGAAAATCCACAAGCCGATGCAGCCCGGCGACATGGTGGCCACCTGCGCCGATACCCGCAAGGCCGAAACCGCCTTCGGCTTTGCCCCCGCCACCCCGATTGAAACCGGCCTGCCGCCGGTAGTGGCCTGGTGCCGCGACTATTTTGGAGATGCCGCATGAATCCCACGCCCGAACTCTCCGTCGTGGTGCCGGTACATAACGAAGAAGACAATATCGCCCCACTGGTGACGGAAATCCTCGCCGCCCTGCGTGGCGTGGTGGCATTTGAAATCGTCTATGTCGATGACCTCTCGCGCGATGCCACGCTGGCGCGGCTGCAGGCCCTGCAAGCCACTACGCCGGAGCTGCGCGTGATTCGCCATCTTGCCAACAGCGGCCAGAGCACTGCGGTGCGCAACGGCATCAAGGCCGCGCGCGCACCGTGGGTGGCAACGCTCGATGGCGATGGCCAGAACGACCCGGCCGACATCCGCAAACTGCTGGCCGAGCGTGACCGTGCCAGCGCCGATACCAAGCTGTTCGCGGGCTGGCGCGTCAATCGCCAGGACTCGGGCAGCAAACGCTGGGCCTCGCGCTGGGCCAATGCCATCCGCGCACGGATGCTGCGCGATGCCACCCCGGATACCGGCTGCGGCATCAAGCTAATGGAGCGCGCGGCGTTTCTCGACCTGCCCTATTTCGACCATATGCACCGCTACCTGCCCGCGCTGATGCAACGCGCTGGCTGGCGCACCTTGAGCGTGCCGGTCAATCACCGTCACCGCGTCAGCGGCGTGTCCAAATACACCAATCTTGGCCGCGCCCTGGTGGGCGTGCGCGACCTGCTGGGCGTGTCCTGGCTCATCAGCCGCAGCCGCCGCACCGCCACCGAAGAGCTGCCACCGTCATGACCGACCCGATCCCCTTCATGGATACCCCGGTTCAGTGGCTGGCCTGGACCGGCATCCACATGACCCCGTGGAAAATCATCGGCTGGGTAGGCGCGCTGATGTTCGGCGGCCGCTGGCTGGTGCAATTCATCGCCAGCCGCCGCGCCAAGAAGCCGGTGATTCCACGGCTGTTCTGGTACATGAGCATCCTGGGCAGCCTGATGACGCTCAGCTATTTCATCTTCGGCAAGAACGACTCGGTGGGCATCCTGCAAAACCTGTTTCCCACCTTCACCGCCAGCTACAGCCTGTGGCTGGACATCAAACACCGCGGCTGGAAGCGCGACCGCGCCGGGCATTGATTTACACTGCGGGCTTGTTGTCTTTATCCAGCCCGCATGAAAACTCCACTTGCCTCTGCCCTGGCGCTGGCACTTGCCACGCTTGTTTCCCCTGCCACCAGCCACGCACAAACGCCTGTTGCCCGCACGCAGGCCAGTGAGGACGCGCGTTTTCAGGCCATCTATCAGCGCGAATGGGGCTGGCGTCAGCAGCAGGAAGGCAATGCCGGCGAGGAAGACAGCAACACAAGCCGCATCGGCCTGCCGGATGTTTCGCCTGCGGCACAGGCGCGCCGCCTGAAGATGTGGGAGTCGGTGCTGCGCGAGCTGGACGGCATCGACCCGGCCAAGCTCTCTCACGCCGAGCGCATCAATTACCGGGTGTATCGCCCGCAAATCGAGGATCTGGCCGCTGGCGTGCGTTTTCGCGATTTTGAGATGCCCTTCAATGCCGATTCTTCGTTCTGGTCATGGCTGGGCTTCATGGGGCAAAGCCAGTTACGCAGCGTGGCGGAGTACCGCGCCTATATCGCCATGCTGAACGATGTGCCGCGCTACTTCGACCAGCATATCGACAATATGCGCGCCGGGCTTGCGCGCGGCTTTTCCGTGCCGCGCGCCACGCTCGATGGCCGCGACAAGTCCATCGCCCAGGTGGCGGAGCTGAAGGATGTCACCGAGGCCGCGCTGTACGCCCCGTTCAAGCAAATGCCCGGCAATATCCCGGCCTCGCAGCAAGAGGCGCTGCGCCGCGAGGCACGGCAGGCGCTTGAGACATCGGTCATCCCCGCCTATGCCAAGCTGCTCGTATTCTTCCGCAACGAATACATGCCCGAGGCGCGCACCACACTGGCCGCCGAGGCCATGCCCGATGGCGTCAACTGGTATCGCCAGCAAATCCGCCACTACACCACGCTGGACATGCCGCCTGAGGAAATCCACCAAATCGGACTGAAGGAAGTCGCGCAAATCCGCGCCGAGATGGAAGCCATCATCCAGCAAGTGGGCTTTGAAGGTCATTCGCCGCAAACCCGCTTTCAGGATTTCCTCGCCTTCCTGCGCAGCGACCCGCAGTTCTACGCCAAAACCCCACAGGAGCTTTTGAGCCGCGCCGCCTGGATTGCCAAACGAGTGGACGGGCAGCTTGGCAAAATCATCGGCAAACTGCCGCGCAACCGCTTCACCATCGTCGAGGTACCGCCGGATATCGCACCGTTCTGGACTGCCGGCCGTGGCGGTGCCAGCACCTACTGGCTCAATACCTATGACCTGCCTTCGCGGCCGCTGTACAACCTGCCCGCGCTGACCCTGCACGAAGCCGCGCCCGGCCATGCCCTGCAAGGCTCGCTGGTGATGGAGATGGGCGAAGCGCCCGCCTTCCGCAAGCAGTACATCAGCGCCTATGGCGAGGGCTGGGGCTTGTATTCGGAATGGCTGGGCAAGGAAATGGGCATCTATGAAACCCCTTACGAGGACTTTGGCCGCCTCACCTATGCCATGTGGCGCGCCTGCCGTTTGGTGATTGATACCGGCGTGCATCACAAGGGCTGGAGCCGCGATCAGGCACTGGCCTACCTGCGCGAGAACACCGCGCTGTCCGAGCATGAAGTCACCACCGAAGTGGATCGCTATATCTCCTGGCCGGGACAGGCGCTGTCCTACAAGCTCGGCGAAATCGTGATGATGCGCCTGCGCCGCGAAGCCGAAGCCGAACTGGGCGAGCAGTTCGACGTGCGCCGCTTCCACGACGCCCTCCTCGCCCCCGGCTCCATCCCCCTGCCGCTGCTGGAAGAAGAAATCCGCGCGTTTATTGCCAGCGAAAAACGCCGCCAATGATTTCCGGCAAGAACGTCACCGGCGTGCGGCGCAGCAACACTGCCCGCACGCCTTCAATCATTTGCTGACCAACTGAAATTCCTTGGCGTATTCGCCGGAGAAATCACACAACCCGGCGCGCAGGCGCTGCGGCATGTCGGCAAGGCCAGTGCCGACATGCACATAGCCTGCGGGCAAAATCGTGTCGGCGCTGCCCAGATGCACCTCCCCCGGCAGGCGCTTTTTTTCCACCTCGCTGCTCAACTGCATCCTGCCCTCCCAGCCCACCGGCGCAACCTTGAGCCGGTCTTGCTTGTCGTTGAGGCGATAGCAGAACAGCACCACATCGCCGGCATAGCGTGGCGGCGGGGTATAAGTGGGCATTTCGCTCCAGGCACCTTGTTCTTTGCGTAGCTGGATGTCCGAAACACCCACGGCGTAGCTCTTCAATAATGGCAGGTAAGGCACCCAGGCCAGCCGGTAATCGCGCCCGGGCAGCGGCCAATCGCCAGTGCGCAAGGGGATTGCTGGCTCAATCGGCCCCAAATCCGTGCCCAGATACAGCTCGCACTGCGGGTTGATGCCGATGAATTCCTGCGCATCCTTGGCATTGCCCCACAAGCCTTGCAGGCGCTGATCGCAATGCGCATCCGCAGCGCGGCTATGCGGCGCCGCGGCATCAAAGCCCGCCACCATGCAGCCACTCGACACCACCGCAGCGATTCCGGCAAGCACCCAGCCCACGACCCGCCTGAAAACACCTGAATTGGTAGTGTTTTTTGCTACAATCACAGCATGAAACGCAAACACGGAAAACTGATTGCCGTGATATTTGCCCGCCCTGTAAGCGGCAACATCAAGTGGCGTGACATCGAATCGCTGCTTGCAAGCCTTGGCGCAACCATTGAGGAAGCCGAAGGTTCGCGCGTAACGATTGAATGGGGTGGCGAAGTGCGTATTTTTCATCGCCCGCATCCTTCACCTGATACGGACAAGGGCGCAGTTTGCAGCGTTCGACAATGGCTTGAGTCCAACGGAGTTACACCATGAACAACATCATGACCATCAACGGCCACCGCGCCGTTATCCAATTTGACCCGGACATCGGCATGTTTCGCGGCGAGTTCACCGGGCTTTCCGGCGGCGCAGATTTTTACGCAACCGATGTTGAAGGCTTGCAGCGCGAGGGCGCTATTTCGCTGCGCGTCTATCTTGAAGCCTGTGCGAAGCGCGGCATTGAGCCATTGGCAAAACTTAGCGGCGCACTGAATTTGCGCGTACAGCCCGAACTTCACCGTGCCGTTACGATTGCGGCAAAAGCCGCTGGGAAAAGCATCAACCAATGGGCGAGCGAAGCCCTGCAAGCTGCCGCTCACGCCTGACCCCCTATCCACCCTGATTACTGCCTGCCCCGCACTTGTGCCTCGCACCCTGCGTGCAGTGCAGACCTGCACTTGCCACCCCAGCAACACTGTATCTCCATCGACATGGCACACTGCCACAGTGTGCCATGTCGGCAGCCGTCCCTCCATCGCCCCTGCCCATGCTTGCCCGCCGGCTTGCAATCGGGCATAATGCCCGGCTCTTTCTGCGGCTGCCGTTTGCGGCAGTCTGTACCCAAAGCGCGATTTGGGTCGCAGGTGTTGCCCGTATCGCGCGGCGGATTTCCGCCGGGGCCGCCGTCTTCCGGGCTATGGGAGACATCCACTGACACCAGAGGTGCATCATGCCCCGTCAATGCCAAGTCACCGGCAAGCGTACGACGACCGGTAACAACGTCTCGCACGCGATGAACAAAACCCGTCGCCGCTTCATGCCCAATCTTCACGAACGCCGCTTTTGGGTGGCTTCTGAAAACCGTTGGGTGAAGCTGCGTGTTTCCACCAAGGCTCTGCGCACCATCGACAAGAACGGCATCGACGCCGTGCTCGCCGACCTGCGTGCCCGTGGCGAAAAAATCTAAGGAGTCCCTACCATGCCCTCCAAGCGCGACAAAATCCGCCTGATTTCCTCGGAAGGAACGGGTCACTTCTACACCACCGACAAGAACAAGAAGAACACCCCCGGCAAGATGGAAATGAAGAAATACGATCCGGTCGTGCGCAAGCACGTGATCTACAAGGAAGGCAAGATCAAGTGATCTTCCACGAAAACGCCCCGCATTGCGGGGCGTTTTTTTTGGCGGTTCCACTACAGCGCCTTCCGGCTTGTCACGCTGCACAAGCGTAAGCGCAGTTGCAGTCTCTCTTGAGGCTCCGACCAAAACCTGCGACTACACGCAGGGTAACAGGTTGCGGCTGCGACTTGCTCAGCTTGAATGCCCCACTGCACTCCGCCATGAAAAACACCCCAAAGGTTGGATGGGCGTCCAACTTTTGGGGTGCAGTTCAAATACGGGGCGTTTTTTGTGCCCCGGGTCTGTGAAGAATCAGCGCTTGGGCAATGCCATCGGCTGCGCATCGCCTGCCCGGTACGGGTATTTGGCAAAAATCGCGGCAATGGCGGTATCAATATCGGCGGCGCGCTCTTCCGGCTTGCGGCTTACCACCCGACCGATGGCATCGCCCGTCCATACCATGCGGTTGTGCTTGGCATCGACCAGATCCACGGTCAGCGTGCCTTCGGTATAGCGGCTGATATGCGCTTCGTCATACCAAATCGGGAACGCCACATAGGCACGCGCGCGATAGCTCCAGAAGTATTGGAAATCCATGCGTGGCGTGGTGTAAACATCGCGACGCTCCTGTACCGCGCCCTGGAAATTGACCATCAGGTCAGGCGCGCTTTCCACATAGCGATAGCCCCGGGCGTCCATTTCACGCTGGACATTGGCTTTGATGCGTTCGCTGATCCAGCTGGAATAGCCGGACTGTTCCATGGCAATGGGTGAATACCAGCCCCAGGTTTTGTACTGGCCAAAATTCGCCCCGGGGTCGTAATCGGTACGCACATGCGGCCCGGTGGCACAGCCCGCCAGTAGCAACAACAAACCGGCCGCGACCAACAGTTTGCGCAAAGAAAATAGTGAGCGAATCTTCATAAGACACCCCATCAACAGTGGTTCTTGCAGTGTAAAGCAGCAACCATGCGCAAGCGCCTGAACCGGGCTGCCAGCACGGCAGCCCGTTGCCGCATATTCAGTGCGGTTTATTTGATGTGATAGACCTCGGCGCCCTGTTCGCGGAATTGGCTGGATTTCTCCGCCATCCCGGCCTTCAGGGCTTCTTCTTCGCTGATGCCATGCTCGGCGGCGTAGTCGCGCACGTCCTGGGTGATCTTCATCGAACAGAAGTGCGGGCCGCACATTGAGCAGAAATGCGCCTGCTTGTGCGCTTCCTTGGGCATGGTTTCATCGTGATATTCCATCGCCCGTTCCGGGTCGAGCCCCAGATGGAACTGATCCTGCCAGCGGAACTCAAAGCGCGCCTTGCTGAGTGCATTGTCACGCACCTGCGCACCGGGATGGCCTTTGGCCAAGTCGGCGGCATGGGCGGCAATCTTGTAGGCCATGATGCCCTCGCGCACGTCCTGGCGGTTGGGCAGCCCCAGGTGTTCTTTCGGGGTGACATAGCAGAGCATCGCCGTGCCGTACCAGCCAATCATCGCCGCACCAATGGCACTGGTGATATGGTCATAGCCCGGCGCGATATCGGTGGTCAATGGCCCCAGGGTGTAGAACGGCGCCTCACCACACTCGCGCAGCTGCTTGTCCATGTTTTCCTTGATGAGCTGCATCGGCACATGGCCGGGGCCTTCAATCATGGTCTGCACATCGTGCTTCCAGGCGATTTGGGTCAGCTCGCCGAGCGTTTCCAGCTCGCCGAACTGCGCCGCGTCATTGGCATCGGCCAGTGAACCCGGGCGCAGGCCATCGCCCAGCGAAAACGCCACGTCGTAGGCCTTCATGATCTCGCAGATTTCCTCGAAATGGGTATAGAGGAAGTTTTCCTTGTGATGCGCCAGACACCATTTGGCGAGAATCGAGCCACCCCGGCTGACGATGCCGGTGACGCGCTTGGCGGTCAGCGGCACATAGCGCAGCAGCACCCCGGCGTGGATGGTGAAATAGTCCACGCCCTGCTCGGCCTGCTCGATCAGGGTGTCGCGGAAGATTTCCCAGGTCAGTTCCTCGGCGCGGCCATCGACCTTTTCCAGCGCCTGATAGATCGGCACGGTGCCGATCGGCACCGGCGAGTTGCGCAAAATCCATTCGCGGGTTTCGTGGATATGCTTGCCGGTGGACAGGTCCATCACCGTATCTGCGCCCCAGCGAATCGCCCAGACCAGTTTTTCCACTTCTTCGGCAATGCCGGAACTGACCGCGCTATTGCCGATATTGGCATTGATTTTGGTGAGGAAATTGCGGCCGATAATCATCGGCTCGCTTTCGGGATGGTTGATGTTGTTGGGCAGGATGGCGCGTCCCCGGGCGATTTCATCGCGCACGAATTCCGGGGTGATGATGCGCTGGATATTGGCGCCAAAATCATGCCCCGGATGCTGGTTCAAAAGATGCGCCTCACGCACCGCTTCGAGCCGCTGGTTCTCGCGGATGGCGACGAACTCCATCTCCGGGGTGATGATGCCGCGCCGGGCATAGTGCATCTGCGTGATATTGGCGCCACTCAGCGCACGACGCGGCCTGGGGCGGTTGGGAAAGCGCACATGGGCGAGTTTGGGGTCGTGCTCGCGGGCGCGGCCAAAATCCGAGGTGATGCCGGCAAGTGGCTCGCTGTCACCACGCTCGGCAATCCAGGCGGCGCGCAATGGCGCAAGACCTTGGGCGAGGTCGATATTGGCCTCTGGGTCGGAATACGGCCCGGAAGTGTCATAGACCGTGACCGGCGCGTTTTCTTCGCCGCCAAACAAGGTCGGCGTGCGGGTCAGCGCGATTTCGCGCATCGGCACGCGAATATCCGGGCGCGAGCCTTCGACATGGATTTTCTTCGAGCCGGGAATGGGCTGGGTGACCTCGGCAGACAGCGCTTCGGTCTGCTGGATGAGTTGGCTGGGGATGGCATTCATCGAACTTCGTCCTTAGAAAGTGGCGGAACGAAGCAGGTATACGGCAGGCTCGACCCGGTGGCCGGTGCAAGCTCCCTACGGTGGTATCAACCACATCAGGTTCAAAGGGACTGTCTCAACCGGCACGCCGGTACCCCTGCTTCTTGGCGCATGGTAGTACCTTGCCATGTTTTTTTCATCAAACCCCGGTACTGCGATATGCACCGGCAACCGCATATGCGCCGATAATGGCTCACCCTGGCGCCTGCAACGGCGCGCGCCCTTCCATCGAGCCCGTCCCCAATGTCTGTCCATCCGCTTGAAGCCTCGGCCTTCTCACCCGCCAGCGTCGGCAATATCGGCGTGGGCTTCGACCTTTTGGGGCATACCGTGACAGGCATTGGCGATATCGCCCATGTGCGCCGGATTGAGAGCCCTGAAGTACGCATTGCCTCGATTGATGGCGAGCTGCCGGGTGTTTGCCAAATTCCGCTGGAGGCTGCGCGCAATACCGCCGGACAGGCGCTGATCGCGCTGCGGGCGCAGACCAGGATTGATTTTGGCTTCGAGCTGCGGCTGCAAAAAGGCATCCCGCTGGGCTCCGGCCTCGGCGGCTCGGCAGCCTCCTGCGTGGCGGCACTCATTGCCGCCAATGCCTTGCTGCCGACGCCACTGGACCGGCACGCACTGTATGCCTGCGCGCTCGACGGCGAGTCGGTCGCCAGTGGCAGCCGCCAGGGCGATAACGTCGCACCGATGCTGCTGGGCGGGGTGGTGATGTGCACGCCCACACAGATGATTCGGCTATCCGCCCCGGATTGGCTGCATGCGGTGGTGGTGCATCCGGCGCAGATTCTGGAAACCCGCCGCGCCCGCGCGGTGCTGGCCGAACCCTACCCATTGCCACAAGTGGTGCAGCATTGCGCCCATCTGGGGTTGTTTTTGATCGGGCTGGCCCAGGGCGAGCGCGCGCTGATTGCCGCAGGCCTGAAGGACATCCTGGTGGAGCCACGCCGTGCGCCGCTGATTCCCGGTTTTGCCGAGGTCAAGGCCGCCGCCCTTGCACACGATGCGCTGGGCGCCAGCATCTCCGGTGCCGGCCCCAGCGTGTTTGCCTGGTTTGATGATGCCGGGCGTGCCCATCAGGCCGCTTCCGCGATGCAGGCCGCCTTTGCCGCAGCCGGCTTCGATTCAGATGCGCATATCGGCCCGGTCAATGGCCCGCGTGCCGAGCTGCTGGGCTGAAGCGCAACATCCGCCAGCTTCAGCGGCTGGCCGCGTCCAGCCGGTAATCAATCTGTGCCTGTTGCCACTGCCCATGCGCATCGCGTGCGCGCACTTCCACCCGATGGCGGCCTGCCGGCAGTCGGGTATCCAAGGGCGCGCGCCACAAATGCGTTGAAGTGCGTGCCTCGGGTGAGCGGTCATAGCCGCGCAGCGTGTCGCTTCCATCATCACGGGCATTTTCTGCCGCAAGCCAGGGGTCGGAGCCGAGAAAGCGCTGCATCGGCCGCCATGCGCCGCCATCAATACGGTATTCGACCTCGGCATCAGGCCGGGCGATGAACACATTGGCATACACGCCCCAGGCCGGATACGCGCCCTGACGCAGCACCTTCGGTGCATGCAGGCGCATGACATCGGTGAATGCGGCATCCTTGCCGTCGCGCTTGGCCGGATGCCAGGCAAGCCGATAGCCGCCATCGCCCGCCACATGCAGCCGGGCATGACCATTGGGCGTGCCATCGGCCATGGTGGCATCGGGAATCCCGGCGGCATTGGGCGCACCCGACCAGAACGCGCCACAGGCCGCGCCGACATTGAATTCATGCAAAGGTTGCGCACCCTGCCAGCCGCTGTCGGCGCCATGCCAGTGATGGCCGAGAGTGTGATGATGGCCGCTCAAAACCAGCACATGCGGAAAATCGCGCAACAGCGCAAACAACCGCTGGCGGTCGGCCGCGCGGAATGTCTCCACGCCCGCTTCCTTGTCGAACAGCGGGATATGCACGCCCAGTACCAGCAGTGCATCACGCAACACGCTCGGCAAATAGGCTTCCAGAAAGGCGAACTGATCCTCGCGCAGACCGCCCACATAACGCGGCGACTGTCCCGGCTGGTAAATCACATCATCCAGACCGATGAACACCAGCCCCGGCTCTTCCCAGGCAAAGGTATCGGCGCCAAAGTAACGGTGATAGCTCGCCAGTGAACCGGCATCGTGCGCGGCATCGAAATCCAGATCATGATTGCCGGGGATATGCAGCCAGGGCGTTGCCAGCCGCGCCATCTGCGCCTTGAGCTGCGGATACAGCGCCAGATTGTCATCCACCAAATCCCCCAGGGTGACACCAAATCGGGCGCGGGTCTTGCCAATCAGCGGCTCGATGATATCGCGGCGGAAATAATCCAGCTCGGTGGCGTCTTCGGTCTGGCTGTCGGCAAACAGCAACACCTCAAACGCGCGCGCATCGCGATGCGGATTTGGCAGCAGGGCAAAATCCCGGCAGCCGCGCCCGGCATGCCAGTTATCGGGCAGGCCATCGGTACGCAGCGGCAGTGCATGCGTGGCCGGCTTGATGAGCAGCAGGACATCGTGCGCCGAATCCTCCGGCAAGCGATAACGGCCGTCAGCCGCCGTCAGCAACAACTGACGACCATCGTAAAGCCGCACCCCGGCCAGCCCCGGCTCACCGGCATCCTGACGCTGGTTCCCATTGCGGTCTTCCCAAACCCGGCAGCTCGAATCGCCCGCCCAGGCATCGGCAAACGGCAGCGACAGGGCAAACAACAGCAGTAACGCACGCATGGCAGGGCTCCAGGGATAGGGCGCGTCATTTTAAGGCTTGCGCAAAGACGCCTTGCCGCCTGTATCCTGCCAGCGGCCACCGTGCGGAGATGATGGAATGCGCTATGCCAGCACACGCGGGCAAAGCCCCGTGACCGATATCGACCTTGCCCTTGAAGCCGGTCTTGCGCCCGATGGCGGCCTGTATGTGCCGATGCACATCCCGCAGCTTGCCAAGGCTGCATGCTGGCCTGACCTTGCCAGCGCGGCCACGGCGATTTTGTCGCCGTTTTTTACCGCCTCACGCCTTTGCGAGCGCCTGCCGCAGCTTTGTACCGAGGCTTTCAACTTTGCCGCACCACTGCGCCATATGCGTGGCGAGGGTGATTTTTTGCTGGAACTGTTCCACGGCTCCACGGCCGCCTTCAAAGATTATGCCGCGCGCTTTCTGGCTGCCTCGCTTGCCGCATTGCGCGACAACACTGCCCCCACCCGCACCATCATGGTGGCCACTTCCGGTGATACCGGCGCGGCTGTCGCCGCCGCTTTCCATCGCCGTGCAGGCTTTCGCGTGGTGATTCTCTACCCGCAAGGTCGCGTTTCTCCGCGTCAGGCGCATGGACTGGAATGCTGGGGCGAGAATATCCACACCTTGCGCATTGCCGGCAGTTTCGACGACTGCCAGCGGCTTGCCAAAACCGCCCTGTCAGACAACGAACTGCGCGCGCGCCTGCCACTGGGCTCGGCCAACAGCATCAGCCTTGGCCGCCTGCTGCCGCAAATCGCCTATTACGGCCATAGCGCCTGCATATTTTTTGCCGAGCACGGCCAAAGGCTCAACTTCATCATTCCCACCGGCAACCTGGGCAATGCCAGCGCCGCGTTCCTGGCCCGCCAAATGGGGCTGCCGGTCGGCGATATTCACCTGGCCTGCAATGCCAACGACACCCTGCCACGTTTTTTTCAGGGACATGATTACGCCGCGCAGGCCACCCGCGCCACCCTGGCCAATGCCATGGATGTGGGCGCGCCCAGCAACTTCGAGCGGCTGCGCTACTGGCATGACAGTGATGCCGAGCTGCGCAGCGCCATCAGCGCCAGCAGCAGCGATGACGCCACCATCCGCGCAGAAATTGCCGCCGCCCCCACACACCACGGCATCACCCCCTGCCCGCATACCGCCTGCGGCCTGGCAGCCCTGCGTACACTGCGCAAGGCAGGCGATAACCGTCCCTGGGCGGTCGTTGCCACCGCGCATCCGGCCAAGTTTGAAAGCATCGTCGAGCCCCTGACCGGGCATACCATCCCGCTGCCCGCGGCACTGGCCAGGTCGCTAGCACGCCCGGCGCAAGGCGAGTCACTTGCCAACGACTACAGCGCCTTGCGGCAGTGGTTGCTGGCAAGCTGCACCGATTCCCGCGCATAAGTGCATTGCTTCACCCGGGACGGTCAACACAGATTCAGGCTTGCGTTGTCCAGCTCACCAGCTTCAGCACCAGCGGCCGGATGCTGAGCAAGCTCACAAATGCCAGTGGCCAGGCCAGCGCATAGGCACGCAAGGTGCGCAACGGCCAGCCACTGTCGATGCCGGTATTAAACGCCACCAAAAACGCGCTCATGATGAAGGCCATCAGCGCCGTGGCATAAAAGGTGAAAACGATACCGCTGTACTTGCCGGGGATTTTTTTCATGGGATGGCTGTCATTGCAGAAACTGGCACTTGCACACGCAAGTGCGTCGGGGGCACAGTTTCCACGGACAACTGGTTGAAGAAAACCCTTTTGAATAGCAGCGATTGTCGACTCATGCACAACCAGTATCAGCACCTCGACTGGAATGACCTGCAATACTCGTTTTGCAGGCAGAGCCAGACAGATGACCTTATACGCCATACAAGCTAGCATCCACGGCTTGCCTTTCGAGAACACAGCCGTGCCCAAGTTCACTGCCCTTGCCGTCTTTCTTGCTGCCTGCCTCTCCCCTGTCATGAGCCATGCCCAAACCGCGCACGCGCCCGAGCAACTGACTAGCGAAGACTACGCCCGCGCCGAAAGCCTGCTGGCGCATCGCCTGAACCCGCTGCTTGATGGCGAGGTGAAAAACCTCACCTGGCAGGCCGATGGCCGCTTGTTCTGGCTGGAGATGAATCACGGAATTTCGCGCCCGATGTTGTGGGATATCGCCCGCAACCAGCAGGTAAACCTGCGTTTTGCCAAGCATGAGGCGGCAGCACAAAGTTTGAGCCGCGTGCATGGCAAGACCGTCTCGCAAGACCTGTTCTTACGCATGCAAAACCCGCAGCTGGACGCCACGCATATCGCTTTTGGCTATGAGGGTGAAAACTACCGTTGCAGTTTCGACTTCAAGGACTGCCGCAAACAGCCGTCCGAAAATCGCAGCGCCACGGCGCCTGCAGTGAAGTCGCCTGACGGCCAGCGCGAAGTCTTTATCCGCGAGCACAATCTGTGGCTGCGCGAGATCAAAACCGGCCGGGAAACCCGGCTAACCCACGATGGCGAGCAGGACTATGGCTATGCCACCGACAATGCCGGTTGGGTGCATAGCGATCGCCCCATCGTGCTGTGGTCGCCGGATTCGCGCCGCATCGCCACTTTCCGCCACGATGGCCGCAAGGTCAGGCAGATGACCATGGTCGGCACCCAGCCCGGCGCGCCGGAAGTGCAGCAATGGCGCTATCCGTTTGTCGGCGATACGCATGTGTTCATGATCGAGCGCGTGGTGATTGACCTCTCCGGCGACGCACCACGGCTAGTGCCGCTGCAAATGCCGCCGGATTTCCACCGCTCCACCAGCTGCGACCACATCAGCTGCGATGGCGGCTGGGAGGATGTGCAATGGGCCGCCGACGGCAAGACCCTGGCCTTTGTCAGCACCGACCGCGGCCACAAGAGCGCCACCCTGCGCATCGCCGATGCCGCCACCGGCCAGGTGCGCGATGTTTTTCTGGAAACGGTCAAGACCCAGTTTGAAAGCGGTATCGGCGGCGTGGTCAACTGGCGTTACCTGCCCGAATCGGGCGAGTTCCTGTGGTGGACGCAGAAGTCCGACTGGGGGCATCTCTATTTGCATGACCTGGCGACCGGCAAGCAAAAACATGCCGTCACCGAGGGCGCCTGGAATGTGCGCGAGGTGCTGCATCTGGATAGCGCAAGCCGCACGGTCTGGTTCTACGGCCAGGGGCGCGAAGCCGGGCGCGACCCATACTTGAAGCATCTGTACCGCGCCAGCCTTGATGGCGGGCAGGTGCAACTCTTGACCCCGGAAGATGCCGACCACCGCGTCAGCATTTCCAAAGATGGCGCGTTCTTTGTCGATACCCATTCCAGCACCAGCCAAGCGCCGGTGACGGTGCTGCGGCGCATGGGCGATGGCGAGCAAGTCCACGAGCTGGCGCGCGCCAATACCCAGCGCCTTGAAGCCGCCGGCTGGCGCGCACCGGAAAAATTCGTGGTCAAAGGGCGCGATGGCACAACCGACATCCACGGCATGCTGTGGAAACCCTCGCATTTTGATGCCAGCAAGAAATACCCCATCGTCAACTACATCTATCCCGGCCCGCAGGTCGGCTCAATCCGCACCCGTGGCTTTGCCGCCGCGCATGGCGACCATCAATCACTGGCCGAGCTGGGCTTTATCGTGGTGGCGATGGACGGTATGGGCACCCCCGGCCGCAGCAAGGCATTCCAGGATGCCTATTACGGCAACATGATTGACAACACCCTGCCCGACCAGGTGGCTGGCATGCAGCAACTGGCTGCGCGCCATGCCTGGATTGACCTTGACCGCGCTGGTATCTGGGGGCACTCCGGTGGCGGCAATGCCACCGCCACGGCGATGTTCCGCTACCCGGAGTTCTTCAAGGTCGGCGTCTCGCAGGCGGGCAATCACAATAACCTCAGCTACGAGGACGACTGGGCCGAGCGCTATCACGGCCTGATGGTGAAAAACCCCGACGGCAGCAGCAATTACAGCGGCCAGGACAATGCCCATTATGCCGAACACCTCAAGGGCAAATTGTTCCTGATTCACGGCATGATGGATGACAATGTGCCGGTGCAAAACACGCTGCTGGTGGTCGATGCCCTGACCCGCGCCAACAAGGATTTCGACCTGTTGTTGCTACCCCATGCCCGCCACGGCTTTGGCACGGGCGATGTCGGCATGTACGTGATGCGCCGGCGCTGGGATTACTTTGTCCGCCATCTGCTCGGCGCCGAGCCACCGGCACAGTACAAGGTAGAAGCAGCCCGCTAAAGCCTGCCCCGCCCGGAGTTGCCTGCTCCGGGCTTAATCACCCGCCTTGATGCAGCCATGCCGCCGCATGCTGGCAAGGATGGCCGATGCACTGGCCGGATTGCTGCCCAACTGCGCCCGCAACTCTTTGCAGATGCCAGCCTGACTCAAGCTTTGCAACCTGCCGCCCAAGGAGCTATCGCGAAACGCCAGCCGCATGCGGGCACGTGTGGCTTCCATCCGCGCCGGCTGGCGCTGCAAGGGGTCACGCACAAAATCCTCACCCGGACGCGCTATTGACTGCGCTGGCGATGCGCCCGCCACAAACCAGTCATCCGGCCTGTCGGTTACCCGGATTGCCGGGGTTTGCTCCGTATCTGCCACCGCCCTCAAGGGCGCTGGCACAGCTTTTTGTTGCGGCATCTGCCGTGTTCCTGGCTGTGGCCGCAGGATATTTTGTACAGGCTCGGGCGCCAATTCCGGCTTGGGCTTCGGGATGAAGGACAACTGCACCCGGCTTTGCAATGGCACGGGTTCAGCCGACACCCATGCCTGACGCTGCGCGGTCAGCAGATAGCAAACAAAGAACGCATTGACCGACAACGCCACCCACCAGGCTGCAATCCTTGTCTTGTCCACAGCGTCTGCCCTGCCGAATGCCATCGAGACGTGTTTTATCACAGTCTCCTGGCGCGCTTTGACATTCACCCGGCAGCCGCTAACCTTGCACGCCTTCAATCTTACCCATATCCCCATGTCCAAGCACGACCAACCCTATAAATATGAACCCATGGCCTTTCTGCCGCGCCTGATTTTTGCCTCGCGCTGGTTGCAGCTGCCGCTGTATCTGGGCCTGATTGTCGCCCAGGCGGTGTATGTGTTCCTGTTCATGAAGGAGCTGTGGCACCTCATCACCCACGCCACCGAATGGAACGAGCTGCAAATCATGCTGATGGTGTTGGGGCTGATTGACGTGGTGATGATTTCCAACCTGCTGGTGATGGTGATTGTCGGCGGCTACGAAACCTTCGTTTCGCGCCTGCGGCTGGAAGGCCATCCCGACCAGCCGGAATGGCTCAGCCACGTCAATGCCAGCGTATTGAAGGTCAAGCTGGCCATGGCCATCATCGGCATTTCCTCGATTCACCTTCTGAAAACCTTCATCGCCATCGGTAACCTCGGCGCAGAAGGCTCCCCCTACACCGCACAAGGTGTGCTGTGGCAAACCATCATCCACTGCGTGTTCATCCTCTCAGCCATCGGCATCGCCTGGACCGACAAACTGATGATGTCGGCCAGCAGCAAACATTGATGAGTGGCGTGAAGCAGGCGCGTAAAATGCGCCGATGGATGTTTCTCACCTGATTGATGATTTGAACCCGGCGCAGCGCGAGGCGGTCACTGCGCCGCCGGGGCATGTGCTGGTGCTGGCCGGTGCCGGCTCGGGCAAGACCCGGGTGCTGACCCATCGCATCGCCTGGCTGAACGAAGTGCACGGCGTACCTGCACACGGCATTCTGGCGGTGACCTTTACCAACAAGGCCGCAGGCGAGATGCGCCAGCGTGCGGCCAGTCTGTTGCAGGGCGGCGCGCGCGGCATGTGGATTGGCACCTTTCACAGCATCGCCCATCGCCTGCTGCGGCTGCATTGGCAAGAGGCCAGGCTGCCGGAGGGCTTCCAGATTCTTGACAGCGATGACCAATTGCGGCTTATCAAGCGCGTGGTGCAGCAGCTGGAATTTGACGAAGGCCGCTTCCCGCCCAAGCAAATCATGTGGTGGATCAATGCGCAAAAGGACGAAGGCCGCCGCCCGCAGCATATCCAGCCCAATCCTGCCGACGAATGGGCGCATGTCCGGCTGAAGGTCTATGAGGCCTATCAAGAGCGCTGTGACAACGCGGGGCTGGTGGACTTTGCCGAAATCCTGCTGCGCGCGCTGGAGCTGTTGCGCGATACGCCAGTGTTGCTGGCGCATTACCGCAGGCGCTTTTCCGAGCTTTTGATTGACGAGTTTCAGGACAGCAACGCCATCCAGTACGCCTTTGTGCGGCTCTTGGCCGGAGACAGCGGCCATGTGTTCGCGGTCGGCGACGACGACCAGGCCATCTATGGCTGGCGCGGCGCCAAGGTGGAAAACGTGCAGCATTTTCTGCGCGATTTTGCCGATGTCAGCACCATTCGCCTGGAGCAGAACTACCGCTCCAGCGCCAATATCCTCAACGCCGCCAATGCGGTGATTGCCCACAATCCCGAGCGGCTGGGCAAAAACCTGTGGACCGATTCGGGCGAGGGCGAGCCGCTGGATATGTATGCGGCCTATAACGAAATCGACGAAGCGCGCTATGTGATTGAGCGCATCCGCCAATGGGTGCTGCAGGGCGGCAGCTGGGGCGATGCGGCCATTCTCTACCGCAGCAATGCGCAGTCGCGGATGTTTGAAGAAACCCTGCTGGCCGAGCAAATCCCCTATCGCGTGTATGGCGGCATGCGCTTTTTCGAGCGCATGGAAATCAAGGACACGCTGGCCTATCTGCGCCTGATTGCTTCGCGCGTGGACGATGCCGCCTTCGAGCGCGCGGTCAACACGCCCGCGCGCGGCATTGGCGAGCGCACCCTGGATGAAGTGCGCCGCATCGCCCGCGGTGCCGGCATCCCGCTGTGGCAGGCGGCAGAACTGGCCATCCATGACAGCCCGCTCACTACCCGCGCCAAGAATGCGCTCAAAGGCTTTCTTGAGCTCATTGCGCTGCTGCAGCAGGAAGTCGCTGAACTGTCCTTGCAGGACAAAATCGACCATGTGCTGATGCGCTCGGGGCTGCGCGCCCATTATGAAAAAGAATCGCGTAACAGCCTTGATTCTCGTGTGGACAACCTGGACGAACTCATCAGCGTGGCCTCGCGCTTTGTGCGCGGCGACGATACCGGGGCGATGGCGCTTTCCGAGCTGGTGGAGTTTCTCGCCTATGCCGCGCTGGAAGCCGGCGAAGGCCAGGCCGATGCGGGCGATGAAGGCGTGCAGCTGATGACCCTGCACAGCGCCAAGGGGCTGGAATTTCCGCTGGTGTTTCTGGTGGGGCTGGAAGAAGGCCTGTTCCCCAATGCGCGCAGCGTGGAAGAGGCCGGGCGACTGGAAGAAGAACGACGGTTGGCTTATGTCGGCATCACCCGCGCCCGCGAAAAACTGGTGCTCTCACACGCCGAAAGCCGCCGCCTGCATGGTCAGGACCTGATTGGCCTGCCCTCGCGCTTCCTGCGCGAAATCCCGGCCAGCCTGATTCACGAAGTGCGCCCGAAAGTGCGCACTGCACGCGCATTGCCCGAGCGCCTGTCCAACAGGGGACACGCCTCGCTTGCGCCCAGCGCCTCCGGCATTTCACTTGGCGACTGTGTGCGCCACAACACCTTTGGCACCGGCACCGTCACCGATATCGAGGGTCATGGCGCCCATGCCCGCGTGCAAGTCAATTTTGACGAGGCTGGCAGCAAATGGCTGGTGCTGGCCTATGCCAATTTGCAGCCGGCATGAATACACCCCCTGATACTTGTCCCCACCAACAAAAACGCCGGGCACCAATGAACTGCACCCCAAAAGTTGGACGCCGATCCAACCTTTGGGGTGTTTTTCATGGCGAAGTACAGTGAGGCCTTCAAACTGCGTGTAGTGCAAAGCTACATGTCAGGAGAATCAGGCTTTGAAACCA